>CAVZHD010000001.1:0-862366 GCA_963775025.1 uncultured bacterium
TAAACTTAATTCTAAAATACAAAGATTCAAAATTACTGCATTTCTATAATTTTTTGAATCTTTAAATCTTGAATCTTCAGTTGTTTAGTACACAGTCTCCAGATAACACTTTTCACAGTACACCTTTTCGTCTCCCCCCGGAACATATGTTGTTTGCATACTGGCACCACACTTGGTGCAGGGTCTGGCATACATCGTTTTTTGATTTCGCAAACTTTCCCGATCCCTGTGGCGCACATCCGGATGCCGGTGAGGAATAGGAAGATTAAATTTTCGGTAAAAGGCCAACTCTTGAGCTATTATCTTGAAGGGTTTTTTACTCTCCTCGCAGACAATCGCCCAGTTAAGAATATCGTCCGGAATATCTTTGATATCATCCGGCAACATGGAAGCCTGGATAGTCTTTTTGACGGTGGGTGGCGGAGAAACAAAATCGGACCAATTAAATCCGGCAGCTAAAGCCTCTTTTTGGGTGAGCGGAAAACTTTCACTTGCCGTTGTTTCGTTATATCCGTAAGGAGAAAAAGAGGGTGGAGAAAAACTCACCCCACTCCTTTGTTTTGATCATGTGCTGGATGATCCGTGGCACCAGCTTTCCATACTCCTCTTCGGTATACTGTTTATTTAGGATGCAGTATTGTTTTTTGTTTACCCCGCAGCATCCGAAGCAATCCCTCGAGCTATGTATCGAGTCACAGTAAAATGTATTGTTCCCGTAGACAATGAGATAGCCGGCAATAACACGATAACCGGCAACACTGATAGAGTTGTAAGCAAGCTCCACCTCGGCCAAATGGTCCACATCTATGATGTCCCGCACCTTAGAGTCCGCCCGCGTAATATAATTACAGTCTTCCGCTTCATAGGACTCAAAAGAGTATTTACAGTTTTTGGCGCTGGAAAGGTAATCACCCAGACAGTCGTTGCAATTGATATTGTGATTTTCTTTATGAATCGCCTTATTTCGCACGGAATTAAATTTTTTAAAGGCGTCTTGAAGACCGGAATGGGATCCAAGCCGTAACTTTTCAACCACAGCTTTAAAGTTTTCAGGAGTGACCTCCTGATTGGCAATGTAATATTCCTTATTGCGGAGATTGCTGCACAAAAGGACGTGTTTGCAGCCCTTACAATCGAAGGAGAAATAGGAATCGGCACAGTTGTAGCAATCCTGAAGCCCGATCGAGCCATAGCAGTTGGAGCAGTCCACGCAGGAATAGCTGAGTTCCAGATTCTCACCGTGGGTGATGTCCATCACGTTGCGGGAATGGTAGGTGACGTAGGAATACAGCGCGTCCTCGCTGTAGCCCACATCAAAACAGAGGTGACAGTTTTTATTGTGCCAGCACTGGTTCACATAGGAACTATTCTCGTTATCAAGAACCGCCAGAGCCATTCGCGGAACCTTAAGCTGAACCTCACGGAACTGCTCAAAGAACGGACGGTCAAAATCAAATTCCTGTCCAAATTCCAGGGGATCCCACTTGTCGCCATACCAGACTGCCGGATCGTAGACTTTAAAAGGGGACAGGGGATTATGAACAGAGATCAACTTCTTCCCGGTAAAATCGCAAACCCGGTGATACAGATTCCACTCATTTCGCCACACAAGGCGCTTTTGGCGCCTGCACGCAGGGCAAAGTGTCGGTTCAGGAAAATCATAACGGATATTATTGAATCGCGGTGCGATCTTCTGCAAAAGCTTCCGATCCTGATCGGTTATCTCGAACGCGGACTGACATTGTCTACAAGTCGACATAGCAACCCAAAGACTTAATGTATTTTTTGATTTTTTATTTTTGGCTCAAAATTCGAGCAGTTGAAAGCCTTTTCAAAGCTTCATCTTTGAAGAGAGGGAAGAAATCCTGAGCAATCGATTCGTTGTAGCCAAAAGGAGAAAGCGAATGTGGGAAAAACTCCCCCCATTCACCGGTTTCCATCATGTGCTTCTTGATGCGCTGTGTAAGCTCAACATATTCCTCCCGAGAATATTGCTTATTGAGAATGCAATATTTCTTATGATGAAGTCCGATACAGCCAAAACAGCTGTCGCATGAATTGCAGCTGTCGCAGTAGCGCATACTGCCGGAAAACCGCGTGTATTTGCAGAAGGCGATATCTTTAGAACCACGAATAACGGTACTCATGTATACACCCTCGCATCCCGGCCATCCTGCAGAGTAGACATTTGCGATGATTTTTGACCTGTCGAGAGAGACGGCGTTTATGCCATCCTCGGTGTCAAAGCCTTCAAAACAGTCCTCAAGATCGCGGCAGTTGTGCAGATGATCACCAAGGCAATTTTCACAATTCACATTGTGAACAAAGCGATGCACTGTTTCTCTTCGCATCGTAAGATAACTATCTATGTTCGTCTTCCACGTAGTCCACGAGCCATGAAAATACTTGGTTTTCGCATCCTCGAATTCTTCCTTCCGAACACGGCTTGTTAAAAAGATGGTAACTTTTATTAGCGAGATTACTGCAGAAAAGACAGTGGTCACATCCCCGGAGCTGGAAGGAGAAATAACAATCGTTACAGTTCTCCGATTCTTCCACCATGACGCACTGGTAGCTGTTATTTACCGCAATGCAGTTATAGCAAAGGGTGCTTTCGTTAGTGCAAGCGCTGTCAAAAACATTATTGTCGTGCACCATCCAGTACGCGTAATACGGATCCTCACACTGATATACGAGCGATTTAAGATCGCAGTTTCGGGACTCTCTTATGTGACCGTTATAGTCGCAGTTCTCGCAACTGAAAACGGATGTTCCTTCACGTGGAACGACCTTCTGGAGCTCCGCAAATTGTTCAAAAAACGGGCGATTAAAGTCAAAATCTCTTCCGTACTCCACAGCATCCCAATCACTACCCCACCAAACCTCATTTTTATACACCTTAAAGGGGGAGTTTGGAGATATAGGCGCTGATGATTTCATCGCCGGTGAAATCACACTTTCTGCGGTAGAGTTTCCATTCATTTCTTGTAGCCATAAGAGCCCTTACCCGATCAAGTCTGGATGTTTTAGGCAACGGAACATCAAAATGCTCGCAAAGCATCTTTTCCCTATCGGAGATGATAACAGGCTCAGGCATAGTACTTAGGGTGAAAATTAGTATACCGTCTTCAGATAGCACTCTTCACAGTACACCTTCTCCGGTCGCTCAGGCGCATAAGTGGATTGCATCTCCTTCTGGCAGTTGTCACACTTTCTTTCCCACAGCTTTCTCGGATTCCTGAGCGCCATACGGTCTTTATGGCGCTGATCGGGTGAAACTCTTGGAGCTGGAATTGCCATCTTTCTGTAAAACTCAAGCTCCTGCGCGATGATCTTATAGAATTTTCCTGAGACCTTGCACTTGAGCACCTCCTTGGTTATGTCATTTTTAACATCAGCGATATTGTCCGCGAACTTGTAGCCGGAATCCTTGTGATCGGGATACGCTTCGTAGTCGTTCCAGTGCCACCCTTTTTTCAAAACCTCCTCCTTGGATAGCGGGAAATATTCCGAGGCTAAAGAATCATTGTACGCGAAGGGCGAGTATTCCATGGGGAAGAAACGTCCCCATTCATTGTTTTTCTTCATGTGCTCAATAATCTTCGGCACAAGCGCTTCGTACTCCTCCCTTGTGTACTGCTTGTTGAAAATACAGTACTTTTTGCGCCTTAAGCCAACGCATCCAAAACAGCTTTCGCTGTCATACATCTGCTCGCAGTACAAAACGTCCTGACTGTGGAAAACGTAGATCGAAAAGGCTACGTGGTAATTGCCGATTGCGCCCAATACCTGGTAGTTAAGCTCAGGCTTAATGTACATATTCGAGCAGTCATACACATCCTTAAGCTCCACTCCGACGATGACATTCCGGCAGTCCTGGCTGTCATTCGTGTCATAACAATCGGTACAGTTCTTGGAGCCCTTGATAAAATCTCCCGTGCAATTTTCCGATTGCTCAATATTCGCGTACTTGTGGATTCGCTGCTTCTTTAGGTCACTTAAAAGCTCCCTGGCCTTCTCAAAATTTCTGTAGGAACCTTTAAATTCATTAATTCTTCTTTCATATTCACTCTTATCCAGTGGCTCATTCATAAAGTGATACTCTTTGTCTTTCAGATTGGTACACAGAAAGCAGTTTTTGCAGTTGAGGAGCCCTTCCGAAAACCAGCAGTCCCTGCAACCCCTGCTGTAGGAAAGGTGGATGCAGTTGTAGCTACCGTACACACTGAAGCACTCGTAGCAGAGTTCGCTGTCATACAGATACGAGCAGTCCACAGAATTTTTGCAGGTCTGTAAAAGCTTACCGTAGTAGCAATCCTCACAGTACTCCGAAGAGTTGATGAGGTAGCAATTCTTACAGTAGGCTGTGCCCGTGGTGTAGGGAGAATTCTCGTTATCCATAGTCATAAGGGCCAGCTTGGGAATGTCCTTATGTAAACCGGCAAACTGTTTGAAAAAAGGGAGGCCAAAATCAAAATCCCTCCCGTACTCCATGGGATCCCACTTGTCGCCATACCACTCTTCATGGGAATAAATTTTATACGGTTTTCCCCAGGGCGCGCGCGGAGCGTGAAGGGAAATAAGGCTCTTACCCGAAAGGGTGGATTTCTGCGGGTAGAAATACTGCTCATTTCGATGACTTGCCCGTATCTGCTGGCGGCAGTCGGGGCAGTGAATCGGTTCGGGAATGGAAACGCTGGTACCGCCAAACGCAAAATCCATCTTTTTCAAGAAATCCATCTCGTCCGGATGAATCTCAAAAGACGCGGAACATTGTGAGCATTGAGGCATAGGGAGTGGCAAAGGAATAATCACGTAAACAATCGGTTTTCAGGATATAATACCGTCGTTTCTTATTAAAGTGAAAATTGTGGACATAAACGCGCTTTCTCAAGTCTTCGGCAGGCAGGAGGTGAATTATCTCGCTGTTATTCATCCTAAGCAACACCAAACCGAAGAAAAAAATTACGGTGAATGGATTAAAGGCGGCTGCTTTGGAAAAATGGAGTATCTCAAAAGTCACACACCGCTCAAGCTTCACCCCGAAAAAATTCTTCCCGACTGCAAATCAATCATTCTCATTGGGATCAATTATTTTCAGAAAACGGGTGAGATTCCAAAAGGTCACGGGCGCATTGCCCGCTACGCGTGGGGGCGCGACTACCATAAGGTGATCGGGAATAAGCTGAAAAAAATAGTATCAGAACTCAAGAAGTTGTATCCCGAAGATCAGTTCAAATATAACGCTGATGCCACTCCGCTTCTCGAAAGAGCCTACGCGGCGGAGGCGGGATTGGGGTACATCGGCAACAATACCATGCTCATAAGCAAGCCCTTCGGTTCGTGGATCCTCTTAGGCGAGATTCTTACGACTCACGGATTTCCGGAACTTAAGCTCAAACTCAATCACGGAGCGTGCGGCTCATGTCGGAAATGTCTGGCAGTGTGTCCGACGGGCGCGCTTACCGCCCCCGGCAGAATGGACGCACGAAAGTGCGTCTCGTACCTGACCATAGAATACAAGGGAGTGATCCCGGATCGAACTTTCCGAAAAAATAGGCGACAGACTGTTTGGCTGTGACACCTGCCAGGAGTGTTGCCCGCAAAATATGCGGGCGAAAGTAACTTCCGAATCTGATTTCTTACAGCACAGGGCAGGGGAGTCTCTTTCGCTCCAGGAAATTCTCGCGATCAGAACACAGGAAGAATTCCAGAAGCGCTTTGCCGGGAGCGCGCTCATGCGCGCGAAACGTGAAGGCTTGGTACGAAACGCCTGCATCGTAGCCGAAAACGCGCGCGCAAAATCCTGTCTCCCGCTCCTGAAGAAACTTACGAAAGATCCGAGTGTCGCTATCGCGACACACGCCAAAAGAGCGATCAAAAAAATACAAAGCTAGCGTCGCTTGTTTTTCTTTTTCTTCTCTCTTCTTTTCTCCTTCTCTTTTTGCTGTATCGCGATCTGCTGATCGGTATGGCGTCGTTTTTTAATCTCATCGATCTTCTGGTCGATAATCACATCTGCCATATGCATGGCTTCATCCTCAGGATATTCCGCAAACAAAAGACCAAGAAGCACCTGCTTGCGAATGCCCTGATCAATGACAATAGTAGGATCAAGAGAAAGTCCCTGTGAAAAATTTCCGTTTTCTGATGCCGCCTGGAGGCGGTCGCAAACAACCGTAGGATCAAAAAAAGATCTGATGGTGTCGCGCGTCTCCGGAGTAAGGGCACTCGGGTCATAGTGCGCATGGAAAAAATGCACAACCTCCCATGGGGCACGCCTGTGACTAACATTAAGCCGGAACAATTTTGCCAGCCGGCTACCGCTTTGTCGGTCAATGGTAGTAAGAGGAATAAATGTGTTATCTAAATCAATCGAATTCCAAAATGAATTATCAACAATAAATGTTTCATCCGAGGAATCCATAACGATCGGGTGTGACCCCTGAGCTACGCGGAGAGTGTAAACCGAACGTGAACTTCCATTCTCCTCAATTTTTCGAACGCCGATTTGCGTGTGCAAATCATTATTTTCAAAAAGTTCAGAAAGCCACAGGAGCGTGCCGACCTGTGTGGCGGCATGTCGAATGATATAGTAATACATCGTGGCGGCGATACCCTCCTGTACTCCGTATTTTTCGACAAACTCAATAACTTTATTCGGATCCATATCGGAATCATTGATGACCGTGGAAATCTCTTTTTTTTCAGCAATGCGGAAATAGGTGGGATGGGGCGCCATATCAAACGTAAAAACCCCACCCTCCCGCATAATGGAACAAAGCTGTTCGACAATGCCTGGAAGTTTTCGCGGATCAATATATCCAAGAGTCGAGTTGGCAAAAAGGTAGTCGATGGATTTTCCGGGAACGATCTCCCCTATATTCTCAAGATCGCAGGCAAAAGTGGGGATGCCCGTCTTTTTTGCAAGATTGTTCATAATGGATTTGCCGGCATCGGTGGCGATCACGCGATGCCCGGCCTTAAGAAATGCCCTGATAGGAGCCATATCCATGCCGGCGCCAATATCCAGAATGGTTTTATTTTCAGGTAAGAGATCCGCCAGATCCTTAAAAAAATCTTCTCTCAGATGCTCAGTGTGTTGTTGCAGAAGTTGATTTCGCATGCCTATGCCTTCCCAATCATAAATAAAATCCGAGCATGTCCCATTCGTAAATGTTCTCGAAACTCCAAGATCTTCGATAAAATACTCGCCATCAAGCGGTTTGCCATGCTGTGGATAGCTCGTGCTACTGTTTTTGGTCACCCGTGTCCGTTCATGGTTACGAACACCAAGTTCTTTCTCGGAAATATATTCCATCAGGGCCTCAAGCGAGCCCTTTTCAAGATCCGCGAAAATCTTTTCGCGCTGAGCATCGGCAATTTCGCGAAGTGCACCATTTTCACTGCCGTTCTCCGGCTGCTTCGGGTCAGGCGTAACCGGTTCTTTTTTCTCCGGGTTGTTTTCGTGTTCCAGTGCCATGGTCACAAAGATTACACTTTCTTTTTAGCAAGAATTTTTTCCCGAATGAAGGCAATTTCATTTAAGGCATCCTGCCTTTGTTTCGGAGTCTTTTTTTTATTTTTTGCAACAGTACGGAGTGTCTTTATGTAAGAGTTCCAATTCGAGCAAAAACTATCTTTGCAAACAGCGGTTATGGCGGCAATTTTAAAGTTTTCATCAGGATCCGATTTCTGCGAGGGGATTTGATCCTCCTTTATTAGCGTACCGGTTATACGCAAGCGTTCCGCGTGAATTTCCTCTCGGATGATTTCAAGGTCTTTAACATCGACAACGTCTTCAATCTGCCATTTTCCAACCATAAGAGGATTTCTTTCAGCATCCAAAAGCGAAAGGCTGGCCAGTTTACCAACGATCTCCTTATAGCTTTCACGAAGTACTCCTTCGATAATGGGGATATCATTAAGAATATTTTTTCGTATTTCATGACGAAGCGGAGTGTCATTGAGGCGTTTCTTAAAATCCTTCAGCATCAAAATCCATGACCCCTGATAGGTATCATCACGAGTACGCTCAAGGGCAGAAATGTCTTCCGGTGAATATTCTGGATTATTCATGGTGAGTTTCAAAAACAAAGTATCTTTTTAAGTAAATTATTCTTGAACAAAAAGACAGCGGGTCAATTTTAATTCGATCCATAAAACCATTCTAGTTTTCAGTACGAATCTTTCTTGCGCCATCGCATGGTGAAGACTGTGTTTTCACGGAAATCTTCCCCCGTATTTCCGCTATTTCGTATTCAATATCATCAGAAATGGAAATCTTATTTTCTTGAAGCTTTGGCAAAATAGACTTTTCAAAGCTATCGAGTTCCTCAAGGGTCGGTAAAATGCCTTCGGAAACGAATGAGTCAAGGGATCCAAGGATTATCTCAAGATCCCTTCGGATATTGACAACGAGTTTATAGATATACGGTCTGTTCTGAAGCCTCTCAGAGAGATCGGCAATCATCCGAATGCCGTTATCGCCATAAAGCTCCTTGCGAATATCATGCAGGTAACCAATGTCTCCGGGTTGAGACTGTGCAACATTCATAGAAAAAATTGAAAGTGCGCTATTCTAAACGAAAAGTAGCACTTTGTCAACCCTACATCGCTCTATTTTTCCGCGAGCTTCCTCGCGTTATCGGCGACCGTAAGGTCGCTTACAATGCGATCAAGATTTCCCTCCATGATCGATGGAATATTGGACCAGTTTTGGTGGATTCTGTGGTCGGTAACGCGATCCTGCGGGAAGTTGTAGGTTCGGATCTTCTCCGCCCTCATGCCGCTTCCTATCTGCGCAAGCCTCTGGTCACCACGTTCTTTCGCGGCCTTCTCTTCCTCCAGGGCGAGAATTCTCGATCGGAGAATTTCCATGGCCTTGTGCTTATTCTTCAGCTGGGACTTTTCATTCTGGCAGGAGACCACAAGTCCGCTCGGTATATGCGTAATGCGTACAGCGCTGTCGGTGGTATTCACGCTCTGTCCGCCCGGTCCGGATGAACGGTACACGTCAATCTTCAGGTCCTTATCTTCAATTTTTATATCCACCTCCTCAGCCTCCGGGAGCACGGCAACGGTAATAGTGGAGGTATGAACGCGTCCCTGATTCTCCGTCACGGGCACTCTCTGAACGCGGTGAGTGCCGCTTTCGTACTTGAATTTGGAATAAGCCCCATGTCCTTCAATCTTAAAGATAACTTCCTTGATACCGCCTGCGTCAGCCTCACTCTGGCTTAAAATCTCCACACTAAATCCCTGGCCCCTGGCATAGTTCATATACGCGCGTGAAAGCTGCGCTCCGAAAAGCGCCGCCTCCTCGCCGCCGGCAGCGGCTCGGATCTCAACGATGACACTTTTTTCGTCATTCGGATCCTTAGGTATCAATGCCTCTTTTATCTTCTCCTCAAGCGCAAGTTTTTTCGTTTTGGCTTCATGGAGTTCAGAGCTTCGCGAGCTCCAAAAGTTCCGGATCCTTCTCGTTCTTAAGCATGTTTTCCGAATCCTCTATGGTCTTCAGACACGCGTCATAGGTCACGGTGAGTTCCACTGTAGGCTCTAACACGGATCTCTTTTTTGCAACCCTCGCAAACTCCTTCGGATCCTTGGCGAGATTCGGATCGGAAAGTTTTTCCGTGAGTGTTTCGAACTCCTTCTGAATTTTACGGAGTTTATCTAGCATTGATGCAGTGAAATGTTTAAAGTAAGCGTACGTTATCTTATTGAAAAAAGCGCGTTTTGTAAAAAAAGAATTATGAGAAGCAGATTCCTCGTCTTCGGAATTGCGGGTATGGAGGCGTTCGCCGCATCCATGGTGGGGTTCTTTTTCCCCATCTTTTTCCGTGATCAGCTGGGGCTTTCCGGGGCGCAAATAGGTATGCTCTACGCCGCAGGGAGCGCGACAGCATTCTTAATCATACTGCCAATCGGCTTCATCAACGACCGCATACAGTCACGAAGGCTCGTTTCAGCGAGCCTGCTTCTCATGTTTATTGCATACACGCTGCTTCCGAGCGCAAAGACATTCTGGCAAGTAATGCCAATGTTTGTTCTTCTCACCTTCGGAGGAATTCTACTTGTTGTTTCCATGGAATCCCTGCTTCACAAAGCAAGAATTACGGAAAATAAGGGAGTGTATTACGGTGGGTACAATGCCCTTAAGGAAGTTGGCATAGGTGCGGGAATGATTCTTGGCGGTATTCTTTTAAGCCGTCTTTCTTTCGGGTCGGTTTTTCAAATAAACTCCATACTCTATAGCTTCTTATTTCTCCTCACGTTTCTTCTCCCATCCGTACAACTGGGCGAGGTAACCATGGCGCATTACAAAAAAGATATTTTTCATCCAAGCGTTCTTGTTTTTCTCTTTATTCTCTTTATTTTTGCTCTGCATTTTGGAGCGGAACTCACGGCATATTCACTTTTTCTTCAGGAAAATCTAGGGCTCGCAAGGGAGCATATGGGGCTGTATATGGCCTGTGAACTGGGAGCCATGGTGGTAACATCTGTTATCGTAGGACGGCTTATTGATAAGAAACACATAAGTGTTCCTTGGCTCTTTTATTGTGGGATGCTGATTTCCGGACTTACGCAAATAGCCATGACCGTTCCCGATCTTTTTTCTTCCGTAGTCGCAAGGACAATACATGGGGTAGGGGATGGGCTCATGATAGCATTTTTGTTTCTCGGAGTTTCCCAATTTTTCGAGAAAGAACGCATTGGTGGCAATAACGGTATTGCATCTTTCACCATCAAATTAGGTATCATTTGCGGCGCACTATTTTTCGGACCACTGGGGGAAGCCGTCGGTTACCACATGCCGTTCATTGTTTCAGGAGGACTGGAAGTACTCGGACTTCTGATTTTCCTTATGTTTTTGCGAAAAAAATTCGCGTACGCGAAGAACGGCTAATGGCGTATTTTTTCATGAAATATCAGAAAAAATCATCTTGCATCTTGTATAAAAAATCTATACAATCCTTCACAAAGAACAGGAAAGACATTTCGTACCTCTACCAGTTAAACCACCAATAACATGTTCAGAAGCAAACTCATCACCTTTGGCATCATTGTGGCCATTATTGTTGTGTTCGTAACAGGATGTGCGGGAGGGGAGGCGAGTATTGTTTCTGTGCCGGGACCATTCGACAAGATCGCACAGTGTCTCACGGAAAACGGGGTGGTGCTGTACCAGACAAGCTGGTGCCCGCACTGCAAGAATCAGAAGGAGATGTTCGGAACATCTCTGCAATTTGTTACCATGGTCGACTGTGACGAAGATAAAGAGGCCTGCATCGAAGCGGGTGTTCGCGGATATCCCACATGGATCATTGACGGAAAACAGTATCCCGGTACCCGTGAAGTTGAAAATCTCGCTGAGATCGCTGGTTGCAAAGCCGAATAAGGCTACACTTCATTTCGAAAATAAAACGATCACATGAAAATGTGGTCGTTTTTTTATACCGCATGGAATCTAGAATCCCATGGGAATAACGGGCTTCATTGGTGAACTTTCGCCGGTGGAAGCACCTATTCTTCGTATGATCTCACGGTTCACAAACTCAGCATCGCGTCCGTATTTGAGCCTTGAAAGCTGAATAAGCGCTTCAGCGAGTTTCTTGTCAGGTTTTTCCAGCGGTGTCTCTTCCCAGTAGCGGAGAGTCTTTAAGCTGAAAGGTTTCGAGATCATGTTGTTGATGCTCAGCTTGATGCAGGAATTAAAGCTCTCAAGATTAATGAGGTCGTTTTCCGAGAAAACCGGCGCCATCTCCTTTGCCATATATTCAGCATCTTTAGCACCTATCTTAAAGTTCATCATGGTTCCAACGTTTCCGAAAACCGCATTCTTCACCTTTTCATCTTTTCCATCCTTAATGAGCTGGTCGATGTACTGATGAGTGATGATAAGTCCGAGTCGGTATTTTCTGGCTTCCGAAAGGATGCTCTCAAAACTGTTCGTCACGAAGTTCTGGAACTCATCGACATAGAGGTAATACGGCACGCGTTTTTCCTTATCCATTCTCTGCCTTCTCATGGCGGCAACCTGTATTTTGTTTACAAAGATCATACCCAGCAGGTTGGCATTAATGTCGCCCACAAGACCCTTGGCAAGCTTTACCAGGAGAATCTTGTTGGAGTTCATGACATCGTCAAAGCGGAAGGCCGACTTCGTCTGCCCGATGATGTTACGCATCAGGGTATTCGTGATGAAGGCACCGAATTTCGCAGCGAAATAGGGGATCATCTCCTGCTTTTCGCGGGCTCCGGTCTGCGCCATCTGGTTTACCCAGAAAGATTTCACAATAGGATTCTGCACCTTGGCAACTTTCATATGTTGCCACGCATCATCCGTAAAGAGTCGTCACAATATCCGTAAGAGCACCACCATCGGGATCATCCATCAGGGTAAGACATCCGTTTCGGAAGTAGTCCTGAATGCGCGGACCGAATATCTCATTTCCAAAAAGCCCGATCATCATGTTCATGGCCTCAAGGGCAATGAAGTCTTTCTCTTCAGGATTATCGGCTTCAAGCATATTGAGTCCCATCGGGCGCTCAAGATCGCTCGGATCAAAGACGATGACATCGTCGGCACGTTCCCGTGGAACCCATGTAAGACAAGCATCCACAAGATCACCGTGTGGGTCCACAACGCACAAACCGCGACCCTTTTGAATATCCTGCTTTATCAGTGACTCCATGAACACGGATTTACCGGTACCCGTTTGACCTATGAGATAGAGGTGTCTAAAACGATCCTGTTCCAAAAGATGGATATCCTTTCGTTCTCCTCGGTAAAGGTTATAGCCCAAGTGAATGCTTGTGGCATCGGGCTTTGGAAGGTCGTCGGGAGCACGGGCAATTTTGTATCGCTGCCAGGCGACACCCGGGATATTGTTGTATTTTGCCGCAGGAAAATGAAAAAGAGATGCGATCTCTTCACCACAGAGAATCATATAGTTAAATCCCAGGATCTGCATGAGCGTTCTCCGGAGGGATCGGTAAATGAATTGGCGGATAATACCGCGAGTGGAATGGTATCGGGTGTACGAAAGAGAATTGAGATGAGGCGCGTTACAAATGCACATGGCAGTTTGTAGCACATCCAGCGCCTGTTGTGCGCGGTGCTGTGTTCTTGCGCTGGTAACCAATCGGATACAGGCATCAAAACCGGATTTCGTGTTTTTTTCTTCAATGGCTTT
This sequence comes from uncultured bacterium, assembly GCA_963775025.1. Classification (GTDB taxonomy): domain Bacteria; phylum Patescibacteriota; class Gracilibacteria; order JAUYGZ01; family DAOVYC01; genus CAVZHD01. The sequence goes on from CAVZHD010000001.1 coordinate 13,203, forward strand.
TACCGTCTCATCGGTTAACGGAGTGGTTCTGGTGGAACCCTTGGCGAGATCCATATTATCCTTAAGGTTCTCGGCGGTTGGGCCGCGAAAGAGAATATCAATGAGAGTGCCAAGCCAGCGGAGAGGGTTGAAAAATGAGAGAAATCCCCGCTTCTTTCCACCCTGAAATATATCTTCAGCCTTCTTCCTGCCCTTACTCTGCCAGCCGTCATCCTTCGGACGAAGAACCAGCTGAACCGCAGCACCTTCATCCTCCTCAAATTTTGAAAGGGCGTTCAGAATATTATTGATCGGATCGTCGCCTTGCCGTTCAAATGTTTTGAGCGGGTAAAAAAACTTGTTGGAAAATTTCATCATGCACGCAGCCTGCTTGGAGCCCGGCTTAAATATATTGTAATCCTCAACCGACTCAATCTGTGCGTCAGGATAAAAAGCGGTTATCTGTTTTTCGACCACCTCCTGAAGGTAGTAGGGGATAACAACATAAAAATAGATGCGTTTGTCCAGAACCGCATACTCAAAAGAAAAGAGATCCTGTCCCATGATCTTATCCACGAGCTTCGGCGAAATAATGGCATAAAGAGCCTCCATAAGCTGGGCCATAATGCCGGAATTCTTCTTAAAATCCTTACTCGTTCCGAATTGCTCACCTTCGGACTCCTTTTCATCCTTACCCTCTTTTTTCGGGAGCATGACACGCAAAAAGATCATACTCATGGATCTCTTCCTGTTGCGTCGCACCCTGAGGAGTATAAACAGAGCAAGACTTATCACCGCAACTATGATTGCGGCAAAAACAGAAGAAATGACGAGATGATTTGAAACAAAATCGAGCATACTGTAGAGCAAGATAAGAGCTCTCCCTATTTGCTAATTATACCAGAAAAATCGAATTTTCGGAAGCGGTATGCGGTTACAAAAATAGGTCAAAATCACCGTAATCAAACTATGGTTCCATGTGCAAATCAAGGGTGCTCAGAAGAAAGGCTTTGAATTTCTTGATGTTTTATGCTATCATGACGTGAACTTTACACATAAAAAACTTTTTCCTTATGATCATCATCAAACAAAAATCAAAAACAAAGAGGCGATTGAATGTCCTCACCGAACAGGATTTTGAAAAGATGCTGAAGAATATTCAGGGGAGAGGAGTGGTCATCGAAAGCGGATCAAGAGATGTCGTTGTGGAGCATCCGGGTAAGAAGTACTGCATTCAGTTGAATCTTCAGGGGGAAGTTCCCAGGCTGCCGGAGAAGTGCGTTTTGGACAAAATTGCAATGAAGGATACGGAAGAGGAGGCAACATTTAAGTCTAAAGGAGGAAGACTATACAAAATACAAATCGGAACAATTTTTCTGTTCCCTTGCTAAAGGAAAAATATAGGCACCGCCCGCTTACGAAGGTAAGCGGGTTTTTTTTAACAATTTGCTTTTTTGAAACAAAGTCGTTACGCTTCGCCAACGAAATTGAAAAAGGCGAATGGAACCAATATTTACGATATTCGACACGGAAACCACAGGGCTGTCACCCTTAAGCGGAGACAGAATTATTGAATTGGCTGCAATCAAGATCAAGGGGGTCGAACTTATTGATCAATTCGAAAGTCTTGTAAACCCCGAAAGAAAGATCCCGTTTGAGGCTCAGAGAATAAACAACATAAGCGACGAGATGGTGCAGGACGCGCCAAAGATTGAAGAGGTGTTGCCGAAATTTCTGGACTTCGCGGCAGGTTCGGTTCTTATAGCGCACAACGCATCATTCGATCTTGCATTTGTAAATTTCGAAATGGAGAAAGCGGGAATTTTACATCCACCGCTCGAGGCTTTGTGTACCGTTAGCCTTGCGCGACGGGTTCTCCCCAGGCTCGGAAGTCATAGTCTGGATTCCATCATCCATTTTCTCAATATCAACTGTTCCAGAAGACACCGCGCCTTGGATGATGTTAAAGCGACGGCAAAAGCTTTTCTCACCATGAAGCAGAAAACAACGCCGGCACAATTGCGGGAGTGTCTCGTCCGATAGAGTAAATCGGGTTGATTTATTCCCCTCATCTTTATACAATGCCCCTAGACAAGAAGGCTTAAAGAAAGCTTTCCGGTTTGCCACACATTTTTTTAAATGCAATGTGGCAAAAATTCATCCCTAATATTTTTCTTGTATGCAATCTCAATTCATGGCAGCCATAAATCAGCTGTGCACGGAAAAGAACATTCCAAAGGATAAGGTGATTGATATTGTTCAGCACGCGTTTCGTGCAGCTTACCGCAAGGACTACGGCAATAAGGATCAGAATATCGAAGTTGTCCTGAATGACACCGAAAGCGGAGCCACCATTCTTCTTGTGAAAGAGGTGGTAAAAAAGACAAACTTCGAAAACGCCGATACGCAAATAACTGTCGAAGAGGCCAAAAAATATAAACCGGATGTAAAAGCCGGTGATATTATCAAAATAGATGTCACACCGACCGAATACGGAAGAATAGCGGCTCAGAGCGCAAAGCAGGTGGTTATCCAGAGGCTTCAGGAGGCGGAAAAAGAGATTATTCACGATATATACAAAGACAGAGAGCATGAAATCCTTTCAGGATTTGTGAATCGTATTGAAGGTAGAAACGTATTTGTGGACCTCGAAAGAACACAGGCGATTCTATTTGCGAAGGATCAGATTCCCGGAGAAAAATTTCATTCCGGGCAGCGAATCAAGGTATACCTGGAAAAGTGTGTCCAGACACCCAAGGGGCCGCAACTTCTTATTTCCAGATCACATCCGAAGCTTGTTGAGTGTTTCCTTGAAATGGAGATACCGGAGATTAAAGATGGCATTGTTCAGATTGTGGCGGTTGCCCGAGAGCCCGGTGTTCGCACCAAGGTTGCTGTGCGGTCCAACGATGCGAGTATCGATCCTATTGGAGCATGCGTTGGTCAGAAGGGTGTACGCATTCAGAACATAATGGAAGAGTTTGATGGTGAAAGAATAGATATCATTGAATATAAAGAGGATATTCGTGCGTACCTCGAAAAAGCGCTTTCACCCTCAAAGATTACATATATCGAACTTAATGATAATGAAAAGCGAGCCGGAGTATACGTTGCCGAAGAAGAAAGGGCTCTCGCCATCGGAAAGAATGGTCAAAATGTCCGACTGGCATCGAAACTTGCCGGCTGGGAAATCGATATTCTCAATCTCGATAAACTCGACACATCCAAGCTCGACGAGCTTAAGAAGAAGGAGCTCGACAAGAAGATAAAAGGTGAAGATGAGGTTAAGGTTGAGATCAGCATGGATCAGAAGATTTCCGATCTTCAACTCGAAAAAGCGGTTGTTGAAAAGCTCGAAACCGCCGGATTTATCAAGGTGGTACAGCTTCTCGGGTTAAATGTGGATGCTCTTATGGCTATTGAAAATATCAACAAAGAGGATGCTGAGAGAATAGAAAAAGCGGTATATGAGTGTATGAATCCGACCAAGGAAAAGAAAGAAAAACAGGAAGTAAAGGAGGTTGAAGGCAAGAAGGAAGAAAAGACGGCAGAAAAGACGGCAGAAAAGAAGGAAGAGGAGAAAGAAGAGGTAAAGGAAAAAAAGCCGAAAAAAGAAAAGGCTGCGGTTAAGGATGGGGAGGAAAAGAAAAAGGCCGTCAAAAAAGAGAAAAAGGAAAAAGAAGAGCCAAAGGAGAAAAAATCCGAGGAAAAGCAGGAAAAGTAAGCACATTTTCTTTTTCAGTACCCATGTCAAAATTTTATATAACGACATCCATTGCGTATGTAAACGGTGAGCCGCACATTGGATTTGCGATGGAGCTTCTGGAGGCAGACTGCATTGCGCGGTACAAAAGAGCCATGGGTGAAGATGTGTTTTTTCTCACCGGAACCGATGAGCATGGTTCAAAGATTGTGGAAACCGCAGAAAAACTGGGGCTTACCCCGCAGCAGCTTTGCGATAAAAATTCGCAGAAATTCCTTGATCTGACAACTCTTCTTCACTGCACCAATAACGATTTTCTAAGGACTACAGACCAAAAAAGACACTGGCCAGCAGTCCATAAGCTTTGGAAAAAGCTGGAAGCGGAAGGGGATATCTACAAGGCAAAGTACGAAGGATTATACTGTGTGGGGTGTGAAAAATTCATTCTGGAAAAGGAACTTGTTGATGGAAAGTGTCCGCATCATGACAGAGTGCCGGAAAAACTTTCCGAGGAAAATTACTTTTTTCGTCTATCGAAATATTCCAAACAGATCGGAGAACTTATCCGGTCAAAAAAACTTTCCATCCTGCCGGAATTTCGTGCGAACGAAATTCTCAACATTATTCAGGAAGGATTGCAGGATGTGAGCTTCTCTCGTCCGCGCACGGCGCTCAATTGGGGGATTCCCGTACCGGGAGATGACTCTCAGGTCATGTATGTTTGGTGTGATGCGCTTACAAACTACATCTCCGCAATAGGATATGCCGAGGAATCAAAAACATTTCACGAATACTGGAGCAACTGCACGCACGTTATAGGAAAAGATATCGTGCGCTTTCACGCGGCCATATGGATCGGCATGTTGCTTTCCGCCAAGCTTGAACTTCCAAAAAGAGAGCTGATTCACGGATGGGTAAATATGAAGGGTGAGAGGATGAGTAAGAGTAAAGGAAACGTTATTTCTCCGTTTGATCTGGCCCAGAAATATGGCGTCGACGCTGTCCGATACTATCTGCTTTCGGAAATCCCTATAGGAAAAGACGGAGATTTTACCTACGAACGTTTTGAGGAGAGATATTCGGCAGATCTTGCGAATAATCTTGGAAATCTTTTGCATCGCGTTACCGCGATGCTTCATAAATACTGTGGTGGCATTGCTGAAAATATTGACCAAAAAGCTGTCGATCAGTTTACCGGAAAATATCTGAAGAAATATCACGAGCAAATGGAGGGAATGATGTTGGATAGCGCTGCAAAAACCGCGTGGGAACTTGTGGACGCCGGAAATAAGTTTATCGAAGAACAGGCGCCCTGGGCCCTGGTAAAAAACGGAAAACAGGATGAAGCGAAGAAGGTTTTAGGAATCCTCACGGGCGTACTGGCGCACATAGCGACCATGGTTCAACCATTTATTCCGATTGCTGCGGAAGAGATGGCAAAACGTCTTGGAATCAAAGCGGATAATTTTGATGATGTGCCGAAAGCCATTGCTAAAGGCATCCGAATAGAACAGGGCGCGCCACTTTTTAGTAAGCTGGAAACAAAAGAATAACGGTACTGTAAATAACCCATTTCTCTTTTCCTGTGGTCGAAAGAAAAATCATTTTTATCGAAATCGACGACGAGATCACGACCATCGTGAGTAAGGTAGAAAAATCCAAAGCGGAAGCTGTTGCCATCGTTTTTCCCGAAAGAGCACTGATATTCGAAAGCATCATTAATATGAAGCTTCTTTTTGAGGAACTGAAAACGCTCAAAAAGGATGTTCAGGTGGCCACAAGGGATAAGGTTGGGCTCAATTTGCTCACACGGGCCGGATTTTTATTGTATGAGTCAAAATTGAAAGGAACATCAAAACAGGACACGAAATTTGAAAAAAATCCCATCGTGCGTGTGCAAAAACTTAAACCGGAAGGTCTCATATACAAGCCGCAAAGAGTGCCGGCAAAGAAGCTCAGCCTTACTGAACTTATCGCGCAGGAGGAGAAAAAAAGAAAGACCGTCGAAACAAAAAGGGAGGCAAATGTTTCAAAAGAGCTGGAACTCAAATCGAGCGAGTTTCGTATGTGGAGCGAGCGACTTCTGAACATTACCATCAAGCGGAGAAATTTTATTCTGTTTCTCATTGGAGCCATCGGTTTGTTTCTTTCAATCAGCTATGTTGCGCTTCCGTCGGCAACAATCAAAATTCGTCCGGCCTCGAACGTAATCGAAAAGACCACGAATCTGGTTTTAGCGAGCCAGGAACAAAAAAAAGCAATGGCGACAATTGAAAAAGCGCATGCCATCACAACGTTTCCCGTGGAAACTATTATCGAGAGAACCGAAGAGTTTCCGGCATCCGGAGAGATATTTACCGGAACCAACGCGAGGGGAAAGATTCTTATAAAAAACCACCGCCTGAAAGCGTGGACGCTCATAAAAGACACCAGGTTTCAGACCGAAGATGGGTTGATCTTTCGCATCCAGGAAAAGATTGATGTCCCCGGAGCGCAGTATTCTATGGTGCGTACCGATGACGGAAAGCTTACCCGCGAAAAAGTTCCCGGCACATTGATTATGGAGGTAGTGGCGGACGGAGTTGATGCCGCGGGAAAAGCTATCGGGGAAAGGGGGAATATTCAAAAAGGTGTCCGTCTCAACGTACCGGCGCTTGATCCAACTTCTCAAACCATTTTGTATGCAGAGGCGGACGAAAATTTCACCGGCGGAGTGACGGAAAGCTATAGGGTTCTCACGGAAGAAGACATCGAAACGGCAACGGAAAAGATTAAAGAGCACATTGAAGAGTCAGTGAAGGGCGATTTTCGCACATACGTTGCACAGCAGAACGCAGAAAAGGGGTTACACCTGGTGCTCCTGGAAGACGATAGCTTTATCAAATATCGATTTCTCGAGCTTGATCTCCCGAAAGAGGAAATAGGAAAACCAAAGGCATCATTTGAAGCAAAGGCAAAAGTTGAGGTCCGCGGAGTCGCCTACGACGAAGAGGAGTTTTACCGAGTCCTGGAAAATGAGCTCAAATCCAAAGTGCACCCGCAGAAAAAACTTGTAGCCATCGAAAGGAATTCGATGACCTATCGTATAGTTACGAGTGATTCCGTTCAGGGAGATCTCAACAGAATCAAGCTGGCCGTTACCATCAAAGGAATCGAGGAGTTTGATATAAACCTTGATTCCGAAACGGGATATTCGCTTATGAAGCGAATCAAAGAAGGGGTGCTGGGAAAAGACGCATACACAGCTAAATACTTCGTCCAAAACCTCGAAGAGATCGACAATGTAGAGATCCGGGTATGGCCATTCTGGTCATCAAGGGTTCCGGCACTCGATTCCAATGTGAAGTTTAAGATTCTCTAGTCAGCCTGTCTTTTAAACCCGTTTACAAGAGAGCGGATACCGCCCGCGAGGGCGGGGGCTTTAACAAGAAAAGAGATGCCAAAATATACAGCGGCTCCTGCGCCGGCAAAAATCAAAGTTAAGCCCAAAAGCGCCATGAAGGAAGACGGCAATGAAACGATGCGCTGCAGAAGATACACGGCGGCACCCATAACTGCCGAGGCAAAAAGGGTTTTAAGAAAGGAAGAAATGGGAAAAGCAAAACGCGCCTTGGGAACCCGTATGCGAAGAGAAAGAAGCAGAAGGGCAATATTGAGAATCGACGAGATGGCATTTGCCATCGCAAGCCCGTAGACACCGTAATGCGGCGTAAGCAGAAGTCCGAGTGTCGCATTTACGGCGATTGCCGCTATGCTGAAAAACAGGGGTGATTTCGTGTCCTTCACAGCATAGAATGCACGTGAAAGAAGCGGGATTAAACTTGCCGCAAAAAGACTCACGCACAGAATGCCGAGTGTGTTCGCTGTGACAAAAGAGTCGCGTTCCGTGAACGCGCCGGAGTGGAGAATGAGACGGACAATGGGTTCGCGGAGAAGGAAAAGTCCAACCGAAGAGGGGATAATGAGAAAGAGAACGTTATCGATCTTACGGGACAGGGTATCAAAAAACATCTTAAGATCATCATTCTTGAGCGCGAGTGATGAGAGAACCGAAAAGCTTCCCACCGCAACAGAAAGACCGACAATTCCCACAGGGAAAGATTGGAGGTCCTGCGCGTAGCGCAGGACGGAAAGTCCGCCGACAAGTCCAAGAGAAGCAATGAATCCTTCCACAAGATAGTTTGCCTGCAAGAGCGCGAGTCCGAGTACGCGCGGAATGGAAAGGGAAATCAGTTTTCGGATGTCACTTCGAAACCACGAGAAAGACGGAGAAAGCCGGAAGCCTACGCGAATCATTGCCGGCACCTGTATGAGCGCGTGAAGAAAAGCGCCAATGACAACTCCATACGCAACACCATATATTCCATATATCGGCGCCAAGTACACGATGCCGAAAATAATGGACAGATTATAGATAACGGGCGCAAGGGAGTAGAAAAGGAAATTCCCGAAAGCGGTCTGAATGCCGGAAAAAACCGAGGAGAACCCAAAAAAGATTGGTGAAAGCAGCATGATGCGCATGAGGTTTACGGTAACCTGCTGCGTTTCCGGGTCGAAGCCCGGATACAGAACCGGAATCAGGTACGGTGATGCAAAAAAGAGAACGATCGCGCAGAGTGCGATAAAGCAAACAAGAAGCGAGAGTACGGAGCTGGTGAAATCCCACAGGGTTTTTTGCCCTCCTGAAGTTTTGGCAGTATGTATATGTTCCACAAAAAGAGGAACAAAGGCAGCCGAAAGTGCGCCGTAAACAATAATGCTGTAAATAAGGTCAGGAATCTGAAAAGCCGCAAAATACGCATCACTTAAGTCGGTTGCTCCAAAGAGATCGGCAAACCGATTGTTGCGGATTATACCGAGCAAGCGGCTTACAAAGGACGATATGGCGAGAAGGTAGGTCATAAAAACATATATCCGGTAGGGAATTGTACTGTCGTAAGGGGGGAAATTCCAAGCGGAAGCTTCCAAGGGCTTTCCAAATCTTGAAAAATTTGGTACAATATACTGAAGCAAAAAAACCTTGACAAAGGGAGAGAAAAGCATTAAACTTTCGTCCACATAATTTTGAAATGACCAACTCAACAAACAAGACGGATAAAGAGAAGAAGCTTTTGGAGAAAGCCTTGGAATCTGGCGCGTCTTTTGGACTTACCGGAGCGCCTGTTGAGGCTACACGGGCAGCTTCCGAAGCGCATGAGGCAGTAACTGCGGCTCTCGAATCGGCCGAAAAGGTATCCGAAAGCGCATCCGAAGCCCGCGAACAGAAGTCAGAAAAAGCAGCAGCCGGTACTCAGAAAAAGGTTTCAGCCACCGAGCCGAAGCCGTTTACTGTTCCGGAATCTCAAAAGGTACTTATTTCCACAATCGACAAAGAGCTCACAAAGCAGCTGAAAAAACTCAAAAGAGAAGAATCAAAAGCGCGAGGAGGTTTATTCCGCAGAATGGACGCGGAAAAATTGGCAAGGATAGTTGCCGCTATCAGAAAGGTTCAGAAACTTCTTTCCGAACTCGTCTTTATGACACTCGAAGCTTTAAAGAATCTCTACAGGACACTCTTCCAGCCGCGAGGATTGTAAGAGAAAATTTTGGTATGCGGAAAAAACGAAAGGCTGCGTGACGAACGCGGTTTTTTTATGTCTACTTCTCGCCGCTTTTTTTGCTTCTCTCAATAAAATCCTTCATTTGCTGATGTCGCTTGTCTATCGAAAGCGACGGGTCTGTAAATATCTTTTTAAGTTCCGCGATTTTACTTTTGTCCTTTTCGAGAATCGATTTTACTTCAGAAAGTTGCGGAAGATTTTTCGGATTTTTGAAATATGTCTTAAGAGCGGCAAATGATCCTGCTCCCCATGCTGCGACAGTAATATCATATTTCTTCAAAACATTTTCAGTGGTATCGGCCACTGCTTCGGAAGCTCGTTTTACGGTATTTCCGGTCTTTTCTTTTATGCTCGCCATGGCAACATCCATATCTGCGGCTCCGCCACTTGGTCCGGCCATAAGTCGTATGGCTCCAAAAGTAGCTTCGGTAGTTTTAACGGCGATAGCTCCGGTCACGCCGACAGCCCCACGCATTTCTGGAGAGCGACCAACGGTGCTACGACGCCTGCGCCAATGCCAACGGCCAAACCTCCGGTTCGAAGAATCCTGGTTCCCTGACCGGCAACACGGGCTACCCTCGCAACTCGTGCGGCAGAAATGCCTCCACGAATAAAGACTCCCGGCGCCCGGAATGAGCATGGCAACATCACCCAAGGCTCCAAGAACTCCCCATCCGGCTCTCGCGAGTCTCTCAGTGCGATTAAGCTTTTGTCCATTAATCTGATCTTTGCCAGTGATGGCCTCGGTAAAATCAAGAGCAGTACCAACAATCGGAACAAAACGAAGCATGCCTCCGGCAACTCGCCCAACAGTTTCCGGAAGGGTCGATCTTCCGGTAGAAACGTTGTAAACCTCGGAAGCTACAAGCATACCCGGACCGACGAGTTTAAGGTATCTTCCCATGCCGGCGGTTTTGCGCGCGGCCTTTCCCGCTTTTTCGGAAACGGTGCCGATCTCGGCAGCTCCTTGAGTAGAAGCCTTACCGAGTTTTCGAAACTCTTCAGCCTCAATCTGTGTTTTTAAAAATGTTCCCCTGTTAAGTTTCCATGTATCCTTAAAAAGTTTTGTAAACTCTTCCGCGGCATCCGGGTTTTTCGCCAATTTATCAAAAAACCCCGTCATGCTTCTCAGCCTCAACTGTCCCTGAAAAGCGCGCGGGAGTGTTCCAAATGCGCTTGCCATAGTGTAAGAGGCAAGTGTTTCCCTGTCTTCCTTGAGCTGAAATTTGTATTTCAGCATCGTTCCCACATCCACATTCTCACGGAAAAAATCCTGGCTTCTGCGTCGGATTTCTGAACGGGAAACAGCTTCTTTTTCCAAAGAAGCTTTCTTTTCAAAAGTCTTATCGATTTCCGATAGTGTGAACTCAATGTTCTCTCTTCCGCCGACATATTCATAAAGCTTCTTAAGTTCCTGCGAATTACCGCGGTCCTTCAAAAGAAAATTCATCACGCGTCTTTCATCGGAATCGAGTGACGGATTATCGAGATTTGCCTGTATCTTTTGTTTCATGCTTTCACTGACAAAAGATCCCGGCAGGCTTGGATCAATCATGTTTTTCAGCATCTTCACAATGCCCACAAACTTCTGCGCGTTAATGCTGTACACGGCCCTGATAGACGACTCCTGCACATTGATTTTTTCTGCAGCGCGTTTTGCAACACGAAAATGCATGAGCCCCTCCATACTGCTCTGAATGCCCTTCACCATATCCCACGGGTTCTCAGGGATTCTTTCGGTGTCCAAGAATACTCCCGAAGCTCCGGCTGCCAGTGCTTCAACGGGGAAACCCGTCTCCTTGGAAGCCTGCGCGATGAGAGGATTTTTAAGGAGCGCTTGCTGAGAGGCAAGCATTGCCTCATCTCTGGTCATCTCCTTTGCTTGAAAGCGAAGGAGAATCTGATCGAGGCTCAGCTGATAATTTGCGAGAATCTTTTTCGTCTCCGCGGGATTTTTTCTCATCTCTTCACGCACTTTCGATTCCGCATCCGCAAGTTTCTGCTGCTGAATGAGATCGATAACATCATTTGCGAGAGTATTTTCAGGCGTATCGCCAGTAACCCGTCTCGAAAGTTCCTGTCTCTGTATCTGAGACTCCTGAAGAACAATCTGCCTTGCTAGATCTTTGAGATTCCCCTTGGTTTCCATTTCATAAAAAAGGCGCTCCTTGGTAATAGCCTGCAGAATCGGAGGATTAGAAAGCATCTCTTCACCTTGATCCATGGCATCGGTAAAAGTACCGAGTGATTCACGTACTTTTGGCAAAAATCGGCAAAATCTTTTATTGATAAACAGCATATGTGTGAAAATTAATCTCATCATTATAACAAAATTTGCGCTTATTCGCAATAAAAGATAGGCATCAGAATTTGTGAAAATGAAGAGGTTTTCGATACAATACGAAAGTTCAGATCATATGTTTACACTATGAAAAAAGGAAAAAAGGCAACACCGAAAAAAACAAGAAAAACGAAACAGCCTAAAAAGGCTCAGTCGCCAAAGAAGGTAGTGTCGACGGTTAAAAAGAAAAAACCATCCAAGGCGCGTCCCGCTGTCAAGAAAGCGGAACCTCAGCCAAGCCCAAAGAAGAAAAGATTTCCGGTCTTTGGAATTTTGCTGGTGGTGGTGGCGGTACTACTCGTAGGGCGATACAGCAATGAAATCCGCGGAATTTTTAATTTCAAGGGAGGGGAGAAGAAAGCTATCGAGATCCAAAAACCGGCAGTGCTTGTGAATACCGAAACTTCCACAGTAGGAGAAGAAAAAAGTGTTGTCTTCTCCGGTGCGGAAAAAGAGCCTCTGCCTGAATGGCAATCGTATTTTGTAAATTTCTCATTTCTCAATATTCGAGGCGAACCCAGCATTAAGGCAGAGATCATCGAAACAATCGGTGGAGATGATGAGGTGATGGCTATTCCGACCGACAATCCGGAATGGTTCCGCGTGCTGCTTGCCGACGGCAAGCTTGGTTTTGCGGCAAAGAGATATTTGTCACTACTCACTCACGATATCGCTTCGGAACGTGGTTTGTATTTCCTGCCAATTCTCATGTATCACTACGTGAGCGTACCGCCGGCAGGTTCGGATGATCTGAGGGAAAATCTTTCAGTGTCACCGTCACTACTTGGAGAACAACTGAAATACCTTGCAGAAAAGGGCTACACAACAGTTACCTTCAAAGATCTTCAGTCAGCAAAGGACGGGCGTTTCCCATTGCCGGAAAAGCCGGTTATTTTGACCTTTGATGACGGATATATCGATCACTACACCAACGTATTTCCTCTCCTGAAAAACAGAAACCAGAAGGCGGTATTCTTTATAATGACCGACCGCGTAGGTCAGGAAGGGTACATGAACTGGGATCAGATTAACGAAATGAGTAACGCCGGTATGGAGATCGGCTCACACGCAAAGAGCGATGTTGACCTTCGCTATGTTTCGGAAAAGGACGGGATATCACAAATCACAGATTCAAAGAAGGTTCTGGAAGAGAAACTTGGAAAGCCGGTGTACAGTTTCGCTTACCCCTCCGGCCGCTATACCGCTTGGCTCTTTAAGGTCCTCAGCGGCGAACGCTACGCGTTCGCACGAACGACGCAATTCGGAAAGTATGTTGACGTGAAAGCGCATCCGTATACTCTGCCTTCACTTCGTATTTCGCAGAATACGACCGAAGAAGATTTCGCCTCCTGGGGTATTCGTTAGTCACATAAAAAATTGAGCCACCGCTTTTAGGCGGTGGCTTTTTTTATAATCTCACCGGATATGAAATTTTCATGAAATTTACCGCAAAAATGCTGGTCTCCAAAAAGAGTTTTACCGTACACTGCGGAACAATGATTCTTAACCATGGATGATCTCTATTTTCGCGCGGCACTGGGAGCCATGAAGGGGTTCCGGAGGGTTCTCCGGATACTTCTGAAGAATATTTCTCCCCAAGCAGTTTTTGAACGTACCACTCAAAAAGATTTATTGGGATACGGTTTCAAAAGTGAGGTTGCCGAACTGTTTCTGCTTGAAAAAAATAGAATCAATCCGGAGAGAGAGTATAAAAAAGTGATAATGTGTCACGCGAATATTCTGTTGCCGTGGGACGAAGAGTATCCGTTTCTTTTGCAGCAGCTTGATGCTCCGCCACTGTTTCTTTACAAAAGAGGATCGTATCAGAAGGATGTGGAGAAACGGCTGCAAATAGCCGTTGTCGGGTCGCGAAATATGAATCCGTATTCGCGCGAAGTCTTGGAAAATCTTATCCCTGAACTTGCGAATGCGGGGGTGGTGATTGTCTCCGGTCTCGCCTTTGGGGTAGACGCAAAGGCTCACATGGAAACACTTAAGGCCGGTGGGCGGGCCGTCGGAGTTCTCGGGAACGGGATCGATGCGGTATATCCGGTGGAAAATGCGTGTTTGGGGAAAAAAATTCTTGAAACCGGAGGGGTATTATTTTCGGAATATGCTCCGGGAACGGTACCGGAAAAATATTTTTTTCCGGCAAGAAACAGGATTATCGCCGGACTGTCGCATGGCACACTCGTCATTCAGGCCGGTGAAAAATCCGGAGCGCTCATTACCGCGAGTCAGGCGCTCGACGCCAACAGGGACGTCTTTGCGATTCCCGGGAGCGCCCTGTCTCCGGATCATATCGGAACAAATCGGCTTATAGCCGATGGAGCTCGTCTTGTTATGTCGGTGCAGGATATTCTTGCGGTCTTCCGGCAGAATAGCGAGACTCTGGGTACCCGTAAAAAGAAACAGAAACTTTCAGAAAAGGAACAGAGTCTTCTGAAGGCTGTAAGTGTGGGGATATCGCATCTGACGGATCTATGCGGCACGCTGGAAATCTCACTGCAGGAACTGAATGTCCTTATAACATCGCTCGAAATGAAGGGGTTGATACGGGTGGAAGGGGAGATGGTGACGGAGGGTGGAATACTATAAAGTGTACCGCACAACGATTTTTTTGATTGTGAATTTGAGACAAAGCCCTAAGTATGGTACAGTCACCATAAGTTTTCTCCATCTGAAACTATGAAAACGGCAATAACGTTTTTGGCTATCTCAATACTGATTGTGGGTGTGGCGTACGGTCTGAAAATAGCAACACATGGTGAAACAAAGTTGGACGCCTCTCTTATACAAACAGAACCCGTTCAAATTGTTATGAACGAGTCTTTTGTTGTTTCGGTGGACGAGTGGCTGAGAACTGAATTTCCGACCGGAAAAATTAAGGGTGGAAGACCGCCATTTCAGCTTATTGCTGCGGGTTTACCGCTAGGCATGGACTCATATCTGGATGGAGAAAGGGGGATTGCGTTTTCCGGAATTCCGAAAGAGGCGGGGGAGTACGATGTATCCGTTTCCGCCATATCCAAAAATGGTGATTCCATAATTACAAAAATTCAAATGACTATCGAGCCACCAGTGCTCGGAGCGGAGGCGCTTTTGAAAGAAAGGGCCGACTGGCTCAATAAGGAAGTGGAGCCAACGTACGAAGCAATACGCTCGTACGAAGGATTCAGCACACTTATGAACTGGGCATCTCAGCAATAAATATTACACTATGAAAACCCTGGGCTATCTCTTCGCTTCACTTCTGATAATCCTAAGTCTTGCGATCATTACATATGTCGGGATGACAATGGCTCCTTTGTTTTCATCGAGTATATTGTTTGCGGGTACAAGCGGGGAGTTGAGTTTCATTGTCGAAGGCGAAGCGCCATTCCGTATCGGCAATGAAAACACTTTGCGTGTCGGGATTCAGGAGATCGAAGGCCAGGTAATGACTTCCGGACATATTAATTTCTTCTTCGAGCCAGGTACGACATTTACCGAAATCAACGCGATCGAGTCTTCACAAATCTCTATAATTGCCTCAAGCGTTGATCAGTCTTCAGGAACCGCAAGAATAGAGATGATGTCTCCAAAATCAGAAGAGCCCCGACTTCTTGCGATAGCTGACGTAACCATCAGCCCCAGCCAGGTTCCGGTTTCAGGAAAAATCACTATCGGAATAGAGGGGATGATATCCGATGACAGCATACCGCCAAAAACGTTTCCGATTACGTACAAAGAGATGACCATTCCGGTTCTCTTTGGCGCAACGGAAAGAGTGGGTAGTGAAGGGAAGGTTGTTGCCGAGTGCGCATTCGGAACAACGGAAAAATCAGTAGGAAGCAGAGTTGCGGGAACACTTCTTATAAACGCACCGCAGGCCGTATCCGCGTCGGCAGAGCTCCTCTATGAGCCCGAATACATGCGGGTTGCCAATGTCAAACTCAATGATACGCTTGTCTCGCAGGATATTCGCGTAAACCCGGAGGAGGGCACGATCACCGTGAGCGCAATATCTGAAGGCGTAATGCCGAACGAGTTTGCGCACATAGACTTTGAGCTTACCAAGTCCGTGCAATCCACTGGGGTAAGTGTTTCAAATCTCCTGATCAAGAACGCGAATGGTGAGGAGATTCTCACCACCGAGCAAAATGATCCAAGTGGCAACATAACGATTACAGAAAGGATATTCACCCTTGAAGGAGAAGCTCCCGCTGAAGACATTCCGGAAGAAACACGGGAGGTCAAAGTAAGCCTTCAGCTTGAGCCTTCATGCGATATTGCAGATCTCGATGAAATTGCCGGAAAGAACGAGCTTTCAGAAGAACAGGTTCAGTCTATCGCCACGAGCATCTGCTCCGTCATTGAAGCCGGCATGATGTCAGCTACCGATGGAATGTTCCGACCACAGGCAGCACTCAGCCGCGCGGAACTTGCGAAAATCGTTTCGCTCCTCGTCTGGGACGAAAAGGCTATCGACAGAGCAGTTAAACCCTACATAAACGGAGAAAAGAGCTTCAGTCGCGTCTACAACGATTTTACGAATGAGGAGCAATCGTTCTATCGCTACGTAGTAGCCGCCAAAGTGCTTGGGCTTCTTAAGGGGTATTCGGATGGAACCTTCCGCGCAGAAGAGACTCTTACAAGGGCTGAGGTCGTGAGCGCTATACTCGAAGCTATGGCTATGCAAAACATCGATATCTCCATGCGGATAGCAAGGAATACCACTGGGGATGCATACCAAAAATATCTGAAGACCATTGAACAGCTTTTCGGAAAATCACTTCTGATAACCCTGAAGGATCTGAACGAGAAGGCGCCACGGGCCGAAGTGGCAGAACTCTTGAGCGCCTTTCTTTCGTTGTAAACCAAGAAAGCTTTGCGGCAGGTCGTTAATCCTGTAAAATCCCCTCGAGGTTTTTCGCGGTTGCGTTGCGATGTGAGAGAACGCCGTCAAAGCTTCAGGTGAGAGCCTTCAGCCAATAGTGAAGTACCTGCTCGGTTGTAAGAGTAAAAAATAAAAGAAAAATATAAGTATTGAAATGTTGCCGTCTTAGCTCAGGTGGTAGAGCACGTCCATGGTAAGGACGGGGTCTCGGGTTCAATTCCCGAAGACGGCTCCATGAATTACATCTCGCTCGCCATGAAGTGTAAACACGAAGTGTTTTCCACTTCAGGGCTTCGTTCGATGAATTCATGGCAGGCCATGAGTTACATCTCGCTTGCCATGAAGTGTAAACACGAAGTGTTTTCTACTTCATGGCTTCGTTCGATGAATTTATGATTCGTCACTTTTCTGATAAAATCTCAGACGGATTTAATTCACATTATTAAAATCTATGCATTCAATGGAATCTCCAGAAATACAGCCGGATGGATGGTGTGAGGAAACCGCTCTGCGAAAGCAGTCCGTTTCTATTTTTTTAAGAGACTGCTTAAGCCATCGGGTACAGTATGATGATGCGTCTATTCATTTTTCGGGCGCGGATGATGTCATGCAGAAGATTCTGCAAGGCAACGCTCTAATCTCGGAGATCAGAGTGCTGTATAAAGATGGAGAGCCGAAGCAGATACACATTGTGTTTCCATCGTCGGAACAGGGTAGTATGGACTGTTATCTCGCCGGCAATGCCCTAAGGGACTACCTGGAATACCGGTAGTTGCCAAAAAGGAACCGACAGAGCCCAAATTCCGGCAGACACAAATCTTCGGTGGACTTTTTTGCGTAGAGTTGTAAAATACTCGACAAGAGTTTTTATAAGTATTCAAGAATGAGTAAAGAGAATCCAATCATAGCGGTGGACATGCTTGGCGTGGACAAAGGCAAGCCCGGAAAAGTTGAGTGCAAAGCGCTCAAGGGCATATTGAAGGAAGACCTTTTTCCGGAGGCGAAATTCATTCTTGTCGGTTGCCGCGAACAGATCGCAGAGGCTCTTAATGGACTTGGAGGAATAGAAGTAGATAAAAAAACAGGAGAAGTTACGTTGGCCGATACGGGAAGAGTGATAAAGATTATTAACGCGCCAGAAAAAATTGACAGTAATTTGAAGGTCTTAGATAAGGAAGAACTCAAGAAGGCAAAGGCACTTAATAGTGCGGTAGGCACATGCTACGACATTGTTAATAAAGGGGAAGCGGATGCGCTTACTTCATGTTCTCATACGGGATTTCAGGCGCATCTGGCGTCATCGAAACTCAAACGAATGAATCTCTCAATCAACGAGGAGAACAGGGGGGATAAAGAAAATAAAAAAAATAGAGAGAATGCGATAAGGCCAAATCTTTCCATTGCGGCAACTATTCCGAATCCCGACGAAAAAAACACAACAGAATTTAGTGATGCTGGCGCAAGTTTACCTCCAGACAATGTATTTGAAAAAACACAGCAGTTGATACTCAAGGCGCTCATGGCTCTGCCATTGGGGGCGATCTCAAAAAAACGCGCAAATCCAGAAGATCCAAAACGCCCGAAGCTGTTCATCTTAAGTAACGGTACCGAACCGGAAAAAGCGCCAAAAGCGGTACAGTACGCGCATACGGTTCTTGAAAAATTCAAAGATTTTTTCAACTACGGAGGACTTACGGAGCCGTCCTTTTTCAAGAAAAAAAATGATATGGAGATCGTTATAACCGATGGTTTTACGGGGAATATAACATTGAAAGCAATGGAGGATTTCGGAAAGGGGATGAAGTGGTCAGTGGAAAGCGTGATCAAAAGAAGTTTGTTGTGGTGGAGAAGTATCGGGTATCTTATCCTCGGAAAAACCTTTAAGTCATTCTCACCGGATAATCACGCCGGAGGGCTTATATACGGAGTAAATAAGATTGCGGTAAAATCGCACGGAAGTTCCACTCCCAAGGCGATGACTGTGGCGATAGGGAAAACGGTGAATTTTGTAAAAGAAGATATTATCGGTCAGGTGCAGGAACTTTTCAGGGGACTGCCAAAAGAGATAGCTGAAGTTATTCAAAGCACAAGAAAACTTGCGGAAATGCTAGGTATGGATGGGGAAAAGGTGGAACTCGAGTGCCAGATCAACTCATTGTCAGAAACCGCCTCAAAAGAGGTGCTGAAGCAGACTGTCGAATTTATGCGGCAACGCAAAGCAAAACAGCCAACAGACGAAATTCCCATTCAGAAAGACCCAGAAGCATAAAGGGTAGCGCTCACGTTTCTGTCAGAAAAGGTGTGACAGGGGATTTGCGATTGAAAAAGATACACGGTTCCAGTAAAACAGAAACTGCGCCACTGTAGCGAAGTTGAGAGCCTTCAGCCAATAATAAAGTGCAATGCTCGGGCAGGAGGAAAAAGTGTCTGCAAAAAAAGAGCCTTGATAGATCGAATGATATGCCACTGTAGCGAAGTTGAGAGCCTTCAGCCAATAATAAAGTGCAATGCTCGGTGGAAGAAAGAAAGGTATCCGATTAAGAAAAACATATAGACAAAAATAGATGCCACTGTAGCGAAGTTGAGAGCCTTCAGCCAATAATAAAGTGCAATGCTCGGTGGAAGAAAGAAAGGTATCCGATTAAGAAAAACATATAGACAAAAATAGATGCCACTGTAGCTCAGTTGGTAGAGCAATGCTTTCGTAAAGCAGAGGTCATCGGTTCAATTCCGATCAGTGGCTCCATTCTCCTTCGCTCTTCTTCGTTTTTTCGCTGTACTCAAAAAAGCTTCGGAGGATGCATCCTCCAGAGTTTTAACGACAGAGAATACATTCTCCATAGTTTTAACGACGGAGAATTAGCTCTTGCGTGCGACGTAGGCGTCGCGCCACTTGGCGAACGCTTGTTTCGCCTCCAAGGTGACAGGACCCACTGTCCCGTTGCCGATGACGGCGCTATTTACGCGCGTCACCGGAATGATCTCCCGTGAAGTTTGCGTGAGGAAGACCTCCTCAGCTTTTTCAAGCTGATCCAGGCGGATTTCCGAAAGGGAAACCTTTGTGGCTTCCAGGACAGTTTGCCGTGTGATGCCCTTCAGGATACCCGATTTCGTGGTGAACAGACGCCCCTTCTTCACCCAGAAGATGTTGGAGTATGCGCCTTCTCGCACAATTCCTTTTCGGTCTATAAGCAAAGCTTCGAAGCAACCTTTTTCTTTCGCTTTCTCATGCACCGCGAAATTTTTGGCATAGTTTAAAGATTTTGCTTCCGGAGTATTTCTCTGGAGACGGACGGTGATTACAGAAACTCCGTTATAAATCTGCGAGTCAATTTTTAAAGGAAGACACTGTATGAGCACGTCTCCTTTCGCGACAATAAGCTTGATTCTGGCCGGCTCAAAACCGCACGCCCGTACGGCGTGATCAAGAAAAGCCTGTATTTTTCTCAGCTGTAACGGAAGAACGATGTGAGCAAGTTTTGCCGAACGCTGCAGCCTTGCAAGATGGTCTTCGAGTCGAAATATTACGCCGTCATACGTTCGCATAGTCTCAAAAACACCACGAAGCTTACCGGAAACTTTCGGATCAAAAAGCTGGGACTTTTTGTCATGGTCGAGAACAAGTTTGCCGTTACAGGTAATCATAGAAAAAGGTCTAAAGATCAGTAAAAGCACGAGCTTTTGCGAGTGTTTCTTCGTATTCGGAGTTCATGGCAGAATCGGCAACAATCCCTCCGCCAACGCCAAGCGTAAGCCGGGAGCCCTCACGAACCAGAGTACGTATAGCAATGCTGAAGTCCATATTTCCGCAAAAACTCAGGTATCCTATGCAACCGGTATAAACCTTTCTTGGCATAAGTTCAATCTCGTCGATGATTTCCATGGCCCGTTTTTTGGGGCACCCGGTGATAGACCCCCCCGGAAACATGGCTAGGAAAGCCTCAAAAGAGGATATATCAGAGCGGATTTGGGAAGAAATATGACTGTAGGTGTGAATAACGGAAGGTAAGACCATGGTTTCACGGCGAGCCTCCACGCGCACAGATCCGAGTTGGCTCACTATGCCAAGATCGTTCCTGAGAAGGTCGGTAACCATATTGAGCTCCGCCTGTTCTTTCTCGCTTGCAAGTAAGGCGCGCTCGTTTGCGGTATCGGACGCAATATCTGTACCACGGGAGATCGTTCCCTTAATCGGGAACGTCTCCAGTTTTTTCTCCCGTAATCGTAAGAATCGCTCCGGAGAACAGCTGATAATTTCAAAATCATCTCCGGCAAGATACGCGCTCATGGGCGCGGGATTTTTTTTCGCGAGATGATAAAAAAGATCGCTTCCGGAGCCGGTAAAGTCAGTCTCAAGATTCTGCGTGAGATTGAGTTCATACACATCGCCGTCGACGATGTGTCGCATCACTTTCTGAAAAGCTCCGTCGTACCACGCCCGATCCGCAGTCGGGCGAAAAAACATTTTTTCCGCCTGTTTCGGGACTACAGGATTCTGTCTGCGCAATATCCAATACTTTCCGTTCAAAAGCCTCGTCGGAAAAAACGATATACGTTTTTTTGGTCGAATGCCGGTACAAAACGGCATTCTGGTAGACGCGGAAAAAGAGGTCCGGCACTTCGGAATCACGAGTCTTCGCGGGGTGGATACCCGCGAGTCTTAGCCCTAAGTCGTACGAAAGATATCCGATGGCACCGCCCAAAAAGGGGAGTATCGTATCCCGGACGGCAGAAGTTTGCGAAAAACGTTTTGTAAGTTCATCTATATCAGTAATGATCTCATCCGAACCAAATGCCAGAATAGACCAGTCATTATGGGGGTGTGCTTCACCGGTATACAAAAAAACGGTATCGGGGTGCAGCGCAGCACACTTCAAAAAAAATGAGAGCGGGTCAAAATTCGCTATTTTCAACTCTTTTTTATTCATATGAGTGCAAGAAAATTACGAAGAATCGTTTTACCCTCCTCGGTAAGAAACGATTCCGGATGAAACTGTATCCCGAAAACGGGGAACTTCTTGTGTCTGATTCCCATAATCTCCCCCTCCTTCGTCCATGCCGATTTCTCAAAATCTTGCGGAACCGTTTCCAGGATAAGCGAGTGATAGCGCGCGGCGACAAACGGATTTCTTATACCCTTAAAGAGACCCTGTCCGTCATGAAATATCTCGCTCGTTTTTCCGTGCATTACCTTGTTCGCATGAACAACTCTGCTTCCCGCCTGATCTCCAAGAAGTGTGCTCCCAATCATCTGATGACCAAGACAGACACCGAGAATCGGCAATTTTGTATAAAAATTTTGCACAAGATTAAGGCTTGCCGGATAATCTTTCGGCGATCCAGGACCGGGGGAAAGAATAATCGCATCCCATAGTGAATCCAGTTTTTCCGTTTTTATAGCATTCCAGCTCACAACATCAACATGCGCACCAAGGCTCCCTATGAGTTGATACAGGTTAAAGGTGAACGAATCGTAGTGGTCGACTAACAAGATTTTCATGAATGAAGTAGCCAAAGGCTACTTAATAAGCTGAAGGAACTCATTTCTCGTCCTCTGATCCTTACGAAAAAGTCCTGTGAACGCGGATGTTGTCACATTCACACCGGATTTTTCAACCCCTCGCGCCATCATGCAGAGATGTTTTGCTTCCAAAACAACACCGACACCTTTCGGCTTGAGAACAGTATTTATCGTGTTAGCAATCTCCTGTGTGAGTCTCTCCTGATTTTGCAGTCTCCTTGCAAAAACCTCCACCATCCGTGGGATTTTTGAAAGACCGATTATTTTACTGTTGGGAATGTACCCGATGTGGGCAACCCCGAAGAAGGGGAGCATGTGATGCTCGCAGGTGGAATAAAACTGTATATCTTTCACGGTAATCATTTCATCATATCCTTCACTGTCAAAAACAGTAAGGAATTTTTTCGGGTCGAGCTGGTACCCGCCAAAGAGCTTATCAAAGGCTTTAGCAACACGTTTCGGAGTGTCTTTTAAGCCCTCTCTTGTGGGATTATCTCCTATGGCTTCAAGTATTTCCGCGATCTGTTTTTCAATATTCATGACAACGGTTCTATAAGTGTTACCGGTGACGTATCCTCACAAATTTCTTTGAGGTTGGCAATTGATTTATCAAAAACCGGATGAACATAATTGGGTGCAATTTCACAGAGCGGAACAAGCACGAAATTCCTAAGATGCAGTCTCGCGTGAGGAATGATAAGCACGTCGGAACGAATGCTGTTTTGATTGTAAAAGAGAATATCAATATCAATAACGCGCGGTAGCATATCGCGCTCCGAAGCTCTTCCAAGCTTCTTTTCCAGTTTCTTAACAGCCTTCAGGAGTTCATGCGGAGAAAGCTCCGTGGTCGCCTCAAAAACAACGTTCATATATTGCGGATGATCCGGCGCATCTTTTGGTGCCGTCTCATACAGAGAGGAGATTTTTGTCGGGTTCACAAATTGCCTTAGCTCCCGAAGAGCGGAAGAAATATTTTCGCGCCTGTCACCAAGATTCGATCCCAATCCGAGAAAAATACTGTTAGCCATAGAGGCAGGTGAAAAGGGAACTTTCTATTTTCCGTTATACTCCACAAAAGATGTAGGGCTTTCGTACACGGTTATCTTTGAAAGCGGCATCTTCTTCTCGAGCGCGTTCCAGATCCAGATCGCCGTATTTTCCGCGCTCGGATTTTTCATCACATCATTTAAAAGCTTATGATCAAGCCTCGCATCCACCTCCTCTTTAAAAATCTTTTTCATCTCCACAAAATCCATCACAAGCCCGGTCTCCTGATCCACAGGACCCTCTATAGTCACAATCACTTTATATGTGTGACCGTGCAGAGCTTCGCATTTGCCCTTATATTTGGGCAGGTAATGCGCACAATCGAGATAGAAAATTTTACTGAGTTTCATTGGCAAGCTGTAAGCAATAAGCTGGTAAGCTGGTAAGCCATAGGTAATTCACAGAATTTTCTGTGTTGTATCCAGTGCTCTCCGTGCCTGAAGCACGTCGTGGGTCCGTATTATAGTCGCTCCGTTCTGGTACGCCAAGCAGGAGGCCGCAAGCCCGGGTTCCAGCCTTTCGGTAATCTTTCCGCCAAGGAAAGATTTGCGGGATGGGCCGACCAAGATCGGCAGTCCAAACCGTTTCTTAAGCTCGGAAAGTCTCGCAATAATCTCAAAACTGTACTGAGGAATGGCGCTTACAAAAGCGCCCATCCCCGGATCTACAAGTATCTTGCTACGCTTGATTCCTGCGTCAAGAGCGAAGGAAATTCGCTCTTCCAGAAACTCACAGATCATTTTCATAACATCTTTGTAGCGAGTCTCCTTGCGGGTTGTCCTGGGCGTCGGATCCTTTGCGTACATCAGAATTACCGGGCACCCGGCCCGCGCGACCACGCGGGCCATTTCCGGGTCTCCCCGAAGTGCTGTCACGTCATTTACCATATCCGCACCCGTCTTCAGCGCCTGTCTTGCCACCTCTGCTTTATACGTATCAACAGAGATTTCGAATTTTTGAATCTTCAATCTTGAATCTTTTAATTTTTCAACTACAGGTATCACCCGCTTGAGCTCATCATCCAGAGATACGTGTTTCGAGCCCGGCCCAGTCGATTCCCCGCCGATATCAATGATATCGGCGCCTTCTACGACCATCTCCTTCGCCCGCTTTACCGCTTTTGCCAGACTAAAATGCTCCCCACCATCAGAAAAACTGTCCGGCGTGACATTGAGAATTCCCATAATAAGCGGTCGCTCCCTTCGCATAATTTCTTTTATTGCACGACCAAAATAGACCAAAACATAGTGTTTATCTACTCACAAACAAAGGGCTGTATGCAGAAAACCTGCAACCCTTGTTTTTTCCGCGAAAAAACCGTACTTTTCTCTCGTCTCAAACTACATTACATGAGCGAAATCGCACAGAACAAAAAGGCGTTTTTTGACTACGAACTTATTGAAGAGTTCGAGGCCGGCATGCAACTGACCGGACGCGAGGTGAAATCCTTGCGGACGCAAAAACCCAATCTCAAAGGGGCGTTTGTGTCTCTTTTTGCCGGGAATCTCTGGCTTAAGAACATGCATATTCCGCGGTACAAGTGCGATGGTACCAGCACCTACGACCCTAAGCGCGACCGAAAACTCCTGCTCAAAAAATCAGAGATCGAACGAATCGAAAACAAACTCCATGAAACGGGTTCTACGCTCATCCCGCTCTCACTCTATTTTAAGGGCCCCTTCGCCAAGGCCAGAATCGCCCTTGCCCGTGGCAAAAAGAAGCACGACAAACGACAGACGATAAAAGGCAGGGAACAGGAAAGGGAGGTGAGGAGGGCAATGAAGAATTACGGGCGCTAGAGCATCATGCGTTTTGGGGATTCTTCGCCGCTTTTTAGTACCATCAGCACTTCGTCACGAATATCTTCCGAAAGCGCACCGGGAACACCTTTAGCGCAGAGGCTTTCCAACAGCGCAACGGTTTTTTCGCCGATATCATCAATTTCCAAAAAACTCTCAAGGTTGCCATTTTTTTCAAAATGCGAACGAATATCCGGCACCCTCGAAAGAGCCCGAACCAATTTTTCACAACTGCTACAATAGTTTACGTACATAGCCCGGATAACCCTGATAAATTCCTCATTGTTCCTCGGAGCGTTCGGGGCAATACGGGGCTTGTTAACTTTTTGGACTTTAGGAATTGTCTCATTCCTTTCCGGTGCGATTGGTGCAATTTCGATGGGCTTGGGTTTTTTTGGATTGTTTTTGATGGACACAATTTTATTTTTCATATTCACGGTAAAGTCAAAACGGTGAGCAAAGGCTTCAAAGCCCCTGCACTGAACGTGCCCCTGAATTTCAAGAAGAACCGGCACATGATTCGTGGTTTGCATGGAGCTTGATGGTCCGACCGTTATTCTCAGAAAGGGGATCTTTGAAAATGTGCCAAATCTCACCGAAGGCAGATCCAGGAGCGAAACATCATTTTTAAACGCGCTGGGAGAATGATCGTTGCAATAAGTCACAAGAGCTTTCGCAAGCAAAAGAACAAACTGATCCGCGGCATCGAGGCGCGCCTTCTTTTCGGCAGGAATGTGATCAAACGTGACGATATTTTCGCGGCCCTCAAAAGAGGCGGAAATAATTTCCGCAGCACGTTTTTCATCCAATATCTGTGGTTTGTCCAGCGTCTCAGTAGCCGCACCAGAAAAAGAATTTTTCATTATGACAACAAATGAAAGTACATCACTCTATACGATAATCAAATTATGTCAATGATCCCCGCGATGTATCCAGACTCCTCGGCTCTCCGGGTTATTCCTGTCCCGACCCCAGTTCCGGGGATTATTTCTGATATATTCCCGGATATTCTCAAAATCATCATCCGGACGGATGATGTGTTCGTAGAATAATGGTTGCCAGCGAAAATGGGGGTGGTCGGATTTCCATATGCGTTTTGTACACACGGATTTAAATTGGCATATTATCGATCCGAGGGAATTTGGTTTCCATTGTGGTTTGTGGAATGGGTTCCCCGTAGAGACGCCCCGCCGGGGCGTCTCTACGAATGCGGCCGGGGCGTCCCCATCGGCGGAACAATCATTGATTTCAATGATTCCATGGACATGATTCGGCATAATAACCAATTCACCGAGTTACATTTTTCCGAATCAATCCGGTTTTTTGCCATTCGTGTGCAACAACGCATCCAATTTCATTCAATTCCATTACTCCGTTTCTCAGGATCTCACCGAAAACCTCCTCCGTATCGCCTACACATATCGTCACAAAATACCTCCCGGGATCCGAATAATCCCATCCGGGTAGCCTCCATGTTCCATTCCGGTATTTTCCCTGAAATTTTTCCTGATCCTAAAAATTCCCATAAGGGAATTTCTATGCCAGCAATACCGTAAAAAATACAGCAGTTACCTGCGGTTTTTCATGAAAAATTCATGAAAAATGAAAATACGGGCATGAAAAAAGGGGCCGTAAGGCCCCTTTGAGAAAACAAAAAACTATCGCTGAACCGGAGCCCTGCTCGCTTCGACTGCGCACTCAGCAATTCCTTTTCCAGCTGATAAACATACATCAAATTTACCCCAATCTATATCTAAAGCCACGGAATCCTCGGGGTTGAAACACACTTGTCCACCACCTGTACGTGAATACATAATTGACGATGCAGGTGGTTTCATTAGATATAGCGCAATTTTTACAAGCCGGACAACCAGTGGCGGTTATTTCAGTATTGGCGGTGTTGATGCGGCTCGTGTTTTGTAGGTTTCCAGATGGATTGAAATTTGTCGTATTAACAAATGCTCCCTGTAGCTCATTAAACGCCGCTTTCTGCGACAGCATTCTGATAAAACGTTCCGTACACAACCACGCCAAGGGTGACAATGCTCACAAGAAGGCAGAGCGAAACCAGCTTCTTGAGTGATTTATGCTCCATGTCTTCAAACGCCATACGAAGGGAGTTAGAAAATAATTGCGTTTATTTTCACACACACACACCTTAATTGCAAATTTTCACAACAAACACGGCTACCAGCAGGGGTAAACCAAAAAAGAAAATAATAAAATTTCAGATGCTCAGATATGCCTTCAGCGCCTCCTTCCACTCACGCAGAGGCGGCAGCTTGGTATTGAGGAGAACAGAGCACTTTGGGTCTCTTTGCCGGTCTTGGAAACTCTTCTGTGGAGCAGGGGAGTACGTGGCTTTCGGATCCTGTGACACTGCGGATCTCCTCGGCGAATTCAAACCAGGTGCATATTCCGGAATTGGTTCGGTGGTATATGTTTTTTCCACTCGGAGGGCCGCTCTGTATAAGCGTCACAATCGACTCCGCGAGATCCTCGGTAAAAGTCGGAGAGCCTTTCTGGTCATCCACCACCTTGATTTCATCCTTCTCGCTCAGAAGTTTCCTGATAGTGTCGACAAAGTTTTTTCCGTTTTTTCCAAAGAGCCAGCTCGTGCGGATAATGGAGTAACTCTGGCAGTACTTCTGAATCTCCTGCTCGCCAGCGAGTTTCGACCTTCCGTAAGCGTTTACCGGATCAACCGAAGCGTCCTCCCTGTAGCCTTCAGAATTCTCCCCGTTAAACACGTAATCGGTGCTGAAGTGCAGAAGGTGCGTGTTCGTCTGATTACACGCTTCAGAAACATTATGGAGCGCGTAGCCGTTGACGCGCGTAGCCATCTCTTCATCCTCTTCCGCCGCATCAACATTGGTATAGGCGGCGCAGTTGATCAAAACCTCCGGTTTCTGGATATGCAAAGTTTCCAGTACCTGCTGAGCATTCGTGATGTCCACCTCATGCGAAGCAAATCCATGCACCTCAAAATCCGGAACGCTCTGGAAAGCGTTCACAATATCTGTTCCCAACATACCGCCGGAGCCGAAGACGAGAACTTTCATAAATCCTAGATTACTTCAAAGCTGTAAGCAGTAAGCTGGTAAGCAGTAAGCTAAAGTTAATACAGTTTCACATTTTCAACTTCTACTACGTTGTCGCTCTAGGGTTTTACTCGTTTGATCTCCAGTGACACCGCTCCAAAGTTCAGAAGTAGTCCGACATCGAGTTTCGTTGCGGCGAGATACGATTTCATTCGTTTGATGTCCACACCGGTGATCTCTTTTTCACAAAGAACCTCCACGACACATTGTCCTCCACAAGAAGATCGAGCTTGTACTCGTTCACAATATGGCTTTTGTAAAACACTTTTACCATCCTTTCCACCTCATGCCGCATGCTCACCTCCTGCATCTCCAGCACCAGCGATTTCTTATACGTATCCTCATCGAATCCCGGGCCCAAAGTCTTATATACTTCAAATCCGCACTGAATAATCTTTTCAGTGATATCGCTGTGTGGCAAGTCGTGCTTGAGGGTCATAAGAAAAATTATTAATAATTTTTTAAGCTGTAAGCAGTAAGTAATAAGCAGTAAGCAATAAGCTAATAAGCTGATAAGCTCCCGATTTCTGACTTATTTTGTAGCGTAGTACAGCTTACAGCTTACCGCTTACCGCTTGCTTACGGTCTCATTCTGTTCAGCATTCGTGGGAACGGAATTGTTTCCCTCACGTGCGGTGTTCCGCACATCCAGCCGACCATTCTCTCGAGTCCGATTCCAAAGCCGCCGTGCGGAGTGGTTCCGTATTTTCTGGTGTCCAGGTACCACTGAAACTCTTTTTCAGGAAGCTTGTGCTCACGAATACGTCTTAAAAGTTCTTCATAATTATCTTCCCTCTGACTGCCTCCAATGATCTCGCCAAATCCCTTCTGGAGCAATGAGGTCAGCTCCAAGGACATGCTTTCCGCTTTCATCACGTTTCATGTAAAACGCTTTAATCTCCGTGGGCCAGTGGGTAACAAAAACGGGCCTGTCTTTGTCTTTCGTCAGCAATGTCTCGTCATCATTTCCAAGGTCATCCAGATCCTTGATATCCGAACCCTTCTTTTGGAGTTCTTTCACCGTCTCCGCATGCGTCATGCGGTGAAAAGGAGCCTTGATCTTCTCCAGCGCGGAAATATTCCTCTCCAAAATTTCAAGATCTTTTCTGTTGATCTCAAGAACTTTCTTAACAATATGACACATCATGTTCTCCTGAATCTCAAGATTTTCCTCAAAGGTGCAGAACGCCATCTCCGCATCCATCATCCAGAACTCCGTGAGGTGTCTTCGGGTTTTGCTCTTCTCCGCACGGAAAACCGGGCCGAAGTCAAACACTCTTCCATGGGCCGCGATGGCGGCCTCCAGATAGAGCTGACCGGACTGCGTGAGGTATCCGGGCTCGCCGAAATAATCTATTTCAAAAAGTGTCGTCGTTCCCTCGCACGCGTTTGGCGTGATGATGGGAGTATCGATTTTAATAAATCCAATACTATTCAAGTACTCATAAATCGCATTAATGATGGTATTCCTGACGCGCTGAATAGCCCACTGCTTCTTGGATCTTAGCCACAGGTGTCTGTTATCCAGCAAAAAATCAGGACCATGTTCCTTCTTCCCGATCGGATACTCGTCGGCTACGCCGACAATAACAAGATCCTTTACCTGAAGTTCAAAATTGCCGGGCATCTTCGGGTGCTCGGTCACCGTCCCGGTAACCATAAGTGACGACTCTAAGGGGAGTCCGTCAGCATCCTTAAAAACTTTATCAGTGACATTGTCTTTAAAGACAATCGCCTGAATGTAGCCCGTACCATCGCGAATCTCGAGGAAATGAATCTTTCCGGAAGATCGCTTATTTGAGAGCCACCCTTTAAGAGTAACCTCCTGATCTTTATGATCATGTATTTTGGAAACCGTTGTGTGGAGCATGTGGATTGATAGGATACGGGACTAGTATACGAAGACACAGTCTTTCTGGCAAACAGTTAACAGAACCACATGAACTGAAATTCTAAATCCTAAGCACGAAATTCGTCCCGCTACATTATTTTTAAATTTTAAAGTAGACGGGATCCCGCAAGGCGGTGAAAACAATATCTAATGACAGAAATAATAAATTCAAAACAGAAATACCTCTCATACCCACCCTCGCGAAGGTGGGGGTCCAGAGCTGGAGTATTTCAGGGCTGGACCCCCGATCAGGTCGGGGGTGGGCTACATGAGAATGGTTCCCTTTGGAATTTGAAATTTGGAAATTAGAATTTGTTTAGGATTTCGGATTTAGTGCTTAGTGCTTTCTAGTTCGTCATCCACTCTTCAATCCTGAGCAACTGATTGTATTTGCAGATTCTGTCCGTTCTCGAGAGCGAACCTGTTTTGATCTGCCCGGTTCCGAGGCCGACAGCAAAGTCGGCGATGGTGGAATCTTCCGTCTCACCGCTTCGGTGAGAAACGACGGATGTAAAGCCGTTCGCGCGGGCGGTCTTGATAGCATCAATGGTTTCGGTAACCGTACCGATCTGGTTGAGTTTGATCAGAATGGAGTTGCAGGCCTTTGAAGAAATAGCTTTTTTAAGCCTTTCAACGTTGGTAACCAGAAGATCGTCTCCGACGATCTGAACCTTCTTCCCGTACTTCTTCGTGAACGCTGTCCACGCCGCCCAGTCATCTTCCGCAAACGGATCCTCAACGGAAATGATGGGGAACTTTTCAATCAAACGTCCGTAGTATTCCGCAAGCTGTGCCGAGCTGATCTCCTGATCCTTCAATAATGTATTTCCCATCCTTAAAGAATTCCGTCGCGGCCGCGTCGATCGCGAGATCGACTTTGCCCTCGTATCCGGCCTTGGAAATAGCGTCCATAAGGACGCCGAAGGCCTCCTCATGCGTGGTAAGATTCGGCGCAAATCCGCCCTCATCGCCTACGCTTGTGGTAAGTCCTCGCTCCTGAAGGATCTTCTTGAGAGCATGAAAAACCTCGGCACCCATTCGTAGTCTTTCTGCGAAAGTCGTAGCCTTGGGAACTATCATGAATTCCTGAATATCCAGATTATTGTCCGCATGTTTGCCGCCGTTGATAACGTTCATCATCGGGCGGGGGAGCATCATCTCTTCCGTGCCGGACATTTTCGCAAAATACTCATGGAGTCTCTGACCCTTCGATAAAGCCCCGATCTTAGCCGCCGCTATGGATGCGCCGAGGATAGCATTCGCGCCAAGATGTGTTTTATTCGGAGTACCGTCTAAAGCGATCAATTTTTCATCAAGATCCTTCTGCCTTGTGGCATCAAATCCCTTGAGTGCTTCATTAATATAGGTATTCACGTTCTCCACGGCGTGGAGAACACCCCTTCCGTTGTAACGCTTGGGATCTTTATCGCGAAGTTCGCACGCCTCATGCGCGCCGGTACTCGCACCGCTCGGCACAATGGCCGAGGTTCGAAAATGTTCCGTTTCCATCTCCACTTCAACCGTCGGATTCCCTCTGGAATCAAGAACCTCTCTTCCGTGTACGGATCGAATAATTGGCATAAAAACAGGTTAATTTAACACGCTTATATCACAAGAAGCCGTAATCGGGAAGTCTCCAGGATTTCTCAATGGCTTTACGATTGTAAAAAGAGGCTTTTTTTGCTATAATGAAACGAAATAAAAACACAAACATGATGAAAAAAATCCTCAATCTCTTTCTCACATTCTGTCTTATTGGAGCATCCGTTCTCAATACGTATGCATCCGAGAGTAAGGCTCTTTTCGTTACCGACAGTAAAGCCGGTGAAACGGGAAAAATCTTTGTAAACGGTCCGGCTAATACGGATCTCACCGTGGTTTTTGTAAGCCCGCAGGGCAAGAGAACCGCCAGGGTCGTGAAAACGGACAAGGAGGGAAGAGTGGACACCGACTATGAAGCACCGAAAACAGCAGGACGCTTTGAAGCGTACATTTCGGGCATGCAGAGCAAATCAACCGTTTATTTTGATATCTCCCCATGGCAAATGCCATCAACGGATGAAAGTAAAATTTCTCTCTCAAGTAAGAGCGGGTTCGCGGATGGAGAGGATGTTATTGAAGCAAAAGTGATTGCTAAGGATGAAAAGGGTGACGCCATTCAGGGGCTTTCCGTCAAACTCCTTTGCGATGATGAAGGGGTTACAGTTGATCCTACAAGGCAGATCACCAATGAACACGGCTATGCCGTATTCACACTCGCATCCATAACCGAAGGAACAAAAACCGTGTATGCCTATGATGCGGAAGGCAATAGCATCGCAAACGCAACGGTAAAATTCCTGGGGATGGAGGAAGATGAGACTGTGGGAACCATGCAAAATCAGATGTACGGAATGTACCAGCAGTATCCGACCTACGGATACCCCATGATGTATCCGTACCCGATGGCGTACGGACAACAGTATGGAAATGATCTGACAGAATTACAAAATCTGAGCGCGAAACTTAAAAGTCTTGAGGATGTTCTTGGTGCGGTAAACACAAAAACCAGCAAAGGAGGGGATTACCTCGGAGCTTCGCTTCTTGATGTCAGAAAGGTATATGCCGAAGGAGGAAGTGTGGATCATTTTGAAATTACCGGTCTTGAAGAGATGGAGATTGAGTTGGGCGAACCCGTTTCGTTCACCGTTACCGCTCTCGATGCGGATGGGGAACTGGTTGAGGATTATCAGGGAACCGTAACATTTGAATCAACAGCGGAAGATACCCTTCTGCCAAGTGACTACACGTTTGAACTTGCCGATCAGGGTGAGCATGAATTCACTCTTGCTCTCACGATCCTTTCGGAAGGAACACAAACACTCACCGTAAAAGATGCGGACGATGAAACCATTATGGGCGAATTTGAGATCGGCGAAGAGGGGGCAGAGGCGGTTACAAAGCCGGTTGCAACCATAGAGCTTGATTCACCGCTTGCCGGGACGTATGCGTCAACAGCGCAGACCGTTTCCGGAACAACTCAGAAAGATTCAACGGTAACCATTTACGATGGAACAACCGTTCTTGGTTCTATCAATACCGATGATGACGGCAAATTTAATTTTCAGGTTTCCGGACTAAAAGAAGGAAAACATGAAATATACATTATGAGTGAGCACCTGCCGACAGGGGAGATCACCGATTCAAAAAAGGTGGAAATTGCAGTGGATATCACTCCGCCGGTGGTTTCAAAAATCAGCGTGACTCCGACGGGAGAGATTGAAGCGGAAACTCCCTTCTCCATCACCGTAGAATCAGAAACAGAAAGTGAAATTTCCGTAGTACTCAACAATCTTGCATACGAACTTACCGAGCAGACCAAGGGTGTGTACACAGGCCAAATTATGACTCCGGCGACGGAGGGGCAGTACGCAATCTCCATTCTTGCGAAGGACAAATTTGGAAATGACGCTACCTATCCCGGTGAAACAAAACTTACCGTGAAGCCAAAGAAAAAGCCGGTGGCAAATGTGCTCGCCATCAGTGAGGAAGAAGCAATTCAGGTCGATTGGGACATCTTCCCGAATGCTGCGAGATACCGAGTATCCTATGGGACATCGCAGACAAGTATGACACAGAAAATCGTTACCATCGATTCCGCACCAAGCTGGAAGATTAGGAACCTTGAAGGTGGAAATGACTATTTTCTGCAGATAGAAGCGCTCAGCGCTGCCGGACAGGTAATATCTCTTCCTTCGGAAGTCGCAAGTGCGAGAGCTCTTGTGAAGGTCGTGGCAGTACTGCCTCCGGTTACAGGAGCCGCGGGAACAATACTCACCCAGCCGCCTACGGGAGGCGAAGTGACGCAAACGGGTCCGGAACTCTACTTTGTTCCTATCGCTTCGATTCTCTTTCTTGATATGTACGCAAGAATCCGAAGAAAACTGAAGGCATCCGCGTTCTAGTAAAAAAAGAACAATGGAACTTCATTACGATACAAGCTCTGTGATACAATCGGCGCGATCTGTTACCACACACGATCATGATTGACCTGAGTTTTCTCGTTGTCGGAATCATCTTTTTCTTTCGAATTCTTTCGTGGCTTATTATCATCCGCGTGCTTCTTTCGTGGATCATTCCTACCGCGAATAACCCGTTGGTTATGTTCATTTACGACACGAGCGACACTGTTCTCCGGCCGATCCGCCGTATAGTGCGCACACGCGGCGGCATAGACTGGGCGCCGCTCATTGCCATCGTTCTTCTGGACGTATTGCAGTACGGAGTTACCCGTCTCTTCAGCTAAAAAATCTCGTAGTATCGTAAACAAAAAGGCCATTTAAAAGAAAAGGCCCCTTCTTTTGGAAGGGGCCGAGGGAAAGGAGGATTAAACGGAGGAGGGTTGCCTCAGTTTAATCCAGGGGAATATTGAGAGAAGCAGAGCCGGGGAAGTGTTCCATTCGAGTTAGAGAGGAGCGGCACGGAGAGGGGACTCGAACGACACTTCCCACAGATGCTTCAGAATATTCAAGTTTTAAAAGCGTTGTGAAGGGTGTGAACCGCGTGTGAGAGTCTTAAAGGGAAGAAAAAGCGGACTCTTATGATCATGAGTGGTTCGCGGACCACATCCCTACCAACGCCAAAAAACAAGAGAGTATTCTAATGAAAAAAGGAATTTTGTCAACTAAGAAATTCGTTTCACGAATTTCATTCAAAGATTCAAGATTCAAAGATTCAAAAATTACAGTACCACAGTTATTCTGCATTTCTGATACGCCATAATCTTTCGAATCTTCAATCTTTCGAATTTTTTGAATAGTTCTCTTTGTTTTTTCGTCTTTCTGTGTAACAATCGTCCCGCTAAAATGTACAAATGTCCATACTGGAAAGTCTCAATGAACGGCAGAGGGAAGCGGTTACTTTAACCGAGGGGCCGGTGCTTATAGTCGCCGGCGCAGGCTCCGGAAAGACCCGCGCCCTCACCCACAGAATTGCTTACCTTATAAAGGAAGCAGGAGTGCTTCCGTGGCAGATTCTGGGAGTTACTTTCACCAACAAAGCGGCAGAGGAGATGAAGAAAAGAATCCGTGAGCTTCTGGATTTGCCGGCGGAAGCACCGTGGAACAGAGAATCCGTCGACCAGCCGGCGATGGGAACATTTCATTCCATCTGCGCTCAGATTCTCCGTAACGAGATTCACCACCTGGGGTACGAAAACCGGTTTGTCATTTACGACGACGGAGACCAGCTTTCGCTGGTCAAAAAGATCATGAAGGAACTCGAAATTGACCAGAAGCAGTGTAATCCGAAGGCTATTGCCGGAACTATCTGTGCCGCGAAAAATAAGCTTCAGGGACCGGAAGCGTTCACAAGTTTCGCTCAGGATTTCTTTTCTCAGAATGTGGCGAAGGTGTATACGCGCTACCAAAGAGCACTCAAAAAAGCGAATGCCCTCGATTTCGACGACCTCATCATGATCGCCGTAGAGCTCTTCCAGAGCCACGAAAACATTCTCGTGAAATATCAGGAACGCTGGAAATACATACATGTCGATGAGTATCAGGATACCAACCATGCTCAGTATACTTTCATCAAGCTTCTCGCCTCCGCGCAGAGAAATATCTGCGTGGTCGGTGATCCGGATCAGTCTATCTACTCATGGAGAGGGGCCGATATTCAGAATATCTTAAGTTTTGAAAAGGATTACCCCGAGGCAAAAACGGTGCTCTTAGAAGAAAATTACCGGAGCACGCAAAATATTTTAACCTGCGCAAATCACATTATTGAAAAAAATAAAGGTAGGGTGGAGAAAATTCTGTGGACCAAAAATCAACCGGGAGACAGAATCGCCGTCGTTGAACTGGAAACGGAAAAAGAGGAAGCGGAATTCATCATGAATGAAATCAAGAATTCAAAAAGACCCCTAAGTGAACACGTCGTGCTGTACCGAACCAACGCGCAATCCCGTCTGGTGGAAGAAGCGCTTCTGCGCTTTGGAATACCCTACAAAATCGTCGGAGGGGTGAAATTCTACAAGCGTAAAGAGATCAAAGACGTGATCGCGTATCTCCGCCTCATACAAAATCCGGCTGATGACACATCATTTATGCGTGTCATCAACGCGCCGCCCCGAAAAATCGGGGCGAAGACTCTGGAGATTCTTCAGAGAAATGCCGTCAAAGAATCTGTACCGCTTATGATCATGGCGGAAAACGCGGCCGCCATCACCGAGCTTCCCGAAAAAAAACAGAAAGCGCTCAAAGGGTTCGCAAAATGCATGAGTGAACTGCGCGGGGTAAACCGGGAGATGAGTGCGTCCCACGTTCTCAAAGAGGTGATTACGGAATCGGGATACGGAGAGTTTTTGCTCGACGGATCCGAGGAAGGGGAGGAGCGCATGGAAAACGTGCGGGAACTTATATCCGTTTCACAGAAGTACGATGGCTTGGAATCCGGTATCAGTCTCGCGACATTCCTGGAGGAGGTGGCGCTCGTAAGTGACACCGACGACCTGAATTTTCAGAACAACGCTGTAACGCTTATGACGCTCCACAGCGCCAAAGGGCTCGAATACCCGGTAGTATTCATCGCCGGACTGGAGGAAGGCATATTCCCGCATTCACGAACGCTGTTCAACCCTGAGGAGCTCGAAGAAGAAAGGCGTCTCGCATACGTTGGTATGACTCGCGCCAGAGAAAAACTCTACATGACCCGTGCCAGAAACAGACTTCTGTATGGCGAACATCAGATAAACGCGCCATCGCGGTTTATTGCCGATCTCCCCGAAAATCTGATCGACACGGATGCCTTTAATGAAATAGGGGAAAAGGACATGATCAGCGCTCTCAAAGATACTCTCGAAAAACAGGAGCCCGCTCTTTCCGGCGCGCATGAAAAACCGTGCGGGAAATTAAAGGACGGAGACAGGATCAGTCACACCATGTTCGGGGAGGGGATTGTCGTTTCCCTTCAGGGCGACATTGCCACCGTTGCCTTCAAGAACCCAAGAATCGGTATCCGCAAACTTGCCATCAACATTGCGCCCATTCAGAAAATCTAGCGGTTTTCAAGAACGAGACGCGATAAATCGCGTCTCTACATTTTGTCATACCGGACTTAGATCCGGTATCCATCGAGAATCTTTGAATCTTGAATCTTTTGAATTTCCGTTTTTTCCTATACAATCCCGCTTGATATACGTCTAAACAGTTACCATGACATCAATCGACACCATCATTGCGCTTTGCAAACAGAGAGGATTTATTTTCCCGGGTTCGGAGATTTATGGCGGGCTTGCCAACACATGGGACTACGGGCCGCTGGGGGTTGAACTTTTGAATAACATTAAGAAGACGTGGTGGAGAGAGTTTGTGCAGAGGAGAAATAACATTGTCGGAATGGACTCCTCCATTCTGATGAACTCGAAAGTCTGGGAGGCTTCGGGACATGTGGGCGGATTTAATGATCCGCTTATTGACTGTAAAAAGTGCCATGAGCGATTCCGACCGGATAAGCTCATTGAGGAAACTATCGGTGATGTTGTTGATACCACGGATCACAAAAAGATTCTTGAACTCATGCAGAGACACAAGATCAAGTGTCCCAGCTGCGGCAAGATGGACTGGACCGATATACGAACCTTTAGTCTGATGTTTGAAACGCATCAGGGCGTGAATGCCGATGCTTCGACTCTTGTGTATCTCCGACCGGAAACGGCACAGGGTATTT
Source organism: uncultured bacterium (assembly GCA_963775025.1). Lineage (GTDB taxonomy): Bacteria > Patescibacteriota > Gracilibacteria > JAUYGZ01 > DAOVYC01 > CAVZHD01. The sequence goes on from CAVZHD010000001.1 coordinate 50,771, forward strand.
TCATTAACTTTAAAAATGTTCAGGGAACGAGCAGAAAAAAAGTTCCCTTCGGGATCGCACAGGTTGGTAAAGCTTTTCGCAACGAAATCACTCCGGGAAATTTCGTTTTCCGCACACGGGAATTTGAACAGATGGAGATTGAGTTTTTCTGCAAACCAGGCACAGAGCTTGATTGGTTTAAACAATGGAAAGGCGCGTGCTGGGATTTTCTCATTGGTAAAATCGGGCTTGATACAGCCAATATTCGCTTCCGCGATCACGGAAAAGACGAGCTCGCGCACTACGCTAACGCGTGCGCGGACATTGAATATCACTTCCCCTTTGGTGGTAAAGATGGCAGCTTCGGCGAGCTTTGGGGTATTGCGAGCAGAACGGATTACGACCTGAAACAGCATGAAAAATGTTCGGGACAGGATATGAAGTATCTTGATCCGGAAACGAACGAGAAATACTTACCGTATGTTATCGAGCCTTCACTCGGCGTTAACCGTCTCGCTCTTGCAGTTCTGCTGGACGCTTACAGCGAAGGATTTGCTCCGACTGCCGACGGCAAGGAGGAGAAACGAGTTGTCATGAAGTTCCACAAAAATATCGCTCCGTACAAGGTTGCCGTTCTTCCGCTTTCAAATAAGCTGAACGAGAACGCTCTCGCGGTCTGGAAAGAACTTTCTGAAAAGTTCGTTGCGGATTTCGACGTCACCGGCTCCATCGGCAAGCGTTACCGAAGGCAAGACGAAATCGGCACGCCATACTGCGTTACGTTTGATTTTGACAGCCTGGAGGACAAGGCAGTGACGGTGCGCGACAGGGATACGATGAAACAGGATCGCATGCCCATTGCAAAACTCGCAGGGTATTTGGAGGAAAAACTGCGAAGCTAATAAGCCAGCAGTAAGCTGTAAGCTTCTGGGATACGAGGAGGCTCCATATATTTTTTGTCGTACCCGTAGGGACGCGATTAATCGCGTCCCTACGGATAACTTATCCTCTGATTTCTTTCAAGAATTCAACCCGAGAGTTCACAAGCGATTCCGTCCCGATATCCGGTCTGTGAAAAATATTTCCCTTAATGGACTGAACAGCCTTTTCCGCTATATCTTCAGCTTCGTTTAGGGTATCCGCCACGCCGACAACTCCGATGGCGCGGGAACTGCTCGTGAAAATTTTCCCATTTTCCTCATTGACCGACGCGTAGTACATGATGGCGTTTTTCGGAAAAGTGGAAAAATCCAGTTCTGAATTTGCCTGCGGATTGTCGGGATATCCTTTCGGTACCACGTATTTGCACACCGTCGCCTTATCCTCAAATTCGATATTCATTCCGGAAAGTCGCTGATCAATAATAGCCTTACAGATATCCACGAAATCCGTTTTGAGGATGGGGAGAACGTTAAGCGATTCCGGATCGCCGAAGCGCGCATTGTACTCAATGAGTTTCACGCCATCTTTGGTAACCATAAAGCCGCCGTACAAAATGCCTTTGTAGTACTCTCCCGTTTCTTTATGAAGCGCGTCGATCATCATGATGGAAATTTTCTGCGCTTCGATCAGATCCTTTTGTGTCAAAAAGGGGAGCAGGTGATTGGCGTCACTGTATGACCCCATACCTCCGGTATTCGGCCCGTGGTCGTGCTCAAAAGCCCTCTTGTGATCCTGCACGGGAGGCATGTCGATAAGCGCTTTGCCATCGGAAAAACTCATCAATGAAAATTCAACGCCGATGAATTTTTCCTCAATGACGAATTTGCCGCACGCCTGTAAGCACTCTTTGCAGTAATCCAGCGTCTCCGCGATGCTCATGAGATGTTCTCCGGCAACTTTGACTCCCTTGCCGAACATGAGCCCGTCCGCCTTCACCACATAACCATCTTTTCCAAGCGTTTTTAAGAACGCTTCAACCCCCTCCATACTCTCAAAATTCTTGAATTTCGGCGCACCCGGAATGCCGTACTTCACCATCAAATCTCTCGTGAAAGATTTTGATGATTCCACTCGCGCAACAGTTTTCTTAGGAGCCACCGTCGGTACTCCGATGCTTTCCAGAAAATCACACACACCATCCGCAATCGGATTGTCAGGTCCTATAAAAGCCATATCAGGCTTTTCTTTTTTTACGAACTTTTCAAGTTCAGCGGTATCCGAAAGATTTTTTGTCACAAGGTACGCGGAGGCGAGTTTGGTAAGTCCCGGATTGTTTTTGTTCGCAAAAACAATGAGGTCAGGATGCTTGGGGGATCTTTTAATAGCCTCCCCGATGGCATGTTCGCGTCCGCCGTTACCAACAAGAAGAATTTTCATAATAATGGAAGAAAGTTATGTCGGAGTTATGGTACGTGCAAAAGCGCGCAAACGCAAAATCGTGAGGCAGGGTGTTATAGTACGAGGAAAGAACGTATTGCTAAATAGTTAAAAATATGATACAATAACACGATATAAATATATTTTCATGCACAAGCCATGAATAAAAAATGCCTAAAAATCGCTGTTCTCACTCTTATTTTCAGTGCGGTATCCGTATTGAATGCCGCTACGGCGCATATGGAAATGACGCAGTATCAAATAGATAATGCGCTCCTTATAGAGCGCCGGGAACAGATAGCCGGAAGGCAGGCGGATATACGAGATGAATCTGCGGCTTTAGCGATCCATGGTGCGGCAGTGGGAGAAGAGGCGGTGGAAACAAAGGCTCCGGCCGAAATGACGAAGAGGCTCCCGACCACCGGAAAGCGGGATCTTGCGATCATCTTTTCCGTATCAGCCGCATGCGGGCTTATTGCGTTAGGGGTGAAGAGACTGAGAAAAAAAGTGCAAGAAATATAAGCAATATTTCAAAAGAGTTTCTGCATGAAAAACAAACACAAACTTCTTCTCGCATTTGTCACACTTGTCGCCATAACCGGCGCAATGACTTTTGTGGCAAAAGTTGAAAATGTTTCTCAATACCTGCCGGGACAGATACCCCCACCTGTTGCCTGCACGGACAATGATGGCGATGGATTCGGTGTCACATTTAATAATCCGGGAGATCTGCAATTATGCGCAAATATGGCAGTCGACTGCGATGATACCAATCCGGGTGTCAATCCGGCGGCAATGGAAGTTTGTGACGGTGTGGACAATAACTGTCTTGCGGGCATAGACGAAGGGTTCGCGGATGCAGATGCCGATAGCTATGCAGTATGCATCGATTGCAACGACAGTAATGCTGCGATTAATCCGGGGGCAGCAGAAATATGCGATTTGGTAGACAATAACTGTGATGCCAAGATAGACGAAGGGTTTGATACGGATAGCGATGGCTTCACCACATGTGGTGGCGACTGCAATGACAGCGATGCAACGGTGTACCCGGGCGCTATGGAAGTTCCCTGTGATGGTACGGACCAAGACTGTTCAGGAGCCGATTTTTTGGGAACCGACGGAGATGGTGACACATATACTCTCGAAGGAGGACTATGCGGGCTCTCGGATTGCGATGATACCAATCCGGGCATAAACCCGATGGCCGCAGAAGTTTCTTGTGATGGTATAGATCAGGACTGTTCAGGGGCTGATCTTCCGGGAACTGATAACGACAGCGATAGTTTCGCGATAGAAGGTGGTGCGTGCGGTCCTGTGGACTGTGACGATACCAATTCAGGCATAAACCCGTTGGCCGCGGAAATTGTTTGTGATGCTATAGATCAAGACTGTTCAGGAGCTGATTCTTCAGGAACCGATGGAGATGGCGATACATACACTCTCGAAGGAGGATTGTGCGGACTCTCGGATTGCGACGACACAAATCCGGGCATAAATCCGGCGGCAACCGAAGTCTGTGATTCTGCGGACAATAACTGTGATGGAAACACGGACGAAGGATTCGATAGTGATACTGATGGTTTCACATCCTGCGGCGGTGACTGTAATGATACTGACCAAAACAACTGGTTATCTTGCGCCACTTGCGTAGACGGAGATGTCGACACGTACTTTGTAGGCTGTGATGCTTATACAACTATTTTTGGCCCCGACTGCAGTGATGCCGATCAGAACAACTGGCTATCCTGCGCTACATGCATCGATAACGACAGTGACACATACTTTGTGGGATGTGATATTTATACAAGCATTAATGGACCGGACTGTAATGACAGCGACGCGACAAAAACCACGCGATGCGGGGGCGGGCATGCCGGCAATCCGGTAATTGCCGCGCTCATCGGCGAAGCCGGAGGTGACCTGGGAATAACAGGTATGCAGGGTCATGAATCGGCGGGTCCGGTAAGTAACGCATTTCCCGTGAGCGAAGAGGTTGGCGTAACGGTTGATGATGAAAATACCATCGGTGTTTGCATGCCGATATCGCACAACACAACGGCCGGGAGGGTAACCTCCGTAGAAGGCAGGGTGGAGATGGAGGGCATGGGGAATGCGGGTAGTGCATACCTGGTTCCGGACGGAAATATCACAAAAATCACCTGGTCTCTCGATGGTCAGACTATTCACTTCAGAGCGTTTATAAACACCCTGACCACAGGTGATGTTACCGCATGTTTCAATGTGCGTTTTCGTTAACGAATAGTCACCAGAAAAACAAAAATAACTCAAAAAATGAAAAAGATAGCCATCTCCTTAGCGGCAATGCTTATGCTTACAACCCTCGCCGGGACGGCGTTGTTTGTTCGTGCGGCGCAAACGGAAGTGAAGGTGGTGATTGAAGGCGTGTATACGGAATCAGGATATATTGCCGCAGGCCTTGAAAGCACAGGGTCGTTCACTACGGGAGAACCGGAAGAGGATATCCTAAATGAACAGGATGTGGAGGAATTAGCGGAAGAAGATGTGATGGAAGAAAGGGGATCTGCGACCGTAAAAGAAAGGCCGGTTTTTACTCATGAAGAATTATTGCAAAGAAGGAATCGTATAGCCGGTAGACAGGCGGATATACGGGATGGGTCTATGACTCAGATAATTCACGGTGCGGCGGAGCCGGAGATCTCTCCGGAGGCTATCGCCAGAAAACTTCCGTCATCCGGAGTGGCTGTCACTTTGCTGATTCTCTCGGTATCGACCGCATGCGGGCTGGTTGCTGTCGGGGTGAAAAAATTCAGAAAAAACATGTAAATATTTCATAATCAAAACACATATGAAAACAAAAAAAATCATCCTCGCGACTTGCGACACTCTGCTTAGGATTTATCCTGTGCACGGGGGTAACATCCGCCGCTAGTTTAAGCGAAAGGCGCGATCAGATAGCCGACAGACAGGTGGATCTTATGCGCTCCGCTGCCATCGAGGAGGAGAAGGCTCCGCAGAGACTCGCCGCTATGCTTCCGTAACCGGAAAACGCGATCTTGCGATCATTCTTTCCGTATCAGCCGCATGCGGACTGGTTGCCTTTGGAGTGAAGAAGTTCAGAAAGAACGCTTAAAAAGCATATTTTTTTATCCATCTCTTTAATTTTTCGTCGTATGAAAAGACTCCTCATTATTGCCGCAACTCTTACCCTTGTTGTGGTCGCGGGTGCCGTTGGTATTTCAAAATGGAACGCGAATATTCTTGTGCAGGCGGAAACGGGAGATGCGTGCGAATGGGATGAGGATTGTAATCCTCCCGATTCATGGGATTACTTTTGTGGGCCGGGGAACATATGTTATCCGCCATGCTATACCAACTGGGACATCTGTGATGTAGAGGATCCCACAACATACAACGAAGATGAAATATGCGCGACATCACTATGGGATGAGTATCCGATAGGTTATCGTGCCAAGACGGTTGGATATTTAGACGATAACAACAGTATTGGAGATGCAAAATTAATAGATAGCGGGGCTCAGGATTGTATGAACAATTTTTACGACGAAGATTATTACACAGTCACTATAGGAGAGGCGGGGACATACTGGTTTTACGTGAGTTGGGATTACACGTGGTACAACACAACCACTACCGTTTATAACGCGAGTGAAGAGGAGATTTGCAGTGACAGCGGAAGCTCCGATATTCCAAATGCATCATCAGGTTGTGTTATCGAGGCAGGTGCCGACGAAACGTTCTACATAAAAATAAACACTCCGTACAACGATATCACTCCGTATCATCTCGTGATAACAGAGGAAGTACCACCGGTATGCGACCCGGAGTGTGACCAATTTGAAGTGTGTTATTACGATGGAGAGGGGGATCCGACCTGTGGGTGCGATTTAACTGGTGCGGTCTCAACCGGAAGTGAACTCGAGGAATGTCAGGAAGGAGATGGGGAAAGAGGACTGGAAATGAATATGGATCTGTGTGGTGATGGAATAGATAACGATTATGACGGAGTGCTGGATTGTAGCGATGCAGACTGCGTACGTGACCCGTACAATATTTCGAGATGCGATCATGAAGCGGATGATTTTGGTACTGGTGCCTGTCAAGACTGGGCGGACAACGATTACGACGGGAATGCCGACTGTAACGATTCCGATTGTTCGGGTGCGGAAAACTGCATTCCGACGGGTGTTGATGCGGACATTGATACATATGATACAACTCAGGACTGTGATGACACAGATGTTGCCGTAAATCCGGGAGCCGCTGAAGTTTGCACTGACGGTGTTGATAACGACTGCGATGGACTTATCGATGCGCAAGATTCAGGCTGTACTCCTGAGGGCGAGTACCTGGGATTCTATAATGCTGACGGCGAACAAGTGTTTCCTGGCCAGGCCGAGATTTCGCAGGGCGGAAGTTTTGAAATACGTGTTCCGTACACTGGTGGCGGTGGAGGGGTAGGCATGAAAGAATCGGAAAGTATTATTGCAAAATTACTCGATATATTTATTTCTAAAACATTTGCGCAAGTTTTTCCAGTTACACACGTACTGTGTGTCGTAAGTTCGACAGTACCTGCCGGAAACGAAGGGGATTTTTCAGTAACACACAACCCGGAACCGCCACCGGCACCAAGCTGTACGGTTTCCGTTGGTGTTACGGTAGCGACATCCGTCACTATCACCATAGATTATTTTGACCCGTTCACAGGCGTGCCAAAGGCGCCGTTTACCGCCAATCTAGTTATTCCGATAGGCGCGGGTGCCGATACCGATGGCGATCTTATTCTTGACGCTACCGATAACTGTCCGCTTGTTTCCAACTCCGATCAAACCGATACCGACGGTGACGGCAAGGGCGATGTGTGCGATAACTGTCCGGGTGTTTCTAATCCCGCCCAGACCGATACCGACGGTGATGGAATTGGTGATGCCTGTGACAACTGTTCGGCCGTAAGTAATCCGGGCCAGGCGGACGCTGATGCGGATGGCGTGGGTGATTCTTGCGACAACTGTGCATCAACATCAAACCCTGCTCAAACGGATGGCGATGGTGATGGAATCGGTGATTCTTGTGATAACTGTGTATCAACTTCCAATCCTGCTCAAACCGATGGTGATGCGGATGGCGTTGGTGATGTATGCGATAACTGCACCCTCATTTCCAATCCTGCTCAAACCGATACCGATCTCGATACCATTGGTGATTCTTGCGATAACTGTTCATCGATTGCGAATCTGGCTCAGACAAATTCGGATGCGGATACTTTCGGTGATGTGTGCGACAACTGTTCTCTTATTGCCAATGCCGATCAGGCTGATGGCGATAGCGACAGCATAGGAAATGTGTGCGACAACTGTTCGGCAGTAAGTAATCCGCTACAGACCGACACTGACGGCGATGGAATCGGTGATGCGTGTGAATCCGGAGGATCAGCCTATAGCGCTCCATCCAGCCCGACACTTGTATCACTCGATGCTTTTTATACAGAAAAAACATCAGTTCTGACCATAGCCGGAAAAACGGAAAATGGTGGCGATCGTCAGAACATGAAATTTGTCCTCAGTTTCATTAAAGGAGGTGAAAATTTTTCCATAGGGGGCGTGAGTGCAAGTGCCGGAGTGGATGCTTCAAAAGATTCCAAGGGGAATATCCTTGTCATCATTGAGCCGACAAACAGTATTTTCAATATTTTCGAAGTGTATGTAGAAATTATCAAAAAGGGTGGATCGAATCCCGCAATACGTCCGGAGGCCTCAATAAAGACATCCTTTATTCAGGCGGCGATCTTGGAGATGAAAGCGATGCTGGTGGACGAAGAGGGGAATGATGTTTCGTTGGAAAAGCTGATTACCATAGAAATTCCGGATCCGGATAGTGAAAAGGGAAATCTTATTACCGGAGTGCTTCTTGCGACCGGAATCGCAATACTTATAGCGGTCGCGAAAAAAAGAAAAGGGAGCTGTCCGATAAAAAAATAAAAAATATCCAACAATAAAAACACCAGCATGAAAAATACACGGTTCATTATGGCTCTCGCGCTTACGGTATTCTCCCTCGGAATCCTTGTTTCGACGGGGATCTCGCAGGCGGCGGAGTTTGAGATCGATATCAAGGCCACGCTTGAAGGCGGGAATGAAGAGGAGATTACCGTCTCAGGAAAACAGAATGGTGAAAATCACGAGGCCGCTACCGAAGAAACCACTGCAATCACGGAAACGGAAGATGCCGCCTCAGAAGAGGCGGATACATCCGGTTCGCTTTCCGAAAGGAGAGAGCAGATAGCGGAAAGGCAGGCGGACATGAGGCGTTATGCCGCCGCCGAGGAGGAGAAGGCGCCGCAGGCTCTGGCCGCCATGCTCCCCGTAACCGGCTCGCTCAATATGGCACTCGCGATACTCATTTCTACGGCACTCGGAATCATCCTTCCCTTCACGGTAAGGCTGGCGTGCGAAAAGATTCGAAAATCCCGTCGTTCCTAAATCCTGGTGATCTCTAAGCCGGAACCGATATCCTGAAACTCACTCCGGAAGTTTCCGCGGACATATTCGAGATATCCTTTCAGTTCAGCCGCGTGTGTGGTTACGTTATCCGCGACTATAATCGCTCCTTTTTTGGCGCGCGACCTAATGAGCCGGAAGTGCTCCAGGTAGTCGCATTTTCTCGCGTCTAAAAACGCGAAATCCACCTCCCGAGGCAGGTGCGGAATGCCCTTGTGGGCGCTCGCGAGAATGAGCTCCACATGAGAACTGAGTCTGGCCTTCTTCATGAATTCGGTGGCTTTTTCCCACTTGGGGAGAAAGAACTCAAAAGAGATGAGCTTGCCGCGCGTCTGCCGAAAGGCCGCCGCCATCCACAACGTCGAATACCCTATGCCGGCACCGCATTCCACCCCGAAACGGCAGTAATTTTTTCGGATGAGATGATGAAGGTAGGCTCCCGTTTCCGGGGAGACGCACCAGTAATCTCCACCTTGGCTGTACTGCAGTATCTCCTGCGCGACCCTGCTTTGAAGCGGTGTAAGCACCAGAAAATCGCTTAGGTAACTAGGGCGCATAGCATAGCAGAAATACGCAAAAGAATCGAGTTTTTTAAGAAAATCGGCACTATCAGAAAAACAGTCTTCACCTCGAAAATCGCTTGCCAAAACCATCACTATCCCCTAAACTACCCCAGCAAACAGGATTACTGTACCCTGGATGCTGAATAGCTGGAGCTTATCAGCTTACCAGCTTATCGCTTACAGCTAACATTAATTTTTTGAGCCATGGCACACAAAAAAGCAGGTGGATCAACCAGAAACGGACGAGATAGTGTAGCGAAACGGCTTGGGGTAAAGATGGGCTCCGGACAAGCTGCTCTCGCCGGAAACATTATCATTAGACAAAAGGGAACCAACTACGTTGCTGGTAAAAATGTTGGTATGGGTAGAGATTTTACACTCTTTGCTCTTGCTGACGGAATAGTTGCGTTTACCGAGAAGCGTCTCCTTAAGTTCAACAGCAGAAGGTACAAGCAGCCTGTTGTTCATATTCTTCCGGCAAAAACGAACGCCTAATGAGGCGGATGTTACTAAGCCTCACATAACGAAGTGAGGATTTTTGGGTGAAAAAAATATTTTACATTCCGAAAAAACTGTATACAGTGTCCCTGATACAAATGTGCAGTATCCACGTTCCGCGATAGCTCAGTGGTAGAGCAACTGGCTGTTAACCAGTGGGTCGTCGGTTCGAACCCGACTCGCGGAGCCATTCAATATTGAATGGCCTATTGAGGGTGTCTAACCTCTTTGCCTGCGATTTGCGCGTGCCGTCCGCCCGCCTGATGATCTCCGTGAGCCATCAGAGCGACGGGGTCTGAAATGCTTGAATCCTCCTTCGAATCCACGGCGGGGTGCCGAGCGTCTTGAAGGAACAAACGAAGCTTGATCGCGACTTGGTTTTGGCAGGCCCTCGGGGCGTATAACGCGAATGGTTTTCCGAATCAGCCGTTCAAGTTTTCGGATCTCCTGCTGTTCTTCAGGCGTAACAAACGAGATGGCCCGACCCTCTTTTCCGGCACGGCCGGTACGGCCGATGCGGTGAACATAGTCTTCCAGTTTATCAGGAAGGTCATAGTTGATAACCACTTCGATATTCTGCACATCAATACCGCGCGCGGCAATGTCCGTGGCCGCCAAAATGCGATACTTGCCCTTCTTGAACCCTTCGAGCGCCTCCCGTCTCTGGCCTAAGGAACGGTTACTGTGAATTTCAGCCACCGAATATCCGGCGTCCTGCAAGGATCGGCAGACTTTTTTTGCTCCGTGTTTCGTGCGGCAAAAAAGCAATATCGTTCCCGAATATTTCTTCAGCAAAGTTTCCAGCAGTATCTTTTTGGATTCCCTGTGAACAATCATAATTTCCTGTTCCACATCCTCCGCGGTGGTACCCGAAGGAGCAACCTCCACCCGCACAGGTAGTTTCATGTGGTGGGTGGCTATTTGTACGATTTCGGAAGGGATAGTGGCGGAAAAAAGCATGGTCTGGCGATCCCGCGGCATTCTTAAAAGAATCTTGTTTATCTGTGGTGCAAAACCCATGTCGAGCATGCGGTCGGCTTCGTCCAATACCAGCATGGTAAATTGGCCCAGACAAACAGAGCTCCGTTCCAAATGATCGATGAGCCGGCCCGGAGTGGCAACAATGATATGAGGCTTGCGGGATAATGCCCGCTTCTGCTTTCCGATAGGTTCTCCGCCAATCAGGACGGCAGTCTTAAGTCCTATGTGACCACCGATCTTTTGCAAGACCTCTTCCACCTGAAGAGCGAGTTCGCGTGTCGGTAAAAGAACCAACCCGAAACCCTTATTGCGGGCCAGTCGTTGGATCATGGGAATTCCGAAAGCAATGGTCTTGCCGGTACCCGTTTGAGCGATGCCAATCAAATCTTTCCCCTCGATTCCGATGGGAATGCATTTGTGCTGGATCGGAGTTGGTGTTGTAAAGTTGCAGCGTGTCAAAGACTGCAGGATATTCGTGGCGATACCGAGACCATGAAAGGTCACGGGAGCTACTGACGCTGATGGTGTCATAAAAAAAAGTTAGTGACCCGACTCTATAGGGGTCACTTTTCACGATGACACAACTTTAGCTCGAGCCCGGCATTCCCTAAAAGGAACGCAAAATGTATGAGCATTCTACAGTAAAAAACGGGAAATAGCAAAGGAAATACTAATCTTTTATTACAGGCGGAGGATGCTTTCATTTGATATACTGCCCCCGTCATTAACCAGATTGTATGAAAAAATATATCTCCGTAAAAAATGTTCTGTACGCGGTGATTCTGCTTGTTATCGTACTCATACTTATCGCTATCGGAATATTTACGTATATTGCAGTTGCCAAACCTTTCGGGATTGATGTGTTTAAAATTCCATCAGCCGTACTCAATTACGGAACCGGAGAGAGTACCTATAATCACCCGCTGCTTACAAAAGATCAGGAAGTGCTTTTGGAATCCGTCGGTGTGGATACAAAATCACTGCCAACGCAGATTACGAATGCGCAGCTGGACTGCGCCACGCAGCAGCTTGGTGCCGAAAGGGTGAATGAGCTCAAGGCAGGCGCGTCCCCGAATCTTACAGATTATCTGAAGGCAAAGGACTGTTTTTCCCTCTAGAAATAGATGAAGAAAAGATTATTCCTTTTCATTATTCAAAAAATATCGACTGCCGCGCGTCTAGAAAAAACATTTGATTTTAAACGTTAAATTTATAAACTGTTCTTCGCGTTCGTAACGCTGTAAGGTAAAAAAGATGATCTCAACCCACAACATAACGAAGCATTACGGGAATTTTGCCGCTCTCGACAAGGTCTCTTTCGAAATTAAGAAGGGGGAAATTGTGGGCCTCCTTGGACCAAACGGGGCGGGAAAAACAACTATGATGAAAATTCTCACATGCTACATGCCTCCAACTTCCGGCCATGCGGTGATCAATGGGGTCTCCACCGATGGCAATATCTTGGAGATAAAAAGAAAGATAGGATACCTTCCCGAAAGCGCCCCCTTGTACGCGGAGATGACCATTGCGGAGTACCTGGAGTACATCGCTTCCATGCATGATATCGCAAAAGAAAAAAGGAGTGCGAGTATCAACAGGGTTATGGGAATATGCAGCTTAGGTGAAAAAAAGCATCAGAACATGGGGGAGCTCAGTAAAGGATTTCGCCAGAGAGTCGGTCTTGCGGCCGCGCTCATTCACGATCCCGCGGTGCTTATTCTCGATGAGCCGACCTCCGGCCTGGATCCAAACCAGATAGTCGAGATACGCGATCTTATCCGTGAGATTAAAAAAGAAAAAACCATTCTTTTGTCCACGCACATTCTTTCAGAAGTGGAGGCAACCTGCGACAGAATCATTATCATCAACAAAGGGAGAACAGTGGCCTCGGGTACGAAGCATGAGCTTCGTGAAGCCTTTGTTCCAAGAAGCAGTATCGAAATTATCGTGGAGGGTATCGGTACCGGCATACCGACACTCCTCAAGCAGATTCCGGGAATTGTCGATGTTTCACTCGACAAGAAACGGGATGAAAAAATAGTGGGTGTCACCGTCGTGCTCGAAGAAGGTATGGATCCGAGAAAGGAGATTATTCAGGTGCTTTCGCGCCACAATTTCGGACTGCTTTCCATCGAAAAGAGAGAGGCTACGCTCGAGGAGGTTTTCGCGCGCTTAACCATTGAAGGTAAAAAATAACCTATGAATCACTGCATCGCCATCATCAAAAAAGAGCTGAAAATGTACTTCAATTCACCGCTGGGGTACATCTTTCTCGTTGCGTTCCTTGCGGTGAGCTCATGGCTCTTTATGCAGGGGTATTTTGTTGCGGGAGAGGCCTCCATGCGAAGCTTCTTCTCGCTGCTTCCGTGGATTTTTCTTTTCATCATTCCTGCCGTTACCATGCGGCTCTGGGCGGAGGAGAAAAAGCAGGGGACCATTGAAATCCTTATGACGCTTCCGGTTCGCGATAGCGAAGTGGTGCTTGGTAAGTTTCTGGCAAGTCTCGCATTTTTAGGCATAGCGCTTGCATGCTCGCTTCCGCTCGCCATAATAGTCATTATCAGCGGAAATGCGGATATCGGAATCATCATCGCTTCATATATCGGGACACTGCTTCTTTCGGCCGCATATTTAAGTATCGGGCTCTGGATTTCGAGTCTCACCTCAAATCAGATTGTTGCGTTTATAGGTGCGGTAACACTCACGTTTATTCTCGTCATGATCGGGCATGACGCCATCATCGGATCATTGCCGCAAAGTATCGGAGGGGCGATCAAATATATGAGTCTCAACGTTCATTTCGCCAGTATTGCGCGGGGCGTTTTAGACACGAGGGATATTCTGTACTACCTCTCAGTGGTGACACTGTTTTTGTGTCTCAATATGTACAGCATGGCAAACAGAAAATAATATTTTATGAAGTTTCTCAAATACACAGAACGGCATCAGAATACGGTTTTGCTTGTGCTTATTATCCTCATCATCGCATCGGTGAATGTGCTGGGGAGTATGTTTTTTGCCCGTATGGATCTCACAAAAAACGGGAGGTACAGCGTGAGCGAAGGGACGAAGAATCTCGTCAGCAGCCTTGACGATGTGATTACCATCCGGACATATTTCTCGGAAGACCTTCCTTCTCACCTTATTGTTTTTTCCCAGCAGGTAAACGATATTCTGGACGAATACCGGGCCTTTGGAAAAGGAAACGTGAAAATCGAAGCCATTGCTCCGTCGGATACTCCTGAATTCCAGAGGGAAATGCAGATGCTTGGTATTCCGCAGGTGCAGCTCAACGTTGTGGAAAAAGATGCTTTTCAGGTAAAAAATGTATATCTCGGGATGCAGATTTCTTTCAGCGATAAGTCGGAAGTTATTCCTGTCGTGCAAAGTGCCGCAATGCTTGAATACGACATCTCATCCGCCATCACAAAGCTTTCACAGGTGAGTCAGAAGACCATCGGCTTTACGCAGAAAAGCGCTGAACGATCAGTGTTTACGCAGGCATCTAATGATAGTAAATCGTCCTATACTCAGGCGGCAGAGACCCTGTCTTCCTTATATAACGTCAGAGAGGCTGCCGCAGATGAAGGGAAAAATCTTTTCACGGATATCGACACACTGGTGGTTGTCAGTCCCGAGAACATGGATGAAAAACAGAAGTTCGCGGTGGATCAATATCTTGCAGAGGGAGGCAATGCCATACTTCTTATGGATATGCTGGAGGTTAGAAACGGTCTTGAAGTAAGGGAAATCGAAGCAAGCGGTCTTGAAGATATTCTTGCCGCTATGGGAATCTCCATCGAAAAAGCGATGGTTGCGGATCGCGTAAGCGATACGGCCGCTTTCTCGAGAGGAAATATTCAGTATATTTTGCCATACGCGTTCTGGCCGAAACTGGTACGCGAAAATTTCTCGCAGGAAAATCCGATGGTTTCTTCTCTCGAGAGCATCGTACTTCCGTGGTCAAGTCCGCTTGTCGTAAACGCGCAGAGCGCGTTTACCATAGAAACGTTGGCAACAACGTTTGAAGGCTGGAAGACACAGGCTCCCTACGATATCGATCCGAATAACATTCTCTTCACGAACCCCGAAGCTCTCGGAAAAATTCCCATGATCGTACTCGCGACGGGGAAATACAAAAGTGTTTTCTCGGAGGACAAGCTTCCCGTGAAGCTTGCCGAAGGCGAGAATTTTATTGCCGAGGCGGCGGAAGAATCGAAGATACTTGTCGTCGGAAATTCAAGTTTTGTGAGCGACAAATTTGCAGGCAGATTCCCGCAAAACTTTGTATTTTTCGCGAACGCGGTCGATTACCTGACATTGGGTGAGCACCTCATGGGTATCCGTACAAAGTCGCTCGCGGAGATGCCCATACGGTCTCTTTCCGAAACACAGAAAATGGTAATGAAGGTGCTTGGCGTCTGGCTGGCTCCGGCCGCCGTGGCGGCAGGCGGGGCTGTGTACCTCACCCGCAGAAGCCGAAGAAAATATCGTGTATAAACTTCAATAATGTAAATTGTTGTCATGAAAAAGATATACGCTCTTTCGGTTGTGCTTCTCGTGTGTTTCGGCGTGCTCGCGCTGAGTTTTGGACCCCTAAGCTTGGAAAAGAGGCAGGAGAAAGCAAGTTCTGAGGTGCTTCTTCCGGCATTCTCGTTCGAAGAAATAGAGAAGATTGTTATCACACAGAGAGGCGGGGAGATTGCGATCCTCACAAAGGCAGTCGAAGGAGAGGCCCGGCAATGGATCTCGGAGCTTCCGACGCCATACGAAGCGGAGGCGCGTCTGATAGAAATGTTGCACGAAACCATGAGTGGTATGAAGCGCGAAACCGTAATTTCGCGCAACCCCGAAAAGGCCGCGAATTTCGAAGTTACCGAAACGCTCGGCCTGAAGTTTTCCGTACTCGGAGAATCCGGAAAACCGCTCACGGAATTTATTATCGGAAAAGCGGGTTCCAAGCTCGGCAGCCGGTATGTCAGGAGAACGGACGAAAACAACGTGTATGAAATCACCGGCCTGGTGATGGCGAATATCGAAAGAAGCGGGGTGGAGTGGAGAAAGCGCGATATTTTTGCTGCAGCGGAGAGGGATGCAAAAACCATAGTCATTACCGACGGGAAAAAGGAGGTGGTTTTGGAAAAGGGTGAAGCATGGTCGGTAAAGGATCTTGAAAATCAGGATGCGGAAAAGGTGGCGGCCAGAGCAAAGCTCATTACCGATCTGTTTGCCATCGAATTTGCTGACGGCAAAGACCCGAAAGAGACCGGATTCAACGAAAAAGCGCCCCGGGTGAAACTCATTTTCGGGGAGGGGCAGGAGGTTATTCTTTCCTTCGGATCGGAAACGGAAAGCGGACGTTTCGCGAAAAGAAGCGACAAAAACAACATATTTCTCGTCAACGCGTCCGATGTGAAGGAGATTTTGGGTGATGTATCAACACTAACCCTGCCGGAGAAAAAGTAACCGTTTTTTTGTGCGCCCGGAGGAAAATGCTATAGTGTTTCTATGAAGAAACGATTTATTGTCATATTGGCATTTGCGGCGTTTGTCTTCGGTTTTCTTTCCGGAACCAAGGAGGGAAAAGAGACGTTTCATTTTGCGGTGGAAAACTGGTGGGGATTTCTCTCCGAAAGAATGGGGGAGGATATTCAGGTTGCGCGCGTATCGCGCCATCAGGAGATCCGTGACGCCATACGGCAGTTTAAAGTGCAAAAGGTAGAGGCCGCGGCGGCACAAAGAGAGGATCTTGCAGAGCAGATCCGGCTGGCACCGGAAAGCTACACGCCCGAAAAAAGGATCGTTCTCACACAGGTGAAGTATCCACATCTCACCATTATCTCGCAGGATAAAGACAAAAAACGCGTGGAACTCGGAAGGGATGAAGCCATTATGATTCCCAGGATTCTGGCGGCTCTTCCCGAGGATGCGCTTACAGCCTTTGAACAAATTATCATTCAGTATGGCAATCCTCCGGATATGCGAAGGGGTATGGCTGGTGGGGGAGTGATGTTTGTGAAAGATATCGCGAGCATGCGCGGAGGTGCGGAAGAGTTTACTCAGGTGTTTGTCCACGAGGCCGGGCACGTTACCGACATCGCGTACCTGAAAGGTACGTCGGGCTCTGCCGAAACCGTTTTCAAAGACGGTCAGGTGGCGCTTTTGGCCGACGATCCGAGCGTGGAGTTTTATAGCTACAACTGGGCCGATGACAAGACCAAAAGAGGGGATGCCGATGGCTTGAACTTTCCGTCACGCTACGGCGCTTCGGACGCCTTCGAAAACTTCGCCGAAGTTTTCAACGCATTTGTCTCTCAGCCGGAAGCCCTCAGAACCATAGCGGGAACCAACAGTGTTTTAAAGGAGCATTACGAGTTTATTAAAAACAGGCTGTATGGTGGCGGTGAATTTGTGGCCGAGGTGGACTCGGCCCAGCTCGACAAAAACCCGCGCGTTTGGGACACGACCGTCATGCCTATGACGGATCGGATCATAGACTACAAGCTGTAGACTTTCCGTCTACTCCTTTTTCTTGTGAACATCCAGCATACGTTCTTCGAACGTGCTGAGCTGTTTTTCGAGCAGATCCTTAATGCGCTTTGCGGTGGAAGGGGTCACAATGACCCGGCTTACCGCATGAGCCTTGGCAGGCTCCAGAGGCTCATTCTGTATGAACGTGAAAACAAAGTCCGTGGGAGTAACCGTAAGAAGCACATCATGGGCATACTGCCCGACCTGTATAGTCGGCGGGATGTCTATGGTTCTCTTCTGTTGCTGTGCGTCTGTCATAGTGTTTGGGAAGTTAAAAAATGCGGAACATGTCCACGAAACTGGAATATGAATTCTGAGCTGGTCATGAACTTTACGAGTAAAGCGAGCCCCATGAAGTAGAAAACACTTTGTGTTTACACTTCATGCCATGAACTATCAAGAATCTATGACTTGCCATGAACTTTACGAACGGCTCATGAAGTATCAAGAATCTGCGGCTTGCCATGAACTTTACGAGCGAGCCATGGAGATTTATTCTTCATGGCAAAGCGAGTAATAGTTCATGGGGCGAGTGATGGGGTTCGAACCCACGACCTTCGGAGCCACAATCCGACGCTCTAACCAACTGAGCTACACCCGCCATGAAAGCCAGCAAATAGTATCAGAACCTTTGCACTCCTTCAATAAAAGTCATCAAAAATCTAAAATTTTTTGCAAAAGAAAACCCCGCCTAAGGCAGGGTTATCTCGTACCCGAAAGTTCTCTTTTAGGCGAAGCCCGCAATTTCTTGCGGGCTTCGATTCAATTCTGTATTAGTTGCTCTTCTTCTTTCTTGTAGCGAATGCGACACCAAGTGAGCCAAGCAGAGCAGGAAGGACGATAGCGATACCTGTCTGAGGTAGAGTCCTGTGTGCTCCGGCAAGGAAGCCTGCGAATCTCGGAGCTACGTGAACATCGAGTGATGCGGTAGCCTGGTCTGTGTACTGATCGCTGTACACCAATGTGTTATTGCTAAGGAGTGTGTCAGCATAAGCGGCATCCTCACGAACGGTTGCTGTGTAGCTTAGAGCTACCATAGCTCCCGGTTCAATTGTGCCGATAGCGAAGCTGATATCAGTTCCGGTATCATCTCCGTTTCCTGCATTGCTTACAGCAATGAGTGTCTCATCATAGTTGTCGCTTACGACTACTCCGGTAAGGAGATCATCGGTATTGTTGCGAACAGTAATGGTGTAGGTGATTTCGTCTCCGGCGATAACCTCTGTCTTGTCAGCAGTAATCTCGGTCGGGATATACGTGTTCACAAGAGATGTGCCAAAGCTCATCATTCCGGAACCGGATCCAAATGCGACATAAGCGGAATCAGAAAGGCCGTCTCGTGCATCCTTTGATTTCTCGTATACGCCGGCAGGGAACACAACACTCTCTACGACAGCCATATTGTTGGCAGTAGCGTCAGCAACTTTTGCGGTAAGGGTAGCGTTATAGCTGAATGAGTATGTCTGACCCTGTTGAATGGTCGTATTTACAGTAAATATGCGGGTTGTAGGATCGTAAGAGGCGCCACTGACGCTTCGGATGTTAGAAAGTTTTACGTCTTGTCCGCTCTTAAATACGTCCTTTATAGAGATGCTCTCAATGTTGTAACCGGTAAGGTTACCGATGACAATTTCATAAGCAACATCCGCAGTTGAAACCTTTCCAAGAGAATATGCTCCCTCAGCGGTATCAGAGCGCTTGCCCTGAACCTTCTTTTCGAGAGTGATTCCGGAAACACCTTCCTTATGTCGGATGGCCAAATGATCGGTAGCATTCCAAGGAATATTGCAGTATGCAGGATTCTCACACTTGCCTCCACCCTGTGCTCCATATGGAACACCCGGGACAACCACGCCGCCACCACCGCCACCGGCGGCAGCAACAACGAATGTCTGAGATACCGGTACGCTCTTAAAGTGACGCCCTGCGCAACAACAAGTGAAAGAACATAGGTACCAACAACGTCAGGGTTGAATGTGATAGATGTAGAAGCGGCAGTTGGGGCAACAGCGGCAAAGCTTCCGGCAGGTCTTGTCAAAAACCATGCATAACCGGAAAGAAGTCCGCCAACGGTGCCGACGCTATCGCGTGAGCTCAAGCCGTTTGCGGCAATAGGTGTATTCTGAACATACGGAGCGGCTGTGGTAACGGTGATAACCGCTACCGGTGAGCCAACACCACCGCCGGCAACAACAGTAATATTCTGTGTAACCGATGGGCTTACGGTTGCGCCTTCGCTCACAAACAAGGCGAGCGTGTAGGTGCCAAGAAGATCAGGAGTAAAGTTTACCGTAGCGGCAGCCGGGTTATTCAAAGCTGAAGCGCTTCCGGCAGGTCTTGTCAAAGACCATGTGTAACCGCTGATAAGTCCGCCAACGGTATTGGCGCTATCGCGAGAGCTTAATGCGTTCGCGGTAACGAGAGTACTCTGAACATACGGAGCGGATGTTACCATAGTGATTACAGCGGTAGGAACACCTCCGCCACCACCGGCGGCGGCAACAACATTAATATTCTGTGTGACCGCTGTGCTCCGAGTCGCGCCTTCGGCGACAACCACAATCCAAGTGTATACGTACCAACAACGTCAGGATTGAAAGTGACGGTAGCAGCGGCCGGGTTATTCAAAGCTGAAGTGCTTCCGGCAGGTCTTGTTAAATTCCATGCGTAATCGCTGATAGCTCCGCCAACGGTATTGGTGCTATCGAGTGAGCTTAAAGCATTCGCGGTAATAGCTGTATTCTGAACATACGGAGCGGATGTAACCATAGTGATTACAGCGGTAGGCGAGCCGGCACCGCCAACAGCGGCGACGACAAATGACTGTTGTACCACGCGCTTGTAAGCGTTGTTGCGTATCGGTGACAACCAATTGAGCGGTGAATGTTCCGGCAACGTCGGCTACAAAAGAAACTCGATCTGAAGAAGCGGTCGGTGCAAGAAGTGATGTGCTTCCCGCTGGTCTCGTCAACTGCCATGCGAATGTGAGGTTGCCAGCATTATTATATGCTGCACCCGTACTTGTGGTGGAAGCATATCCATTTAAAAATACCGTACCGTTAACACTATATGGAGCCCCAGTTTCAACGGTGATAACTGCCGTCGGAGGAGAGGCCTGGCCTAAAACAACCACACTCGTGAATGAGAGTGTTGCCGCACAGAGTAATGCGAGGACCGAAACGATCGACGCAACCTTGCGAGCGAAGGTAGAGAACAGCGTATTCATGTGAAAATAAATTAAAATACTAAGGTGGAGGAAGTTATCACAATATTGACAACGTGTCAATATGTTTTATAAAGAAAATCATAGAAAAAAGATATCGGCTTAAAACAGGGTCAAATCCATGAGTGGGAAAATTTAAAACAAGAGACCAGGCATGTCAATCAAATACGAACCGTGCGGCTTGACAGGTAAAAGAAAATATATTGACTTTTATTCAAAATGTGTTAAACTTCCGGACTCTTTTCATCGCTCAACTTTGAGTGATGAAAGGCGAACCTTGAGATTTATCGGTGCAAAATTTTTCTGACTGTCCCCACAAGGGCGGTTTTCACTTGTGTACAAGGAAACTGCCATTCTGGGGACAGTTAGCTCGTTGCTGGCTGCTCCTTAACGTTTAGTTAGGGGCAGTCAGCCCCAAGAACAATTAGTATAAGGAGAACTAACATGAAAAGGTACGCTTTTTTTCTGCATCATTTTCTGTTTCTCATTCTCGACTCAGGTTTTCGGGGAAGACAATCCCGACCTGAAGGACAGCACTCCGGCAACCTCTGGAACGACCAAGGTCGAAAATCCGGACACTGCAACCGACGACCGAAACCTGCAGATGACACCAAACCGGCTGATACCGCAAAGCCTGCCGACAAGACCCCGACCCGTCAAGCACGCCGCCGACACTAAGTCGAAGACGATCGCCACAGCCGACTCTGACATCCCGGGGGAGTCTCGCAACGATTGACATCAGGCCCGACGAGTAACCAGGACCTCCTGGCACAAGCAAACCAAGGAAAAGGATCGCGCCAAGTACGGGCATGGACAGACGGTTCGTGATTCCTGATGGTCTTCGGCTTTCGATGGATTTCAAAGCGATGTATACTCGCCAATACGATCTCGAGGGCGGCGTAAACATCGACAGCGAAGACATCGAGCACGAATCATTCTCTCAGCGAAGGTCTGTTCCGCTTCGAGTTCGGCAACGGAAGGTTCGGGGTCGCTGCATTCCTGTTCGGTCGCAACATCTCTTCAGGACATGGAACGCGGATGGGCAACCTATCTGGGCCATGAATTGCCGGATTTGGAGCAATTGGGTTCAGACCACATTACACGGTGGTCGCCGGCGAGTTCGCATTCAGGCCCTTCCCGGAACTCCGGTTCAACCTCTTCGCTCAGCTCGGCTGGAGAAACTCTGGGCTTTGAATATTCACCCAAGGTTCCCCTCCATGCTATCGCAGGCTTCAGGTTTAGCGCCAACCGCTATTTCAACATCAGTGCCTGGGCAGGCACAGAACTTGGTCTCGAAGTAGGCAGCATGTTCTGGGCTGGAAGGAACGGAGAACTGGGAGTCTATGCCAGGGGAAACTGGCTGTGGAACGAAGAATGGAGGTTCGATAACATTGACTTCATGAGAAATGTTGTCGAAGCCGAAGTCGGTTTCAAAGCCAACTTACTCGGCTGGATCGGCTTTACTCTGGGCGGACGGCATACCTGGAGCTATGGTTGGTATCCGGATGAGAAAAACTCATTCGGTCAGCGCCAGCCCGCTCTCCGCCTGGATTCCTTTCAATTATTCGCCGGAATCCAATTAACATTCTAGGGAGTGGCGAACCCCTATTGCACCGATAAATTTCACCCTTACACCCTCACCTGCGAAAGCGGTGGGGGTTTTTCTTGTGTGCGAATTGCGGAGGCACACATGGGGAAATTTTTAGAATTTCCGTAGAGGCATGCCATGGCATGCCCATGCGGCCGTCCTCCACATTTTTTAACATAGAGACGTAACATGTTACGTCTCTACGGATATGACAAAAAATATGTGGAGCCTCTAGTTCTGGATCCCCATTTGCATGAGGATGGGGGAAACTGTGCGGAATGGGCTACATTACATATCCAGTAACGACACGAATTGGAAATCCATCGGATTTCCGTAGCGGCGCGAGATCTCGCGCCCTCTTGTGCCAGAACCGCAGAGACACACATGGGGAAATTTTTAGAATTTCCGTAGAGGCATGCCATGGCATGCCCATGCGGCCGTCCTCCACATTTTTTAACATAGAGACGTAACATGTTACGTCTCTACGGATATGACAAAAAATATGTGGAGCCTCTAGTTCTGATCCCCATTTGCATGAGGATGGGGAAACTGTGCGGATGGGCTACATTATATATCCAGTAACGACGCGAATTGGAAATCCATCGGATTTCCGTAGGGCGCGAGATCTCGCGCCTCTTGTGTCAGAACCGCAGAGACACATGCCATGGCATGCCTCTACGTAGAGACGCGATTAATCGCGTCTCTACTTTTCCCGCCCATAGCAAACACCCCCTGATCCTTTCAGTCAGGGGGTGAAAAAGTTTGCTTGCTTGTTGTTTACAGTATGGCGGTGACGACAATGGGCGTAGTGTCCACGCCCAGCCCCGATCGTGATGGTGTAGCACTGGCCTGCGCCACTGGGTTCCCCGAGGTATTCGACGCCATATCCTGAAGCTGTCCAATCCGATCCAGGTGGTCAGTGTGCCAAACACCGTTCCGGTGATTGTGACCTGGATACTGGTTCCGGTGTAGCAGGTTGGTGCAGCGAATCCGATGATCGCAGCTGCCGTTGCTATAGGAAGCAACCAACCTAACGAGATTACCGGTAGAATCCCTGGCCGGCATTGTATCCGAGGCGACCCAGATGTGAATTTGAGCGGCAGTAGACCTTGGCCACAGGTGACCCAGACGTCACCAACAGTCCCCGGCATTGACGGTCATGCTGACTAGCGTCTCCACCAGTGGTCGAGTTCCGTTGTTGTTGAGGGCGGTAATGGAGCTTCCAGAAATGGTTGCAGTTCCCTGCTTCCATCCGGTCAGACCCCAGACCAACACTTCCAGGACATCGTTGGCACCCATGTAATGGAGCGAGAGATTGGGTAGTATTCATCTCCCCACGTCCGGTTACGCAAAGCAAGTTCCCCATTGAAGCGCCCATCTGGGACGACCGACTGCCAGATACCTGGTAGGCATACCCGTCGATGGTCACCAGAACCTGGTCGTTGGAGTGAATGGTGAAACTGTTGCCGTTGCTGTAAGTATTGCTACCCACTGACGTAACTTCAACGATGGTCCCACTGTCGGCCAGCTCGTCAGAGGTTCCGCCGTAAGCGGCGTTACTGGAAGGGATTGTGACCGTAGTTCCACCGCAGCTGACGTAGAGCATGTCCGTGTCAGTGACCTGTAGTCCTGCCGGAGACCTGCAAAACGATGCTGTAGACTGGTTGGGCTGAGATTCGCTGCTGGTATTCATACCATCGCAGCCGAGGAAGACCGAGAGGCAAGACCATCGTCACCAAAAGGGAGAGAGATAGAAAAGCTTTTCATGTTAAATCCTCCTACTTACTATATTTTTACTTTTCTTTCGAACGTTTTTCCGTCAGACAATGACGGACCGGTCCCGGAAGCAAGGGGTTTGCGTCGGGGACGGATCCGTCATTCATATAAACAAGCAAGCTTTCAATGGACGTCGCTTTCATCCCGCCCGAGGGCGAGCTAAAGCGATAAACCAGTCGAAATAGGCATAAAACAGGCCTTATTTCGAGTCAGGGAGATTAACACGGAATTAAAAAAATGTCAACACATTTTACGGTGCAATGTCAAGTGACCCGTTTTGTGGATACGGGGGACTTTGCGAAAAAAAAGTTCTGTGGTATTTTCACCCCTCAAAAAAAGGCTCAAAAAACAAAGTATTTGACAAAACAGGGGATTTATGTATAATGCGTAACTTGTTCTTTGAAATCTATCGATTGCAAGAGGGAGCAGAAAGTGGGCCTGTAGGCATCACTATGCCACAAACTTGGGTATCCGTACCCATCTTTTGTAAGCCCCTTTTCTGCTCTCTCTGCTGCTTATAACTCTACCCCTTTTTTATAAAGGGGAACTTTACTGGCACGCAAGAGTGGTAAATATATTTTGCCACTCCTCTGTGTCAGTAAAGTTTTTTAAACAAAGTTTTTTGCCACTCGAAAAGTGGCAGGAGGAAGAAATGAAAAAGGTTTATACTTCGTTCTCCTTCGTTGTCATGGCTCTGCTGTCAGCTTCGTCGGCTGCAAAAGGGTATCGAAAGGGCACCGTCCTGCACAAGTCCCGAATCCTGATCGAAACGTGGGACAGCCCCGTGGTCACGCTGGAACAGGAAAGGATGTCCCCATCAACGTCATGAAGGACATCAAGGGCGCCAAGATTGTCCTAAAAGGGCGAATGCTACGTATTCGAAGTGCACGTTGAGGGCGAGGAAGGGGCTGAGCTGGTTGCGCGGGTCGCGTTCTCGGATGCGGCATTTAGGGTCGTTGAAGTCAGCAAGGTTATCGAAAAGACCTTGGCCTATCTCTATCTGTTCAGGGAAGGGCTGGATGTCTTGGACGTAGCGGTACACCCTCAAGGTCACCACTCTGAAGCCCGCTGCTCCGGCAAGGCACCCAAGACGGCCGGCAACCTAAAAAGGCCGAACCAAAAAAGGCCATTCCGGCCGCTCGCTACTTCCGGCCAAGCCAGCAACTTCCGCCAAGCCGGCCGAACCCGTGTGTTACCATCGAGGACGTCAAGAACGCCGACGGAAGTCACACTCTGACGGCAAAGGTGGCCAACCTCCCAAATGGAGTGATCCCTACCTATCAGTGGTTCGAACTGGACGATTCGGATGTCGAGACGGTCATCACGACCGATACAAAGGAGACTCATACTCTCGACACTGGTGGGCTGGAAATCAAGTCAGGCGTGCAAGGTGTACTTTTACTGGACAAGTACTACGAACAGGAGGTCGTGGTCAAGGTGAGGCAATAGCAGCAGGGACGCACCTAAGGGTCTTATTCTCAGCAATGAGAATGACCCTTTTTTTATGTATATAAATTATTTTTTACAGGAAAAAGCCCTCTTGAAGATTCGAGAGGAGCCAAGGCTTCTACTGTAGTCTGCCTATTTTTTTTGAGGTGGTGTTTCGGCTTTCACCAGCGAGATAGTATTTTGTACCTTTGTAGTCTCGTATCAGACTAGCTCCGGAATAGTGAATAACTATTAGTCCCGTTTTCTGTAACTGGCTTTTTGGGAACTGAGTAGCAACTCGTTTGCAGCGAAAGCTATTTACATACCAGTTCATAGCAGCCATCCGGTTTATCAGTCGGGCAACTAATGAAACCCTGTTCATCCATAAGGATGATTTTAATTTCATCAATTGCAGGTCGTAAACTTTTAGCCTACAAGGGCCTGTTGTAGCCCCGGAACGAGATCTGCGGTCTGTTTGAGTACCGCTTTTTCATTAACAAGAACGGAAACTTTGTCTTCTCAGCTTTAAGATCGCCATTTACGGTGTCGAGTGCTTTTTGCCACTCTCCATCTCTTTTAAGGATCTGGAGTCTGAGATTTTCCTCAGCTTCGGTTTTTAGGATGTAATTAGCAAGCTCCGTCTTGAGAATGTACTTCTCCAATTCTGTCTTTAGGACATACTTGGAGTTAACATCAGTCTTGAGGACGTATTTGGCAAGTTCTGTTTTGAGAATGTAATCCTTGCCCGGATCGGTGCCTGCTTTCTTTTGAGCTTCAATTTGTTGCTTCAGAGCAACCGCCTCTGTCTCAAGTTTACCAGCCTTTTCGGTCAGTGACTTGTTGGCAAGAGCAGCATCTTCTGCAGCTTTTTTCTGCTCATCGAACTGCCTCTTGAATGAAGCCCTTTGGCTGTCAAAGGCGCCCTTCTGTTTTTCCAACTTGGCATCAGCCTCAGTTATCAAAACATAGAGCTTGAGCTTTTCGGTCCAGCTTGCGTCATTGTCAGCAAGTGCCTGTTTCAGATCAGCTTCAGCTTTTGTTTTCAGGACATATTTTTCCAACTCTGTTTGTAAAACATACTTGGAATCAATATCCGTTTTCAAAATGTACAGCTTCAGCTGTTCTTCAAATTCTCTGTCCTTTTCCCCAAGTGCTTTGGAAATTCTGTCACCCGGGTCGGCATTAACAGCACCGCTATTAATGCTGTAATAAATACCAGCATTTTTTGCCTGTTTTTCAATTTCACCAAAGGCCTGGTCAGTAACATCTTTGACCCTGGTTCAGCAGGTGCGATGAAGTGACTGGTGACATTAAGTCCGCCGTAAGTAACCAAAACCCAGCAAGCAATGTTCAGAGCAAGAGCAATGGGCCAGTGAACAAGCAATCTCCATCCGGTCCAACCTTTCTTTTGGAGTAAATGGGAAAAAGAGAACAAAGAGAGGTGGGATGAGGGCAAATTTTCCCAGGATGGGAGCTTTATTGACCTTTTTCTGGAGCGTGACATTTTCTTTTGCAATCTTGTCAGCCTGCAATTTGGCATCCGATTTCACATGCTTCAGGGTTTTTTCGTGACCTTCTTTGATGTATCCGACATTGGTGTCGAATTTTTCTTTTTCTCCCCTGAGCTTTTCAATAGTAGCCTCAAGAATTCTGATTTCTTCATCTTTTTCCTTGAGCATTTCAACATGGCTACCCGACTGGATTGCAGCCGTATCAACTTTTTTCTGCAAAAGATCTTTCTTTTTTGTCTCTTTCTCAAGCTCATCTTCCAGCATTTTGATTTTGCCGGCATTTGGAGCATCATTTTTCAGGATATCAATTTCGCTCTTCAAAGCAGCAATATCCACTTCCTGCTTTTCAATAAGCTTCTTTGCCTTAAAAAGATTGGTCTTAAGTGCCTTAACATCACCAGCTTCCTTTTCAAGACGTTGGGTTTGTGCCTGAGTAGATCCGGCAAGAGCCCTTACTTCTTCCAGCTTTTCATGAGTTTCTTCCAGTTCAGCCTGAAGTTCCTTCAGTTCGTTTTCCTGGTCTGAAACCTTCTTGCTGGCTGTCAAAAGTTCTTTTTCTTTACTACCAAGTTTCTCATTGGCTTCCAAGAGCTGTTTTACAAGCTCTTCCTTGTCTTTTTTGAAACCTCGATGAGAACCTCCGTTGCCTATCTGGAGCATCTTTTCTTAGGGTGGCGATTTCCTTTTTCAGGTCCTCAATGGTTTTTTCGTGAACCGAAACCTGAAGAACCAGCCCTTATTGTTGAAATCTGCATTTTCCAAATTCTCCATAGCTACCATTAATTCAGATCTTTTTTTCTGGAGTTTCTGCTGCCAGTTCATCCTGATGAGCACATATAGCCTTGGTAACCTTCATCTGATCAATCTCCTGTGTCTTTTCAACATCAGGTTTTTCTTTAACCTTGGCAAGTTGTGCTTGCAGATCACCGACAAAGGCGACTTGTAATTTAAGTTCAGCATTTTCTTCTTCAAGAGCAGAAATTTTTCCTTCAGTCGTAAAGAGCTTTTTTTTGAGGTCAGAAATTTCCTGCATTGCGGCATCATGAACCTGCTGCTTCTTTTCCTCAGGTCTGCAACTTCAAGCCTTCAGCTGCCTCTGAGGATCTTCGTCAGCAGTCTTTTGTTTTTCAGTTCATCAGGAAGTTTCATTTCCTTAATGTTGCTGAACTTCTTCCTGGAACAATGTTCTGAGCCTTCGGAAAGAGACATGGTCGCCGGTGTTCTAGACTCTTCTTCCTGATCTTCTTCCTGTTCCTGAGCCTGCTGTTCAGCGAGCAGCTTTTTCCTGTTCCTGCTTTTCCTGTTCCCGTTCCTGTTCCTGTTTCAGCATTTCCAGGCCGAAAGAGACATCAATCTTGAGAAGGTCCTGAATGAAACCCTTGAGTGAATTGTGTTTTCTTAAGCTCTACAGGGAGTTCTTCATTCATGACCAATTTCTGCCAGGCCATTTTGGCGGCAAGGACATTCTTTGTATCCCCTGGATCATCCAGGAGCTTTTTAAAGACGTCCATCTTTTTGAGTTCCTTGAAACTCTTCATGTCAGTATCCTCCTATTTTCTTTCTTTTTTTATTTGTTTAAAAACTTTTTGACTACAGCGAGAGAGCGCCCAGAAAAAAAATTTTTTTTCGCTGAGCGCTCCTTCGCTGCTCCGGTATTTCAAGGAGCAGAGTAAGGTGGGGAATAGTAGTACACGAAAACATAAAATGTCAAGGTAAAGAGAGCCGAGAAAGCCGCATCTGCAAGGGTCTCAAGAAACCATTTGACAGAAATGAAAACAAGTGCTAGTATGCATGTCCTGACCGTTCCTTGAAATATGTCAAGTTACCTTGAAGTCCGACAGTGGCTAACGTCTTGTACGCACGCTCTGTCAATCATGGCTTATGATCACTTGCATCTGTGCCAGAAACTCCTGATAAACTAAAGTAAGTTTTTCAGAAGCTTCTGGCACACAAGATGGCGGTCAGGAAACTACTTGAAATAACATAAGAGCAAGAACCTTTCGTCTTGCTGGAAATGTACTTTTGAATGCTCAAGAGGAGTGGCTAGGGAGAAACACTTCTTGAGAGCTATCGAGTCATTTTTGGCAAGACGAAGGGTTTTTTTCTAGTAAAGGCAATTCGTGAATTGTCGTTACGGTTCTGGCGCGATTCGTGAATCGCGTCTGCCGGAGGGGGGCATGCCATGGCATGCCCCTACGGAAATTCTATGGATTTTCCGTGTGTGTTTATGCAACTGTGTTTATCATCCTAGACCACCCTTTTTTTGTCATCCTGGACTTGATCCAGGATCCACCAGGAATACAGAAATACTAGCGTTCCCACTGGATACCGGATCGGGTCCGGTATGACAAAACAAAAAAACGGTATAACAAAACAAAAGGACATCATATACACCCGCAGAGGTAATTCACGAATTACCCCGGTTGAGCGGTTCTGGCGCAAGTGGGCGCGAGATCTCGCGCCCCTACGGAAATTCTCCGATGGATTTCCCATGTGTATCTCTGCGGTTCCGAGAGTATCGCGGTTTTTCCGTAGAGACGCCCCGCCGGGGCGTCTCTAGGAAAACCTCTACGGAAAACCTCTCGAATTTTGAATACTCGATTTTGTTTTTCCGCCCTCTTGCTCTACACTGTGGAGGACTAAAAAACTCGTATTATGGTTACAAACAAGAAACGTAAAAAAAGGCTTCTCCTGAAGCTTTCCGGGGAGACGCTCCTGGGCGGTCTTAACCACGGAATAGATTTTTCCGTTCTTACGGGACTTGCGAAACAGGTAGTGGAGGTTCACAAAAAGGGTTACGAGGTGGTTATAGTGATCGGAGCCGGCAACATCTGGCGATATCGCGATACCAAAGATTCCGGCATTAACCGAATCGCGTCCGACAACATGGGTATGCTTGCCACCATTATGAACTCCGTGGCTCTCATGTCCGCCATTGAAAAACTCGGTGTACCCTCAAGGGTAACGTCGGCAATCGACGTTCCGCAGGTTGCGGAGCCATATATCGCAAGAAGGGCCATCCGCCATTTGGAGAAGGGGAGGGTGGTTATCTGCGCGGGCGGCACGGGTAATCCGTTCTTCACAACGGATTCGGCTGCGGCTCTCCGCGCGCTTGAACTTGAGTGCAATGTGATTCTCAAGGCGACGAATGTCGACGGTGTGTATTCCGCGGATCCCAAAAAGGATCCGAAAGCGACACTGTACCGAACGCTCAAGTTCGACGAGGTCCTGGAGAAAGATCTTAAGGTTATGGACGGAAGCGCGGTGGCTCTTTGCAGGGATGGAAAAATGCCGATACTCGTTTTCAAATTCGATCACAAAAAAAATAATATCCTGGGTGTCCTGAGCGGGAAGATAAAGGGGACACTCATTCGCTAAATCTTCATTACGTTCTTAATTTTTTTCTTATGCCACAGAGTAACATTGATCAGTCCGTAAAAGAGATGCAGGAAGCATTAAGCCATCTTGAGGGCGACCTTTCCGCACTTCAGATAGGCCGCGCGAACGCGGCGCTGGTGCATGATCTTCGCGTGGAAGCATACGGAACCATGCAGGCGCTCAAGGCGGTCGCGAACGTTTCCGTTCCCGATCCGCAGACCATTCAAATCCAACCGTGGGACCGAAGCGTACTGGGAGCCATCGAGAAGGCGATCAAAACGTCGAATCTCAATCTGAACCCTATGAATGATGGTATTGTCGTGCGTCTGAATATTCCTCCGACAACCGAGGAGCGAAGAAAGGAGCTGGTAAAACTCGTCGGGCAAAAGGGTGAGGATTGCCGCGTATCCATCCGTCACGCAAGGCAGAAGGCTCATGATGCCATCAAGGCCATGAAGGACGGAAAGAGAATCAGTGAAGATGAATATTTCACATACGAAGAGATATTGCAAAAGAAGGTCGATGAGTTTAATAAAAAGGTTGAGGAAATTACGGACAAAAAAGAGGCTGAAATTATGAAAGTCTAAAGCCATGCAAATTCTGTTCACCATCATCGTTTTCATTGTGATCTTTACGATCATCGTCTTGGTGCATGAGGCGGGTCATTTTCTGGCCGCCAGAAAAGTGGGAATACGCGTGGAAGAGTTTGGCTTGGGCTTTCCCCCCAGAGCGTTAAAACTTTTTCGCGACAAAAAGGGGACACTGTTTTCGCTCAACTGGATACCGTTCGGTGGTTTCGTGAAAATGTATGGTGAAGACAGTGTCGATCCGAAACTCACAGCGGAAAAAAACAGCTTCATAGGGAAAACAAAATGGCAGAGAACAGTGGTTATCTGTGCAGGAGTATTCATGAACTTTCTTTTGGGAGTACTCCTTCTTACCACTGTTTTTACGATCGGTTCAGAACCATTCATTCTAAGTCACGAAGATTTTGACAGGCATGTCGCACTCGGAAACATTGTGTCGGAAGACGGGGTGCTTATTCAAAACGTGCTCAAGGAAAGCGTTGCCGAAAAAACCGGCTTCCTTGCAGGCGACGTCATTCTCACGGTAAACGGCGAAAAAGTTTCCTCCGGTGAAGAGGTGGTGGCCATCACACAGAATTTTAAAAAAAAGAAACTTCAGTATCACCTCATGCGTGATAAAAAAGAGTTCCTTTTGGAGGCGGTGATTCCGGATGAGGGGAGAATAGGAATAGATATCGCAAGCGTTCCCCTGATAAAAGAGATAAAGAAAATCAAGCTTCCCGTGCACGAAGCTTTTGTGGAGTCGGTAAAAGAAGCAGGACGGCTTTCATGGACAACAGTGGTAATGTTAGGTGACGTTATCAAGGGGCTCATAAGCAAATTTCATCTCTCGGATAACATCGCAGGACCCATAGGTATCGCGCAAATGACGCACAATGTTTCTCAGCAGGGGCTTACGGCTCTCATGAAATTCATGGCGCTCATATCCGTTTCGCTCGCGACCATCAATATTCTTCCATTCCCCGCGCTCGATGGCGGAAGATTCCTCTTCATCGTTTTTGAATTTTTCCGGGGAAAAAGAGCGAATGCCAAATGGGAGGCAGTCATTCACAGTATCGGCTTCATTTTCCTGATGATCCTGATAGCGGCCATCACGTATAAGGATATCTTAAGACTCATTTTCGGCTAATCCATCTCCGTCCGGTTTCGGTACTGCAGCGCCTCGGCGACGTGCCTTTCGGCAACGCCCGAAGCGTTTTCGATATCAGCGATGGTGAAGGCAACTTTGATAACCCGGTAATAACTTCGGGCCGAAAGATGAAAAGCGGAGACCGCATCTTCCAGAAGTTTCAGGGTGGCGGCATCAGGATGAAAAATTTCATTGATGATTTTTGGAGGGAGCTCACTGTTTTGCGAAAGACCGAAGCGCGAAAGTTTTTCGCGCTGGAGAGCCCGCGCGCTCTCCACCCGCGCGCGTACAGCGGCGGAACCTTCATTCCCCTCAAATGCGCGCAACTGCGAAAAACTTACCGGAGAAACGGAGCAATACAGATCCACGCGATCCAGCAGCGGACCGGAAATTTTCTTCCGGTACTTTCTGATCTGCAAAGAAGAGCAGGAGCACTCGGTTGCGGCTCCGCGGACACCGCGGTATCCGCAGGGGCAGGGGTTCATGGCGGCAATGAGCGTGAATTGCGAAGGGAACGAAAGTGTTCCCGAAGCACGACTGATCCTTATGGTGCCATCCTCCATCGGCTGGCGGAGAACCTCCAGAACGTTCGACGGAAACTCGGCAACCTCGTCCAAAAACAAAACACCCTTGTGGGCGAGAGAAATCTCGCCCGGACCCGGGATCTTGCCGCCGCCAACCAAAGAGACGGAAGAGGCGGTATGGTGGACGATGCGAAACGGCCGTTCCGTAATGAGCGGAGTGGCGGCTGGCAGAAGTCCCGCGAGCGAGTAGATTTTTGTTACCGCGAGCGACTCTTCGAAAGTCATATTCGGCAAGATGGACTTGAGCGCTCTGGCCATGAGGGTTTTACCGGAACCCGGGCTGCCGTTCATGAGCACGTTGTGGCTCCCCGCAGCCGAAATCTCAAGGGCGCGTTTGGCGAACGGCTGCCCCTGGATATGTCCCATATCCACATCAAACTTCCGTGAAGTTTGGCAAAAATCCGCCGAGTGAGGGAGGGGAGACATCTCTGTTTCCCCCTGAAGAAAAGAAACTATCTCCTTAAGGTGGGAGATGGGATAAATGGAAATTCCTTCCACGAGCGCCGCCTCCTTCCCGTTTTCCGTGGGAACAAAAGCGCGGTCAAAACCCATGGCTTTTGCCTGTGATATCAAAGGAAGTACGCCGGAAACGGGCCGTAACTTTCCGTCGAGTGCCAGCTCGCCTATGGAAACCGAGCGGGAAAAATCTTTCAAAACCACCTGTTCCTGGTACGCGGCAAGTACGCCAAGAGCCATCGGAAGATCAAAACTCGGGCCGGCTTTTTTTAAATCAGCCGGCGCAAGATTAGCGATAACGCGTGTTCTGGGAAAAAGAAATCCGCTCGCGCGGATGGCGCTTCGCACGCGCTCGCGGGCTTCCTGCACCGCGGTATCACCAAGTCCAACAATAAGAAATTTCGGAAGTCCCGGATTGATGGAAACTTCCACATCAATCTTGGCGGCATCGAGGCCTATGGGCGCGAGCGAAAAAAGTCGTGCGAGCATACGGGTATTTTTAAGAAGGTACTATACCCAGATACTCCGTGTGCAAAGCAACCGAGTTATGAAGGAATTATGAAAAAAAGCCGATTACTTTCGTAATCGGCAGGAAAGGAGGACATCTCTTTCTCTGTTAAAAAAAGCGATGTCCGGTCGGAATGCCGCAGAAAAGAGAGATTAGCGGAGCTTCTGAAGGAAGAGGCACAAAGCTTCCACAGCTACGGGCTTGAACCAACTGGCTCTTTGCCAGTGATAGGCAAGCCGCAGAAGTGTCACGATGCGCTTTCCGGCAATCATTCGTACAGCCTTCGATTCATCCGTTTGGGAGCAGAGGGTTGGCCAGGAAATCGTCCGGTCATATCCGACTCCAGCGACACGTAAGGATACTTCCGAAAGATTCGTACCAAGCATGAGCTCTACTAACCCTGCTTCAGAATGTTCAGGCTCAGTTTCAGCGTGCGGCGAAACTGAAACGATAAGAGTGCTCCAGAGAAAAGAAACTGAGTACCACGGACGTTCCCGATAGCAACATTGAGCCACCTCTTCGGTAGTCACTGTTTCCTCAAGAATCGCCGTAGCACTGCCCCGATGTAGGCCATCCGGGGAGTCACGATCAAAAAACATTTTCCCTGTATCTCCTTTGCTGTAAAAGAACCATAGACTTCAATACGCCCATATGGCCGATACCATACCGACATTGAAGTGGAGAGAGGTTACAGGAACACGACAAAAAAACCAAGGGAAAGCGCGCCCCGTCATTTACGCAATATCATGCTTCTGCAGGTTTCTTAAAAGCTCTTCCGCCTCCCTGCGCTGCTGTGACGTGATCTCTCCGATCATTCTCTCGGCCTCATCGCACAGCGACTCAAATTCACCATCTTCCGTCATCACACTATCGACATTGAGTGAATTCCAAATCTCCTGATCCGTCATGTTGGCTATATTGTTCTGTTCCATCTGGTTTACAAAAGCACCGCTATTCTACAGGAGACGGGCAATCTGTTCAACATGCCTTCTGAATTTCCGTAGGGAGGTTTTTCCGTAGAGACGCGAGATCTCGCGCCCACTGAAATTCCTGAATTACCGCTAGCAAAAAGACGCATTATCATGCGTCAAAACATGACCAAGTTCAGAGCGGAAAATACTTGACAAAAACCTATAAGTATGTAAAACTGGGCTTCATTATGCACATTGACAATTTGTGCAGAGAGCTGATTTGCTCGGGGAAAACAGGGGTATCACCCACTCGTTTCCCACAGTGAATCAGTTCTCTGAAGCATCAACCGAAAGAGTCCCTTTTTTTGGAGAGAGTGACATGAGTGGAATGATGAAATGGGTGTACGTGATAGTCGGGGGACAGCTTCTGGTTTCAGCATTATTGGCCTACGCGATTATTGCTCCGAAAGAGTCCGAGATCATAGTACTCATTCCGAAACAGCCGGACCTGACAAGCTCCGGGTGGATTCCGAGCGAGACGAAAAACTTCGAGCAGCAGGTGAAGCGTCCCGAGGTAATGATCCATCACTTCGTGAGTGTAATAAACCCATTATTACCCTTATTCAGTGATACGAGGGATCTGGAAGCAGGGATAGTGGCTCCTCTGTGCGCCATTGATCGGAGTAAGGGAAAGGAGTTGGAGAAAGATCCGGAGTTCATACTGGCGCTTCTGAAGGTTCTCGAAAACCTCGAGGAACCTCTCAAGAAGACCCATATGAGGGATTGGCAGATACCCGGGCCCTACGGCGATTACTACACGCTCATGAAGGTCTACAGGGAGATCCTCTGGTACATCATGTACTTAAGAGGAGAGGTGAAGTATCTCCCACCGGAAGAGATCAAAAACTAGCTTCAGAGAACAAACCCGAGAGCCCAGTTGTACTGGGCTCTTTTCATATTCCACGATTCTTGAATTACCGCAGCGGTATCTTGACAAAATAGCATAAAGTATATAGAATCAGCATTCCCATACTCAAGAAAAGGATGAAAAAACTTCTCTGCATAATCGCTGTCACGCTTCTTGCGTTCCTCAACACGGCGCAGACTTTTGCCGCGGAAAATGAAGTGACAAAGAACATACGAAGCGAAGAGATGGCGGAAATCAAAGCAACCGTAAAAAGCCTCCTGAAAGAGGCTAAAAAGTATGACAGAGATTACAGAAAGAACGGCGATCTTCAGAGCTTCTACAAGGCGAAAAACAGATACGAAGCGGTTTTGGAAAAGGACGCGCTTTCGCGCGAAACCTACGTTAAACTCATAGAACTTTTGCTTGCGGCCAAGGACGGGCTTCCTCTCCAGGTCGGGTTTCTGGTAAGCCCGGTCGTATTGGAAGATGAGGAGGGAATACAGCGAGTCTACAGAAAAAATCATGTATATATGGCGTACGGAAAAAACTCGTACCGTCAGGTGGAAAATCCGTTACTGGCAATCGATATTCTGGTAAACCGTGCCGCGAGTATATTCAAAGGGGATCCTATTGAGTACGACAAAAAGTGGCTTTCACAAAAGTACGTCGCGCTCTCCGAAGCGCTTCTTTCGCAGAGGCCTGACAATCCGTCGCTCGAACTCGACAAGGCTATCATCTTTGCGGACAGAGCCCTGGATCTCTCTCCCGGAAGCCAGGAAGCAAAGAATATACGGAATACTTTCCGTCAAAGAAGGTAATTCTTTCCGTTTCAAAAAACTCCCGTTTCAAAGTACAATACCTCCGTCCTTTTGTTTACACATCCAATGACGACACTGGCTTTGTACAGAAAGTATCGACCGATGCTTTTTTCGGATCTCATGGCGCAGGATCATATCCGCGATATTCTCAAGAACGCGGTTCGTCAGGGGAAAATTTCACATGCGTATCTCTTTTCGGGCCCTCGCGGTACCGGAAAAACTTCAGCGGCGCGCATACTTGCGCGCGCCATCAACTGTGAAAAGCCGGATGACGGAGAACCTTGCAATAAATGTACGACCTGCAAAGCGGCGCTTGATGAGGCCCTTACGGATCTTATTGAAATGGATGCGGCAAGCCACACGGGCGTGGATAATGTCCGCGACCTGATCGAAAAAGCTCAGTTCGCTCCCACGCAGGCGAAGAGAAAGGTGTACATCATCGATGAGGTGCACATGCTTTCAAAACCGGCATTTAACGCGCTTCTTAAAACTCTCGAAGAACCGCCGGAGAACACGCATTTC
Organism: uncultured bacterium; assembly: GCA_963775025.1. GTDB lineage: Bacteria > Patescibacteriota > Gracilibacteria > JAUYGZ01 > DAOVYC01 > CAVZHD01. Next base: position 87,471 of record CAVZHD010000001.1, read on the forward strand.
ATTCTGGCGACCACGGAGCCTCATAAAATTCTCGACACTATTATCTCCCGATGTCAGCGGTTCGATTTTCACAGAATCGCCCCCGAGCATACGATGGAACTTTTGAAAAAAGTTTCCGCCAAAGAAAATCTGAAAGCTGAAGATGATGCCCTGAAGATCATCTCCTACAACGCAAAGGGAAGCCTGCGAGACGCCTTAAGTCTCCTGGAGCAGGTAACGCTGAATGATGAGGTCACCATGGCCGGAGTAAAGCAGATACTCGGTATGGCGAGCGCGAATTTCGTGGGACAGTTTGTGGATGCCGTGCGCGGAGACAGGGTTACCGAAGCATTATCGTACATAAGTGATCTGCTCGCGGAAGGGGTGGACCTCTCACAATTTTTAAACGAAGTTCTTCTCTTCCTCCGTGAAGAGATGCTCTTTGCCGTAGAGAGGGATCTGCGTGCCGAAGCGGAGGGCGTAATACGTCTCATAGACATTTTTCTTGAGGCAAGCTATGGCTTAAAGGACGCGGTTATAAGTCAGCTTCCACTGGAGATGGCAATAATTCGTGCCTGCAAAAATACCGTGACTGCAGAGAAGGCTCCGGTTAAGGAGCCCGAAAAGAAAGTGGAAATAAAAAGCGTCGAACCTCCGAAAAAAGAGGTGGTCAAGGAACCGGAAGGAAAGAATGCGGAAAATAAAACGCTTTCCGCAATTATCGCAACGATAAATGAATCCTCAGTGCGCGCGATTCTCAAGGGCTCCATTATGACGCAGGACAAAAAAAACGTCACCATCCGTGTGAATTCCGATTTTGAGAAAAGTAAGCTCGAAAAAATCGAGAATGCGCAGTCACTCTACGAAGGAGTGCGAAAAGTTTTTGGAGATGGTGTCGAGCTGAAACTCGCTCTCAAGGAGAAGAGTGCATTGAGTGCAAATGATGTGAGTGAATTATTTGGAGGGCCATAAATGCATACAGACGAACAGAAAAAAGCGCTTCGCGCCACAATGACTCGAAAGCTGAAGGAGTGTAAGTCTTCTGATATTCTTGCGTGGAGCAAGGCTATTCACGCGAAACTGGGAGAGATACAGGAGTGGTATCGGTCAAAATATCCCTGCGTATTTCTTTCCCTGCCGGGAGAAGTTGATACCCGTGCATTCATCAACATGTGGAGTCACGAAAAGGAGTTTAGTGTTCCCAAGTGGGCCGGAGATACGTTTATTCCGGTGAGATTCAAAGGTTGGGATGCCATCGTAAAAAATCGCTGGAATGTTGACGAGCCTTCGGAAGCGGACAGGGTGCTGCTTCCAATAATTGACTGTGTGCTGGTACCGGGACTCGCATTCTCAAAAGAAGGGAAGCGTTTGGGGCGGGGGATGGGATTTTATGATCGGTTCTTAAGTAAAATACGCGCACCAAAAATCGGCATAGCATTTGAATTACAGATCGAAAAAAATATCCCCATGACCGAGTTCGATCAGAAGGTGGACATGGTGGTTACCGAGAAGAACGTTTACCGTGTTTGAAGCAGGACGGAAACGAACTTGGCAACCTGCGCCCGGGTTACGGAAGCCGCGGGATCCGTTTGTGAAGCGTCCTTCAAAAGTCCGAGATCCTGAGCCGTTTTTAGAACACCCTCGACTCCGACCTCCCTGCCCGTTGCGCGAAAGAGCACGTTCAGGGTAAATTCAATGGTTGCCGTCTGATCGGGATAAAATCGGTTTTTCACCTCAAAAGATTTCTGGCTTATGAATCCCATCAGCAGCGCTTTTACAACATTTGCGCGAAGGGCGTGTCTGCCGTAGATGGTATCCAGAGGAATCGGTACCGAAGCGAGCTTGCCGTTTTTCACATTCGGATCTAAGCGGTTCATAATCTCGCGATAATCGTTGTAGCGGTCACCATCGGTGTCCCAGTTTTTCGGATCCGTCTGAAGCGCGAGCTCCTCCAAATCCAAAAGTCCGTCATCGTCGGTGTCCGGCGCTTCGCCCCGGACATCCGCTCCGCGCAGGCGCAAAGCGATGGTGACAAGTTCGGCGCGGGAAACCGCGCCCTCCGGCTTAAATGTCTTATCATCAAATCCCTTCATGTACCCTTCCGAAGAAACAAAACGAATGAACTCACCGGCCCAGTGGTCGGCTGGGACGTCGGAAAAAATGGGTTCCGAAAGAACCTCCTGAAAGTTGGGAAGAAGACTTGAATCAATACCTTCGTTCATATTGGTCTCCGTAGTCTCCAGGGGTGCAGGCTCGGAGCTTTTCTCCTCGCCAAACACCGGAGTAAGGTAATCCTCCGTTTCACCGCGCAGGAAGTATCCGGTTCCGTTCCATCCTAAGCTTTCATCCGGTACCGGTACCTGTTCATTGGTGAGCGTGAAGCGGAACCACACCTTTCCTCCTTTGGGCCCGATCAGCGTATCGGGGAGAATAAGCCTTCGGGAATCTCCCGGGAGGACACCATAGAATTCATCCAGAGAAAGGTTTTGTATAAACCATTCCGGAACCGCAAAAGATTCGCCGTTAACATTACATGAGGTCGAACCGCTCCATGTGCCGTTTTTATCCCAGTCCGCGAGCGCGTTCAGGTAATACGGAGGCTGCAGATCCTTCGGAATGCTTATCTCCACCTGGAAAGAGCTCTTCTCGCACGGAGCGAGCATGGGGAATATCACCCCGTCATCATACTCGTCTAAATTCACACTCTCAGCATCTCCCTCCAGCGAAACGGAATCACCATATTTTCTCATGCCAAGGAAAAACGAGCGATCGTTTTCCAAATGGCGGATGGATCCGGCGATAGTTTCATCAAGCACCGAAGGGAATGACCCAAAGAGCTCATAGTCCACCTGCCCCATAACCGATGTTTCCTCCGGCGCGTCACCAAAATCGGCATTTTCCACAATGATATCGGCGGTATTTTCCAGATCCTTATACGGATCAACGGGATTTTGCAATTTACTCTCGGTGTCCAAATCCGAGAGGGAAATGGCCGGCGTTTCAACCGCCGGAACAACAAGATTCGGTTCATTATGCTGCACATTTTTTTTCACAAGAAGATATCCCGTGTATCCAAGTCCGCCCGCGAGCAGGAACGCAACAAAAAAGAGCAGAAAAACTCCGGCTCTCGATCGCTTTGCCGGCGTTATATCGAGATCGTCAGGAATAATCCGGCCATTGTCCGGTTCCTGCGATTGCTGATTGGGAGAAAAATCATCCATGTATCACTCTGCTATTACCTGCGCTATCTTAGCATGATCGAACTCTAATCGACATCATGAAAAGTAGAAAAAAGTCAGAAAAAGTGGTATAATGCAGCGATAAAAACAAAAAGAAAAATGATGTTCACGGAATACCTTCATTTCTTAAAAAAAGAAGCGTCTTCTCGACTCGTTTTTAGGGAAACGGAAAATAGAGCGTCAACTCAGGAAAGGGAAGTCGAAGAAACACCTGTGGAAACAGATGTGGATGTTGAAAGTATTCATGAGAATCTGGAAGAGGTCTTGGAGGATACAAGAAAGACGGCGGATAAGGATCTGCAGAAAGATATTGATAGCATCCGGGAATTACTGGAAGTCTCTTCTTTGAGATGATGCGGTAGCCGCCATCGCGAAAGATCTGAAAATTGAGGAAACAGATGGTGCCATTCAGGAGGCGGCTCAGGCTCTGAAAAGACCGGAGGAAGTACAGTGGTCACAAATATCCGGTAAAGCGCAGGCAATTTTGGAGCGATTGGAAAACGCAAAAGGTACTCCCGAACAGAATCAGCAAGTCGACAGATTCCGGAGGATTCTGGAAAGAATGCGGTTTATGCAAAATGCTCTTAATACGATATGCGAGGAAAAAATTCAGCACAATAAGAAGTCGGAAGAAAGAATCCTGTCCATAAAAGATTTTTTTGAGAGGCAGGATAAAGGAGTCGGAGGAAGAAAGGAAACACCGATAGGAAGATTGGCGGTTATGTATGAAAGTCTCGGTGAACAGGGACTTTCGGACGCAGCAGAAAAACATATGTCGGAAGTTATCCGGCTGGCTTTTGATCAGCATCTTGATAACCCTGAGCAATATGTTTCCCATGGATTCGATCACACCCTCAACGTAATGGATTACACGAGGAGTATTTGTGAGAATAATCCGAATATTATTGCGGCGACAATGGAGAAATATGGTGTTTCAGAAGGACTTGCCAAATTCATTCTGGAAAACGTGGCCCTCTTTCACGACTTCGGTTACCCGGAAACGGAAGTTCTCGGGCTGAAAAAAGCGGCCCATGCCATGCAGGGGGCGGAGGTACTCATGGGAAAAAATGTGCAGGAATCCTTTGAAGGAATTTTAAGAAGCGCCACAAATCCGAAACAGGTGATAAAAGAGATATTGGAATCCGTGCTGTATCACTCCGCCGACAAGGTGGAGGTGGATAATTATCCGGCAAAAATCATAACCAACGCAGGAGAATATCTCGTGGGAGATATCAACGATGTTAAGACGGTACTGGAGACTCTGCAGTACAAAGGATTTGCTGTTAAAACAATAAAGACAACAAAGCTGGAAGAACTGAAAAATATTTTGAAAGAGAATTATTCGGTAGAGCAGGCGGATGAGCCGTTTAAAGGGCGAAGCGTCGATCTTAAAAAAGCGAAGGACAAAATACTGGGAATAGAATACGCAGAAATAGATATTCTCAAGAATCCCTTAAGAGGAATTATCCGCGTGGCCGATAATATGGATATGCAGGTAAACCGATTGTCGGAACTGCAACGAAATCCGATTTTTCGAAAGGTGTATCACGATCTCGGCGAAGGTAACGTTGGAGAACAGATACAGCGTATTGAGGGAATTAAGAAATCGAAATCGCTGCAAAAAGCCACATTTGACGAAATTAGGAGCGAAGCAATAGATCTATTAAAAGTGTGGCTTAACGCATTCTCAGTGGAAAGTGCGGCGATTTTAAAGCAGAAAAATATAGAAGAAATGTCACCGGACGATATTTTCGTGCACGTGCGTTTCATGTGTAGCGCGAATCCTTATCAGGAAACTGTGCGGACAAGAAAAATGGCAATAAAAGAGTTGCTGAATGAGGCGTTTTCCAGAGAGGATGTGCAGAGAAACGAAAAACAACGTTCGTATCTTACAAGTCTCATAGAGGGTCTGGATGAGCGAGATTTTGAAGAAATAGGAGGAGAGGTAAAACAGATACAGCGAATGCAAACAAAAATTACAGGAAAGGTGGGTCAGGAATCGCAAAAAGGGATGGTGAGTGGAGGAGAGCAGGATCTTGTGCCGATACGTTCGAAAAACACAATGCTGCAGGTTTTGGGAGCTGATACGAAAACAAAAGAGGAACGGGCAGAAGAGCTGAAAACAAAAATACAAATACTCTGTAGCAGTGACTATGAAAAAAAGGTAAAGCCCGGAGAGAAGACATTAAGCGAGCAGGAGAGAAAAGAGGAAATTCAAAGGCTGTTGAACGATTTTTATGATAAATTCAAAAACAACATCATCGCGTTACATCTCGAAAACAGGAGTTATTCGCAAAAAACGGTAATGATGACAAAGAAAATTGCCGAGACTATACCCCACAATAGCAGTTATGATCTCAGGCACTTTGGCGGGTGCGAAGCCATAAAGAGCGTCCAGCTGAGGGGAAAGAAACTCATTATTCAGGTGATTAAAAAAATGTACAAGAAACTGAATGAAACCGTGGCAATAGAAGAAGAAGGTTCGGGGGGTGTGGCGAAGATAGGCGTGGGGGAGTATCAGATATGGAGAGCCCGCGAAGCCTACAGAAGCCTGTCTTTCTCTGGAGAAAAAATAGAGATAATGGTCGAAGACGAGAATGGAGAGACGGTGGATACAAGCTTTGCTCTGAATGAAGACACGCGGAATACTAATCCAACAAAACTATGAATATAGACAATAATTACAATTCAGAAAAAAACAGAAACGAAAGGGAGGAGCAGGCATGGGAAGAGAGCGGCCCGGGAAAGCTGTTTTTACAGCTCAAAAAAACGGGTCTGGAAAACGCGAGAAATGTTGAAATTAGTGGAAAATGGGACACGCATAAGACATACCGATTTGGCCCAGAGGAGGCCGATCTTATCGTACACCTGCATAATGGTGGCGTGGGCGAAAGGGGTGGCCAGCTTGTTTCATTCATAGAATCCTATCAGTATAAAATGTTGAATTGGTGGAAAAAGGCTATTGAAGAAACAGAGGGATTGCAGGTAGCTCTTTTGGATACACCGCTCATTGTGGCTCTCCGGGAAGCGGGCATACCGGAGGATAAAAAATGGACGCTTAACGCGGAAAAGGTCGCTGAAATGTACGCTCCGGAAGAAGAAAAAGAGAAAGCAATGAGGGTAATTCTTCAAATCATCATACGAACCATCAACTCCGTTGTTGCCCCAGATTTTGAGGTAAGAACATACGATGGAGCGCCCAGGCTGGTACCTCTCACCGAAGAAGCAAAGAAAAGCAGAACGGAAAATAATGAGACGTACAAAAATACCGTTCAGAAACTCAAACAGGTTCCCGAACTTCTGGAGAAGGAGTACAAGAATCTCAAATTCTAGTGCGTAAAACTAGATCGCCCTCTCGTCATCGCTGTACACATGGATGTACTCGGATTTGTCGTAAGGGAAGAGTTCCTCTTTACGGAAAAATCTCGCGACTTCAGTCTTTGCCGTCTCCTTGGAATCCGATGCGTGCACTACGTTGCACTGAATGGACATGGCAAAGTCTCCGCGGATGCTCCCGGCCTCCGCCTCGCGCGCTTTGGTGATACCGCAAAGCTTGCGTACCGTTTCTACGACGTCCAGTCCTTCCCAGCAGAGGGCTATTACCGGTGTTGAAGCCATAAAGCGGGCAATACCCCCAAAGAACGGTTTACTGGCGATATGGGCATAATGTTCCTTCAAAACCGCATCACTCAAAGCCATCATCTTACAACCGATGAGTTTTAAACCCTTTCTCTCAAATCGTTCAACGATTTTACCAATGAGTCCTCTTTGCATTGCATCCGGCTTGATAAGCACGAGTGTTCGTTCCATAGTGTGAAAAATTATCGAATAGTGCACCAGTTGTATACTGAAATCCGCAACAAAAATCCAGTCGGACGCACCGTCAGAATAATCAAAACTAGAAGTGCAGTCTCTCCTCGAAAGCCTTTCTTCGTTCCCCGAAAGGACCTATAGCCGCCAGTCGGAGCGTATCTTCGCGGAAGAGATCCTTCGCCACGCGGTATATATCGTTTTCCGTAACCTTATCGATCTCCGCGCAGATTTCCGAAAGCGTCTTCACTCCTTCCTTCAGAAGTTCTCCTTTACCGAGAAGATGAGAAACCTCTTCGGTGTCTTCCATGCTCAGGATGAGTTTTCCTTTCACGTACTGCTTGGCCTTGTCGAGTTCCTTTTTGCTTACAGGTTCCTGCGCAACCTTTTTATATTCTTCAATGATGGCGGAAATAGCATCCTCGGTTCGTTTAAGATCCACTCCGGCGCGGGTGGAAATAATGCCGCAGTCGGTGTAGTCGTCCGTTGTGGTATGAACGTAGTAGCAAAGCCCCTTCGCTTCTCGGATATTCATGAACATTCGGGAGCTCATGTTGCCGCCCAAAAGGACCGAAAGGACCTTTTCCGGATAGTAATCATCGTGTGTGGAATGGTATCCGGGGAAGCCGACTACAATATGTCCCTGCTCAGTCTTTTTATCCTGCATAATGAGGCGATCCTTCTTGGATGTCTGATCAAACGGGGTCCAGTGTCTGGTTTTTGATGACTTGGGAAATCGGAAATATTTTTTCGCCATTTCCACGGCATCGTCGTGTTTTACCTTTCCGGAAACGGAAATAACCACATTGTCGGGCGTGTACAAAGCGTTCTTGTATTCCTGAAACTGCGCCTGTGTTGCGGAACGGATGAACTCCTTGGTACCAACCTCATCCCAGCCGATGGGCTGATCCCCAAACACCAATCGCTCAAAATCCCAGCCGATCTGATACATGGGAGTGTCCTGATACATGTTGTACTCCTCCAAAATTACCCCGCGCTCCTTATCTATCTCATGCGGAACGAACGTTGCATTCAGCATCATGTCGGAAAGCACATCAAAAGCGGTGTCCATCTGTTCAGCCGCGACCTTTATGAAATAACCGGCATACTCTTTGCCGGTGAAGGCGTTGCAAACGCCGCCGATGGAATCGATAGCCTCCGAAACCTCTCTGGCATCCTTGTATTTCTTCGCACCCTTAAAGAACATATGCTCCAAAAAGTGCGATATGCCGTTAATATCACGAGACTCATGCCTGGAACCGGCGACAACAAGTACCAGAACGGTAACCGACTCAGTATTGAGAGGTGAAGTGATGACCCGGAGCCCATGATCGAGGACGGATCGTTGATATGTTTTCATAAAATGTAAATGATGGAAGCAGTCTATACCAAGATCAAAAGGGCTTCAAGGGCATATGCAAGCTCCGGTCGAAGCGGGCGCTGAGCCTTATGCCAAAATCTGTATTGTGATGAAAAAATCGACGTCAAAAAACAATGGTAAAAAGTACAGGTGAAATTTCGTGTGAGAAACCATGTCCGAAGACCCGCATAGCGGGGCAAGTTTGGGTTCGAATAGAAATTTCACCGTCGTACTTTCCATGGTTTTTTGTAGTCGACGGTTTTTTGTTACTTTTTTGCCGCCAAAAAAGTAAGGAGAGAAAGGGAGAGGAACTATTCGGACAGTTCCATGGTTTTTAAAACAGATTTTTTTATCGCAATTCATCGCAGATCAGCCTTTACGACTCCTCCTTCTCATACTTCTTCCTCGACCGTCTTCTTGCCTCCTTGCCCTTAAGCTCCAAACGGATAGGCGTTCCAAGAAAACCGTATCTCTCGCGAAGCTGATTTTCGAGAAATCGGTAGTACGAAAAATGGAATCGCTCCTCCTTATTCACAAAGAGCACAAAATGTGGCGGGTTGGTGTCAACCTGTGTGAAATACAGGGCTTTCGGAATACCGACGGAAGAGCCCGTGGGTTGATGTTTCATCATGCAATCCTGCAAAAAGAGGTTGAGTTCACGCGTGGGGATTCTTCTGCCTCTCTCTTTTTTGATATCGATCGCAAGATCCAGAATTATTTCAATATTTTTTTTATCCTTGGCGGAAATAAAAACCACTGCCGCCCACGGTGTGAAATCAAACTGATATTTAAGTTTGCTTCTCCATTCATTTTGGTAATTTTCTTCACTCTTAACGAGATCTATTTTGTTAACAGCAATAATAAGGCCAACCTTGCGCTTGAGTATATAATCCGCAACGTGCATATCCTGCCTGGTTATGCCCTCACGGGCATCCAAAAGAAGTACCGCAACATCCGCACGGTCCAAGGCCTGCAAAGATCGTGCAACGGAGAATTTTTCAATGCCGGTTTCAATGGCGCCCCTTCTTCGGATACCGGCGGTATCGATAAGGAAAAACTTCGCATCTTTGTAGTTAAGCTCATAATCCGCGGCATCTCGCGTGGTGCCGGGGATTTCGGAAACAATAACTTTTTCATCATCAAAATACGCATTCAGAAGTGAAGATTTGCCGACATTCGGGCGTCCGACAAATGCCACTTTGACCATATCGGTCTCCGTTTCCGTAGTGACCTCGGGTACATCGGACGAAAATCCGAGTGCGGTGCAAGATTCAAATATGGCATTGTGCAGTTCTCGAATACCGGTCTTTTGAAAAACAGAAACGGAAATAGGAATACCAAAACCAAGAGAGATGAAATCGGTGACATCCGAAAGTCCGCTGTCGGATTTGCCGGCAACAAGCAAAATCTTTTTTCCGCTTTTTCGTATAATGATTGCCGCCTCGTGATCCTGTGCGGTGATCTCCTCACGGCTGTCGACAAGAAAGAGGATAATATCAGCCTCCCGGATGGCGGTCTCCGCCTGTTCACGCATTTTGTCCTCGATAATTCCTGTTTTCATAATCTCAATACCGCCGGTGTCGACAACGGTGCAGGTCATATGCTCGGCATCCGGAGTATTACTGCTTCGGATGACGGCCTTGCCGTAAATTCTGTCACGTGTGGTTCCGGCCTCACGGGCTGTAATCGCCTTTCTTTCCTCCGTAAGGAAATTGAAAAGCGTGGATTTGCCTGTGTTAGGCCTTCCGACAATGGCGATAACTGGATACATACGAAATAATTGAGCCAGTACATAGTAGCGGTAAAAAACGATTTTACAATCACAAACCTTCTTGATTTCCATGATGCAAAAGGTGTTAACTAGGGTTCGGTAACAGTAAAACGCAGAGCATGAACCTCTCCTTTGATCCCATAGTGCGTAGCAGGCTCAAGCGAATCCGCGGAAAGATCGGCGGAGCAAGGCTTTTGATAGCCTGCAAAAACCAGCCGATCGAAAGAATTGTGCGATGTATAGAGGCGGGTGAAAAGCTGTTTGGCGAAAACCGTGAGCAGGAACTGAAGACTAAATGGAGCTCACCGGACCTGCGAAGACTGCGGAATAAAATTGAGCTTCATTTTGTGGGCCACCTGCAGACGAATAAAGCTCGCGAGGTGTGTCGTATGGTGAACGCCATTGAATCAGTGGACTCCATAAAGCTCGCAAAAGTGATAGATGCCGAATGTGAAAAAATACAAAAAAAAATGTCGATCTTTCTCGAAGTGAATGTTACGGGTGAGGTTCAAAAATACGGCTTTAAACCTACGGAACTTAAAGAGGCAATTGCGGAGATCCGGAATTTGAAGCATCTGGAAATACGCGGGCTCCTGTGCCTCGCAAAGCTCGACGCATCCGAAGATGAACTTCGGAAAACATTCGGAAGTTTACGGGAAATGGGAAAAGAGCATGGTCTCAAGGAACTTTCCATGGGAATGAGTGATGATTTCGAAATTGCCGTGGAGGAGGGGAGTACACTCGTCCGACTCGGAAGAAAAATATTCGAATAATTGTAATTGCGTATGAAAAACGGACCGGCACTTTCATATATCGTGGGATTTGTGGTTGTGACGGTGGCGTTTGTCGCCGGTTATTTTGCGCCGACAACCTTAGATCTTGCTTCCATAACCAAAGGGGCCAAGGTGCAGCTTGTAGGCCCGTTTAGCGAACTTGAAATGCTGAACCGCGCCGTCAACGCGGTTGAAGATGAGGTTGGCACCGATGTAAAACTTACGGTGCAGCAACAGACTCGTGGTGATATTTCCGAACAGTACGTTGTTTCCATTGACGGCACCATCGCGCGTACCGAAAGTCCGCTCAAAGAGTACGGATATGTGATTACCGTGGATGACGGCACGAAAAATCCGCTCGCCACAAGTGTGCTCGAATACAAAATTCCTAATAAATACTACGCACTCGTGCGCGAAAACGTTGATGGCGGATACGACGTGAAAACGTATAAACTCCGCGAGTAACGTGAGTCTACTTAAGTCCCTCAAGAACCTTTTGCAATTCAGGTGGCAGAGGGCTTTCAAATTGCAGTTTTTCTCCGGTAAACGGATGAGTGAACGAAAGTTTGCTCGCGTGCAGGAATTGCCGATCAAGTCCGAAGCGTTCAGAAAACTCTTCGTTCGTTTTCGGGTAACCGTACTTCTTGTCTCCAACCACGGGGTGGTTGATGGCAAGAAAGTGTACGCGGATCTGGTGGGTTCTTCCCGTTACAATGTTCACCTGCGCAAGGGTGTAGGCATTTGCCGGATATTCGGTAACCTCATAGTGCGTAAGCGCCGGACGCGCTCTCTTGTTGCCGGAAACCATCATGCGGGTGGTATCGGAACTTCGCATAATGGGAGCCTCAATACTTCCCTTCAAAGGCGTGAGTTTTCCGGTAACCAGTGCCGTGTATGTTTTATGGACCTTTCTCTCACGGAAAAGGTCGGCAAGTTTCGCATGAGCAATATTCGTCTTGGCAACAATGATGATGCCCGAGGTGTTCTCATCGAGCCTGTGGACTATCCCCGGACGAAGCGTTCCGCCGCTATCGCTCAAGCCGCCATGGAAATGAGCCAAAAGGGCATTCACCAGCGTTCCTGTTTTCCGCGTTAGTGTCGGATGTGTCACCATATGAGCGGGCTTCTCCACAACAATCAAATATTCATCCTCAAGATAGATATGGAGCGGAACATTTTCAGCCTCAAGCGTCATCGGTCCGGCATCAGGAATGGTAATAACCACTTCGTCAAAGCTTTTCACGGGATGCGAAGGTTTTTTTACCCGCTTACCGTTAACGGAAACGCAGTTGTCTTTGATGAGTTTTCGGAAATAGCTTCTCGAAAATTCACTCGCTTCCGTGAGAAAAACATCTATCCTCTCACCACCATGACCCTCACCGACCTCGAATCGCAGCTGTTCTTTCATGGGAAAATATACAAGAAAACAAAAATACTAACAATGCAAGCGCCATAAACCAATCCGCAAAGTGGCTTCATTATGCCAAAAAAACGAATAAGCACAAGGGAAACATGAAAATTGAGTTGAAATCACGACCAAAATTTTGTAAAATCTGCCACAACTTGACAAATGTACCCATGCTTATACTTGCGTCATCATCACTTCGGAGGAGGGAACTCCTCAAAAATGCAGGATTCGAATTCAAGTCGATCATGCCGACGGTGAATGAAGCCATAGAAAAAAAAGAGAAAATCGAAAAGTATGTGGAAAGAATTGCAAAAGAAAAGGCCATCGACGCCGAAAGAAAAATCAATTTTGTCCGCGGAACGGACGTATTCATAGGAGCGGATACCGTAGGTGTCATCAAAAACAAGCTGCTCACCAAGCCGCGTGACGAAGCGGAAGCCAAGAAAATGCTGAAAGCCCTTTCAGGAAAAACGCACACGGTCATCACCGGAGTTGCCATCAAAAAGGGTGAAAAGATCATTACCTTTCACGAGAATACCAAGGTAACCTTCCGAAAAATCACTCCGAAGGAGATAGATGACTACGTGCGAACCGGCGAGCCTTTTGACAAAGCTGCCGGCTATGCCATCCAGGGCAGAGCCTCGCTCTTTGTCTCCAAAATCGAAGGCGACTTCTTCAACGTCGTCGGCCTGCCGCTCTACCGCCTGGGACTTGAACTGCAGAAATTGTAGACGCGATTTTATCGCGTCTTTCTCGTCGCGGAGCATATTTGGACATGAGGCTCCATATATTTTTTGTCGTACCCCGTAGAGACGCCCCATGTGGACGTCTCTGAATTTAAAAATATGGAGGACAGGTATCGCTGTTTTCCAGTCATTCCTGATTGAAAAAACCCGGAAATTCTGGTACAATAGTACGATATATTCCTCGTTCAATGTATCACTATTTCCTCGACCGCTCCGTCGAAAAACCGCTTACAAGGCGGTTGGTTTTCGACAATGAGGAAAACAAAAACAATACGCAATCATTTTACAAGCCGGAAGAACTCAAGGGCTATGTTGAGAACGCGAATACTCCGGAAGATCAACTAAAAATCATTGTTCGTCTCACCCGTCAGCTTTTAGCCGACAAAATGAGCGCGGAAGGAGGTGATAAAGAGGGGGTAAGAGAACTCGAGAAGAAGCTGATCGAAGAGGTGAAAGATGTGATCAAGGATCACAGAAGTGCACTCGCTGAGATTGTGGGGAACGAGGTTATGGCCACTGAAGCATCGATAGTACAAAAGAAACTGGGAATAATTAAAAATCTCGAAGACACCATTGGGGGGGGCGAGGTGGATTTCGGAAGCAAAAAGAAAATGCGCTTTGTAAGCAAGGAAGGTGATTATAAGCAGTGGCTTACTCGTATAATTCGCGAAAAGCTCGCTTCAACCGAAATCAAAGATGTTACTGGCACAAGTCAGATCGTAATTACCCGCGAACACGAGCGTGGTATTGAAGAAAAGAAAAAAAGAATTCCGAAAGACATGCAGCTGGTTTTCAGGCAGAAAAAGGGCGGGCGCTTTGAGGTAAAACTGGAAAAAATCACGCCGATGACAGAGGCAACGGGCGCAGAGAAGGTCGAAATAACACCAAAACCGTTTATTAAGCCTACGCCGGAAAAGAAGCCAAAGACTGAAAAAATCGACACAAGCGGTATCGAAAATCAGCTCGAGGAAATAAGGCAGGCACTAACATTACTCGGGAATGCGGACATGGAACTGGCGGATCAGATTGCTCAGGCTTTAGCTAGGCTAGGAGAGGAAAAGGGCTTAAGTCAGGCAGCACTCTTGGCAATCACCGCGGCTGTTTTAGCTGGTTTTAAGAATCTTCCCGAAGGAGAAAAAGTGCCGGAGGAAGTAAAACAACTGCCAGGGAAAATTGACGAGCTGACACGAGCTATCGAAGCACTCACAAGCAAAGCACTTACAATCCCGGAAGCGGAAATAAACAAAATTGTTAGCAAAACTCTCGAAGCATTCAAGGGTGACGCAGACATAAAGAAGCTGATGGAAGATTTTAAGAGTGCTACCGAAATGTTGGGGAAGGTGAAAGAAATACATGAGTCCATAGCAAAACTCGAAAAGACAAACAAAGAACTCGCTACTCAAATCAAAGAAGCTCTTCAGAAGCTCGAAGGTGAAAAGGAGCTGAGTTCCGCTGCGATTGCTACCATAACGGGGGCCGTTACCGTGGCCGTTATGAACTGTTTGAAGGGCTTAAAAAAAGACGGAGAGATACCAGAGGAGCTTAAAGAATTACCAAAAAAGATCGAGGCGCTTACCAGCGCCGTCAACGAATTCAAAAATAAGGAGCTGAAAATACCAGAAGCAGAAATTCAGAAGGTGGTTGACGCAACCATCGGAAAACTGAAAGAGGATGCTGATATAAAAGAGATCATAAAGAATTTCAAAGATGCTGCTGAAGTTTTGAAGAAGGTGGGAGAGATAGATGTATCCATACAAGAAATCAAAACACTTCTTGGAGAAGGATTAACAGAAGCGGAACTCAAGAAAATAACCGATTCTGTCACGAGTGCCTTAACCGATCTTGCAAAAAAGGCGGATGTGGATGCGCTGAATAAAGGTGTCGGTGACCTGAAGAATGAAGTAACGAAATTGAAAACAGCCATCGAAACACTCAAGAGATAAGGAACTTACAATCCCGGATACGGAAATAAACAAGATTGTTAGCAAAACTCTCGAAGTATTTAAGGGCGATGCAGACATAAAGAAGGTGATGGCGGATTTCAAAGATGCTGCTGAAGTTTTGAAGAAGGTGGGAGAGATAGATGTATCCATACAAGAAATCAAAACACTTCTTGGAGAAGGATTAACAGAAGCGGAACTCAAGAAAATAACCGATTCTGTCACGAGTGCCTTAACCGATCTTGCAAAAAAGGCGGATGTGGATGCGCTGAATAAAGGTGTCGGTGACCTGAAGAATGAAGTAACGAAATTGAAAACAGCCATCGAAACACTCAAAGATAAGGAACTTACAATCCCGGATACGGAAATAAACAAGATTGTTAGCAAAACTCTCGAAGTATTTAAGGGCGATGCAGACATAAAGAAGGTGATGGCGGATTTCAAAGATGCCGCTGAAGTTTTAAAGAAGGTGAATGAGGTGCTGACAAAGCTTGGCGATATTGAGGCATTGAAAAAAAGTGTTGAAGAAGGAGTGCAGAAAATGGGATCGGCCGAAACAAAGATCGGGGAAAGTAATACAAAGATTCAGGAAGCGGCAACCGAGATTGCGGAAACAAAAAAAGAGATAAAGAAACTCTTGGAGGAGATCGAAAAAACATCAAAGATCACACTGCCTCTCAATTTTGCGGACGATGTAAAAAAAGCGGTTCGTGAAGCCAGGAATTCGGTAAAAAGGTATGTCAGGGGGGGTGTGAGGAGCTTGCAAAAGAAGATCAAGGCGCTTGATCTGCAAAATAATGAGGAGGTGAAAAAGGTAAACATAGAGATCGCGGCGATCAAGACGATAGCGGAAGGGTTGAAAAATGAGGAACTGTCGAAGAAGATCACCGAATTACAGAAGGCCGTTATCGATGAGGTGGTCAAAAAGGTGAAGGAGGACGGAGATGAATCCAGAACGAAAATAGCTGAGTTAAAGAAACAGCTGGATGACTGGAAAGTGATCATAGAAAATATCCCGCAGTCATTCAGGGATACTGTGGCAAGAATAGCAACGGCAGAAGGCAATCTCAAAACACAACTGGATAGAATTGAGGGTGATGTCGGGTTGGTAAAAACCGCATCGGATACTCAGGGTCCGAAAATAGACGATATCGTCGTAAGGCTGAGTAATCTGCAGGAAAAGCTCGGCAATGTGGACATTGCCGCCGGCGGTGTGCAGGCGATCTTCGACCAGATGAAGAGGGATCTTGATGAAGTGAAGAGAAAGCTTGATAGCGGAGTTCCTGGCACCGTACCGCCGGGGCCACCTGGTCAGCCGAGGACGGTACCAACAACCCCGACCCCATCGGTTGACGTAATAAACAACGTGGAAAACGAGGTGGATACCGGAGTGAATGATCTCGAAAAGGAGATTACCGGTATACAGGTGCTTTCACCGTCGGTTATCTACAAGAAAAATCTTGAGATAGCCCTTTTGTACAAAAAGGCGGTGCCGACAAACATAATGACAAGGCCGGACATAGTGGAGCTTATCGGGAATGTCACGGCACATCATGTGTCGGACATCGTAAAATACAATAAGGTATACGGTAAACTAAAACTTGTTGATACGGAGATGAGAACAAATCCAAATTGGGTTATTGCGACTCTTTCGTACATGGAAGAGTTCAACAAAAAATTTGATGAAAAAGCAAAAAAAGCATTCGAAAGCATCATAGACCAGCTTTTGGGACAGGATGAAAAAAGAAAAACTGAGGTCATGAAGGGGGAGTTTGAAGTTTTGGCGCAGCAGGAAACGTACATATATCGCATGAATGAAAAGTCGGACAGAATGATGGCCGAAGAGCACAAAAGAAAATATCTGGAAATGAAAGCGAAATTCATGTTACGCGAACGGGAGATCCTTGGGACGGGTGTAAACCTGCTGGAGGAAGCAAGGGGTGATGCCAACGGCTATATCGTGGGTAAAAGGGATTTTATCCAAGAAAAAAAGAGCTCACTGGAAAAAAAGATCGGCGCGCTTAATAGCGCGATCAATGAAAAAAGGCTGAGTAAAGCCCCGGATGCGGAAGCGGAACTTGCGGATCTTAATAACCAAAAGGAAGCGGTGGTGAATACGCTTATGACGCTTCTCAAGAAGGAAGAAGAAATCGAAAGTAAATTTTTAAACTTTGTCGGAGATACGCAGGTAGAAATGGATCAGAGAAAGTACGAAGCGGGATTCAAGAAGAATACAAAAACCTTCTGGGAAAAGATCGGTCATTTTATTTACAAGGTTACCGGATGGGCTCCGGTGATAAACGAAAGCATACTTTTGGATAAGCTTGGAAATGAAATAAGGTCTACGCATACGGAGGCGGTGCAATTCATGTACAAAACGGATAAATTCACTGCCAAAATTCCGGACGGCGCGATGGATGCAAGAGAGCTGTTTGGGAAGTTTACGGAGGGAAACAATCTGAAACAATATGCGGAACAAGCCGCAGGCACCGAGCAGTATCTGAAAGATTTGCGCGAGAAGGTAAGGCTCCAGACAAAGGAGTTTCATCGTCTTGGAAAATATACCACGGTGCCGGAAGACGTGTTCGAAAACGGACAGCTCAAAATGCACAGCTCCCAGTCGCAACCGGAAATGCCGCTGTCCTTGGGGCAAAAATATGAAAAGGAGAAGAATGATTCGAGCGCGGATGCAAAAACGTACTTCCCGAAAATGGTTGCAAAAGAGCTTGCTGGTCTCGGTTACACGAATATCGCAGGTCAGGAAGCGGCCATTGAGGCCATTGCGAACAAGTCGAATATCGATATTGATAAGCGCGGCAGGCTCATTACGGCTATCCAAAAAAGACTCCCATGGCTCAAGAGCGAAATTTCCGTTAAAGATGCCGGTGCCGAGACGCAGTTTCAACCATGGATGATAACAAAGATCGATGAGCTTAAAGGGGATGAAACGGCAATGAAAGCGGAGCTTGCAAGGCAGGCGGCGGAGGCAAAAACAAAAACAGACACAATAGCTCCACCACTGACACCGGGCTCACCGGAATACCACGCGACCTTCCTCCGAAAACTGGGCGAGGAGAGGAATACTCAGAGAGTCTAATAGACCCAATAGCTGTAAGCGGTAAGCTGGTAAGCCGTAAGCTCCAGAATTCAAGAATATTCCACTTGCACGCTGAAACATGTCTGCCAGCCCCGCCTTGCGGCGGTGGCCTGTTTCCGGCTGTTCTCAGGCCCACCCCGGACGATCGAATTCACTGCAACTCCGTGCTGCAGAGATCAAAAGAGATCCGGGGTCCAGCTGTTACGCTTATCGCTCGAGTAAGATCCCGGCTCTTTCTTGCTCATGTAAGTCTTACAGGGATACGAATAATGAATCTGCCGGGATGGCTACATTCTGTTATTTCAGTTGGCAATTCGTGAATTGCCTCTGCGATGGTGTGTCCGTAGGGACGCGGGTGTTTGCCGTAGGGACGCGATTAATCGCGTCCCTACGGATGTGGCCACATTCTATGCCCTGAATCGTAACCGAAGGTTTCTGATTCATGGGCCATATTCCATATTCCATATTCCGCCTTTTTCTGGTATAATTATACGAAATAAACACAAAAAGCATGAAGGATTTAAATCATGTGAAAAAGGTCGAAAAGATGATCAAGGACATCAAATCGATGGATCTGTCATTGCCCGAAAAGATGTTTTACGTGTATCACCTTTTTTTGGAGGATATTACCGATGAAATGAAGGAGGAGCTACGAAAAGATGTACGACTGCATTCAGAGCTTACCTCTCTTAAAGGCAAGAAGGACAAGGTCTCTAAAGCTCAGGCGGAGGCACTGAAAAAGGTCCTTTTGGACCGTGATCGAAGGAAGGCGAAAAGCCTTCCGGCTCTTGCTGATCGCATTAAAGCGGAAGTAGCCGACTATGCCGCCAATTTTGAAAATAAAAAGTGGGCGGAGGAGGAGAAGAAAAGGAGAAAAAGCGAGGAGGAAACCATCGCAAAAATCCGACAGCATATACAAAAAGCTTAAAACACCAACCCCCATGCTTCGATTCGACACCATTTTCGACTCAAAACATACGCACAAGTTTGTGTGGCAGAACACTGCGTCAACAAAAGAAGAAGAAGAAGTTGCAGTGTCCGAAGAGAATATTACGGAAGAGCGGATTAACAAGATGAGCGAGAAAGATATGGAGGCATTCTGCAAGGGGATCGAGAAGGGTATTGCGAACGAAAAAGATCTTAAGAATCTAAAAGATGACGTGAAAAAAGAGGTTATGAACCTCTTGCTTCTTTTGCAGGTGACCCGGGGGGGAGAGGATGACAAGAATGTGGAAGACGCATTTCTCAAGAAGCTTGATATCACGCTTGATTATAAACCTGAAAATCTTAGGAAAACACAAATTGAGTGGCTCAAAGATAAGCTTAAAGATGATGGTGGAATATTTTATCTTGCAGGTACCGCGAAAGTAGAAAGGGGTACTTCGGGTCATCATGTACAAATAGAGATAAGGGGAAAAGATTGTATTATTAGCAGATACGAAGGAGGAAAATTTGTGCCAAAAATGACGGTTTCCAAAGACATACTTGCTTTATATCTGGAGAACAAGCTCGAAAAGAAGGAGGAAAAAAAGAAAGAAGCTAAAGAAGAGCTTAAGAAAAAACTCGTAAGCCTTACCGGCAAAGTGAGTTTCTTAGAAGACCCAAAGAAGAAAACAGACAAGGATGCGAAAGCTGAAGAAAAGGAAGAAAATAACAAGGATGAGTCGACGGGTGATGATCTATTATCGAAAGTAACTTCGGGGCAGGAAGCATCAGAGAATGATAAAGCGCGCGAGGAGCTTTTGCAGAAACTTTTTGGAAAAGCAGATAAAAAAGCACTGGGAAAAATTGCCGAGTTTTTGTCTGAGAATAAGTCCCTGCAAGGTAATAATGATATGTCACTTGATGGGATAAAAATAAACATTAAAAAGAATTCTTGTGAAATTACTGGTGGTGAATACGTTCTTGAGTTAAAGAGCGGACAAGATGTAGATAGACTCCCTTTTCTTATAGACAACAATTACAAAGGAGAAAAAGATCGAAAAGAGGATATTGGAATAATCAGTAAATTCTTGGTGTTGAAGTCAGAGAAAAAGGAAGATGAGGAAAAGGAAGAAGGGAGTGGTAAGGAATTCAAAAAAACTCGGAAAGAACTCGTGAAAAAGCTCTTCGGTACAGAAGATGAGGGCTCACTGCAAACAATCGCAAATTTCCTAAACGGGCAGATTAACATAAATCCAAGTAATCAATGGAATGACTGGGAGATTGGTGATGTTAAAATTCGGGCCAATCAGAATTCTTGTGAAATTACAGGGGGAGACTCAAATCTACGGATCGATAGTAAAGAAAAAATAAATCAACTCATAGACTGGATCGATGCAGTTAATCTAAAGGAAGGTAACAAGAGAATAAACGCCTTCATAGAGGCAAGCAAAAAGTCAGTCGAAATAGAAGATGACGAAAAGAAAACAATAGATGAGGATGAAGGTGGAGAATCAAATGAAGATGAAGAAGCAGTAGACGAGTCTCCAGAATTAGATGAGGAAGTAGACAATGCAAATGAAAATGAAACAGTAACAACAGAAGAAGAGGAAGAAACAGAAGAAAAGATTGTAGAGGAAGAAAAATCTCTCGAAGATAGAATCAAGAACATCCACACCATCTCACAGCAGGAGATTTTTGAAGGAATGGCAAAGCTGGCGATGATGAAGCATATGAAGGTGGATGATGCCTTCTTGAATCGTGCAGATGTGAAGGCGCTTATGGAGTCTGTCACGGAGGGGGAAACCAAGGATGAGTTTGAGAAATACCTGAAGGGAATGCCCGGTGTGGACGCTACGTCAGACAGGGGCAAGCTCATGGTCGTTCTTTCCTTTATCCAAGACCGGCCGGACCTGTTTACCGAAGGGCAGAGAGAGGTTCAGAGCGATATTTTGGATATGCTGGTGCCGGAAAAACAGAGAGCCTCCCTCGAAGAGATGAAACAAAATTTTGAGAGGATGTGCGCTCTTGAAAGGGAGATTATGGGAAGTGATGCGCTTGCGCCGGAAGAGATCGACAAAAAAATAAACGAATACCGACTCTTGAGGGCAAGAATGAACACTATGCAAAAAAGGCTGTTCGGGAAGCGGGATGTTATCAACGAAACGAGAAGGAAAACCAGGGAACAGCTGAATAGCACGACGCACGAAGTAGCTGTCTTAAAGAAAGAAATACGCGATCAGATAGATAAGGCAAAGATGAAATTAAGCGCTTTGCGCGCTAAAGGGAATAAGGCCAATCAGGAAGATATGGAGAAGCTTCAGCTGGAGCTGGAGGAGCTTTTAAAGACTCAGGAGAGCCTGTTGAATAAGGAACTTGCGGTGGATGCCGGATTAGAAAATTTTATTGACCGACAAAAGTACGATCCGAAGAAGAGCGCCGAGGCTATACGGGAAGAATACAGGGTGCCAAGAATAAGCATTTTACGAAGGATTGGTGAAAATCTTGCATGGCCTTTCAAGAAAATCTGGCAATTACCCACCTGGGTAAAGGTACCTTTAGTAACCGCCGGAATTTTGTATGGCTTGCCGATCCTGGCAACGGGACTTGCGGGAGTGAGTCTTTCAGCGGTGATCGGATCATTCGGAACAGCCGCAGGAGCGGCCGGAACCGCAGGTACGGGTATCCTGGGCGGAATGGAGGCGCTGGGAACCGCCGCGGCATCCGTGGCGAGCTTCCTGGGAGTCAAGGGGTCTATTCTCGCGGGTATAGCCGGTGTTCCGCTGGGACTGCGAGGTCTTATGAGGGCCGGAAGCGAGGCGAGCAACAGGCTTAAGGTGCGAAAACTCGGTTACCATCAAAAGATTTTGAACGAAGCGGGTCTTCAGTTGATTGAAAAATGCGACAGGCAGACATGGCTGGTAAACAGTCTCCGATATTTCTGGACGGGTCATCAGCAGGATGATCTTAAATACCATGGAAGCAAGATAGCTCTTCTCAAAGAAGATCTCGGCAACAAACGCGATACCGCGGCCGAGCATATTCGCACACTGCAAGAAGAGGGCTGGTACCGAAACGTGATGCTGGATCTCACCCCAAGGGATAAGAAAGAGGCGAACCATAAGCTTCTTAATGGAATAGGTAGCGGAAGATACGCGGCGACAAAAGCGCTTTCGGAAACTCAGAAGGATCAGGAAAAGATAGGTACGGGTATCGCAAAAGAGTTTGAAAAAAAACTGAACGAAGCATTGAAGAAGGTGAACATCAAAGACGTTTCCAAAGATGAGATGCAAAAGATAATCAAGAAATTCGGAAAAACGGAAAAAGAGAGGAAAAATGTCCTCGAAAGCATTAACACGAGAGTCGGTATATTTCGAAAAATTATCGCAGATGAGCTAAAGATTGATGTCAAAAATGTGCCGTTCGAGGTCCCGATGCTCTCCTTGCTTTCAGGCATGGCAACAGAGGAAAGTGCACTCAAAAAAGAGATTCAATTAAAAAAGAATATTACGAATAAGACTGAAAAAAAGGATAAAACGAGTGAAAAGAAGGAAAAGTCAGTTGTAAAAAAGGCTACACCGGAGAATGTGCGCGCAAAGCTGAATGAATTTTATAATGTTGCATAACCCATGGAAAACACAAAAAACATCACGAGAGAATTTGTAGAGCTCGTTTCAAGAAGCGGACTTTCAACTCTTGATAAAGAGTATTTTATCGCGAAATTTTTGGAAGACGGAGGGCTGAAAAAGGAAACGGAAAAAGAGCTTATTGAGGCGCTTGAAAATTCCAATGAGGAGATAAAACTTATGGAATCTCTGGAGGATGAGGAGGTGAAGAAAAAGTTTGTGGAGGAATTTAAAAAAACGGGGATACAGGAGAAGATGGAAGAATTTTTCAGGGCGGTTGCGGAAAACGAAAAAGCGGTACGGGCGAGGGAAGAAGCCTACAAAAAACACGAAACGGAGTTGGAGAATCTGGGAAACACGATTCTTAAGAAGTATAACGGGGGCGAAGAGGATCCAAAGTTTCAGAAAGAGTTTGAAGAAAAATCCCAGGAATATACCAAAACAAACCTGCCGGGCTTCACTCAGCTTGCGGAGGCCGTAAAGAAGGCTCGGGCGAAGATGGAGGCTGCGGAGAACGCGCTTACAGAGGCTTCTACGGAAAAAGCAGCATAAGGTAAACAAAGCGCGGGTATGGTGCACCCATGCCCTTCCTTACGGAAGGCGCCTTTTGCGCATGCGTCCGCGCAAAAGACCTTGACAAATGAAAAAAAGAGTATAAGCTAGGATCCTTTGCGCACATTGACATACTACGGTGCGAGAGAACGAACGAGGTGGTCAAAAATATTTATTGCCGCTTCATTCGTTCTCTCCGGAAGGTTGGTAAACAGAAGGGTCGGCAACACGCTTGCCCGTCTTTCCGTTTACCAACCGGTGTCTGGTTGGTAACAAACCAACAAAATAAAACAAATTTTTAGGAGATAATGGAATGGCAAATGATCCGCTCGAAACAGTCGTTCAGAACATTTCAAGTAAATTGGGGGCTGTTGGGGCTACGGCAAGTGACAAGGCTCAGGGCATATGCGATGAATTGGTCAAAGACCAAAACGCAAAAGCAATGCTTCTGAAGATCCTGGGAAAAAGTAGCCTGATGAGCAGAATCCTCAGGCACAAAATCTTGGCCACGATCCTAACGCTTCTGCTTACCCACATGCTGACCGTATTTTTTGGCTTCCTCCCCTCAGTGCCAACGTCCGCTACATGGGTAATCAACACGGTGAAAAACGTGTTTGGAGAAAGCAATGAGATTTTCGTGGGCAAAGGCGGTATGCTCCCAATTCTCGAGGGCGGTGTGCAAAGCCTCAAGGCAGAGCTTAAAAAAGTCGATGGAGACCCCAAGCAATCCCTACAAGAGGCCATCGGAAAGCTCGAAGAAGGGATAGGGAAACTCAAAGAGTCGCCCATAAAACCAAAGGAGGTACAGGATTGCCTCACCGCCGCTGAAACGGCATTGCAAAAAGCAGGCATGAGAAAAATCAGTGACAACCTGCACAGTTTGCTTGTTGCCATAGTGGAGGGCATGAAAAAAGAAGGGTTCAATCCAGCGCTCGAGAGCCCGCCAACTAAATGACACCACCCGGAGAAACGTTAACCCCCGAAGCTAATAGCTTCGGGGTTTTTCCCCATGCGAGGGGAAAAATTTTTTATTGCGTCACTGAACTTCAATGGTACAATAGCTTGGTATCTCGTAAGTACACAATCCGCTTAAGATAAATTTTCTTTAAGGCTTCTTGCCCTGAATCGTAATTGAAGGTTTCTAATTCAGTGGCTTAGGGCTCCTAGACATAAGCTTACCGCTTACGAGCTTACCGCTTATCAGCTTTTTACCTCTTTTGTATGTCCGACATGCAATGCCCCAAAGGAACGCACGACATCCTTCCCAAGGATCACGAGTATTTTACGTACCTGAAAAAGATCGTTCGTCACCGATGCAGGCAGTCCGGCTTCCGCAGGATCTCCACCCCGATATTTGAACACATGGAGGTGTTTACCCGTGGAGTGGGGGAGTCGACCGATATCGTACGAAAGGAGATGTACACTTTTGAGGACAAAAAGGGGAGAAAGTTGGCGCTCAAGCCCGAAGGAACAGCCGGAGTGGTTCGTTCGTACATCGAAAACGGCATGGCATCATGGCCACAGCCGGTACAGCTCTATTACATAGAGCCGCATTTTCGCTATGACAGACCACAAAAAGGACGCTTTCGACAGTTTCATCAGTGGGGAGTGGAGCTCTTTGGAGCCGATGATCCGGCCATCGACGCACAGGTGATTTACCTGGGTTGGCAGGTCCTCAATGACCTGGGTCTTGGTGATGATGTGACGTTACAGATCAACAATATTGGTACGGCGGAAACAAGAAGGGAGTATATGGAGGAGCTCAAAAATTTCTACATGGGAAAACAGCACATTTTAAGCGAAGAGGATAAGGAGCGACTGCATGAAAATCCGCTCAGACTTTTGGATTCCAAAGACGAAGACATGGTTATTTTGGCTCAGCTTGCGCCAAAGATTACCGACTACATCAGTGATGAAGACAAGGATCACTACGAGAGGCTCAAGGCGTTTTTAAACGCCCTCGGCATGAAATTCACCGAGAACCCGACACTCGTCCGTGGTCTTGATTACTACACGCGAACCGTCTTTGAATTCTGGGATAAGACCGAAGGTCAGCAGAACGCCGTGCTTGGTGGAGGTCGCTATGATGACCTCGTGAAGCTTATGGGCGGGCCGGATACACCGGCGGTCGGATTCGCGATGGGTATAGAGAGGGTTATAGCCAACATGCAGGAAAAAAACGTTGTCGCTCCATATAAGGACGATATTCACATCTTCGTCTGTCAGCTTGGTTTCGAAGCCAAAAAGAAGGCGCTTCGTTTGGTGGAAGACCTTCGTGAAGAAGGATTTCACGCCATGGGTGCCATGGGCGAAGGATCCATGCGAACGCAGGTGGGCTTAGCCGATAAATTCAAAGCGAAATACGCCCTCATCATGGGTGAAATCGAGGTGAAGGACGGAGTGATCATCGTCCGTGATATGAGCAAAGGTCAGCAGACCACCATGAAATACGACAAGGTGATAGACCACATGAAAAAGGTTCTCGGCAAAGAACTCGACAAGCTCAGGGCTGACGAAAAGGCAGACGATACTAATGTCTAACACCATTTTATCCCACCCCCGCGCAGGCGGGGGTCCAGTGCTGGACCCTCGATCTGGTCGAGGGTGGGTTTTTTGAAAAACCCCTGAGAATTCATTCTCCGAAGCTCTTCTGAAAGAACTTGAACGTGTTCTCCGTAGCTCTCGAGCAAAGCGAGAGAGCGAAGGAGAATGGCGGAGAGGGGGGGATTCGAACCCCCGACCCACCTTACGGCGGGTACCGCTTTTCGAGAGCGGCTCTATCGACCACTCAGACACCTCTCCTTATTGTTTTCTTGCCGACTGTACGATATTCCAGATCTCTTCCGCGACCCGGTCTTCAGCTTGCCCTGCATCCACCACGGCCCACCCGAACTCCTTCGCGAGTTCCAGATGAACCTTGCGACACTTTTGAATGCGCGCGTCATCCGCTTCGTTGATATGCTGTTTTTCGCGGTTCGTTCCGAATGGCAGCCCATCAAGCAGGATCGAAAGATCCTCTCTTAAAAGCGGACTATTTAAAGACACGACCCAGTTCTTGTCGGCGCCGTGGGTGATACCCCACGCGATGCCGGTTCCCGTATAATCTTCCGCAACTACGGTAACTCCTTGGGACAAGTTTTTCTTCAGCTCCGGCTCCACCTGAAACCTGTTCAGCGCGTACCACATCTGCAGCTCCTGCGCGGAGACATTTGGTGCCTTCGGGTCACGAAGGAAAAAATCGATCATTGGTCCCGTGGGCTTCGACTCATACACAGGATACTTCATCGCAAGCGCTGAAGTTCCGGACTCCTGAAGTCTCGAAACAAGCCTTTTTACCTGTGTCGACTTGCCGATATTGTTAACACCGTAAATCGTGATGAACATAGCTGTAAGCAGTAAGCTGGTAAGCGATAAGCTAAAGATTCAAAGAGTACTCATTCAAGATTCCAAAGATTCTCATTCGAGTTTGAGCCTGCCTTCAGCTGGCCCCGAGGGGCCGCGCAGGAAGCTAGAGTTTCTTTGTGAAATTCCCTCAATTCTGGTAAAACTATACCCGATAACTCTGTGTTTTAAAAACACAATACGGATTGGCGAAATAACACTATATTCCCATGAAAATCTCCCTCAAATGGCTTGAAAATCACATTACGTTCAATAAAGGCATTACACTCGATCAGATCGTCTGGCGCCTCACGGAGGCGGCGGCCGAAGTGGAGCGTGTCGAAAAGGTGGCCGAGAACCTTGCAAGCTGTGTTGTCGGAAAGATCATGACGATCAAAAAGCACGCGAACGCAGATAAGCTGAAACTCTGCGATACGGATATCGGCGGAGAGAAGGTGCAGATTGTATGCGGAGGGACGAATCTGAAAGAGGGGATGAAGGTGGCTGTGGCGCTGCCGGGTGCCAGCGTACGCTGGCATGGACAAGGAGAACCGGTTGTTCTGGAAAAAGCGAAGATTCGAGGCGAAGAAAGTTTCGGCATGATATGTCTCGCGAGCGAACTGAGTCTCGAAAGTGTATTTGAAGAAAAGTCGGATACGGAGATTCTTGACCTCTCCGATCTCAAAGCGAAACCGGGGCAGGCGCTTGCGGAAGCGCTGGAACTTGATGATACCGTGCTGCATATCGACAACCACGCCATCACGCACAGGCCGGATCTGTTTTCACACATCGGCATCGCGCGCGAATTCGTTGCTATGGGAATGGCCAAATGGAATACGAGGAAGAAAAAGAAAATAGCTGAAGGAAAGGGTGCTCTTCCGTTTGAAATTACGACATCCGACAAGACATTGTGGAGCACACTACGAAGGAATCATTATCGATAACCTCGATACAAGGCAGTCGCCCATGTGGATGAAAAGAAGGCTTTCAGCCTGCGGAATCCGCGCCATTAACGCCATTGTTGATATCACCAATTACGTGATGCTGGATACCGGCATGCCGGCACATGCCTTCGACATGAAAAAAATCGGCAGGGGAGAATTTATAACCCGCCTTTCCAAGAAGGGTGAAAAAGTTGTAACGCTCGACGGAGTCGAAAGAATCATGCCCGAGGGGATCATTGTTATTGAAAATAACGGAAAAATTATCGACCTCTGTGGTCTGATGGGCGGCGAGAATTCAGGGATAGATGAAAAAACGAAGAACGTATTTTTCCACGCGGTTACCTACGAGCCCGTAAGGATTCGCAAGGCCATGATAGCACTCGGGCACAGAACCGAGGCGGGAACCGTGTTCGAAAAAGGGGTTGCCCGTGAGCTTCCGGAGGTCGGGATGGATAGGATTATCGAACTGGTAACGGAGATTTTTCCGGAGGCGAAAATCATCTCAAAGAGGTTTGTGAAAAAACAGTATCATGACGAAAAGCGGGTGCTTTCCATCACGCATGCAAAAATCGAAGAGGTGCTGGGTATCGCTATCGATCCGAAAGAGGTGGTAAAAACACTCACCGGACTTGGGTTTTCGGCGGCAAAGAGCGGGAAGAAGTATCGTGTCACCGTTCCGTTTTGGAGGAGAAACGGTATGAATATCCCGGAAGATATTATTGAAGAGGTTGTGAGGATTTACGGATACAGCAAGGTGAATGCGACCCTTCCAATGGGCTCGATCCAGCCACCCGAGAAACACATTATGAAAATACTCGCACGGAACCTACGAGAAGTGCTTATCGGGCACGGATTTTTTGAAGAACAGAACTATTCATTCTTAGGTCAGCAACTTCTTTCGAAGTTTGGGTGGACCGATAATGATGCGCTCGTGGAGATCAAAAATCCGGTTTCCGACGACCTGAAATTCGTCCGGCCGAGTCTGCTTCCGTATCTTCTCGCGAACGCTTCCAGAAATATCCGCCAGAACGAGCCGGTGCGCTCGTTCGAACTGCAAAAGACCTTTGTGAAAAAGGGTGAAGACGTGTTCGAAGAAACACTGTGTGTCGGTGTCATTGCCGAAAAAAACGGCGTACTGAAAGCAAAGGGGGCACTTGAAGATATCTTTGCTGAGGCAGGAATTCCGGTGGAGTTTTCGCAGGCGCAGGATCTTCCGTTCGGACATCCGGGCAAATCGCTCGTCGCGATTTCCGGAGGTGAAACCGTAGGAAGCGCCTACGAACTCAAGCCCACGCTCCGGAGAAATTTTGAGCTTCCCGAAGGAGCGGCGGTACTGGAGGTGAGACTTGAGAAGATGGCGGAAAAAAAGGTTGGCTTAAGAAAGTACGCAAAGATCTCCAAATTCCCGCACGTAATGCTGGATATCAACGTTGTGGTGGACCGCACTACCCGTGCGAAAGAGGTGGAGTCATGGATACGCGGAGTCGAAAAAGCACTGCTGGTAAAACTCACCCTGAAGGATGTGTACGAAGGGAAAAACCTGGGCGAGAACAAAAAGAGCTTAACGTACGCGCTTACCTATCAGGCTTTCGATAAAACTCTCGCGGATGAGGATGTGCAGGCGATTATCGCGAAGGTTATACAGGCGCTCGAAAAGAATGGGGGAGTGGTCCGAAGGTAAGACCTACGCTTTAAGAAAATCGCTCTGTACGCTCGCGAGTTTTTTCCTGAGTTCCGGAAAAGAGGAGAGGGTGGCGTCTTTTGTGAGCAAGGTTTCAGCAGACTTGCGTGCCTGCGAAATCAGGCGCGAATCCATGATACTTGCGAGCTTGAAATCCGGAAGGCCGCTTTGCCGCGTCCCGAAAAGTTGTCCCGGCCCGCGGATCTGAAGATCGATCTCGGCAAGTTTGAATCCATCGTTCCACCGTTCCATAGCCCTGAGCCTCTTCGGCGTTGCCTCATCCGGATCCGTGACAAAGAGAAAACAGTATGACTGGTCCGCACCGCGGCCCACACGGCCGCGAAACTGATGGAGCTGTGAAAGCCCGAACCTCTCCGCACTCTCGATAATCATAACTGAAGCGTTCGGAATATCGATACCCACCTCAATCACCGAAGTGGAGACGAGCATATCAAATTTCTTGTCGCGAAAATCCTTCATAATGCGGTCTTTGTCCTCAGACTTCATCTTGCCGTGAAGGTAGGTGATGCGAAATTCAGGGAAAACATTCAGAAGCCTCTCATACTCTTCCGTAACGCTTTTCAGTTCCATTTTTTCCGATTCATCAATGAGCGGGCAGACAACAAAAACCTGTCTCCCTTTCTTCATCTGATCGGCGACAAAGAGTGTCGCTTTTTGTGTGTCCTTTTTTCCTATCACTCTTGTAACAATCTCCTTTCTCCCGGGCGGCATTTCATCGATAACCGAAAGATCCTGATCGCCGTATATTGTAAGCGCAAGCGACCTTGGAATCGGCGTGGCGGTCATCATAAGAAGGTGCGGAGAGCCGTTTTCACGTAGTTTCAGGCGTTGTTCAACGCCGAACCTGTGTTGTTCGTCAATGACAGCGAGCCCGAGATTGCGGAAGCTGACACTCTCCTGAATGAGCGCGTGCGTCCCGATGATAATATCCACTTCACCGCCCGCGATCAGATCGCGGATACGCTGCTTTTCTGTTTCGGGGAGTGATCCGATAAGGAGCTCAACGCGCGGAGGAGTGGTACTCGCCTCCTTGAGGCTCTCAAAGAATTTCGCAAAATGCTGTTTCGCGAGGATCTCCGTCGGTGCCATAACGGCGCACTGGAAACCGGCATTCACGGCGTTGGCCGCGGCAAGCGCGGCCACAATAGTCTTTCCGCATCCCACATCGCCCTGTAAAAGGCGGAGCATCGGCTCGGGCTTTTCCATATCCTTCAGGATTTCGTAGAGCGCGATTTTCTGCGCTCCCGTGAGAGTAAAAGGAAGTGCCGAAATGGAGTTCTTTACAAGATCAACGCTCATGGGTATGGGTCTCGAAAGCCCTCCGGATTTCCAACGCGCTTTAGCGGAAAGCGCTCGTGTCTGCAGCAAAAATGCCTCCTCGAACGCGAGCCGTTCCCTCGCCTTCGCCAGAGCTTCAAAGCTGTCCGGAAAGTGCATCTGTGAAATCGCGTAGCTTCGCAGCGGGAACCGTTTTTCTTGTAATAAGTCCTCCGGAAGAAATTCCGGAATGAGTTTGCAGTACGATATTACCGACTGCATTTTTTCCCGGATCCATTTGGATGTTATTCCCTCGGTCTCGCGGTATACGGGAACAATTCTTGCGGTGTGTACCTGCGTATCGCTCACCGGCTCCACCGTGGGCGACATGAAAACGAGTCCGGAAACATCCCTTTTTACTTTACCGGAAAGAATCACCTCACGTTCGGTGGTAAACATGCGTGCAAGATGCGCCTGATGAAACCAGATACAGCTGATCTCCGCACCCTCGGAATCGCGGAACACCGCTTTTTGTATGCGTTTTCCATGCCGTGTTCGCACATCCGAAATAGGGCTTAAAAAGCCGCGCGAAACGTTATTCTCTTCAAGAATAAAAAGCGATATTGGCGTAAGGTTGGTGGCATCCTCATGGGCACGAGGAAAGTATTCCAAAAGATCGAGAACAGTAGATATGCCCATGGACTTAAGGAGCTCTATTTTCTGCTTCGTCGTGCGCAAAACCGATGAAAGCCGGGTATCAAGCATTCAAAAACAACAGAGTATGGAAACTGTACCAAAAAACGGCTGAAAGGTCATCTTTTTTCCAGTATCGCGATCTCCCTTCCCACTCTTTGGTCAGGGCGCGAATAGAGGAGTTTCGTACCCGGCGAAACTACGGAAAACTGGGATCCCAAGTACCGATCATACGGAAAATACACGGGAGGATTCGACTGGAAAAACGGGAAGGTGATACAAAGGCGGGCACCCTTTTTAAGTACGCGGGAAATATTCTGAAAAAAAGAACGGTACAATGTTTCAAGCTCCTGAAATATTCTTTTCTGCGCATCGGGAGAGGGGATGGAGCGAAGTGCCGGACCTAAGTATCCCTCCGTCGCGATACAGATATCCATATCGGGAAGTGGTCCGCGGAACGCAGTTTTTGCATCATGAATACATATATCCAGGCATCTTCCGGAAGAACCAATGGTGTGTTCCAGCCATACGATATTGCATTTCGTGCCGGAAACGGACACATCAGAAATATCCGATCCTAAAACGTCAAATCCGAAAAGCATCGCCTCCATGAGGATGGTGCCCGATCCGCAGAACGGATCGAAAACGCACATCTGTTTCTTGCTGTTTGGGCTCCCCTGAGTTGCAAAATTTACCATCATCTGGGCAAGTTTCGGAGGAAGCATTCCCATCTCCGCGTCGCGGAACGGCTTATCGAAATCACGCGCGGAATATGCATTGATATCCTGTACCGCCAATGCTTCCGAGAAAAAACATTTTCCGTGATCATCGGTGGCACAAAGGAGAAACGACCCCTCTTCGATAAGGTTTTCTCCGAGTACTTGCGGAACCGTAACATTCGTAAAATCCTTATTCACAAAGCGCGGGCGAATACCCGCTTTTTTAAGAGTTTTTTTCACGGAGAGCAACAGGTTCTTTCTTTCCTGCTTGAGGAAAGTGCCAAACGTGGAAATGCCAAAACTCACTTTCGATGTACGGTCACGGAATTTTTCCGAAAGAAAATCCTCCGGAGTGTCCAAAAAAACTTTTCCAAAAGCGATACATCCTCCGAGTCGGGAAAGGAAAGATCCGTCAAGCTCTTCCTTGCTCTCAATAATACAAAATTCCGGATGCTGGGCCACAAAAGCCGTGTCGGAAAAAAACTGCTTCAGTTCATAAATAGAAAGCTTTGGGGTTTTGCCGAGAATGAAGAGATAGGATGTTTTCATGAACGAAACATGAAATATGCGGAGAGAATACTAAAGGATTTCCCCCGTCCGTGGTAGGAAAAATGAGCATAGTCGGAGCAAATGAAAAAAATATTTTTTGCGGCAACAGGTGTTTTCTGTTTTTTCCTCGGTGTATACATCGGGTCATACCGCGTAATCCCGGTGTATGATATTCAGAAAATACCTGATATCAGCCCGCAGGTCTCGCTGGTGCGAATCCAAAAGCTTGCCGGAGGGATACTCTCGGGCACGATGGAGGGTAAGGCGAGAATTCTTTTGCGAAACGAAATAGGCGTACCGGATAACGAAGGAAATTTCAGTATCGATATTCAAGGTCTCCTTTCCGAAGATGCGCAGGCAAGCAGTGAAATCCCCGCGGGCGCAACGCATGTTGCAAGCGCGAAGGGCAAGAAGTTTTACAAAGTCGGAACCCCGGCGGCGGAAAGAATCGCTCCCGAAAATCGCGTCTTCTTCTTTTCGGAATTCGAAGCGATGAGCAAAGGGTACCGAAGATAGTCCTAGCGGATGCGTCTTCCGAAAGCATCCTCATACACGGCGAATGTTTCCTGCGCAGTCTTATCCCACGAAAACTCCGCGGCGTGTTTTAGACCGCGCTCCTTCATGGTCTTTCGCATCTCGGTATTCGTGAGGGAATCCCGTATGGCCTCAGCCATATCCGGAATATCGTACGGATTAAAGAAGAAAGCGTTTTCCCTTCCGCAGATTTCGGGAATAGAGGTGACATCCGAAGCGCAAACAACGGTTCCGCACTGCATGGCCTCAAGAGGCGGCAGCCCGAACCCTTCGTAGAGCGAAGGGAAAATGAAAACCTGCGCGCCATTCATCAGCGAAACGAGATCCGCATCACTCAAGGCACCCGTAAGGACAACGGAATCATGGAGTGCATTGTTTTCAATAGCGCGGGTGACATCCTTTTGCGCAGATCCTTCTATGGTACCGGCGAGTACCAGCTTCGCGTTCACATCAAGGGCTTTGATCGCGAGGGCAAACCCTTCCAAAAGCCTCGGAATATTTTTGTGGCTTCGGTATCCTCCGGCATAGAGAATAAAGGGGGAGGAAAGGTTAAATCTTTGTTTCACCTCTTCCACGGCGGACATTGTCTGCCACCGGACGGAAGATATCGCTTGCGGCCTCGTAAACAACCGTGATTTTATCGGCAGGAACCTTAAGATGCGACACAAGATCATCCTTTGTATATTTTGAAACGGCGATAATTTTTGCCGCGTTTTTTACCGCGGCCTTCATGACAATTTCGTAACTCTTCTTTTTGAAAAATGATCGGATTTTTCTTCCCGGAAAAAAATGCAGAATGAGATCGTGTATCGTAACAACGCTCCTTCCGCGGAAAAGAACCGGGGCGTTGAAGTGGGTAAAATGCATAAGATCGAGCTTCGCGTCACGCAAAATTTTCACAAAGGCAACCTGTTCGCGGACAGAATAATGCTGAATATTGGTGACAATCTCCTTAGCGTTTTTTGCCCCCGGGAATAGGGGAGTCTGGCTGTTGGTAAAAAGGACGTAGGTAACGTCTTTATCAAGCGTAAGAAGACGGGAAACGAGTTCATGGGTGTACCGCCCGATTCCGAAATGCGGAGAATGGAGGCGGCAATCAATGCCAATACGCATGCCGGAAAATTAAAGATTACAGCTGGAGTTTCGCAATATCGGACGGCTGCAGAAACTGAAACGCTCCGCGCGGGAGTTTTTTGTTCATAATGTAGTGTCCAATGCGTATGCGTTCAAGTTTCTTCACGCGGTGTCCGAGTGAAAACATCATGTCGCGAATCTGACGCTTCTTCCCTTCCTTTAAAGTAATATGAAGCATGGATCTTTCTTCACTCGTGAAAATAAGTTTTACTTTCACGGGACGCGCAGTAAAACCGATGAGCTTTACACCCTTCTCAAGTTTTACAAGCGTTCCTTCCGTAATCTCTCCCTTCACCGTCACGATGTACTCCTTCTCTACATGTTTTTTGGGATGGGTAAGCCTCAAGGCGAGATCGCCGTCATTCGTCATAATAATGAGTCCCTCGGAATCTTTATCAAGCCTTCCCACAGGATTTAAGTACTGAAGGCTCTTCGGAAGAAGTTCCATAATGGTTTTTTCACCATGGGTTGATTTGCGCGTGCACACAAACTCCTTCGGTTTATTGAGCGCGATAGCGGCATGAGCGCGTGTTTTGATAACATTTTTTCCCACGCGGACCGCGTCTTTGTCGTCATCAATCTTGGTGCCAAGTTCGCGGGTAAGGTAATTGTTTACAAAAACCTTCCCTTCGGAAATAAGTTTGTCAGCATCCCTGCGCGAGCAGAGCCCCGAGGAAGCAATGAACTTATTTAAGCGTATCAAAGCCATAAAGAAGATATTAGTGTTCGAGCAGTTTTGTAAATTCCTTTTCCGTTAAAACGCGTACCTTAAGCTCCTCGGCCTTTTTTCTTTTTGATCCGGCCTCTTCACCGCAGACAAGAAAATCCGTTTTCTCACTCACGCTGGAGCTTACCTTTCCACCGGACAAGAGAATCAGATGTTTTGCTTCATCACGTGAATATTTTTCCAGACTGCCCGTGAGCACAAAAGTTTTTCCCTGCATCTTCGGGTTTGTGTGTAACACAAAAACCTCATGGGTAATCATAACTCCGCCTTCGGTAAGTTTGTGCATGAATTTCTTATTGCCGGCATCATGGAACCATTCAAAAAGAGACTCTCCGACCTTGTTGCCGACACCCTTCAATGCTATCAAGCTTCTCAAGCGGAATCTGGCTGACATGAGAAAAAAGTTCGTCAGGAGTGAGGTAGATAACCTTCGACGATGTAGGGATAGTCATCCTCAAAAAGGCTTATCTGTTCCTCCTTTTTTCGGTGTTCGGTTTCGAGAGTTGTGGTGTGTTTGGCGGGAATACGATCCTGAATCTCCTTGGCGAAATCCCGCGCAGTCTGTTCGCCTAAATGGCGAATGCCGAGTGCGAAAAGAAAACGTGAAATCGGGACAACCCGCGATCTCTGAATGGAAGTGAGGAGATTATTTGTCCGCTTATCCTCAAAAAGCGGAAGTGACCGGATATCCGGGTACTTCAGAAAAAATATATCCGAGGCATCATCAATGCATCCGTGTTCCAGAAGTTGGTCAAGAATCTTGGTCCCCAAAGTTTCGATATTGAATCCCTTGCGTGAAACAAAGTGTTCCAGTTGTTCCTTGTGCTGTGCCTGGCAATTTTTATTCGGACAGCGGGAAACGGCCTCACCCTCCGGGCGAACCAAAGTGGTTCCGCACGAGGGACATTGTTTCGGCATAACAAACTTTTTTTCTTTTCCGGACCGGAGTTTCGGTAATGACTGAACAACCTCCGGGATAACATCGCCGGCCTTCTGAATAACAACGCTGTCACCAATGCGGATATCCTTTCTCGCGATCTCATCCTCATTGTGCAGGGTGGCCCTGGATATCAGTGATCCCGCAAGCTGCGTGGGCTTCAGTACGGCCACCGGCGTTACGGCGCCGGTACGCCCCACCTGCAAAACGATATCCAGCACCTGCGACACGCTCTGCTCAGCCGCGAACTTAAATGCGACCGCCCATCTCGGCGCCTTCGCCGTGGAGCCAAGCCTTTTCTGGTGCTCCGTAAGCAGGACTTTAATCACCACCCCATCGGTTTGATAGGGGAGTGAAGCGCGCTTTTTTTCCCACGTGGCAAGATACTTTTTAACGTCAGCAATATCCGAAGTAACAGCGTAGTGGGGATTTACCCGCATTCCGAGTTTCTGCATGGTCTTCAGGTTCTCCTCCTGACTTTCGAAACCGGGAATGATCGAATAGAAAAAAGCATCCAGATCGCGCTGCGAGGCAACTCTCGGGTCCAGCTGCCGCACCGTTCCGGCGGCGGCATTGCGGGGATTCGCGAACTCCCTTACTCCCAATTTCTGAAGATTCTCAAAGCTCTTTTTCGGCATGTACACCTCGCCGCTTATCTCTCCGGTATAATCGGAGGTAAGCGCAAGCGGGACACTTTCAATAGTCTTAACGGTGTGTGTGATCTCTTCACCAAAAACTCCGTCACCGCGGGTGAGTGCCCGCACAAGCGTTCCGTTTTTGTAGTGCAGAGTGATATTCAGCCCGTCGATCTTGAGTTCGCACAGATACTGAAAACGCACATCAGGGAGAAATCTTTGATTTCTCTTTTCCCACTCTTCAAGCTCCTCGATGGAGAAAATATCCTGCAGACTTTCCTTTTTGGTGACGTGCTTCACCTTTGCGAACTTGCCGGAAAGAACCGAGCCCACGCGCTGCGTGGGTGAATCCGGAGTAACAAGCTCAGGGTATTCGCGTTCCAGATCCTCAAGCTCTCTTTTTACCTTATCCCTTGCGGCCTCGGAAACCTGCGAGGTGTTCAAAACAAAGTACTGATAATTCCAGTCTTTCAGGAACTCTTTCAGTTTTTTTACGCGTCCTTGTGCGGTTTTCAGGTCCATAGGAAGGTGATTTCTTACAGCATTATACTCAACAGAAGCCTCCGAAGCTATGCCGAAAGAAGGCCGAAAAAATCAGAAAATCTCATTGTCAGCTTGCAATACTACGGCCTTTTCAGTACTATCCGCATGCAAAAAAGTTCACATAATCATGAAAATCGTATGAGTAATTTCGCATCGTCAAAAACCCACGGAATGATAGACGCAAATTCCGACAGGCCAAAATCAGGCCGATCCAAGAGAAATAACAAGCAAAAAGCTGCGGCAAGAAAGGAGCAGGCGGTAAAGGAGTGGAAAGAGCTACTGAAGGGGAAGTAATTCGTGCATGTTTCTCAAGGTACATTAAGGCGGTGTCATCGGCTTCTCCGGTGGCGCCGTTTTTTTTAGTATTTGGCAGAATTACACATTGTGTGCCCCTAAAGAGCATTGTCTTCCCTTAGGAAAAATGATATAATGAAACGATATATTTCCATAAAACACATGGAAAAACTCGATCTCAAAAAGTGGCCCGAAACGCTCGATAAATGGGCGGAAAAGTCCATGCTTGGAAGAATTACACGATGGCCGATTATTAAAGAAGCCATTGACCTTACGGGAATGGCTATTGGAGGTGTTATAAACGGTGTCCGAGGGTCTGTGGAATCGATTCTGAAAGTAGGTGAAAACAGGGATGATGATGAGCGAAGAATGGATGAGAAAGCACAGCAGGTGGGAGGAAGCGTTCAGCGGGTACCCAAGTACCAGATGCCCATGAATGCACAGAAGCTGGTTGGCGGGAAAACCGTTGCCGGAGAGATTAAAGTGGACTCGGAAGGAAAACTGTTAAACGCCGTATACCTCGATAAAGCACCCTGCAAAATTTTCACACGGGTGAAGGATGCGAGTGGAAATGAGGTGGAAAAAACATATGAAAAGGGCGAGGAAATCAATGAAGTTCTGGAGCCGGTGGTAACAAAAATCGGTGACAGAGCCAGATTTCGCTGGCTTGATAAATGGAAATTCCACGAATACCTTACCGCCAGAACGGAAGGGCGTGAAAGCATCGGAGGACCTTTTGGGGTACTTCGACTTCTTGCGAAGCTTACAAAGACAACGGTAAAAACTGCCGGATCTCTCGCGACATTCGGAGGAGTAACAGCGGGCGCGTACGGTCTCTTAAGTGCAGGACTTACGCAAATCGGACTTCCTTCGGTAGTCGGAGTTTCAAAAGTGCTTCTCGGAAATCTTCTGACGCACGGTTTAAGTGTAGGCGCCTACACGGGACTTTCGGCAACGGGAGTGGGTCTTGCGGTACTCGCAGGAGGCTTGAGTGTATATGCCGGCTACAAACTCGCAAAAGGCTTTGCAAAATTGTTTCCCAAGGCAAAGCCGAATCTTCGCTACATGGCCGCAACTACCGGAAAAACCATCGATGAGGCCAGTATGAACCCAATTCTTTCAAAACAGACGCACAGAACACTCGCGGAACACAGGCTCAACGGGAGTACACAGCAGGTAACACAGGATGGAGATCTTGTTATTCACGTCGACACAACGCCAAGGCAACTTGGCCTGCAGACGATGGACGATCGTGGACGCTGGATAACCGGTTTTCGCGATATCGACGGAGTCCTTCACGATGCCAACGATGTAATCCCCGCCGGTACGGTGATTCCTCATGAAACACGATGGAGACAAAGAGGCATAATTCCTCCGGCGACAGAATATCAAAAAATAAAATCATTTACGGGAAGCACGTTTCCGGTGGGAGCGGTGAAAGAAACCGTGAGAATAGATAATGAGAGTGGATCTATGCTTCAGGGCATGCTCACGCTCCGAACGGGTGCCACTCTTCCATTCGAATATACCGATCTGCAACACGGGGGTGGACCGGTGCATTATGCGGCCGGAGAATATTCACCGCCGGGATCGGTTATAGATGTTCGTATACTGCCAAAGGGAACCATCATTCCGGCCGGATCGGTCGTGGGATACGAAGTGGTGTCCGAAGGACAGCTGGATATCAACACAATGCCGGGCTTGGTCGTAACGCAATCCGACGTCATGCTTCCGCACGCTATGCGTCTTCGAAGAGACGTGAAACTCGGAATCAAAGATGCGGGAGTGCTTATTCCTATGGATACCAACGCAGAGATTATCATCGCCGGCGAGCAATTCGCACGAACTTCGTACACTGTGAAAACAATAGAGGGAAGAGAGGTGGAAAAAGATGGGAAGAGATACAAAATATACCAGCCAAAAACTCAGGTACTTACAGCCGGCTCATTCTTCCCTGCGGGAACTATTATCCCTGCCCGAGCCAAACTCAACGCTCATCAGGCGGGTCAGGACAACTTCCCGCTCAGTAAAAGATTCGAGAACGACATTGCTCTCGGGGGCAATGCAAGTCTTCTCCTTATCGCGACGTTCCTTTGTAATAGCGGTGCGGAGGAACATTTCAGACTTAGGCTGGGAGACGACATGGTAAATACCATGGGGACTTTTACGGATCCGGAGACGAAAAGAACATATTTTCTCAATCAAATAATTCCTGCCGGGACATGCATTCCAGCGAGATATCCCGACGGAACTGCGATAGAAATCCCCGCAAACACCGTTATCCCCGGTGGTTCGGAAATCTATGATGCGAGAACGCGAAAGCCGGCAGAAGGGGCAGTAGCTCAACTACGGGCGCCGCGCTTAAACAATTACGTGACCCGACAGCAGTTGGTATTCTTCGAGCTGTCACTCCAGCTAACTATGAGGCAACGGCTAACAGTGCTGCCAGCTTCCCAGATGTCGCAATAGCCAGAACTACAATCGAAGGATCCGGCGAGCAAGGTGCTGCCCTGCTGCAGCAACTCGAGGCGGCAATTCAGGCAGCCATATTGAGAGCAATACAAGAGGATATGAAGTTAGGAATTAATCAGGTAGAAACAACACTTAATGAGACTCATCAGAGGGCACCACTCCCAACAAGTTCATTTATGCATACCCTGAAAAATACGACAACCTTTGATGCCCTAGCCCGCGCCTTTACAGCCGCCTCCGTTCTTGCTGAGCATGAAGCGAACATAAAATCCACCATACAAACAAGTGTTATCAGAAAGATGAGCGACTTGCTCCATCAAATGATATCGGCACAAATTCTGACATTGAGAGCAGGGCTTACGGCTGGTGCATCAAAGGCTCAAAGAATTGGAGAAATAAAAAATCAGGCCATATACAAAAACATAGCGTGGGCGATAAATAACCAGCTCGGACAAAACGTTGTGAGTGGCCCGCTGGAGCCCGGAGCTCAAAGCTACGCACAAACATTGCAAGAACAGCTACGTAACGCCCTCCAGGAAGAGGTTGATACAACAGCGAATCCATAACACACACCATTTCTCATGGCCGACCAAATGAAACAGAACGAAACAAAGGAAAATCTCTTGCAAGGGACAATAGCTTCCGCGAAGGAAGATATGTCTCAGCGGCTCGATATGGCAAAAGAACGTGTGGAGCACATGGGATTTTTCAAGAAACTCAAGGCGGCATGGGCGGAGCATGTGGCTAAAAACAAAAAGAAGGGAGAGGAAGCCAAGGTGGCGGTGGAAGGAGCTGAAACGGTAGTTCCGGCGAAGGTGGACTTGTCCACCGAAGCTATTTCCAAAGAAAAGAATATAGCGAAGGGGATACATCCACCGAAGCTGTTGCAGCGAAGGTGGACGTGTCCACCGAAGCTGCTGCGGAAAAGAAAGATTGCAGCGAAGGTGGAAGAGCAGGTTGGCGAGCTTGGTAAAAAGGAAGGAGAGGTGGTTGATATATCGAAACTCTCGGCCGAAGAGAAGAAAGAGCTTATGGAAACGGAAAAGCTGTACCAGGAAGGTATAGCCACCATCCGTGATCTTATTGCTCCCTCATCGGTGGAAATCGAGTCGGGAAAAATGCGCATGGCGGGCCTCTGGTGCAAGACGTTTTATGTGTATACCTATCCAAGGTACTTAGACAGCAACTGGCTTTCACCAGTTGTAAACTTTGATGTCACCATGGATATCTCCATGTTCATGTATCCATACGAGTCGGCAAAAATTATGAAGGTCCTCCGAAACAAGGTTGCGCAGATGCGCTCCAGCGTGCGAATGGCGAGGGAAAAGGGATCGGTGGAAGACCCGGGACTCGAGACGGCGCTTCAGGATGCCGAGGAACTCAGACGAGACTTGCAGAGGGGAACCGAGAGGTTCTTCCAGTTCGGTCTCTACTTTACTA
Source organism: uncultured bacterium (assembly GCA_963775025.1). Classification (GTDB taxonomy): domain Bacteria; phylum Patescibacteriota; class Gracilibacteria; order JAUYGZ01; family DAOVYC01; genus CAVZHD01. The sequence continues at coordinate 128,654 of CAVZHD010000001.1, forward strand.
TATACCACGAGGATCCCGAGAAGCTGGAGAAGGTTGCAAAACAGTTGGAAAGTATTCTTGGCGGTAAGCTTGTGCTCACCAAGAGGGCGGATCTACAGGCGGAGTATGGATTTACCTCCACCGCGCCCTTATGTCTTGATGAGCTCGAGGTTACTTCCAACATGAATACCGGACCGCTTTCGAGCACTTTCCCGTTCACATCTTCGGAACTCACCTCCAACGAGGGAATTCTCTACGGTTTGAACAGGCATAATGACTCGCTCATTATTTTCGACCGATTCTCGCTCGAAAATGCGAACTCCGTGACGTTTGCCAAGTCCGGAGCCGGAAAATCGTATGCGGTAAAACTGGAAGTTTTACGCTCACTCATGTTCGGAACCGATGTTATCATTATCGATCCGGAGAATGAGTATCAGGCATTGTGTGAAACGGTCGGTGGAACCTATATCCGCGTATCACTCAACTCCAACGAAAGAATCAATCCGTTTGATCTTCCTCTGCCAATGCAAACGGGAGAGGAGGTGAAGCCCGGAGATCTTCTCCGTGAGAACATCATCACGCTTCATGGACTTTTGAGACTCATGCTTGGAGCTATTTCTCCGCTTGAGGAAGGGCTTTTGGATCAGGCGCTTATAGATACCTACGGACTTAAGGGGATCACCATGGAAACAGTGGAGCCGAGCAAGCTCGAACCTCCGACCATGAGCGATCTCGAAAGCGTTCTTTCCGGAATGAAGGGGGCGGAAAGCCTTGTTCAGAGAATTCAAAAATTCACCAAGGGAACCTTCGCCGGCATTTTCAATCAGAAAACCAATGTGGATCTGAAATCCGGACTTATTGTCTTCTGTACGCGAGATCTCGAAGACGATCTTCGATCAACGGCAACATTCATCACGCTAAATTACATTTGGAACCGCGTGCGCTCGGTTCTCAAAAAGAGACTCCTCATCATTGATGAGGCGTGGAGCATGATGCAACACGACGACAGTGCGAAGTTCCTCTTTGGACTCGCGAAGAGAGCAAGAAAGTACTACCTGGGTATCTCCACCATCACGCAGGACGTGGAAGACTTTGTGACCAGTCCGTTCGGAAAACCGATTATCACAAACTCATCCATGCAGCTTCTTTTGAAACAGTCTCCGGCGGCTATAGAGCCGCTCGCGAAGATCTTTAACCTTACGGAAGGGGAGAAGTATCTGCTTCTCAATTCCGGTGTGGGACAGGGGCTGTTCTTTGCGGGAAATAAGCATGTTGCCATTCAGGTGATAGCTTCGTACGGTGAAGATAAAATCGTTACCACCAAGCCGGAAGAGGTGATTAAAAAACAGGAAGTTATAGCGGAAAAACCGGAAAAATAATCACGACGAAAACTCATGATAATCAGAAGTATTCAGAGCGAAACAGCGCAGAAAAATCCGTTCATTTCGGATGTTCTTTTTGTTTCTCTCGAGGCGAAACAGGAGTTTTTGAATATCATGGAAACAGAGGTTACCGAGGGCGGTGCTTCCGAGATGATGGTCGCCTTTATGGAAGTGATCAAAAAGGAGGCCGGAGGCGAAAAGCTCGATAAGCAAGCGACGTGAATATCTCGATGCCATTCAAAGCAAAACTTGAGGGCCTGTCTTGCGGAGTACGAGGGTTAAATGAATACGGCCGACGGGAGTAACACAGGAGGAAAAGGAACAAGCTCATGCAGGATCTTGCCGAGCACATCGGGGGTGATATAGAAAGTGTGGTAGCACTCGCCTAGCACGTCGAACCGCCGCGACTTTGGCGTTTGCGAAAAGGCTTCGGTGAGAGTTTCGATCATCTTCTGATAGACGAGAATAGAAAAGGGGTTGGATAAAGATGTCCAGAAAACAAAGGCGAGAGAATATGAGACCCTCAGATGGAAGAAATGCACGTACCATCATGTTGAAAGCCGCGAAGACTCGATGGGCGGATCAACTGCGGGTCAAAAGGTCAAAGCGATCCTCGCGGTTCCGGGAGGAACCGCACTTCTCGAGAAGAAGAAAGCAGGAGTTTGATAGGTATATTTGGGAGCTCATAGACGAGCAAACCTGCAGTAGTTCGTGGAGCCATACGAGAGTCGTTGAGAGCATGAGTCTCACGGTGGAAGAGGCGGACGAAATCGCCGAAAAAATTCGGTTGTTCGACAGCCTGGAAGATGATGAGGAGGTAAAAAAACTTGCAAAGAGTGAAGGTGTACCAAGTCAGAGTATAACTGAACAGGATTTTCAGAAGTTGGTAACGCAGGCAAACGTAAAAGAGTTTGCATCAAAACTGCTTGTGGGAGGTTCTGCCTGGGCGGAGCTTCGTTATGAAGGCGGGCCGGAATCAGCCGGAAAAAACATGCTCGCGCAGATTGAAATAATCCGGGCGCAGGAGGAGATAGCAAAAACTTTGGGGAAAGGTTTTACCTTTTGCAAGGTGGGGGAATTTATTTTCGCCTCCGACGGGAAAAAGTGGAAGAAGGCGGCAGTACAAGAGCTGGAAAAGCCGGAAGGTAAAGAATATGACATGACGAAGATATTTGGTGACTCAAGTCAGGCTGAGTATCTTGAGGAGCTCAAAAAAGCCGAATCCATGAACGAAGAGGTGATAGGGGATATTGAAGCCATCATGAACAACGAAGAGGAGCTCATAAGGAGAATCGGCGAAAGAGTTACCGTTGAAAAAAACTTCGGTCCTTTTGACCGGACGATACTGCGCTCATGGGGATTTGGAAATCCCCCACGAAAAGAGATTCAGGAGGAGCTTCTGGGAGCCGTAGGGCAAGGCGTTGACGATATGGTAAACAGCTACAAGCTCAATTTCATAAGTAAAAATATTATCGACCGTGCAAAGAAGGCAAAAATGGATGCCATTACGGAAGCGTTTAAAAATACCGACATGGGAGCCGCTATCGATGGAATCGATGAAGAATGCCGCGAGCTTTCGCAGGCGGCGGACAATCCCAAGGAATATGTGCCATACGAAAAATTCAAGATTGAAATCAAGCCAACAGGTATTCGGGTCATTCCGGATGGAGATATAAGAAAGGAACACGCATCGATCCTCACAGGCGCAAGCATCGACTCGGTCCGTGAAAACATCAGGAAGAAAATGGAAATTGAAAATAATCCGCTCTTTAAGATACCTCTTATCGGACCTCTGCTTGCCCCATTTTTGTCCGACCTAGACCCGGGAACCATGAAAATAATCGCTTCAGTGGCGGCGTTCTTCGGTATAAAGATGGGCAAAGAAAAGGATATAAGCAAAGAGGAGATTGATAAAAAGGCAAAGGAACAGGTTCGTGAAATCATGGGAAAGTGCACCACACTCTTCCCGCCGCTCGCAAAACAGGATTTTGAGAGTGAGGTGAAAGAAGGAGGAATTAAATCAAGAAAGGCCGGAGTAAAATCCGTCATGCTGTCCGAGGATTCGGGGAAAATTACCGGTACGTTGGTTATACCGCCGGGGGGAGTGCTTCGTTCCGTGAAACAGCTCAACGCAAAGGTGCTGGCGGTAGATACCGATAAGGCGAATCAAAGCTTAGAAGCGGTAAAAAACGCGCCGACACAAGTACGTGAGAATTTCTACGCACCGGAGGGGAAAACGCTTCTCGTGTATATTGAAAATTCAGTATTACAGCAGTATTCCAACCTTCCGGTTGGACTTACGATCCCCGATGCCAAGTTCGAACGCATACAGGAGGCGGCAACGGAATAAAACATTCGAGAATGTGAGTGATTGCAAAAGCCGGTCGTATTTTTGCCGTATTTTTTTTCATGATCGGTTCATGAAAAACGCGGGTTTCAAGCTGTAAATCTACGGTGGTACTGCCATATCATGGTGGCCGTTTATTACTAACCTTTTTTCCTATGTCCAAGGAAAGTACCATACAGGATCTCAAGGTATGGCAGAAGGCGAAGGATCTCGCGGTGGATATGTACAGCGCCGCAGACGGATCCATTGCCGGAGCGGATGCTGAGACACAGCAGAAGCTTCGCACGCTTGCGTTCTCTATCTTCAGTAACGTAACCAAGGGTTACGAACGAAGGTCGAGAAAGGAGTTTTCCAGATATCTCATGAGTGCGAAGAGCGGATGTTTCGCTTTTCAGGCATTCCTGCACCTTATCAAGGAACTCAAGATGATCACTGAGAAACAATTCAGTGATCTCCATGAGCGCTCGCTCGACATCGTAAAGATGTCTTCGGGACTCATTAAATCTCTCGCCGTAAAGAAGGAGTAGAGAAGATGTGTCGGATAAGACCGCCTTTGTTTCTATAAACAGGGGCGGTTTTTTTTAAAGCTTCTTAATGACAATAAGGGTAATGTCATCCGCTTGATTGGCGCCATTCATGTGAGCGCGTACGCCCTGGATCAGGCCGTCATGGATATTCTGTGCGGAAGGAAGATGCGCGTGCTGTTCTATGAGCTTAAGAAATCGCTCCGTGCCAAAAAGGTTGTTGTGTTGATCCCACGCCTCAGGAATACCATCCGTGTAAAGCACCATAAGATCTCCCGTTTCAAGCGTGACATTCTCCTCACGCAAAAGTTTGGAGATATCCGGTATCATGCCGAGAGCAAGGCACCCCTTGCTCAAAAGTTTTGCCTTCTGCTCTTTCGCGTTGAAATGAATCACGGGGTCATGTCCGGCGTTCGCGTAGCGGAACGTCCCGGTGGAAGATTCAAACATTCCCATAATGCTGGTCACAAACACGTTCGGACGTGTTTTTTCATGTATCACGGAATTGATTTCAGCCATACTGGATTTTGCATCTTCATGCGTGCGCGTGAAGGTAAACACAAGCGAACTGGTAATACCCTCCACAAGTCCGGCCGGCACTCCGTGGCCCGTTACGTCACCTATAAACACCATAAGGTTTTCTCCCTTTTTGATAAAATCATACAGGTCGCCTCCGATTTCTGTTGCCGGAACAATGCTTGCCGCAATATCAATACCGGAAATCTGCGGTATTTTTTTAGGAATAAAATCACGCTGAATTTCCGCCGCCAATTGAATCTCATGACTCATGCGCTCTTTAATAACAAGCTCCGCGGTATTTTTCTTCAGATCTGCCGCCATGTGATTAAAGGTGTCCGCAAGGACGCCGATCTCATCCTTCGTTTCCACCTCAACGCGGGTGTCAAAATCGCCGGTGGCGATTTTCTCAGCACCAATCTTCAGTTTCTCCACGGGGCGCGTAATCATTCTTACGAAGAAAAGCGAAGTAAGTATGCCAAACGCAATGCCGCCGATAAGAAGGAAGCCCATCTTGACGACATTCTCAATGATGTATCGGTCAATATTTTCGTACGTCAGTTCAAAAAGCAGACTGTATGGTGAATCCGGCAGGGGATACACAAGGTTATCCACCCGCACGCTGGAAAGCGAAACGGTTACTGGAGCACCATTGGCATTTACCGGTACGTAGACACCATCCTCACCTCTTTTCAGGTACAGGGTTTCCCCCGTGGAAAGCAGGAAGGAAGGCTTGATATCTATAAGGCGCGGACGAAGCGCGCTGTCCGTAAGCGATCTCGATGGCCCCTGGTACATTTGATCTTTTTCAACAAGGGAGTCGTATAAAACTCCGTTTTCTTTACTGATGATACGAATTTTCGCGACATCCTTATTCCTCTGAAGCGATGTTGAAATGAAACGGGAAAATCCAAGGAAATTTCCCATCTTGTAGCTACTCTCAAAATTTTCCGCAATGGGTATGGCGGAGAAATCCGCAAAATTCAGCGCATCCTGTTGCAGTTTCTCGGTAAGAACGGAAACATTTTGTCTGATAAGAAAAAAGCCGCTCACGGAGAAGGCAAGGACAAGTATCGTCACAATAACAACGCTGAATTTTGATCGAAGGCTTCGCATGAAAGAAAAATTATAACTGTTCGCCACAGACAGCGTTCACACGAACGCGGTCAAAAAGCGGATATCCAATATCCGTATCAAGTTCGGGAACCATCTTCTTTACAACATTTTCCTCGTTGAAAATGGTGTTCGCGGCATGGTATTCACCTATGAGTGCATCTGCTGTTTCCGTGCCGGGAAGCCCGGTAGAGAGCACTCCATCATCGCTGAAGATAGCCTCATAAAAGGATGCAAGTGTCGGTCTTTCGTTATAATCATACGTGACAAGATATACATCCCCGAGATGCTGCCGGATAGCTTTCTGAAGAGCGGACTCATCGACGGGAATAATATTGAGAGAGACGCCGAAGGCGTTGAGATGCCCCGCAAGAAAACTTAAGATCGGTAACGTGTCATATGACGCATACGCGGTAAGTTTTGTTCCGTATGCGGTTTCGGGAGCGCTTCCTTTTGAACTGAATACCGTAATATCCGGCTGGTATCCCTGCACCCCCGGGGACGCGAATTGAGTTAAGAGAAACGCGTTGGGAACAAGATTTTTAATGCTCACCTTTTCCGTCTGTAATACGTACGAAACAATGGAATCGATTCGTGCGTCAAAGACGGTAGAGCGGCGGTTTTTCAGAAGAAAGAGTGGCTGAAGATCATAGAGTTCATCCACAAAACAGTATTGTCGGAATGTCGGCGCATATTCTGCCGGAATGTTCGCCATAGTCATCGTATGTTTTTGTTTCATATGTTCAACCGCGCGTGCAATAAAACGGTGCGGGCTTGAAAAAATCTCAACTTCAATTGTGGTGCGTGGTTTCTCCAAAGTCTGATGTGCCGCAGGAACAAGGGTGACAATGCGGGCATCGGAACCATCCGATCTGTCGGCGATGGCCATGAACGGTCCTGAACCGGTCATATCGCCCTCCTTGTGATCCTTGGGAACTATGAAAAATGACGAAAGGGTCATAACAATGGAAGGATCGGAAGTGACCACTTCTATGGTGTAATCGTCGAGGAACGTAAACGAACTTTTTTCCAAAGCCGGTATGCGCAATCGGGCAACCGAAAGTGAGTAGAGAATATCCTCGGGGTTCAAAGGTCTGCCATTGTGGAAAAACACGTCATCACGTATGGAAAGATGCCATGTTTGATTCTCTCTTTCGGATGAAAGCATGCTCCAGCTGCCGAGAATACCGGGTTGAAAATACCCATTTTTAAACGAAATAAATCTGCTGAAAAGAAAGTCGTGCAGGGGAAAGAGATCGCGGTTAGGAGTGATTACATCGCCATACGGATCCTCTGTGTAGACAGCCAAATATTCCGTATCAAGAGGAAGAGCGGTAGGAGAAATGATTCTTGAAAAAAACAAGGAGACATCAGGTTTCTCCAGGAAGTACGACGCAACAAGAAACGCCTGGATAACAATAAAAAGCGCAACTGCATACCGTTTATTTCGAATCAGCCAACTTTTCATAAAAGTATGATGATCGCTTCATTATACCATAAAATCGAAGAAAAATGAACCCATCACACACGAAAAAAGCCAAGCGTAAGCGCTGTTTGAAGAAACTTGCAAAAACAAAGAATACTACGTACAATAAGCCAGCTCTTTGAAAAAACGGCACCAGCGCGAAAACAGAAAATGCGGTCATCTGCGCTTAAAATCACTTTTAAGTTCAGATGTTCTGCATCTTAATACATCAGGCAAGTATAAAGAGGAGGAAATATATGATGGGTACTAAGTATGTACGCCCCAGTAAAATTCTTGTTTGCAATGAATTTTTTCATGGACTGTTCCATAATAACGATGAAGCGGCAGCAGCCGAAATCATTGTCGATATGGGCAGATCCAATGGGGACAAATGGTTACCATTTGTCATTGAAGATGTACTCGAGAGGTACAAGCTCGATATATCATTCAAGGCGATTGTGGATGGCATGCGAAAGAGAGGTCTCTTTATGAAGTTAAAGGACGGAAAACTCCAGATTACGGGAAGTTTTCTCGAACTTTTTCCTCATTAAAACATGCGGAACGCATAAACGGATTTCAACACATCGAAGTCCGTTTTTTTATGTGCAAGCAGTGTTTGGTTCCACAGCAAAATAGTCGACAATTCCATGAAGTAGAGAATGTTTCACATTCACACTTCATGCCATGAACTATCAAGATCTATGGCGTGCCATGAACTTCACGAGCGTGAAAAACACACAGCAAAATAGTCGACAATTCCATGAAGTAGAGAATGTTTCACATTCACACTTCATGCCATGAACTATCAAGATCTATGGCGTGCCATGAACTTCACGAGCGTGAAAAACACACAGCAAAATAGTCGACAATTCCATGAAGTAGAGAATGTTTCACATTCACACTTCATGCCATGAACTATCAAGATCTATGGCGTGCCATGAACTTTACGAGCGTGAAAAACACACAGCAAAATAGTCGACAATTCCATGAAGTAGAGAATGTTTCACATTCACACTTCATGCCATGAACTATCAAGATCTATGGCGTGCCATGAACTTTACGAGCGTGAAAAACACACAGCAAAATAGTCGACAATTCCATGAAGTAGAGAATGTTTCACATTCACACTTCATGCCATGAACTATCAAGATCTATGGCGTGCCATGAACTTTACGAGCGTGAAAAACACACAGCAAAATAGTCGACAATTCCATGAAGTAGAGAATGTTTCACATTCACACTTCATGCCATGAACTATCAAGATCTATGGCGTGCCATGAACTTTACGAGCGAAGCGAGTGATAGTTCATGGTAGTCCCAAGGGGAATCGAACCCCTGTTTCCAGGATGAAAACCTGGCGTCCTAACCCCTAGACGATGGGACCAGAGAACAGCGAGCAAAGTGTTTCGAAGCGAAGTGATTCCAAGTTTGTCCTTTTGGGAATCACGTAGCGTAGAATACCGCAGAGAAATTTATATCGGAGTCAAAGGTCGAACGAACAAACGATATTAATTTCTCGAAGGTAAACTTTGCCCTGTTGAACAGATCAAGATCGCATTGATTATAAAAATAGCTGGACATTAGTCAAACGGTAATGAGAATCGCGGGTTGTCAGTACCTGATTCAAATGATAGGATACCACGCGTTCTTTTAATGCATACGTATGAGAAATTTGAAGCTTGTCGTGCTGCTCGTTGTTATAGCAACTGTGAGCGGGTTTATTGGAGGCACGCTGACCAATAGCGTAGCCTTACCGTTTCTTGTGAAATACCGATCGGCACAAACACTGAATCAGGATAATGTGAGCGTCATTCAGCCGGTGAAGCTGCAGGTGGTGGACGAGGAGTCGGAAGTGATCAGCGCAATAGAAAAAATTTCCCCGTCAGTTGTAAGCATTATTGTGACAAAAGATCTGAAGATAATAAAAGCCAACCCGCTTTTAGTAGATGATCCGTTTTTCTTTTTCGATCCATCTGCCGATATCAAAGGAGTGGAAACAACCATAGAAAAATATCAGGCAGGAGGCGGCACGGGATTTATTTTTACCAATGACGGCCTGATTATTACCAACAGGCATGTGGTGGAAGACGAAAATGCGGCCTACACCGTTATCCTTAATAACGGTGACGAGTACCCCGCTGAAGTGGTCGACAAAGATATCCTCAATGACATTGCGGTGGTTCGGCTCCTTGCGAATAAGGAGGGAAAAAAGCCACAGAATCTCCCCGTAGTCTCGTTCGGAGACTCCAAGAAAATCAAAGTGGGCCAGAGGGTGATTGCCGTCGGAAACTCCCTTTCGGAGTTCTCCAACAGCGTAACCGTTGGCGTGGTTTCAGCGAAGGAAAGAAGCATCACGGCATCCAACTGGTTCGGCCGGGAGGAGACACTGACCGGTCTTATTCAGACGGACGCGGCCATAAATCCCGGAAATTCCGGAGGACCGCTTGTAAACCTTGTGGGTGAAGTGATTGGAGTAAACACCGCTGTTGCCACCGGTGCCGACGGAGTCAGCTTCGCGATACCGATCAACGACGTAACATCCATCATTGAAAGTGTGAAGAAAACAGGCAAAATCGTACGACCGGTATTCGGCGTACGTTATGTCCAGCTGGACGAAAAACTCGCAAAAGAATATGGACTTGAGGGTATTACCGAAGGGGCATTGCTCATAGGCAATGCACAAAATAAGGAGTTCGCGGTAACAAAGGGGCAACCCGCCGACAAAGCAGGTCTAAAAGAAAATGACGTTATTATCGAAATTGAGGGGAAAGATGTCACCAGAGAAAACACCCTGCGGGACATCGTTTCGGGATACAATCCGGGAGATGTTTTACGTGTTGTATATCTCCGTGCCGGAAAAACACTTGAAACACAAGTAAAACTCACTTCGGAAAAGGAAGAATAACGTTGATAAAGACAGGCTTTCGCATATAATCTGTACGATCTTTTTCGCCCCGCATAAGCGTGGCGAAAACGCTCATTCAAAATTCAAGATTTAAAGATTCAAAAATTAGAGAATCTTCGTTGCCAGTTTTGCCCAGGTGATTAACCTGCGAGCACGAGCGATTCGGAGCGGAACGGCCGTAGCAACGCGTTCGAGAAAGAAGCCCAGGTGAGCTACCTGCGAGCAAAAAATTTCTCGAAAATATGCCCAGGTGAACGACCTGCGAGCAAAGCGTCTCGAAGCGAAACAGCCGGAGCGCACGCGGAGGATGTGAAGCGAAGAGTAAATTTATTCTTTTTTCATCTCTAATTACAATTTTTCTGTTATTCTGACAACAGACATGAAAAAATAATAAATTTAAGCTTTGCCCAGGTGGTGGAACTGGTAGACACGCAGGCTCGAGGGGCCTGTGCCGGTTATCTGGCGTGGAGGTTCAAGTCCTCTCCTGGGCACCATGAATTATTTCTCACTTATGATCGAAAAATTCATGGTAAACCGTGAATCATAGAAATTAATTCATGGCATGAAGTGTGAATGCAAAGCATTCTCTACTTCATGGCCTCGCTCGGCTCATAAAGTTCATGGTGCTACCACAGAAATCAAAGTTGCTAATCGTAGAAATCATGAAAAAAATAGTTTGTTCTCTGGTAATTCTGTTACTCGTACCGATTTCGGGATGCCGAACAAATGAGGGGATAAGCGTGGATGAAATAGATCCGGATGAACTTCAGTCACAAAAGGAGCAGGTTATCAGGGAGGCTTCAGAGCTTTTTACTCAGAAAAAAGAAGCAGGGATGGATTTTTCGAGCGGACCATGCCTCGCGGAAGAGATTATGAGTGGGTGGTCGGTTGATATCGTGCATCTCCCAAGAACCAGCGAAGATGATCTGCCAAAAAATCAGTGTCAGTATTTCCGAAAGGGGAAGACGGTGCACTTTATCGAGCTTTCACTCGATGGAGACCTGGTACGTGCCCGCTAGAAGTCATGGCAACGAAAATGACAAGAATTCAGAAATTCGTAAGCGGACTTAAGGGGAAAAATATCCACGTAACGGGTATCTCCGGTATTGAGGGATCCGAAGTCGCCCTTTTTTTAAGTAAACATGGAATACGGGATTTTCACGTCCATGATTTTTCCGATGAGCGGGAATGGAAAAAGCATTTCCGCGAGAGCCATTTCGCGCTTACAAAAGAGAATCGTGAAGAACGCATGGAGAAGATTGCCACTCTTCCGGTAACGTTTCATTTTAAAGATACCTACCTTAAAGGCATCGAAGATGCCGACATCGTTTTTGTGCCGCAGTCCTGGTATCTCTACCCGGAAAACGAAAAGCTGAAGGAGCTGGAGAAGAAGGAAAAACTCATGCATATAACGAAACTGTATTTCAGCCTGTTTCCCGGAAAAATTATTGCGGTAACCGGCAGCACCGGGAAGACAACAACCACCAACATCATTGCAGAAATATTTCGGTGCGCGAAAGAAGACAAAAAAATTCATGAAAATTTCTTCTTCACAGGAAATGACCGGAGGATGGAACAGATGCTCACCAGTATCGAAACCGCAAAAGAAACCGACTGGCTTATTCTGGAGGTATCCAATAGGCAGCTTCGAATTGATCTTGGAGTAAGCCCGTCCATAGGGGTTATTACGAATATCACCCCCAATCACCTCAATGAGTATGCGTCGTGGGAAGATTACAAAAAGGCCAAGGAAAGTCTGCTGAAATATCAAACCATGAGCGAAACCGCGATTCTGAACTATGACGATTCCGAACTGCAGAGAATGATCGAAAGAGGGGACTATAACGTATTCGGCTTTTCAGCGAAAACGAATCTCCATTCAGGTGCTTTCGTAAAAAACGGAAAGCTGGTGATCCGTCACGGTGACGAGGAATTGGTAATCTGTAAAAAAGAGGACATCCTCATGCCCGGAGAACATAACGTATCCAATGCTTTGGCGGCATGCGCCGCATGCTTTACCGCAAAGATACCACTGGAATGCATGAGAGAAGCGCTGAAACGCTTCCCCGGAGTCCCTCAGAGGCTCGAGCTTATCCGCGAATGGAAGTCGAGAAGATTTTTTAATGACACCGCCGCCACGACGCCGGAATCCGTTTTGGCCGCTATCTCGTCATTCGACTCACCCCTTATTCTCATCATGGGGGGAGGCTTAAAGGGGGGTGATTACGGGATACTCAAGGAATCCTTAAAAAAAGTGAAAAAAATCATTCTCCTCAAAAGTCCGTTGTCGGAGCACCTTAAAAAGAATGCAGACGTAAGTGGTGTTATCGAGGTCGACACGCTGAAAAAAGCTCTTTCGGAAGCATGGAGGGTGAGCAAAGAGGGCGACGCGATACTCTTTTCTCCCGGCGGAGAATACTTTAGTTATTTCCGCGACAAGATGCCCGGATATAAAAATATCCGGACATTTGTGGAACAAATCGTTTGAAAAATTTACTTTTCCTCCTCGATGACACGAATTTCAAACGGATTCTTGCTGATGAGTTCCATTTCGCAGCCGCACTCAGAGCACACGATGATATCGCCGTTTTCATGATGGGTTACCTGCAAATCGGCGCCGCATTCAGGACATTTCATGGGTTCGAAAAAACGAATAGTACGGTCATTATAATGATCTTTACAGAAAGATAAAGATTGAGGAAGATTGGAGCATATAAAGAAAAAAATGGATACAGGCATGTGGCGATGGAGTCGTTCTTATACTCCATATGTATTGCCGAAATACCAAACCGTGATGGTGAAGACAGAAACGCCGCTCGAAAAAGCGCCGGAAAGTGTGCAGGCGCTTGCAAACGGTGAAGTGTACTTTAAGCGCGAGGATCTGTCGGAAGCGGGATCTTTTAAGATCCGCTCTCTTACGTATCAGATGTCGCTCCTGAAGCAGAAAGGCATAAAGGAGGCGATTATCCCGACATCCGGAAATGCCGGTATAGCCGCGGCAATCGCGGCGAAAAAAGGCGGGTATCACGGCACACGTGTTTGTTGCTCCGAGTATCGCGGATGAGAAATTGAAGGAGCTAAAAAAACACGGTTGTAACTTATATATAAGTCACCAATCCTTACGGCAGGCGAATCTCCTCAACGCACGTTTGGGGATACCAAACCTCCGTTCTTCCGTTGATGACACATCCATCGAAGGATACAAATCACTTGCCGCTGAACTTCTGGAACAACTTCCGGAATGTGATGCGGTATTCAGCTACGCAACATCGGGAAGTTCTCTTATCGGAATGACCCGCTTCTTCCTTGAAAATAAAGGAAGGGTCCCCGAGATGCACGCCGTACAGAGCGGGACCGTATGTGAAATAGCGGAAGGCTTTGGAAAAACAAAGATTGATGATACGCAGGTTGCCGGAGTGGGCGGAATACGAAACACCCGCAGAAAAAACGAGGTGATTGAGTGTATAAAAAGCACAGGGGGGAGCGGTTGGGTCGCAAGCAATGACGAAATCAGGAACATGAAAAAAATTCTGGCGGCAAGTGGCATATTCGCAGCACCCGAAGCCTGCGCCAGTGTGGCTGCGGGAGTAAAGGGGTCACACCTTTACAAATGGAAAAAAGTTGTCATTATCATATCAGGAAAGGACTGGAGTCACGTATAAATATTCAAACATGTTTTTTGTAGCCGTAGACATTACGCGAGCCATAGGTCTCGAAAAAAAATATCAGGATCTCAAGATCGTTTGTTTTTACAAAAACGATGCGGTAAAGAAACTGCAGGAAAAAGGTGTTCCGGTTTTTTGCGCGGAGGAAACGGGTTCAAAAATCAGCCGCCCGAATACGGCTAACGTTATACAGATTCCCGAGGTGAAAAAGTGGATCGAAGCGCAGGAAGAAAGTCCTGAGATCCTCGTCTTTAAGCCGACGGCAAAGGCGGAGGCACTGATACGCCACTACGGATGGAAACTAAAAAATCCATCCTCGCAGCTTAATAGAATGTACGAGGATAAAATTGACTTTCATCCATATTTGTAGCGAGCTCGGCATCCGTATTCCGGAAGTGGTGGTAAAAAGTCTTGGAGAAACAACATGGTCCGATATTAAAGCGCTGGGAGGAAAAGTGATTTTACAGCTTCGAAGGGGGCACGCCGGCGAAACGAGTTTCACTATCGAAAAAGAGGAGGATCTGAAAAGGGTGCATGAAGCATACGAACCGACGCACAAAATAAAACTCTCGCAATTCCTCGACGGAAAAACGCTCACCGTAAACTGCGAAATAACGGATGGGGGACTTACGATCGGGCATCTCATGGAACAGATCACCGGTATTCCGATGCTCAATACTTCTCCATTAGGTACATGCGGCGTGTGTATCGACACTCAGATACCGGTCCCCGAGGAGTTGAAGGACGGAATCCGAAAGCTTGGAAGCCACATGGCGAAAAACGGCTACAAGGGCGTGTTTGGCGTGGACGCTCTCCTCACCAAAGAGGGGGAAATATACTTTATAGAATGTAATGCCAGATTCACCGCGACGATTTCATACTACACGCAGCTTGAATACGAGAAGGATCTTTCCAGAACTTCACAGATAATCCTGCGAAACACCAAAGATCATCCGGTGAAAATCCATCACAGGCTGACGCCGGGCATATACGAAGTTTCCAAAGGGAAACTCAAAAAAAAGAGTGACTCTCTGTATTTTTCGGATCTTTCGGATGAGAGCGAGATACTTATTCTCACAAGGCCGTCCGGATCTATAGTGAATCCGGGCTTAGAAACCGCCTTCGTGCAATCAAAATCGTTTCTTGTTCAGGGCACGGAACCCGACGGAAGAATTCATGCGGTTTTAAGCGCGATCGATCTGCGCCCGTTTATCAGTCCGGAAAATTTCTGGAAAGAAGTTTCCGGCGGAGTAAAACTTCTTGCCGATGTTTTTATAAAACCGCTTACCAGAATTGCGAGCATGTCCGAAAGAGCGCGTGCCAGAAACAGGCAGACGCAGCTTTTGCCGGACGAACCGCCGTGCAAAATTTTAGGAGAAAAAATGGGATTTTTTCTTATCCAGAAGGACGACGGATCCATGGGCTGGGTGGAAAAGGAAAAAATTGAAAAACAGCATAGCGGCAAAGCGTCAGGCAGCTCCATTCCGGCGGTTGAATTCCTGAAGCGCTGGAAAGGAACACAGTACTCATGGGGAGGGCTAACGGACAAGGGAATCGACTGTTCCGGGTTTATTCAGAGGTTTTTCCTGGAAACAAAAGGTGTAAAGATTCCAAAGCACACGCAGGACCAGCGAAAATTGGGGCAGGAAATAGGCAGGGAATCGCTTACGGACGGGGATATTATCTTCCTGGAGGGTAAAAAGGGTGAAAATCATGTCGCTTTGTATCATCAGGGTCTTTTCTGGCACGCATCAAGGAAAAGGGGTGAAGTGGTTGCGGAAAAAGATGGCGTTCTCGAAATGTACTACAAAATCACGGAATGTCGTCGCATCGGGGTTTAAAAAATTGAAAAACCTCAGAAAATTCGGTATAATAGAGCGATAGACAGTAAATATATGAAAAAATACCTACAGATCGCTCTGATCCTCATTATTCTCCTCCTGGCCACGGTATATACGGGCACCGCAGGAACCTTTTTGGCGAACATTCAGGGGTTTCACAGCGCGGCGGGAGAATGGACAGTTGAAAGTTCAGTGGCCGACAATACGCTCAACCTCGACTGGGACGGATCCGCAGAAGGTGAAATGTTCACCGTGCTTTACGGTGATTCAATGGATACGATAGATACCGTCATTCTCGAGACGGAAAGCCTTGGATTATCCCTTTCTCCAGCGAAAAAAGGGTATTATAAGGTAGTGGCAACCTCTTCCCGCGGCCAGCGGGAATCCGAAGCTATTCCGGTAATGCCATAAAGGACGGTATTCCGGCCAACGTACATACGCATAAACCCGCTAGTAGAAAGAAAATGGGGAGTTTTTGCATATTGAGAAAACCATTGTATTGACAATCTTTTGGCTCATCTCTAGAATGCCTGCGATTTGACGCTGATAGACATTTATTTTTTATCTATACGTCTATGTCTGACGATCCATTTAAAGAGATTAGAAAGGCGGAAGAGGTAAAAAGAAAAGCGGTGCAAAAGAGGGATGAGCAGAGAAATGCAGTGATTAAAAAAACAAAGGAGGAGGCGGATAAAAATATGGTTGCGGCGAGAGAAAAGATGATAGAAAAGGTCAAGCTGGAGCTTACGCAGGTAAGACAGCAGGAATCGGAGAAGTTGAAGAAGAGCCTTGCGAAAGAACAGCAAAAAATTGAAACCTACATCACGAAGATCCAAAGTGAGGGAAAAATCGAGGGCGCCATAAAAAGCGTTGTCGATACTTTTTTGAAGACCGTATAAAGGAAAAGAAAGTTACCACATAATCTCACGAAAACGTGGCAGTAATAGCAATGCAGAAAGTTCGGGTTTTCGCCGACAAAAGCGCGCGATACGCGATTACCGACTTGTTGCATGAAAAGGGATGGATGCAGATACAGGACATTTCCAAGGATGTCAGTCCCGAAATCCAGGAGTATTTCTCTAAGGAAAACAACGATCTTGATCTCCAGATAGCGAATATTGAATTCGCTATACATTTTTTGAATGGTTTCACGAAGTCAAAAATCAAGAAGAGAAAAATAACGCAGGAGGAATATAAGAAATTTGTGAATGCGTACTACTACAAGGATATTGTGGAGAAGTGCTTAAACCTGGAAGAAGAGCTCGTAAAAAGCAAAAACCACCTTGCGCATCTTGATGCGGAAGAGATAACGCTGCGCCCCTGGGAAAAGCTCACAATGGCGCTGAAGGAGGAGCTGAAGACCGATTATACTATTGGTTATATCGGTGCGGCGGAAGCAACGAGTTTTGAAACAATGAAAGCGGAGATCGAAGAAACAACAAAACTGGTCGCCATTCACATCGTGAATGAAGATCAGGTGGCAAAGTACATTATTGTTATTGCGGACAAGAGCATATCGGAAACCATCGCGGCCATTTTGCAAAAATACAATTTCAGCCATGCGGATTTCTTGAAAAGAAGGGGAAATCCCGCAGAAGAGCTCGATAGAATCCGAAGAAACCGAAAAAAGACCGGTGACATTATCAAGGGGTATGAAAAAGAGGCCGGTGCTCTTGCATCGGAAATTGAAAATCTGAGTGTCATTTTTGATTACCTTACCAACGTGCGTGATTGGAAGGGGTCAAGAAAAAAATTCATGCACACCGATGCGACATTCGCAGTGGAGGGGTGGGTTCCGTGTGCCACGCTTACCGATCTCGAAAGGGGAATTGAGAGAATAACAAAGGCATACCATATCGAAAAGATTGAAAATCCCGAAGATCAGCCGCCGGTGGAGATTGAAAATAACGCGCTTATAGCCCCGTTCGAATCCGTCACGAGAATATACGGATTGCCCTTATCGCACGAAGTCGATCCGACCCCATTTCTTGCCGTTTTCTTCATTGTATATTTCGGACTCTGTCTGACTGATGCCGGGTACGGACTCATGCTGTTTGTCTTTACGGCACTCGCCCTGGTTTTTATGGAAATACCGGAAGGTCTCAGAAAACTCGTAAAACTCCTTATGTTTGGTGGCATCGTTACGTTTGTTCTCGGTGTCATATTTGGTGGCTACTTCGGGCTTGATGCGACCGTTCTTCCCGAGTGGCTCACATACACAAAAATGGTGAATGGGGTTGAGGTGAAAATGTTCGTAGGTCAGCTTATCAACCCGGTGAAGGAACCACTCATAGTTCTCGGACTTGCATTTTTCTTAGGCTATATTCAGGGTATTACCGGAAAACTCATCGACGGTTGGTGGAAAATCACTCATGGGCAAGTGGTAGACGGATTACTGGACGGATGGCTGTGGGCATTTGCGCTTCTGTCACTTGGTTCGTTTGTAGCAACAAAAGTAGTACCCGCGCTCATACCGTATGGGGCGGTTGGAAAATACGCCTTTCTCACAGCGATTGTACTGTTGATCCTGACACAGGGGCGTAAGAAGAAGAGTATTATAGGCAAGCTCTTAAGTGGAGTTTTGAGTCTGTATAGTTTCGTCGGATATATATCGGACATTCTTTCGTACTCACGTCTTCTTGCGCTGGGTCTGGCAACGGGAATTATCGCTATGTCCATCAATCTTATCGCACAAATTATTGGCGACATGATACCGTTCGTCGGGCCTCTTGTTATGGTGGTTATTCTTATCGGAGGACATATATTCAATCTCGCTCTCAACGCGCTTGGCGCATTTATTCACTCAGGCAGACTTCAGTTCGTTGAGTTTTTTGGCAAATTTATGGAGGGAGGCGGAACGCAATTCAAACCATTCAAGAAGCAATACAAATACACAAGCATTGTGGACGAGAAATAGTCCCATTACTTTACACATCATTTATTCTTAATCTTTTTTACCCATGATGGAACTCTTTACCCAATTCGGTGGGCTTTCTATCGCTCTGCTCGGAGCAGCAACAGCGGTAGTTCTCAGCGGAATTGGATCAGTGGTGGGTGTTGGAATCACCGGACAGGCCGGTGCCGGCGTTACTACTGAAAAACCGGAAGCATTCGGTAAGATTCTTCTTCTCGAAGCTCTTCCCGGTACGCAGGGAATCTACGGATTTCTTGGAGCATTCATGATCATGCTTCAGCTGGGAATTTTGACAGGCAATCCAGCGCAAATTGACATGGCAACAGGTTCAGCATTTCTCTTTGCCTCTCTGCCTGTAGCGTTCACATGTTTGATATCCGGTATTTATCAGGGAAAGGTAGCATCAGCCGGTCTCAATGTTGTTGCGAAGGATCCGGCAAACGCTGGTAAGGCCGTCATCTTGGCAGCCATGGTGGAGACATATGCCGTTCTTGGACTACTTGTTTCCATCTTCTTAATTCTTGGCATCAAGGTAGCGTAATTGCCACTTATTCATACCGACTATGGCACTTAAAGATTTACTCCATACCATTGATCTTAAGCTCAAAGAGGACTTAAAAAAGATTGAGCATGAAGAGAAAGAATCACTGGATGAGATACGAAAAACAGCAAAGCATAACGAGGAGAGGGCGGTAGCTGAGCTTCAGGATCAGAAAGGGCAGAGGACCGATGCGCTCAAGCAAAAAATGGACACGATTCTCAAAATGGAATCGAGGAACAAGATGCTGGAAGCAAAAACTTCACTTGTTTCAGAAGTATTTGCCAAAGCGCAGGAGGAGCTTGCAAACCTTTCCGATACTGATTACAAAAAATGGCTTACATCCGTTCTCAAAAAAACAGGTGTGGCTTCGGGAACCGTGATACCGGCAAAGGGAAAGGAAAAGATAACTGAAACGGTTATTCACGATCTTAAACTCGGCCTCACCATGGGGAAGAGCGGGAACTTTGCGGGAGGATGCATCATTCAGTCAGAAAGTATGGAGGTCAACTGCACATTCGAAGCAATCCTCATGAAAAATTTACGACCGGATCTTGAAGTAATGATTGCGGGTCAACTATTTGCAAACTCATGATCAAGACAAACTTTGCGTATATATCGGGGCTCATCAGAATACTGGAAACACGGCTTCTTAATCAAAATGAGCTGGAGCGAATGATTGATGCGAAAAGTTTTCAGGACGCATTCAGAGTTATGAACGAACTCGATTACGCAAGGTTTCTTGATATGGCAAAAAACCCGCAGGAATTTCAAAAGGTTCTCGATGCTGACATGCTCGAAACGAAGAAGCTTTTCTTAAAAACATGTCCGTATCCGTGGTTTCTGAATATTTTCTGGTACAGGTACGACACACATAATATTAAGACGCTTCTCAAGGCGAAGCTTATGGGTAAGACGAAGGAGAGTGTTGAGCACCTCCTGATGGATCTGGGAAATATTTCACACACCGCGCTCGCTGATTATATTTTCGATAATCAAAGAGTGGTGCTTGACCCCAAAGAGGATGACTTTATAAAGAAGGCTATCACGAAGGCTACGAATAAGTTCAAAGAACATAATAATCCGCAGGAGATAGACTTTATTATCGATCGTGTATTTTTCCAATTAGCGCTGAAGATAGCCAAAAAATCGAATGTTGCATTCATTGTTGAATACATACAACACCTGATCGATCTTTCCAATATCAAGCTCTATTTCCGTCTTGAGAACTGGAAAACGGAAAGCCCGGACAAGATCGGACTTCTTCTGAAGGGCGGGACTATTCCGTTTAACGTGTTCTTCTTCGAAGAGGCGGATTTTCTAGCCGCAATGTCCCGCACCATCTACAAAGAGGTGGTGGATAAGGGAATGGAAGATATTAAAGAAAAGGATGAATTCATACGTCTGGAAAATGAATCCGAGAACTTCATTGCCGAGTATATTCGAAAAAAAAGGTTCGAGGCTATCGGGCCGGAAGTGGTTATGAACTATTTTCACGCAAAGAAAAACAACGCGATGGTGGTACGAATGGTGCTCATAGGAAAGATGAACGGCGTAGAGCCGGAAACCATTCGCAAGCACGTACGAACACTCTATTCTAATTTGCAGTAAGCATGCACTATAAAATTGCCATCATCGGGCCAAAAGACGCGATTATTGGTTTCAGCGCGCTCGGCGTAACGCCCTTCGAGGCGTATACCGCGGAAGACGCACTCAACGTGCTTCGCAATATGAAAAAAGAGATCACGGAGGGCAAAGAGGAATGCTTTGCCATAGTTCTCATGATTGAGGACCTCATGAAAGAGTTTCCGAAGGATGAATATGCCAAGCTGACGCGTGAAGCCTTACCGGCTGTTATTTCGGTTCCAGGCATCCACGGAGCCACCGGTTTCGGGGAGGAAAAGGTGAGGAGAATGGTGGAACAGGCGGTCGGAAGCGATATTTTCGGGGGAAAATAACTGTATAACTATTCAAAAATTCAAAATTTAAGATTCAAAATTACAGCATCTCTGATCAACTTTAATTTTTCGAATCTTCAATCTTGAATCTTTGAATCCCAAACACAATCTTTACTTTTTACTCACATAGCTATGTCCGACTCTAAGAATGGAAAAATCATCAAGGTCTCCGGCCCGCTCGTCGTAGCGAGCGGTCTTAAAGGCGCAAAGATGTACGAGGTGGTCCGCGTCTCCGACAAGAATCTGATCGGAGAGATCATCCGACTGCAGGGGGACACCGCTTCGATCCAGGTGTACGAGGACACATCCGGAGTCGGTCCTGGCGAGCCTGTTATCGCGACAGGTGAGTCGCTCTCTGTGGAGCTTGGCCCCGGACTTTTGGAGTCCATCTACGATGGAATTCAAAGACCGCTTCAGGCTATTGAGGAAGCCTCAAAATCACCCTTCATCGCGAGAGGTATTGATGCTCCCGGTATCGACCGACAGAAGAAATGGGATTTTCACCCGGTAGTGAAAGCCGGAGCAAAGGTAGTGGAAGGCGATGTTTTGGGAGAGGTTCAGGAAACAACGCTCATTACGCATAAAATCATGGTTCCGGTCGGTAAAGCCGGTAAAGTTGTTAAGATCGAGTCGGGCAAAAAGACCGTGGAAGAGATTGTGGCGATCATTGAAGGAGAGAATGGAGAAAGATATGAGATTATGATGCTGCAGCGCTGGTCTATCAGAAATCCAAGAAAGGTAAAAACCAAGAAGACTCCAAAAACTCCTCTCGCTACGGGAATGAGAATTTTGGATTCGCTTTTTCCGATGGTAAAGGGTGGATCCGGATGTATTCCCGGTCCGTTCGGAGCCGGAAAAACGGTTACTCAGCAGTCACTTGCCAAGTACTGTGATGCTCAGATCATTGTGTACATCGGTTGCGGAGAGCGCGGAAATGAGATGACCGACGTACTTCGTGAGTTTCCTCACCTTACCGACCCGAATACCGGTGAGCCTCTCATGAAGAGAACGGTGATGGTGGCAAATACATCAAACATGCCGGTGGCTGCACGTGAAGCTTCCGTATACACCGGAATCACGATCGCTGAATATTATCGCGACATGGGTTACCACGTCGCCCTTATGGCCGACTCCACATCCAGATGGGCTGAGGCCATGAGAGAGATCTCCGGACGTATGGAGGAGATGCCGGGTGAGGAAGGATATCCCGCATACTTAGGTTCCAGAACCGCTCAGTTCTACGAGAGAGCTGGATTCGTTGACTGCCTGGGTTCTGATGGAAGAGAAGGATCTCTTACGGTTATCGGAGCTGTTTCTCCTCCGGGTGGTGACCTTTCTGAACCGGTAACGCAGAACACCCTCCGTGTGACCAAAGCCTTCTGGGGACTCGATGCGAAGCTCGCATACCGAAGACACTTTCCGGCTATCAACTGGCTTTCCAGCTATTCTCTGTACCTTCCGAACGTTCAGGAATATATGAAACGTGAGATCGCCGAGAACTTTATGGAGGTACGAACCACCATGATGGAACTTTTGCAGGAGGAGGCAAAGCTCGAAGAGATCGTGCGCCTCGTAGGTATGGAATCTCTTTCCGCAAAAGAAAGACTCATTATGGAAACAGCGAAGATGATCCGCGAGGACTTCCTTTTCCAGAACGCTTTTGACGCGGTTGATGCATTCACGTCACTCAAGAAACAGTACCGACTCATGAGACTTATTGTCACTTTTTACAAAGAAGCATTATCGATTGTGGAGAAGGAGGATTTTGATTTCTCTCGTCTGTATGGCCTTTCAGTAAAGACCGATATCGCACGGGCACGAACCATACCTGAAAGCGAAATAAGCAAATTCGATGACATAGAAAACTCGATCCGGGAGCAGGTTTCCCGCCTCAAGTAATCGGATTTGATTCCTTCATCCATAATAATTCACAAACATGCAGAAAGAATACAAAACAGTAACGCAGATATCCGGCCCCCTCGTCTTTATTGAAGAGGTGGAGGGTATCAAATACGAGGAGCTTGTTGAGCTGACACTCGTTAATGGAGAAACAAGACTCGGAAAAGTGCTTGAGGCGAGAGAGGGGATGGCACTCATTCAGATGTTCGAGAGCACACAGGGTGTATCGACATCGGGAACCAAGGCCCGATTCCTTGGTAAAACTCTCGAGCTCGGCGTGTCCGAAGATATCTTGGGACGCGTATTCAACGGTTCGGGAAGACCTATCGACGGCGGTCCGAGCATTATCGCGGACAGCAAGCGCGACATTAATGGCGCGCCTATTAACCCGTGGTCACGAGAATTCCCGAATGACTTCATTCAGACGGGTATCTCCACTATCGACTGCTTAAACACACTCGTTCGTGGTCAGAAACTTCCGATCTTCTCCGGTGCCGGTCTTCCGCACTCACGCATTGCCGCGCAGATTGCCAGACAGGCAAAGGTACGAAACACGGGAGAGAATGCGAAGAAGAACGAAAAGTTTGCCGTTGTGTTCGGAGCCATGGGTGTGACCTTTGAGGAAGCTCAGTACTTCATATCTGAATTCGAGAAAACCGGAGCTATTGAGCACTCCGTGCTCTTTATTAACACCGCTGACAATCCGGTGGTGGAAAGAATCGCCGTTCCACGTATGGCATCCACGGCGGCCGAGTATCTCGCCTTCGAAAAAGGCTATCAGGTTACCGTGATCCTTACGGACATGACCAACTATGCAGAGGCACTTCGAGAGGTTTCCGCCGCCCGAAAAGAGATCCCCGGACGAAGAGGTTATCCGGGTTACCTCTACACCGACCTTTCCACCATTTATGAAAGAGCCGGAAGGCTGAAGGGCAAAGAGGGAAGTATTACGCAGATACCGATTCTCACCATGCCGGAAGATGATATTACGCACCCGATTCCGGACCTTACAGGATACATTACCGAGGGTCAGATCGTGCTTGCCAGAGACCTGCATGCCAAGGGTATTTATCCGCCGGTCAACGTGCTTCCGTCACTCTCCCGCCTTGCGCCTATCGGACGCAAGAGGACAAGAGAGGATCACGAGGGATTGTTCAGCCAGCTCTACGCTTCGTATGCCCGAGGTAAGGACGTTCGAGAGCTCGCAGTCATCCTTGGAGAATCCGCTTTGAGTGATGTCGATAAACAATACCTCAAGTTCGCAAACGAGTTTGAAGACAAATTCATCCGTCAGGGTGAAACGGAAGACCGAAGTATCGAAAGAACATTCGAGATCGCCTGGAGCTTACTCTCCATGCTTCCGAAGGAAGAGCTTAAGCGTGTGAAGCCGGAGTACATAGAGAAGTATATGCTGAAGAAATAGCTGTAAGCGGTAAGCTTGTAAGCGGTAAGCCAACTTCCATATTCCATATTCTAAATTCCATATTCCAAATTTCTAGATGGCCAAGTTAAACGTCAGTTCGACACGAATGGTGCTCCTGGACCTCAAGAAAAGGGTCAAGACAGCCCAGAGAGGACACAAACTGCTCAAAGATAAGCAGGATGGTCTCATGCAGAAATTTATGGAGGTGATCAGGGAGGTAAGAGATACTAGAAAGGAAGTGGAGAAGAAACTCGCGCGGGCTTTTCAGCACCAGATGTACGCATCAGCGTTACTTCCTTCAGAAATGACAGAAAGCGCGCTCATGTTCCCGACGGCAAAGGTGGAGTTGGATGTGAAAACAAAGAACGTCATGAGTGTCCGCATTCCGGAATTCCAGTTTAAAAAGGAAGGGGATATCATGACCTACGGTGTTTTCCAGACCAGCGCGGAGCTTGATACCGCCCTTAGATCCTTTAATGAGGTATTCCCTTTGCTCCTGCGACTTGCGCAGATCGAAAAGACCGCTGAAGCGCTCGCCATAGAGATCGAGACAACCAGAAGGCGTGTAAACGCTCTGGAGCATAAGATCATTCCGGATCTTAGGGAGACCGTCCGCTTCATCTCCATGAAGCTTGGAGAAAGCGAAAGAAGCACCATCATTACCATGATGGCGGTGAAAGCGGTTATCGAACAGGAGGAAGCTAATTCGAGAAAGTAGAGAACGTCACGTTCGATCCTTCCACGGGAGTAATACGGATACCACGGATAAGTGCCTCCCTGTTTTTCTGTACCGCCTCTATTCTCGCCTTAAGTTGGGCAATGGCGGAAGTGAGCCTTGTGGAAATTTCCGTAAGGGTAACAAGTCGTGTCGAAGCGGAAGAAAGCTCTCCCGATACACGGGTATTTTCAGCAATAAGGCTTTCAATGGAAACGGCAGTGTCCAGATTTTGTCTGGTATCCGCAATCTTATTTTGCAATGACTCCTGTTCATTCGTCAGAGATCGTACATTGGTATTTGCTATCTTTGTTTCAGCATCCACATCCGCAAGTACACCTTCCGAAATGGAAAGGAGGCCAGTAAGTTCAGAAACATACGTCTCATACGCCTTTTCCTTATTAGGTGCGTTTTCGAGCACGGCATAGGGATCGATGGTAAGCGCTGTAGAGAGTCGGGAAAGCAGCTGCAATTTCGCCTCAAGCGTTGCCGGATCCTTGAGTGGCTCCGCTATACCGGTACCCAAAGAAACCGATGAAGAACCTGTTTTGGAAGAAAGAAGCGCTCCTTCAGCCTCGGTAAAGCCGACACTGGCAAGCACCATGGTGGTATACGCATCCGAAGCTCCGCGAATCTTATTGAGGGCCAGCGGAGTTTGCGCCTGGGGTTTCTGAATTTCCAGAGCAAGGTTATAAGAGTTTACCGCGTTTTCGTAGAGATTCCACTTCGGGAAAAACTGAGGATCGGAAAGAATCGTCTGCGATACCGAAAGAACATCAAGGGGTATCTGCGTTTCAATATTCCCTTCCGTCACCACCTCTTCTTCGGGAACAGGAACCTCCGGAAGGATTTCCTCGGACCCGGGAAAAAGGTACTGCATGGAAAAATAACCGAGAATCGGTGCGATAACGATGCATGCGATGGTAATAACAGCAAAAAGAAACGTTTTGGACGTCTTTTTTGTTCGCGTTACCTCGATATGTTGAGACTTTTTCGCGTGTGCCTCATCTACCAGGCGGGCCATGTCGCGTATCTCATTTTGAGCCATAAAAGCGCATTACGCCTTCACTCCATTATACCAAAAAAGGGCTCAGATTGGAACCGGTTTCAAAAAGGGGAGTAGTGCGATACTACCCCCCAGGAAATTCCTATAAAAACAAAAAACTAGAATGCCACACGGAGAAACTTCACCACTTTGGCGTTTCCAAGGTGTTTGCCAACCGTGATCTCCTGATTCTTCACAAAAGGCTGAGTAAGAAGCGCATTCTCTTCCCTGAATTTCTTCTCCTTTCCCATCATGATCTTATCGATGATATTGGCTGGCTTTCCCTCATTTTTAAGCTGTTCCGTCCAGATCTCCTTCTGCTTTGCAACGGCCTCGGCGGAAACCTCATCCGGAGAAACAGTGGCAGAGTTCATAGCGGCAACATGCATGGCAACATCCGTAGCCTGCTCCTCCGTACCGCCCTCCAAAACAGTGACCACACCGATCTTGTTGTTCGTGTGAACGTAGGAACCCAGAACCGGCCCCTCCACGATATCCACAGAAACAACGCTCATATTCTCCCCAAGTTTAGTGAAAAGCTCATTCAGGGTCTTTGCGCTCTCGGTCTTAGCAGCCTCAGCACCCTGGAAAGAGCACCCTCCGAAACCTTCTTGGCAAAATCAATAAATCCTTCGTTCCTCGCGACAAAGTCAGTTTCGCAATTTACTTTCACCACTGCCGCCTTGCCCTTACCCATGGCTATGGCAACAACACCCTCTTTTGCGACTCGGTCCTTTTTCTCAGCGGCCTTCGTCTCTCCTTTTTTGAGGAGAATATCGACAGCCTTCTCATCATCACCCTTGGCCTCCACAAGGGCTTTTTTACAAGCCATCATAGAAGCACCGGTTCTTTGTCGTAAATTCATGACATCTTGTGCGGAAACTGACATAAATACTGAGAGTTAATGAGTAAAGACGAAACGAGAAAATGCAGAGTATAAATCCTAAATTCTAATATCTAAATCCTAAACAAATTCAAAATTCAAATTCAAAATTCCAAACGGTATTCCTGCTCTCATGTAGCCCACCCCCGACCCGATCGGGGGTCCAGTACTGGGTATTTTTGTTTTGGATTTTGTTTTTAAATTATTTGATATTCCTTAGGATTTAGGATTTTGTTTTACTTGATGATTACCTGAAACTTCTGAGCCCAGTTATGAATCAGTGGTAATTTGTGTTGTTTGCCCTTCAGGGCGTTGTAAGCGGAAAAAGCAATAACTCCGTACTTGAAGACCATATACACGGTAACCAGCACGGTGGGCAGAATGTTCAGAGTGTCGAGAAAATAAAACGCGATAGCGAGTATGAGTGCCTGGTGAGCATGGTGCTGGCAGAAAGCGCTCTCCCTGCGTATCACGAGCGGTAAAATACAGAGAAAGCCGATGTATCCGAGCGCCGAAAGAATCATATCCCCCTTGGGAATTTGGTTTTTCAGCTGCTCCTCCGCCATCTGCTCGGCAGATTCCTTCATCGCCTTACTGTCTTTCAGTTCCTGAGGCACGTCCTTGTCAGTAGGTGTATCCATAAATCAAAAGATCAAATGTTAAACGTGAGGAACCTCTTTTTTCTGAGGAACTCCCAGAGCCCGGTTCTTCTTTCCTTCCATGATAGCCTCCTTCACAAGACCCATGATCAAAGTGACCGACTTCATAGCGTCATCATTTCCCGGAACAAAATGGAGGAAGAGATCAGGATTCACATTGGTATCGGCAATACCGACAACGGGAATATTCTTCTTCTTTCCTTCCAAAACAGCATTGAGATCCCTGTGTGCATCAACAATAAAGAGTACATCCGGCATCCTGCTCATGTTCATAATACCGCCAAGGTCCTCTTCGAGTTCGACCATCTCTTTACGTAATTTAGCCGCTTCCTGCTTGGTGTAACGATCCAAACCACCGCTCGCCGCATCAGCCTTAAGATCCTTCAGGTGCAGAACTCTTTTCTTAATGGTTGAATAATTGGTGAGGGTACCATTGATCCATCTATGGCAGGCATACAGATTACCGGTTGCCGTGGCAAGTTCCGTAATCATCTGAATCGTTTGTGGCTTGGTGGAAACAAATAAAATAGTCTTCCCGTCAGCCGCAGCATTCTTTAAATAATCCAAAAGGGCGGTGAGCTTGGTCAGGGTGATCTCCAAATCAAAAACGTGGATTCCTCCGCGCTCGCCAAAAATAAACTTTCGCATTTTTGGATTCCATTTCTGTGTGCGGTGACCAAAATGCACCGCGTTGTCAAGAAGTGTCTTGACATCAAGTTTCTGCATATCCTTGGGGTTAAACGCCCTCCTAGCTTCGCTTCACACCGTGGCCCCGCATGTAGCGGGGAGGATGGTGTGATCAGCCAGAAAGACTGGAATTAAACTGTGAACATTCTATTGAAAAAGCGGTTTTTTGCAAGGAAAAGCGGATTTCTCGTCACGTTTGCGGGTACCAATGGTACCCGTAGGGGCATGCCATGGCATGCCCCTGGGTAGGGACGCGATTGGTGAACATTCTATTGAAAAAGCGGTTTTTTGCAAGGAAAAGCAGGCGAGACACCCGGTTCTCCATATTTTTACATCAAGAGACGCATTTGCCGTAGAGACGTAACATGTTACGTCTCTACGGCACCACCCCCTGCCCCGCCATCATTCAGTTCTCCATATTTTTACATCAAGAGACGCCCCACGGTCGTTTCTACCCTCGATACACACTACGGGACGTCTCCACGGGTATGACAAAAATATATGGAGCCTCCTGCATTTCTGAACTGCCATGTTTGCCCCCGTAGCCCACCCCCGACCCCTTTATAGCCCACCCCCGACCCGATCGGGGGTCCAGTCCTGAAGTACTCCAGCTCTGGACCCCCGCCTTCGCGAGGGTGGGCACTTCTGTAATTCTGTATTACCGTTTTGAATTTAGTATTTCTGTCATTAGATATTGTTTAGGATTTCGTGCTTCATCCTTCGAAGTACTACGGAGAATGGATTAGTGCTTCGAATTTCCGGTCACGTTTTCCTTGAAAAAAGGCTCATCTTCAAGTAAAACAACGGTATAAGTAACAAAGAAGATGTTAAGAGTTTTAGTCACCGGCGGTGCTGGCTTCATCGGCAGTAACTTCTGCAATACGAACAAAAACAGGTACAAGATTATCGCCCTCGATAATCTCTTTCTTGGTGACAGGGACAATCTGGATCCGGACATAGAGTTCATAGAAGGGGATGCGTGTAAGAGAGAGGATTTAGAGAAGGCCGGCAAGGTCGACTT
This sequence comes from uncultured bacterium, assembly GCA_963775025.1. Lineage (GTDB taxonomy): Bacteria > Patescibacteriota > Gracilibacteria > JAUYGZ01 > DAOVYC01 > CAVZHD01. The sequence continues at coordinate 158,133 of CAVZHD010000001.1, forward strand.
CATCGTCCACTTCGCCGGTACCTCCTCTGCCCCCATGTTCACGGATGACTTTGTGAAAGGATACGTCAACTCCGTAGCCTCCTTCACGCAGGTCCTCCAATTCGCCAAAGAAACCGGGGTCAAGAAGGTCCTCTACGCCTCCACCTCCTCGCTCTACGGCAATAACCCGATGCCCCTAAAAGAAGATCAGCACGTCACCCCGCAAAACCACTACGCCGTAACCAAAGACCTCTACGAAAACTGTGCCGCCTGTTTCAACCGCCTTTACCCGCAAATGGACATCGTGGGCTTCCGTTTTATGAGCGTCTACGGCCCGAACGAAGAGGCCAAAGGTAAATACGCCAACATCATCTCCCAGTTCGCCTGGGATATCGCAAGAGACCGCGCCCCCATCATCTTCGGCGACGGCAAGCAATTCCGCGACTTCACCCATGTCTCCGACGTCGTCCAGGGAATCACCCTCGCATTAGAATCCACCAAAAAACTCGGTGCCGAACGTCTTCAACATAGGAACAGGGGAGACCGCCTCCCTCAACACCGTGGTCCAGCTCCTCAACAAAGCCTTCGGAAAGAACATAGCCCCCAAATATATCGAGAATCCCGTGAAAGAGGTCTACATAAAGGGTCAGCATGCGGATATCAGTAAGATCAGTGAGGATTTTAGGGTAAAGCCGAGGGTGAAGATGGAGGAGGGGCTGAAAAACCAAGTTGAGAACCTTAGAATCGAGAAAATCAGGGAGACGAGTTCGGATGGGTACCGGTAGAGGGTTGTATGGAATGCCTGGGGTCAGAAACGAGTTTGGCAAAATGTAACCATTTTTGTATGCAACCGGACAAAACCAACTAGTAGAAAAAAAATGAAGGATATGGCAGAACCATTCTATAAATTTTTGGATATCTGGATCAGGCCATACTTTAAGAAAAAGAAGCGGAAATTTGATAAACAAAAATTTGGCTCCGCTTTAATTGAACTCTTTGATGACGGGAAAAAACCAAAAATTAGGCTAGATAATGAGGTAAGAATCGAAATTGAGTTTAAAAAACCTAAAATCAAACCTGAGAATGTTGGGGGAAAAAATTTCAGTTGATTTAAAAGAAGTTAAAAAATATTTCGTGGTCTGAAGAGGGGCTAGATGAAAATTCAGAAAAGTCTGGAAACAAGATTCAATGAGCACTGGTGGATTTTCAATTTCGATCTTCATTACAACAAAGGAAAGGCAAAAAAGTATTGGCTAGGGCACAGGAATTTTTATCCAGCTGTAGAACAATGTTAAAGAAAAAAAAGAATACTGCCCTCATGTATTAATTTACCTCATCTGGTCAACGGCCGAACTAGTTCTTGATGTCAAATATTTGCTACATGCTCAAAGAACTAAAAAGACACACCAAGCAAGAAAAGAAAAATTAGAAGGCCCTCTTGGAAGCTTACTTTTCTTCCAGAATTTTCAAGCCTGCTTCTTACACATTATGACATCAAAGATAATGCAAGATACGCAGATGATAATTACTATGAAAAATATGATCTAACGTTTTTTCGTAAGCAGGTAAAAATTCTGGAAAAGGAAATAGAACTAATTTAAAAATAAATAAATTATTTATTTAAATCGCAATATCACTATGAAAAGCTATTACCGAATAATGCTCGGCCAAAAAAGAAAAATCAAATTCTTATTCCATTTAAAAAGTGATTTCCTTGAGAAATCAAAGAGAAAAATGTACATCCGCTAACAAGGTATAAGCAGTTCTGCTAAGTCGTTTCACTCCTTCGCCTAAAAACAATTTCTTTATAAAAAGAAAACGAATACAATAACATTACTGGCCTGGATACAAATTATGGCAACAAATTACCGGGAAATATCAAATACAATTTGGAATATCGCCAATCATCTGCACGGGACTTTTCACGCTTATGAGTACCAGGATGTTATTTTACCGCTTACCGTTCTGAAAAGATTGGACGATGCCTTGGAGCCGACAAAGCAAAAAACGCTGGAGCGGTTCAATGAGTTGGATGGGCGGGTTGCAAATCTTAACATCCTTTATCGCACCACCGGATACAATTTTTACAATGTTTCGCCATACACTTTCAGGAAATTGCTGGAAGCGCCAACTCAAGCGGCACCGAATTTGCGCAAGTATATTGATGGTTTTTCGGAGAATGTGAAAGAGATTTTCTCAAAGTTTGAGTTTGACCGGATTTTGGACAAATTGCACGAGTCGGAATTGCTTTATCTTGCGCTAAAAGAATTCAACAAAATCGATCTTCACCCCGACAAAGTGGAAAATCATGTTATTGGGCTTGCTTTTGAAGACCTCATCCGCCGCTTTGCCGAGCAATCCAATGAAACCGCCGGAGAACATTACACCCCGCGGGACGTGGTGCGCTTGATGACTTCCTTGCTTTTTACCGGAGAAGAGGATGAGCTGGCTAAGCCGGGCGTTATTAAGGAAATCTATGATCCGGCTTGCGGCACAGGAGGAATGCTCACGGTGAGCAAGGACTACATCCAAAATAATTTCAACAAGAACGCCAAAATCTTTTTGTACGGCCAAGAACTTAATGCTACCACCTATGCGATTTGCAAGGCGGATATGCTTATCAAGGGCGAAGATATTGATTCAATCAAGGGCGGCGACAAAGAGCACCACAAAGCCAGTACGCTTTCCAACGATCAACACCACGGGCAACGATTCGATTATGTCCTTTCAAATCCTCCGTTCGGGGTGAGCTGGGAAAAAGACAAAACCGCAGTTGCTGATGAAAAAGACAGGGGTCACTCCGGTCGCTTTGGCGCAGGTTTGCCCAGGATTTCGAATGCGCAGTTTTTGTTTATGCAGCATGTAATTTCCAAGCTCAAAACAAAACAGGAAGGTGGCGGCGAGGCGGCGGTTGTTTTTAACGGTTCGCCGCTATTTACCGGTGATGCCGGGGGAGGTGAAAGCGAAATCCGGCGCTGGATTTTGGAAAATGATTTATTGGACGCGATTGTCGCGCTTCCTGAAAAATTGTTTTTTAATACGGGTATTGCCACTTATATTTGGATATTTTCAACGAGGAAATCCGCCGACCGGAAAAATAAAGTGATGCTGGTTGATGCGCGAAACATTCGCACTCAATTGCGGAAAAATCTGGGAGAAAAGCGTTATGAGATTAGCGATGAAAATGCCAAAGAGGTTTTGGCACATTACACCGGCAACAAAAATGGCGATAAGGTGAAAATATTCAATACCACTGACTTTGCGTATCGACAAATCACGGTTCAGCGACCGCTCCGGCTCAAATTTGAAATTACTGATGAATCAATGATCCGGCTCAAAAATCAAAAGGACTTTTTAAACGATGTGCCGAGCAAGAAAAAGGGCGAAAAGGGCGATGCGGAAAACAAGGTATGGCAAGAACTTCGTGCCGCGATTTATGAGATATTGGAGGGTATGCGCGGAACGGTTATAATTTCCCGGGCAAAATTCTTGCAAAAATTGGAAACTGAACTCAAAAAACGAGACCAAAAAATTACAAAAAAAACGCTCAAAACGGTTTGGCAGCAAATCGGAGAACGCGACGAAGCCGCGGAAATTTGTTTGGATGAAAACGGCAACCCGGAAGCGGACAATGATCTCAAGGATTACGAACGGGTGCCTTGGGGGATGGATGTGAACGATTATTTCGCAAAAGAAGTAAAGCCCTACGCGGCCGACGCTTGGATAGATGAAACCGTGCGCGATGACAAAGACGGCAAAGTTGGCATTGTTGGCTACGAGATACCCTTCACGCGGTTTTTCTATAAATATGTGGAACCACGTAAGGTTGAAGAAATTGAACGGGATATTAAGGCAACCGAAGCAGAAGTGCAGGCATTGATTAAAGAATTGGACGTATGACAACAAAATCAGCATATCCAAAATACAAAGATTCGGTCACGTGGGGGTCAAAAAACATTCCACATGATTGGGATATAAAGCCAATGCGCTATTGTTGTTTTAAAATATTAGAAAGAACACAACGCTTTCAATAGTGGATATTTTATCACTTAGTTATGGCAACGTTATTTTAAAAGATACTGATAAAAATTTTGGACTCGTTCCAGAAAGTTATTCATCGTATCAAATACTCGAACCTGGCGACGTTGTAATGAGGCTTACTGATTTGCAAAATGACCATGTAAGCCTGAGGACTGGTTTGGTTAAAAATAAGGGCATTATCACCTCTGCATATCTAGGGCTGAAGATTCGTCATGATAAGTTGGACTATCGATTTTTTCATTGGCTTTTGCATTCCTATGATCTACAGAAAGTATATTACGGCATGGGAGGAGGTATTCGCCAAACTGTTGGATACGATGATTTAAAGTGGCTTCCAATATTAATTCCTAATACTGAAACCCAAAAGAATATCGCGGATTTTTTGGATGAGAAGACAAAGGTTATTGACGAGCTGGTTGAGAAAAAAGGAAAAATGATTGAGCTCTTGCGCGAAAAGCGCGCTTCACTCATTGCTCATGCTGTCACAAAAGGTCTTGATCCAAAAGCAAAAATGAAACCGTCTGGAGTTGATTGGTTGGGCGAAATTCCAGATGAATGGGAATTATTGCCAGCCAAAGCACTACTCAAGGAAAGAAAAGAAAAAAATAGTAATCTAGTTTCAGATAATATTCTTTCGGTAATGCGTAATATTGGCGTCATTCGTTATGCGGACAAAGGAAACGTTGGTAATAAAAGTTCTGATAGACCTGAAAATTATAAAATTGTTTACCCGGGGGACATAGTGTTAAACAGTATGAACTTAGTTATTGGCTCAGTCGGTATTTCTAAGGAACTTGGTGTAACAAGTAGTGTTTATATTATTTATCGCGCCATAAAAGGTAAATCAATTACCACCTATTATCACAACGTTTTTATGGTTGAAGGATTTCAAAAACATTTAGGTACATTCGGTCGAGGTATAATGGAATTACGCGAAGCTGTCAAAAATGGAGATATTAAGTTTCAATTTATGCCACATCCTCCGCTTGAAGAGCAGAAAAAAATTGCGAATTACGTAGATACCCAAACGGCCAAAATAGATAAAAATATATCCTTAATTGAATTATCAATGTATCAATTGAAAGAATACCGTTCATCACTAATATATTCCGCAGTAACGGGTAAGATTAAAATATAAAATAATGCCAAACATACATCAAAATTTAAAAGAAATTGAATTCGAAAAGCATATTGAGAAAGAACTTGTGCGTTTACATGGATTTCGCAAGCGAAATGCCGAAACAGATTATAATAGATTGACAACACTTGACGAGGAGCTTCTCTTTGATTTTTTACGCGTCACCCAAGAAGAAAAGCTTACTAAACTTCAGGAAATATCTGGCAATGCTCTTGAAACTCGTCTTATGCGCCGAATTGATGAAGAGATTGGTAGGCGTGGAATCATTGATTGTTTGCGTAAAGGAGTGGAAGAGGGGCCTGTAAAAATTGATCTCATGTATTTTCGCCCTGTTAATTCAGAAAACCCTGATGTGGAGAGGGTATACAGGAGCAATATATTTTCTATTGCTCGACAGGTCAAGTTTTCACAAACAACGGAACAGTCTATAGACGCGGTACTTTTTGTAAATGGCATTCCAATTATCACCGCAGAACTCAAAAATGAGCTGACCGGACAAAATGTATACCATGCAATCCGGCAATATCAAAACGATCGTGACCCGCGCGAAAAATTGTTTTCCTTCAAGCGATGTGTATCACATTTTGCAATAGATACGAGCGAAGCGTTCGAGACTACCGAACTTAAAAGCGAGCGTACATTTTTCTTGCCATTTAATAAGGGATTCGAGTTTGGAGCAGGCAATCCACCGGTAGAGGGTAAACATAAAACACATTATGTTTGGGAAAAATTGTGGGCACCGGATTCGTTAGCGGATTTGTTACAGTTTTTTGTCCATGCTTACGATGAGGTACGCGAAGACCGTTTAGGTAGAGAATATTGCCAACCGATTCAACTATTCCCACGCTATCAGCAGTGGCGAACAGTGCTTGATTTGCTTTCGGCTTCACAAGTGCATGGGGTTGGAATAAATTATCTTATACAGCATAGTGCCGGTAGCGGCAAAAGCTTGACTATTGCTTGGCTTGCACATCGTTTAATTAATCTTTTTGATATTAAGAACGAGCGAGTGTATGACGCTGTTATTGTTCTTACTGATCGTCGTGTTTTGGATAAAATGTTGCGGGAGATTATCCGAGCGCTATCCCCAATACCGGGAATATTTGTGCCGACTGGCGAAGACGGCACGCGGCTAAAAGATGCGCTTGAAGGTAATGCCCAAATAATTACATCCACTATTCAAAAATTTCCATTTGTAAATGGGCTGGTAAATCAACTTTCCACAAAAAAGTTTGCACTTATTGTAGATGAGGCGCACTCTTCCCAATCCGGAGAGTTGACGCGAGCAGTGCAGGATCGCCTTGGCGGAGAAGGTATTGAGGATTGGCTGATTGAACAAGTGAAAAGCCGAAAACAGCCAGGCAACATAAGTTATTTTGCCTTTACCGCAACACCTAAGCACGAAACATTGGAGCGATTTGGCAAAAAACAACCCGATGGTTCTTATTCGCCGTTTAGCTTGTATTCTATGAAGCAGGCAACCGAAGAAAAATTTATTCTGGATGTACTCTCAAACTATACAACTTACAAGACCTACTTCAAACTGTTGAAAAAAGCGGCCGAAGATCCGACTGTGCCACGTGTGCGGGCTCTTTCCGCTATTTTGCGATACGTTAATCTTCACGAAAACACTTTGGAGCAGAAAATAGAAGTGATTATGGCGCATTTTGAGAAAACAGTTAAAGATTTATTACGCGGAGAATCAAAAGCTATGATTGTGACTTCGTCACGAGATGCGGCTGTCCGATACAAGTTGGCGATGGATCATTATTTGCGAGAACATAATTATCCTCATAAAACACTGGCGGCATTTACTGATTCAATTGAGTTAGATGGCGTGTCTTACACTGAAACCTCTATCAATGAAGGAATACCAGAAGATAATACTGCTAAGGAATTTAAAAAGGCGGAGTATCGTTTCTTAATCGTAGCGGAAAAATATCAGACTGGATTTGATGAGCCGTTTTTATGTGCAATGTATGTAGATAAGCATTTATCAGGAGTACAGGCGGTACAGGCCCTTTCTCGTTTAAATCGAACGGCCCGGGACAAGGATCAAGTATATGTTCTTGATTTTGTGAATGAAGTAGATGATATTAAACGCGCTTTTGAGCCATATTATACAAGTACGATTATTTCAGAAGGAACGGATATAAACGCGCTCAATGATTTACGGCAAGCGCTTTTTGCCATATATCCTTTTAGTGATGAGATACTTGATAGTTTTGTCACCTTAATTGATCCTGAAGCTGAAGAAATCCACCAAAACGCCAATGCTTTTTTGGATGTAATTGCAAAGCAAATTGTTGATGAACTGCCTCATGGAAGTGAGGGCGATATTATAGCAGAGGATAAATATGGAGAATTCCTTTCAATTGGAAATGTTTATACAAAGCGTTATCCGTATCTAGCGCAAGTTGTGGGATATTCAGAGGTCTCTTACGAAAAGTTGTATCTTTTATTGAAGTATCTTTTGAAAAAATTACCAAAGGATCCAAGGAAGCCTCTTATTGAGATTTTGAAATATGTTGATATGGATTCAGTAAGAGTTGTTCGAAAAATTCAATCAAGCATTACTCTTATTTCGGAAACGGGGAATGTGCATCAGGAGGAAATAATACCTGGACCCCCGCTTGAAGAAACTGAAGATCTCCTGTCCAAAATAATTGGCGATGTAAACAAACGCTGGGGCTTGGACTTTGGAGAAGAGCAGCAAAAGACCCTCGATTCTATCGGGAAAGAATTACTAAATGACGGAGAGGCGCAAAACGTTGTTTATAACAACAACTCTATGCAGGCGGTCGGAAGATGGTTCCATAAGCTATTTGAAAATAAAGTGTTTGATAAATATGATACTGACAAAAAGCTCTTCGAGACGCTTGCAAATAATAAGGAATTGAATGAATACGTAGAAAAGAAAATGTTGAGGTATGTGGTTGATAAGGTTTTGGCTTTGAGAGATGAGTAAGTTGTTTTTAGTCGGGGCAATTCACCTCATTCCTCTTTCCACCACCTTCATTTCCACAGAAAAACAAGAAAGACACAGTCTTTACCCAATAGAAGTATTGGTCAGTTGCTTTGTGCTTAAAATTATGGTACAATAACAAGATTTTGTAATACAAATTTATGCCAAGCATAATAGAGGCAAGAGAATTAACCATAGAGAAGCTACTCAATAGCCCTACCCAAGCATACGAAGTTCCTAGTCACCAGAGACAATTCGAATGGACCAGGGGACAATGGAGTGATCTATGGGAAGACGTTCATACTGGCCAGATAGAGGAAAGCCATTTTCTTGGTTCAATTGTTGTAATACCGAAAGGTAGAGTAACTGTTGGGATTACCTATTTTGAAGTTAATGATGGACAACAAAGGTTAACAACGATTCTAATATTACTGTCAGCAATCAGAGATCAGGCTATAAAACTAAATGAGAAACCCTTTGCTAAATATGTACAGGAGCATTATTTGACTGCTAATTGCTTTGAAGGTGGTGATCAAAAAATAGTTCCAAAAATGAAACTTGGAAAACTTGATAATGAGGAGTTTGAAGCCGTTCTTGATGGTAAATTACAAAATGAGATAAAAGGCGATCATCGTATTTTTGAATGTTACAATTATTTCAAGTCCCAAATAAGGGCATTGAGTTTTGATGAACTTGACGATTTAAAAAATAGAATTGTAAATAAAATTATTATTGTACACATTAATGTCGCAGACCAATTTAATGCCTTTAGACTATTCGAAACTTTGAACGACCGCGGACTGGAACTTTCAGCAGTAGATTTGATAAAAAATCACCTACTAATGCGCGCAGTAAGTACGGGCGATAATGCAATGATAGATTCCATTGTGGAGGAATGGCAAGAAATGTACGAAAAAATTAGAGAGTACGAGCCTGTCGCGTTTTTTCATCGTTTTATGCTATCTGAGTATCCAGGAAAAATATCAGCAAAACAGCTATATGAAGTAATCAAACAAAAAGCCGAAAATGAGAACTGGGATGCTCGATATATCTTGGATTTCACAAGCAAGTTAAAAAAAGCTGCAACAATATATGTCGAGCTGATAGACGCAAATATTGGGAATGCGAAAATCGATCGCAGACTTTCTCATATTAAACTATTTCAGGCAAGTACTAGCTACACATTATTGCTAAAAATAACACCGCTTCTTAAGAACGGATCACTGGATGCAACTCAATATCTTAAAATTATAGATCTAATAGAACTCTTCCATATCAGGTGGGGCGTTGCTGGCCAATCAAACTCAAGGTTGAGTGATATATATAACCGCATGTGCATTAAATTGAACTCCACTGATGTGAATGAGATACCAGAAATGATAGAGAATGAGTATCTATTGTCGGCATCTCCAATTAAGGATTCAATGTTCCATACTGCTTTTCAGGAAGCATTCGGAAAACCTGCCGATACACGCACTAAATATATTCTCTGGAAATTAGGAGAACCAAGCGCCGAAACATCTTTAAACGTAGACGAAATTCACACTGAACACATCATGCCCCAAACACTTAGCGATGAGTGGTTTTCTGATCTAGAGAAATCTTCAGGAAAGGACAAGGAAGACATAAAGAAAACCCACGACCTTTTAGTTAATAAAATCGGTAACTTCGCTTTAATTTTAGGAGAGTGGAACATTAGTATGTCCAATCAGGCTTTTTCAGAAAAGATAAATCATTATGCAATGTCAGATATAAGTCTCACTAAGGAACTCGCCAAGAAAAAGAGTTGGATATTCGACGATATTATTAGCAGGACCAAAGAATTTGCTGATAAAGCCGTACAAATATGGAAATTTAATAAGCCAATTCCTGAAGTAGATCTAGTTACCGAAACATCAAATCAGAACAGGCAATATAGTATCACGAGCAATACAGATCTTTTTTGTAAGGGGCCAGCCGCAAATGCTACAGCAAATATCATTGATAACAATACGGTGCGAGTTCATAAGGGGTCATATGCTCGCTTAGAGGCTGCGCCAAATTTCAAGAAACATCATTATAGCAAGCTAAGAGATCAGCTCACGAAAGATGGTGTACTTAAGGCAGATGGAGAATCACTTGTCTTTACAACCGACTACGATTTTTCTAGTGCCAGCGCAGCTGCTGCCATAATCCTTGGTAGGTCAGCTGACGGACTATCTGAATGGAAAGATGGGAATGATAAATCCTTAGACGAGCTAACAAAGGCTATGAATGGTGTTTCTGATAATTTTTATGAGAAACTAGAAATAAATGAAACATATACCAAAAATGATATTGAAAAGATATTTAACACAAATTTTGGAGCTCGAATTAAAGGTATCACCCTGCGCAGAGATTCAGGTGAAAATCAATATATTATTCTTTTTCATGTTACAAATTCTATATACAAAGATGCTGGCACTAAGGAAAAATTTATCTATTTCGGCGAAGGTACAACTGGAGACCAGAAACTAACTGCGGCGCAATCAGGCACTCATAGACGCCATAAATGACAAAAGGCCAATATATGGCTTTTGGCAAGAGGGATCAACAAATGAGTATGAATATGTTGGTCAGCTCAGCGTAGATAAATACGAATACGGACTAGAGGATGGTCGTATGGTATATCGTTTTGAAATATCAAAAATAAATTCATAATCTTCCCACCCCCTCCTTTCCCTGCTATACTTACCTCTACTGTCCTTGAAAACCAAACCCGCGTGCGACGGATTCGCACCATGCATCTCTTCCTGCCTTTTCTGGCGGGTCAGGCAACCGGGGAAATCTGTCGGAAGCCGTACGGGGTACATGACTGATCGCTAAGAGCGGTTGGGAGATTTCACTCTCCGGAGGTATAAATCCGGGTAATGAATTTTCCTGATCGCTTTTTTTATTTTCCTAACCCCTTACTCCATGTACCACTTACTTAAGATCGACCTCCTCGACACGTGCACATTTGCCGATATCTTCGAACAGGAAAACTATACATTGATTACCAAAGTTAACGATCTGGAAAAGATACTCGATGTTGCCATAATGGAATTTTACGCGCTGAATCCGTCATTTCATTCTTTCGCCGACTGGGAAGAGGGAGCGGAGAACGGGGGATGGGAGATTGAGCTTATTTCTTCGGACTTTGGCTCGATTTTCCGTGGAAGCATGATGCTTAAGGGTGAGGAGGTGAGGAAGGCTTTGGATCTGGCGAGAAAGTACCATTACGGAATGATACGGAAAGGGGATGATCATGCAGTACATGGTGCATATTATGCAGATATCCAGACTGCTCTACCGCGCGGGGTTTGAGGCGGACATTATTGCCGCAGGTTTGTGCCATGATTTACTGGAAGATACCAAGTGCTCCGGAAAAGAGATTAAGGATGCCTGTGGAGCGGAGATTCTAAGGATAGTAAGGGCGGTGAGCAATGACAAGAGGCTCGAAGACCTTAAGGACTGGGAAAAGAAGAAGGAAGGGTATGTGGGGAGCGTGCGGGCGGGAGGGGAGAAGGCCATTGCAGTCAGCATCGCGGACAAAATCGTCAATCTGGAGGCTCTATTTAGGATCTACGCGAAGGACGGTGACGCAATCTGGAGTCGATTCAACCGTGGGCGGGATAAGAAGCTCTGGTTCGAAAAACTGGTCTTAAAAATGGCCAAAGAAAACTGGAATCATCTACTGGTAGAACAATACGAGAAACTCCTTGGTGAGTTTGAGAGAGTAAGTGGGAAAGGGTAGGGTGCCTGTGGCACCCGTAGAGGCGCGAGATCTCGCGCCCTGCAGTAATTCATGAAATCTACGCCTAAGATTCTTGCAATAGCCCGGGGTTGCATTACCATGCAGGGTGAGAGAAGTCAGTAAGATTTTTATATGGTGAAAAAAATGGGAAATTCACAAATTATTCTTTATGAATCCGACGGTAGCCTAAAGGTAAGGGTAAGGCTGGAAGACGAAACGGTATGGCTCACCCAAGAACAGATGGCATCACTTTTTGATAAAGGGAGATCAACCATTACGGAACATATTTTAAACATTTTCAGAGAAGGGGAATTGGAAGAAAAAGCAGTATGTCGGGAATTCCGACAAACTGGAAATGATGGCAAAGAGTATCTTGTTAAACACTACAATTTGGACGTTATTATCTCCGTTGGTTATCGGGTAAAATCACAAAGAGGTACTCAATTTCGCATCTGGGCAACTCAAAAACTCAAGGAATACATTATTAAAGGCTTTGTGCTGGATGATGAAAGACTCAAGGAGGGCAAAAGAAATACCTATTTTGATGAGCTTATCGAGCGAGTTCGTGAAATTCGAACAAGCGAAAGAAATTTTTACCAAAAAATCACCGACATTTACGCCACAAGCATGGATTACGATTCAAAATCGTCACTTACACAAAACTTTTTCGCAACTGTTCAAAATAAAATGCACTTTGGTATTCATGGCCACACGGCCGCAGAAATCATCGCCATGAGAGCTAACGCCAAAAACCCCAACATGGGAATTACCTGCATATCAAATAGAAAAATTCAACGAAAAGATGTTTTTATAGCCAAAAATTACCTTACGCAAGACGAGCTATATGAACTCAATCTGGTTGTGGACCAATACCTATCTTTTGCGGAGCTGCAGGCAAAAAATAATAAAACGATGAGAATGGAGGACTGGATTCGTAAACTGGATGATTTTTTGCGATTGAATGAAAAGGAAATCTTGAAAAATCAAGGGGGTATTTCAAAAAAATTAGCAGATCAAAAGGCGGAAGCAGAATTTTTAAAGTTTAAAAAAGAGGAAGACAAAAAATTCATTTCAGATTTCGATAAATCCGTGAAAAAGACCATGGAGATAAATGTAGGAAAGCGAAAATAACCCTCTTCCCACCCCCTCCCTTTCCTGCTACACTCATCTCGTAACAACTCGAATCTATCAAGAGCGCGGCGAGGGAACTAGCCCTGAGACCCGCCGGCAACCATCCTGAGTTTATCGAAGGAAACGGTGCCAATTCTAGCCTCACAAGAGGACAGATAAACTTATATGTTTTTTCATATCTTTCCTCACGCGGGAAAGATTTTTTCGAATGCCATGTTGTAAATGATGAGTAAACCGAAGGGAGCCTGTGAATGGTATATTTTACTTTTTATTTTTGTACCATGAGCACAGAACGAGCACTCTCACGAAAGAGCAGTTAGATAACCAGATAGATGTAGTGAAGGGGCTCGTAAACCCCTCGGATGCGGAGCTCGGGCAATTGGGTGCCCTGTCCCTGCTGAAAAGCCTGAATGGGTTTTCGAAGGAATGATAGATAAAGATCAGGTGGAAAGACAACAGCGCTGGGCGGTGGGGCTCACGGTGGAAAGGATAAAGAACATGCCCGAGGCGGAACTATTGCCCATGGTGATAAAACGACCGGGAGAGCGGCACAAGGGGACGCACGGGTTTCTTTTGAACCTTAAGGGCTTCAAATCACCGGAACATTTGGCAAGAACCATGTATGAACTCATAAGAAGGCTGGGGGAGGTGGAGGGGCTGGAGGAGAAGATACAAAAAAGGGAAAAAGAGGAAAAGGAACTGGAAGATCAGATAGATATCGTAGATGCTCAATTCAATCTCTCCGAGGAGGAGAAAAGATACCTCAGGAGCGACAATTCATGAATTGCCGCACAGAGAGGGTGCCTGTGGCACCCGTAGAGGCATGCCATGGCATGCCTCCGTAGGGGCGCGAGAATCTCGCGCCCAGCAGTATTTCATGAAATCCACGGAGAACTTTCTTGCAATGCGCTTGGCTTGCATTACCATGCATGCGGATGAAAGTCAGTAAGGTTTTATATGATGAAAATGATGAAAAAGAACAACAAGATCGTTATCTATCAGGCAAAAAGCGGAGCGATTGAGCTGCGAACAGATGCGAGCAGAGAAACAATGTGGGCAAGTCAAAAACAACTCTCGGAAGTCTTTGGTGTGGATGTAAGAACAATAAACGAGCATATAAAGAATATCTTTAAAACCAAGGAACTGATGCAAAAACCAGTTATCCGGAAATTCCGGATAGTTCAAACTGAAGGAGAGCGTCAGATCTCTCGTGAAATTGAGCATTATAACCTCGATATGATTATTTCGGTTGGCTATCGAGTAAACTCCAAAACTGCCACTCGCTTCCGCCAGTGGGCCACCAAAACCCTCCGTTCACACATTACCGAGGGCTACACCATCAATCCTTCGCGGATAAAGAGTAACTACCAGAACTTTCTCCGGGCAGTGGAAGATGTGAAAAAACTGCTTCCCGCGGGAGGCGGAGTAAAAACAGAGGATATTCTTGAGCTAATCAAGACGTTTGCGGGAACCTGGTTTTCGCTTGCCTCTTACGATACATCCGCCTTTCCAAAATCCGGATTCACAAAAAGACAGGTCAAATTCACCGCCGATGAATTGGCAGATAGCCTGATTGAACTCAAAAAGGAACTCATCAGAAAAAAGGAAACCACCGAGCTTTTTGGACAGGAGAGACAGAAGGGGAGCCTCGCCGGTATCGTTGGAAATGTCTTTCAATCGGTTTTCGGCAAAGATGCCTATCCTACAGCCGAGGAAAAAGCTACGCACCTTTTGTATTTCATTATCAAAAACCACCCCTTTACCGACGGTAACAAGAGAAGCGGCGCCTTCGCCTTCATCTGGTTTTTACGCAAGGCCCGACTCCTCAATGTTTCTCGTCTTTCACCCGAAGCTCTCACGGCTATCACACTTCTCATTGCCGAGAGTGCGCCAAGGGAAAAAGAACGCATGGTGGGGCTGGTATTGCTCCTGTTGCGGCAGAAATAGCACCTCCGAATCTCCGACCAGAGAAGGGTGCCATGGCACCCGTAGAGGCATGCCATGGCATGCCTCCGTAGGGGGCGCGAGATCTCGCGCCCTGCAGAATTTCATGAAACCCGCGAAGACCGTTATGGAAATGCGTTTGGCTTGCATTACGATGCATGCTGACAAAAAGCAGTAAGATTTTATATGGTGAAAATGATGAAAAAGAGCAACAAGATCGTCCTATTCGAGTCCAAGAGAATTCGTCGGATCTGGCAGGATAAACAGTGGTATTTCTCGGTGGCTGACGTTGCGCGAGCATTGGAACTGATTCGACAAGGACCCAAAAGATTATTGGTATAGAATCAAAAAAAGGGCTACAGATGAAGAAGGAGTTGAGCTATCGACAATTTGTCGACAACTGAAACTAGAGGCTTCCGACGGAAAGAAAGTACCTCACCGAATGCGCCAAATACTGAAGGTGTTCTTCGTATTATCCAGTCAACTCCGTCACCCAAGGCAGAACCGTGCAAGCGATGGCTGGCCAGAGCGGGAGTACGAAACAATCGACGGAAATAGAGAATCCGGAGTTGGCTCAGGAGAGAATGAAAACGGATATGCGAACAAAAGGGGTGACTGAAGAGCTGGATTGATAAAAGACGGCGTGGCATAGCTATCAGCCAGATTCTCAACGATGAGTGGCAAGAGCGCGGTGTTGCCACCCAAAGGGATATTGCCATACTCACGGCAGAAATCAGCAGAGCTACCTTTGACATGACGGAAAGTGAATACAAAAAGGACGAAAAATCTTCAACAAACTCAAAAGCAAACCTCCGGGATGCACATGACCGATCTGGAACTCATTTTTACCATGCTCGGAAAAGGGGTAACCACCGAAATCTCACAACAGGAAAAACCGGAAGGACATAGAGATACTTAAGAAAGTGGCGAAAATGGGAGGCGGTGAGGCGGGAAACGCACGAAGGGAAACAGAGAAAGAGCTCGGCAGAAGCGTTATTTCCCGTCAAAGCTACCTTCCCAGTCCAAAGAAAAAGCGAAAATAAAACACGAAAAAAGGGGCGTTACCGCGGCAATGACTGACCTTAGGTAGCCCCCTCATCGTGATGCCTTAATTATACATTGTTATAAGGAAAAAACGAACAATTCCAATTTTAAACCCGTCGAATTCGACCAGTTATGGAAATCCGCAGAGACGGGATAATCCTCATCAGAATCACAATTTTTTATATTGTACTTTTATATTTTATTTAAAATTTAGAATTTCTCAGAGTACAATAGTGATCATGTCTGACTTCTACACTTCCCAGCGCACCCGCAATCTCTACGATCCCAAAGATCCTAAGCCTTTTAAGCTGTCGCGCTCAAAGATTGAGCTCTTTATCAAGTGTCCAAAGTGTTTTTACCTGGATAGGAGGCTCGGCGTCGCACAGCCGCCCGGATACCCGTTCGCTTTAAACAGCGCTGTAGACGCTCTTCTTAAGAAGGAATTTGATTATTACCGAAGACTTGGGAAGCCTCATCCGCTGTTTAAGAAATATAAGATTGATGCGGTACCCTTTCAGCACGAGAAGATAGGTGAATGGCGTGAGAATTTTAAGGGTGTGCAGTATTTGCATGAACCCACGAATCTTCTTATCACCGGCGCCGTGGATGATATTTGGATAAATAAGAGGGGAGAGCTCATCGTGGCGGATTACAAGGCCACGTCCAAAAATGAAGAGATCACCGCGCTCGACAAAGAGTGGCAGATTGGTTACAAGAGACAGGCGGAGATGTATCAGTGGCTCCTCAAAAACAACGGATTCAAGGTAAACAAGACGGCGTACTTTGTGTACGCCAACGGAGACGCGGGCAAAAAGCAGTTCGGCAATGTGCTCACGTTCGATACCCGCATTATTCCCTACAAAGGAAATTATGACTGGGTGGACGGTGTGATTTCGGATATCAAGAAATGCCTGAACAGCAAAAAAATCCCCGCCGCTGGCGAGGAATGCGATTTCTGCGCCTACCGCGAGGCGGTGGGGAGGGTGGAGGGGTAGATTTCATGAGGGGATCATGAAATCCCAGCCTTTCGCACACCTGCGGAGGGCAGATTTCTTGTAGGATCTGGATGTGAAACTTTCAGTCTATCTCATGAAACATTACCCGGTTATTTCACGCAGCACAAAAAATTACATGTCCCTTCCCTTTAATGCGAAACTCAAGGAAAGGGCGAAAAAATTGAGGAAGGCGGGAAATATTCCGGAGGTGCTTTTTTGGGAAAGGGTAAAAAACAGAAAATGTAAGGGGCTCGATTTTGACCGGCAAAAAATCATCGGAAATTACATTGCCGATTTTTATTGCGCATCACTCCAGCTCGTCATAGAAATCGACGGCGGAAGCCACAAGGGGAAGGAGGAATACGACGCAATGAGAAATGCCTTTTTACAAGGCATCGGACTCACGGTAATCCACATAAAGGCCTGGAGGGTTATGAGAGGGGGTGAGGAGTTTTCAAGATGGCTACTTAACCACCCCGCCCTTCGGGCACCCCTCCATTCGGAGGGGATCCGCGGGAATCACCGCTCGTAAACAGAACCCCCTCCTAAAAGGAGGGGGCCTTGTTGTGTTTCACGAGTTTGCCCCTCTGTGGAGGGGTGGCGGGCTTTGCCCGCATGGGGTGGTAAACCTTGCCCGCATGGGGTGGTAAACCTCGCCCGCATGGGGTGGTTTACTTCTTCTCTTCCACCACCTTCTCGTCCTTCACCTCCGGCTCACTCTTCTTCTCTACTGCTACTTCTGCTCCTGCCACTTCTGCCGTTACTTCAGGTTTCGGCTTCGCTGTCACCGCCTTGATCGAAAGACCGATCCTGTGCTCGTTTAAGTCAACGTTGATAATCTTGGTCTTTACGGACTGTCCGACCTTGATGTACTTCTCGATGTCATCAATCTTGTCCTCGGAAATTTCTGAAAGGTGAATGAGACCGTGAATTTCCGGCTCAAGTTGGATGAATGCTCCGAATGAAGTGATCCTGCTGATCTTGCCCTCAATAAAGTCACCAACCTTGTATTTCTTTGCCGCCTCAACCCATGGATCCGGAGTAAGTCTCTTCATGGAGAGGGAGATCTTGTCACCCTCGACACCAATAATCATGGCGTCCACATTGTCATTAATCTTTCCGAAGTCGGCTGGATTGCTCACATGGCCCCAGGCGATCTCGGAGATATGAACAAGTCCCTCAAGACCCTCAAAAGCAACGAAGATACCGAATTTCACGATTCCGGAGATTCGGCCCTTCACCGTCTTTCCAATCTTAAGAGAAGTTAAAGCCTTATTCCTCTCCTCATCAAACGCCGCCCTTTCCGAAAGAATGAGCTTTCCGTTGGCCTTATCTACGTTGATAATTCTCACCTTGAATTTGATACCGATGAGTTTCTGAAGTCTCTTTAAGATTTCCTGCGAATTCGCGTTATTTACGCGAGGATAGTGCATAGGAGCAAGCTGGGAAACAGGAATGAATGACTTAATGGAGTCGATCTCCAAAAGAAGTCCACCCTTGTTTGCCTCCTGAGCCGTAGCCTCAAAAGTATCACCGCTTTCATACATCTTGAAGAATCGATCCCAGGCGAGGTTCTGAGCTGCCTTTCGGAGAGAAAGAACAAAGAATCCTTCGTCATTCTCATCTTCAACCACAACCGCCTTAACCGGATCTCCGGCCTTAAGATTATCAGCAGTCTTCATACTATCCTGTCTTTCTTTACCCATGATGATACCAACCATTGCGCCTCCGCAAAGGTCAACGAGAATTTTATTTCTGTTAATATTGATGACCGTACCCTCAACAAGATCGCCCGGTCTCGGAAGTACTATCTCCGGGGCATTCGTGAGAGCGGCCTGCATTTCATTCGCCATAAAAATGGGGGTGTAGCTTTAAAATATAAGGTACCTTTTTGTGTACCCGGTCACCGCTACAGGAACCGGCAAAAAAGCAGGAGGATTCTATGGAAAATCCGTGTATCTGTCAACGTAAATCAGGCGATCGCCCGTCGGATAAGGGTAAACTCACCCGGAACGGACTCAAGACCGATACGGACATTCGTATCACCGCCATGGGCTTCCGTAAGCGGTTCACCTTCAAGCGAGACAATGGTGGCAAGAGGCTGCACCGTGTTTTTTATAGGGGTAATGAGCTCAATCATATCGCCTTGCTGAAAACGGTTTTTCACCTCAACTTCAGCAAGTTTGGTCTTCGGGTCGTAAGAGCGGATTATCCCGAGAAAATCGGCAGTTCTATACGACGCGTTTTTTGCGTAATCCTGATTTCCGCCACCCAAACTTCCGAGCAAAAATCCGGGAGTAAACCCGCGGTTTCCCGCGGTGGCCAGTTCAGCCACAAGTTCTTCCGCCGGAACCTCTTTTCCCGCAAGAATACAATCAATCGCTTTTCGGTAACACTTCGCCGCGGTAGCGGCGTAATAGGCGGTCTTCGATCTCCCTTCAATCTTAAAGTGCGTCACCCCCGCATCCATAAGTTCCTTGAGGTACGGCAGTGCGCACAAATCTCTTGAGTTAAAAAGATACGTCCCATTCTCATCCTCATCAATTCTCATCAAGTTCTCCCGGCCTCTCCGTCTCCTCAACATAATACTGATCCTTAAGTTGCTGATATTCCGTGCCCTGAATCGTGTCCGAAGGACTCTGATTCAGTGGCTTATAATCCTTAGTATCTTTATGATCCTTAGTATCTTTATATATCCTGTATTTCCACCTGCACGACTGCGGACACATTCCCTGATTCGAATCTCGTCCGGTAAGGTAGTTCGAAATCATGCATCTTCCGCTATACGAAAAACACATAGCCCCGTGCACAAAGGCTTCCAGTGTCACATCCGGAACCGCGTCTTTAATACCCTTGATCTCATCCAAAGAAAGCTCCCTCGCAAGCACGACATGGTTAATACCAAGTGATTTCCAGAATTTCACCTGCGCCCAGTTGGTGGTATTTGCCTGAGTGGAAAGATGAATCTCAATATCCGGCCACTTTTCTTTCGCAAGAGTGATAAGACCGATATCCGCCATAATGAACGCATCGGGTTTCAGAGCAACCATTTCACTCATGGCACGGAGAAACGGTTCAATCTTCCGGTTATGCGCGAAAATATTACAGGTCAGATAGATCCTCTTTTTTTTCTCGTGCGCGTACGAAATCGCCTCGCGGACGGAATCTATCGTAAACTGATTTTCCCTCGCACGCAGACTGAAGAGGGGAACACCGGCATATACGGCATCAGCGCCGAAGGCGATGGCAACTTTAAGCTTGTCGAAGTTACCGGCAGGCAATATGAGCTCAGGGGTTTTCATACACGTAAAAAACACTCACCATTTCTACTGGAAGGGTGAGGAAAAAGCAATCGCCGGAAGCTAATTACCAAGCTCCACGGAAACCTCATTATTCGAAAGGGTGATAAGAACTTCCCGGCCATCCTGGAGTGTTGAAGGATCCATGTGGGGATACTTCTCTTCGAAAGTGCGGACAATCTTGGTAACCGACGTGGTATCGGAAGGAAGGTTCCTTTTTTGTAAGAACGCGGTGACCAGATCCCACACGGTATCCGCTTCCGGATTTCCCGCCTGAAGGTAGAAAGTCTCACAAACAGAAGGAGTCGTGGAAACGGCAGCGTGCACCTCTTTTTTCTCCGTAACGGTAACAGGGGAAGCGGCCTTGGGGCGAACCAAAGGCGCTTGCTGACTTTGGGAAAGAGGAAGATGGCTCAGCGTGCCGAGAAGCGTCAGAAGAACGGCAACGCGCACGGGCGCGACCACACGGTGTCTGATCCACTTGGTGAAAATGCCGTACTTTTCCTCATGCCCCTCCATAAACTGCGGATGGTTCTTTGTGACAAGCACGCGCAAGATTCTTTCCGGAATGGAAAGCTTGTCGGGAGCTGACTCGAAAAAACGCTTGAAAAATTGCATAGAGATACTTCATTACTAGAAGTACCATTATACAATACTAAGCAAACTATGTCAAAGTCTAGGCATTGCGTACCTGTACCGAAGGAACCTTGAGTTGATCCGACGTTAAAACGTCGGAAATGACGATCACGCGATCGCCCTTCTTCAGAAGCTTTTTCGCCAGGAGGATGGAAAAAGCTATCTGTATCTTGCGTTCCGGATTGTCGGGGGATGCGTAATGAAAGGCCTCTATGCCGAAAGCCATCGCGAGCCTTTTTTCCACTGAAGGCGTTCTCGAAAAGGCGAAGATGGGAACACTTGGACGGCATCTGGAAGTAAGAAGCGCCATATTGCCGCTGTGGGTAAACACCACAATGGCTTTTACTTTAAGATTCGTGGCCATAACCGCCGCCGCCTCCACCACCTCTTCCTTCACACTGTTGGTTTCATGGAGCAGAACGGTCTCGTTCGTGTACACCTCTCTTTCAATACGCTCAATGACACTCACCATAGTCTTCACCGATTCAAAAGGATATTTTCCTGCGGCAGTTTCACCCGAAAGCATCGTGGCATCCGCCATCTGAAAGACCGCCTGCGAAAGATCATTCACCTCCGCCCTGGTAGGCATCGGGTGCTCAATCATGGATTCCAGGATATGCGTGGCAACAATCACCGGCTTATTATATTCATTACAGCGGCTGATAATCTCTTTCTGGATTACAGGTACCTCGTAGTAGGGGAGCTCTGCTCCCAGATCTCCTCTCGCGATCAGGACACCATCGGATGCTCTGATAATTTCTTCAAGATGGAGAATGGACTGATGGCTCTCTATCTTCGCGATAACGCCGGCGGATGATTTTCTCCTCTGGAGAAACGCGCGGACATCTTCGATATCCTTTGCCCGTCGGACAAAGGATAGAGCGACAAAGTCGATACCATTCTTCGCACCGAAAGCGATATCATCCCAGTCGCGTTTTGTGACTGCGGGGAGCGTAACATTGCTCTTCGGAAGATTAATGTGTCGTCTCGAAGTAAGCGTAAAACCATTATGGCACTGACAGAAAACATCGAGCTTGGTTTTCTTAAAAATAGTGAGTCTCAAAAGTCCGTTGTCGACAAGAATCTTGTCTCCCACTTTCACGTCGTTCACGAAATTATCGTAGTTTACTTCAACGGTATTTTTGGGAAGCTTCACCGCGCGTCGGATGGTGAGAATCAGAGTATCGCCCCTGCGGAGTTTCACGGGTTCCGAAACGTCACCGGTTCGGATCTCCGGCCCCTTGGTATCCAGCATAATAGCGGTGCGAAAACCGTATCGCGTATTCAGTTTCTTAACGGTGTTGATAGCACCTTTATGCCAGGAGTGTTCGCCGTGAGACATATTGAGTCGCGCAATATCCATGCCTGCGCGCATGAGTGAAAGGAGATCCGCCGGCTCAATGGTACTTGGGCCTATAGTACAAACAACCTTGGTTCTTCTGAATTTCATGGGAAGGGAGAAAAGAAATGAAAAGCACTACGCGTGCGAGATGAGATCTTCAAAAGCGCTGTGGGAAGCTTTCACACCCTGCGCGACCCCGGTAATAACCTGTTTCCATTCACTGTTCGTGACATCACCGGCGGCATAAATAAAAGGAACATTCGTGCGCGAATCTCCGTCAATGACTATCTCTTTTTTCTCATTCACGGTAACTCCGATGGAGGAAGCGAATTCACTGCGCGGAATATATCCGATAGCCATGAAAACACCGTCGACTGGAAGTTCTTTTCCGGAATCGAGCTTGAGCTTTTCCACCTTGTTGGTACCGAGAATTTCTGTGACGTTCGTCTTATTGATAACCTCGATTTTCGGGTTGGCCTTCATGCGTTCCAGCGTGATCGGTTCAGGATGAACCTCCTCCCCGCGGTAAACGATGTATACCTTTGCGGCATGCTGCGCCAAAAAGAGTGATTCTTTCACGGCGCTGTCCGATCCGCCGATAATCGCAACAACCTTATTCCTAAAAAACGGCCCGTCACACGTAGCGCAGTACGACACACCCTTGTTTTTAAATTCAGCCTCCCCAGGAATACCAAGAGTTCGGTTTTTGGTTCCCGTAGCCAGAATGAGCGAACGCGCCTCCCATGAATTCTTTCCGTCAGAAACTTTGAAACCCTTTGCAAGCTTCGCAATTTCCGTAACCGTCTTCTGCTCAAACGTCGCCCCGACGGATATTGCGTGTTCCTTCAAACGGTTCGCAAGATCCAGTCCGGTAATACTCGGGAATCCCGGATAGTTTTCAATAAGATGCGTCGTGGTCACAATCCCTCCGGGAAATTCTCCAAGAATCAAAGTTTTCATGCCGAAACGAACCGCGTACACAGCCGCGGCAAGCCCACTGACTCCGGAACCTATGATAATAAGATCGTACATGAAAAAAAGCCGTTAGTATTTATGAACGCAAAGAAGAGACGAGTGTGTGAAACTGCGAAAGCTCCGGAAAATATTGTGCTATCTGCACGGGAGAATACTGAAAGAGATCATCGGCCGGATGAAGCGGCGGTGATATCTCTTTCACCAGTACCTCCGGGCACGACTTGATATCAGTGAAAAACTTTGACGCGGTGCAGGGGAGGAGCTTCGTAAGAAGCGTATCAACTTGCGGACCTTTCTTTACGGCAAAAACTCCGAGTGCGCTGTTTTCCTGCCTCCACAAACACATATCAAAACTTGCGAGCAGCGAAAAGACGGGAAGAATATCACGGTACTGAGATGCGCACGCCATCGGGCGAACAACCAGCACCTCACGGTATCCCTTCTCCAGCATCTTGAGGGCGGCAATGGCCATGCTTACGGGCTGCTCATGTTTTTCCTGCGGGAAAAAACTCTCCACATGAAGTTTGTAGGTATCCCGTAACTGCAAAAAATTTATTCTCTGCCCGCGTCTGAATGGCGTATAAGAATAGAAAAAATCATAGGCGATTTCCTTCGGGTCAA
Organism: uncultured bacterium; assembly: GCA_963775025.1. Taxonomy (GTDB): domain Bacteria; phylum Patescibacteriota; class Gracilibacteria; order JAUYGZ01; family DAOVYC01; genus CAVZHD01. The sequence continues at coordinate 181,997 of CAVZHD010000001.1, forward strand.
AAAAAGAAAGGAGATCCAAAATAACCGCCCGATGAAGCCTGGCGGCAACAGTCACGTCACCTGCAATACGTGCTATTCCCTTATCCGGCACCAAAGAAATCATGGGTGCCTGGGAAAAGAAAACAACCGCTTTCTCTTTTACTGAAACTGTAGCCATAGCCACGTAAATAACTTGAGACAAATATACAACACTCGCAGGAACATTTAAAGAATCAAAAACACTCATGGGAAATCCGTAGGATTTTCGTAGGGGCGCGAGATCTCGCGCCGCTACGTAGAGGTATGCCATGGCATGCCTCTACGAATCATCTGTTTATAAATTTTGAATAGATGTCATTTCGAATGATTCATAAGAAACAACCCCCTCTGCTTGGCAACATTTTTTCCAATAATTCCTCTTGACCCTTCTTTCCCCAATAGTATATCTTGAGCGTTGCGCTTCAAATACCCACTAGGTCTTGTATGTACCGCAGAGAAAAGAGCTCGCGGACGGTTTTCCACTTTTGATGGCGCATCATTTTCTTCCTACATTTTTAAACTCTCTCACCATGGAAGTTCTTACCCCCACCAGTAAAAAGACCTCCTCCGCTTTAAGTGCGCAGAAAAAGATCAGCAGACCGGTGTCATCACAGAAAACTTCTGTGCCACGATACGCGAAAGCAGGGGTCCAGGTGGAGAGGACGTTCACGGTAGAGGGGACACATCCATTTAACACGGTGGAGTGGGAAAAGAGGGATGCGGTTATCAAGAATATGAAGGGGGTGGCGGTATTTGATCAAAAGGGGATAGAGGTTCCCAAAACATGGTCCATAAACGCAACGAACATTGCGGCTTCAAAATATTTTTATGGAAAGGGAGAAAAAAGAGAAAACAGCGTAAAACAGCTGATCGACAGAGTCACGAGAACTATAACCGATTGGGGAAAGGAGGATGGATATTTTGCTTCAGAAAAAGATGCGGAAGCATTCTATAACGAGCTTACTTATATCTGCGTTCACCAGTACGGAGCTTTTAATAGCCCCGTATGGTTTAACTGCGGAATCCACAGGTACGACACAGGATCGGGCACCGGAAGATACCATTGGGACAACGAAGCTCACGCAGTAATAGGAGCTAAAGATGACTACACGCATCCGCAGTGCTCAGCCTGCTTTATCAATTCCGTTGAGGACACCATGAGCTCCATTTTAGAGCTCGCGAAAACAGAAGGCATGCTCTTTAAATTCGGTTCCGGAGCAGGAGTGAATCTTTCATCCATCCGCTCTTCAAAAGAAACATTAAGCGGAGGAGGCGAGGCTTCCGGACCGGTATCCTTCATGAAAGGGTTCGACGCCTTCGCGGGGGTTATCAAGTCCGGCGGAAAAACAAGAAGAGCCGCAAAGATGGTATGCATGGATATTTCCCATCCGGATATCATTGAATTCATCGACTGCAAACTGAAAGAGGAGAAAAAAGCGAAGGTCCTTATCGAAGCCGGTTACGACAGCGCTATCGACGGCGAGGCATACGGATCCGTATTCTTCCAGAATGCCAATCACAGCGTCCGCGTCACCGACGAATTCATGGAGAGCTGTGAGGATAACGCGAACTGGAGCACGAAAGCCATCAGGGGCGGCCTTACGGTCGAAACAAAACCGGCAAAAGAGTTTTTACAGAAAGTTTCGGACGCAACATGGAAGTGCGGTGACCCGGGACTCCAGTACGACACCACCATAAATGACTGGCACACCTGCGCTGCAACCGACAGAATTTACGCAAGCAATCCATGCAGTGAGTATATGTTCCTCAATGACTCAGCGTGCAACCTCGCATCCTTAAACCTTATGAAGTTTAAGAAGGAGGACGGCACCTTCTCTGTACACGAGTTTCTCCATGCCATCAGACTCTTCACAACGGCACAGGAGATCATTGTGGACAGGGCAAGCTATCCCGGAAAAAAGATTGCGGAAAACAGCCACATCTATAGGGCTTTGGGCTTAGGGTACGCGAACATCGGTTCGCTCATAATGTCGTTCGGACTTCCGTACGATAGCGATGCCGGTCGTGCGTGGGCGGCGGCGCTTACCTCCATCCTCACCGGAGAGACCTACAAGCAGTCCACATTCATGGCAAAAGCATTAGGACCATTTGAAGATTATGAAAAAAACAAGAAATCAATGCTGCGGGTCATGAGAAAACACCGAAACGCACTCAATGGAGTAGGAAAGAATCTTGTGCAGAAGGAGATTATGGAAACGGCAAAAAAATGCTGGGATGACGTTATCGCCCTGGGTGAAAAACATGGCTTCAGAAACGCTCAGGCAACCGTTCTGGCTCCCACGGGAACCATCGGTCTCATGATGGATTGCGCCACCACCGGTATCGAGCCGGAACTCGCTCTCGTAAAGTACAAGACACTCGTTGGCGGCGGCATGATGAAATTCATCAATACCACCGTATCCGAGGCACTCACCTCGCTCGGTTACAACGAAAAACAGATTCAGGAGATTAACGCATATATCGATCAAAAGGACACCATCGAGGGAGCGCCACATCTTAAAGAAGAACACCTTCCGGTGTTCGACTGCGCCTTCAAACCGCTCAACGGCAAGAGATTCATTCACTACATGGGCCACATCAAGATGATGAGCGCGGTACAGCCGTTTATATCCGGAGCTATCTCCAAGACGGTCAACATGCCCGCGGAATCCAAAGTGGAAGATATCATGGATGCGTACCTTCAGGGTTGGAAGCTCGGGCTTAAGGCGCTCGCCATCTACCGAGACGGATCCAAAAGCGTGCAAGCGCTTTCCACCAAAAAAACGAAGGACACGGTTGCGAAAAAAGAACAGGCAGTCGTCTTCGGACCATATCGAAAGAAACTCCCCGATGAACGGGCTTCCATAACCCATAAGTTTTCCGTAGGCGGTCACGAGGGGTACATCACCGTCGGCATGTACGAAGACGGCCAACCGGGTGAAATCTTTATCACTATGTCCAAAGAGGGGAGCACTATCTCCGGCCTTATGGATGCATTCGCCACCGCTACTTCGCTTAACCTGCAGTACGGTGTCCCTCTTAAAATACTCATCAACAAGTTCTCACACGTCCGATTCGAACCAAGCGGATTTACCAACAACAAAGATATTCCCATGGTGAAATCGATCATGGACTACATCTTCCGCTGGGTGGCGCTCAAATTTCTTCCATCTGAGGAAGCGAGCGAATTTCACACGGCGACAAGAATCAAAGATAAAATACAGGAGGATGTCATGAAAAAAACGGACGATAAGACCGCGGGTTCGGAAAAGAAATATGCTGAACCGGTAACCTTTAAAAACCATGACGACGCCATTGCTTGTCACATCTGCGGCTCCACCATGGTACGCAGCGGATCGTGCTACAAATGCTTAAACTGCGGTGCAACCAGCGGATGCTCCTGATGGCGTACGGCTGGGGAAAGATATTGACAAAATGATAGAAATGTATTAGAATCCGCTATCTTTCTCTGGAATAACATTGACCACACAAAATACTCAAAATATCGCAAGTCAGCAATCACCTGAGGATATCCAAAAACTCATAGAAACGGCTAAGATCAATGATCTTTTAGCGGAGGATGAGGCAAGAAAATTTCTTCAGGAGGCCGGAAAAGACAGTGGCGCTGTTCATCGCGATCAGCTTCTTTCCGCGATCCGGAGTGCCAAGGAAGCGAAGATGGCCTACGAGAGCGAGATGATACGCGGAATTGAGGCAGGGGAAATTACCACTGCAGACCTTGAAGAAGGCATGAAATACTTCCGAAAAAGCGACGTGCACACGAAAAAAAATGTTTTCGCAGCTTCAACAAGAAGTAGGATTGAATATGCAAAAAATCAGAGAAAAAAGTACGGTGAACAGATTGAGGAAAATAAAAATCTCTGGAATCCAAAAGAACGCGATGAAATGAAATTGGCATTTAAAAAAATGAATGCCAGTGAAAGAAATAAAGAGATGGAAGCGCTGGAAAAGCGTATTGAAAAGAGAGAAAAGGATCAGGAGCATTTTGAAGAGCTCGTCACCCATGAGCTCATGGACGATGGTGACGGAAGACGGGTGAAATTTGCAAACCTCTCAACCGCAGAACGAAAAATCGAAATACAGAAAATGAAAAAAACCATAGAGGAACGTGAGCAGGTACAAAAAGAGATCAGGGTACACACGGAAGCTTCAAAAAAACTCTGTGAAGAAGGAGATTACGAGGAAGCGACAACTCACTGCGAGACAGCGCTGGAGGTCATTAAGGCAAGCGGCATGATGCATATTGACTGGTTTATGGACAGATTTGAAAAAATAACAGCCATTGTCGGATGGCTGGAAAATAAAGTGGCAGAAAATGCGGAGGAGAATGATCAAAAAGACGCAAAGACCCAAGAGAAAATACTGGAAGAAGAGGGGATGGAAATAGAAGAAGAAATGACCGATGCGGAGAAGGGGGAAATAAGCGACGAAAGGAAAGAGAAACTTATAGAGATGGTGACGCAGGCGTTCATACACTCAAAAAGAGCGTCAGCGGCGACCGTAAACGCCTTTGTTCATGCAACGGACTCGATGGACATGAAAGAACGTCAGAAGGAGGTTGATAAAAAAGACAACCTGATTTCCGAAGACCATGAGGAGGAAGAGGATTCTGTTCTCTGTATTGAGAATAACAGTGATGCCATGATGTCGGAGAAAGTGAACGCCATCGCTTACGACCAGAATTTGAGCACAAAAGATGTTGCGATCGTCGACTCTGACGAAAAGGTGCTTGATGTCTACACGAGTGACCGGCAGGTAAACAAAAATGTCACCCGCGTGATTCAGGATATTGTAAACCACCTGCCTGTTTCCGCGTCAGAAAGAGCGTATCTCAATCAGGCAATCAAGAATATTCGTAAAAACAACCTGGGACGCTCAGTCCGGGATCTTACGTGGGGTATGGACGATTATGAAGCGGCCCGCGGAGAAAGGTTTCAAATCAACAAGACGAACTTCGCAGAAGGCTACGTAGCGGATGCCATGGAGGACGCAGCGTAGTGCGTGCTACAATGGGGAACGAATTTATACACGCATGCTGGATACAAAAAATACACTCGCGGTTTTTCGGGTGCTCGAAAAAACGTACGGAAAACCAAAGCCGCCGCTGAAACACACGAGCGCTTTTCAGCTTCTCGTCGCGGTAATTCTTTCCGCACAGTGTACCGATGAACGGGTGAACAAAGTTACCCCGAAGCTTTTTACAATAGCTTCCACGCCGGAAAAGATGATCACACTCGGACAGAAGAAACTTAAAAAAATTATTTTTTCCTGCGGTTTCTACAACACGAAATCCAAAAACATTATCGGCATGTCAAAAAAGCTGCTCAAAAGTTTTAAGGGAAAAATGCCGGACACGCTCGAAGATTTACGGAAACTTCCCGGAGTGGCAACCAAGTCGGCAAGCGTGATTCTTTCTCAGTGGTTCAAAAAACCCGCATTCCCTGTGGATACGCACGTCCTCCGACTTGCCCAAAGAATAGGGTTGGCAAAGGGAAAAACAGCGGATAAAGTGTACTTAGAACTTACGAAAAAGGTTCCGGAAAACCTTTGGAGCGCGGGATCTTTACAGCTGATTCTTCACGGCAGGTCTACCTGTCTCGCAAGAAAACCGAAGTGCGACGCGTGTGTTCTCAAAAAACTCTGCCGGTACCGCTACAAAACATAATTTCTCCCTATGTTCTCCCATCCATACAGCATTGGATTTGTTCTTCTCCTGTTTTTCATCATTCTCATCTCCCTCTGGCGGATGAAGGACAAAAGAAAAAAGGAACCGCTTTTTCTGCTTGTGGCATTCTTCCTGATCTCCTGCCTCGCAAGCTACGCTTTCTTAAGTTGGAAAGAGTTCAGCAAAGAAACCGTAGGTTTCATTTCACAATACGCTGATACCTTAGGCTGGCTCTTTCCGGTTCTCGAAGAGATTCTAAAGGCGACCATCCTGATCTTCATACTCGAGCTCGCGCAAAGAGAGTTTAACGAGATCAATGACGGCATCATTTACGGAGCCGTCGTCGCCATGGGATTCGTGTTTATAGAAAACACCGTGTACGCGGTAAGCGCCCCGGCGGAAATGAAGGGATCAGTGCTCCTTATAAGGAGCGTTTTCACCAACGCTCTTCACATGACCACCACCATGTATTTCGGGTACTTCTACGCGAACGGATATCTGAATAGAAACAAAAGACTCTTCGATAAGAAGAAGCGAAGTAAGCCTTACCAAATACTGCGACACATTCGGTCGTATATTCTGCGATACTGGAAGAAGCTATCGGTATTTGCCATTCCTTACGCCTTGGGACGGATACTCACGCTCCACATTACGCGCGAACACATCCTCTTTAATAAACCGACCGGCACGCGTAAACCGCACCGATCCGGTGAGTTTATTCTCGAAGGGTTTTTAGGAGGCTTGTACCTGCACTGGCTGTTTAACTTTTCAGCACAGGCCGAGTCCCCGGCCTTACGGACGCTTATGATCGTAATACCGCTTCTTTTGTGTATCTGCATGTATCTTCGCTTCAACGCCCTCAACATGATCGGAAAGAGGCGCTAGTCGCGCTTCATGGACTCCATGGCGGTATTCATAACCGCCCTGTTTTCCGGCATGGAGAAAATAAGTGAGAGGAGCTTTTTTCTCTTCTCATCCTCGGGACAATTCTGCGCATAGAGCGCAAGAAGATCCGCACCGGAAGGAAGCACAATCTTTTCCGAAAAGACTTTTAAAACAGGGTCGATGTCACTCCACGTAAGGCGCTTTTCAAGCGCCTCCTGCAGAGCCTCCAGAAATACCACACGATTCTGCGGAATATCCAGAAGTGACTTTACGACATCCTTACGAAGGTTCTCTTCATGGAACGAGTTGGTGACACTGTCGAAGTGCTGCATGTAAATACCAAGAAGCTGAGTCGCCGGCGGAAGCTGAAAAGAGGACTCTATTTTCGAGTAAAAAGAGTTGAGCTGAATCTTTGATTTCGGAACCTCTTTTAAAACAGAATCCGGTTGTGCAACGGGAGTCGGCTGTTTCGGCACATTCGTAAAAACATCAAGAATGGGAGCAACACGCGTCCGTATCTCCGCAACCTCCTTTTCCCAATATTCCGCCTTCTTTTCGGCCCTGCGTATAACGATTCCCGAAAGAGCGAGGACAACAAGAATGAGAACGAAGGTCGCAATACCGGTTATGGTATTCAGGTGGATCGCCAAAGGAACACGGGAGGGGACATGCTGAATGGCACGTCTCTTTTCCTCATCCTTGCTTACCTTTTCTTTCGGAAGAACCTTCTCCGCCTTCTCAACGATTCCACGGGTGGAGCTGCGAAGCATCCTGATAAGAAGCTCCACTTTGTCGGGGTGAGTCGCATTTTCCGGATTGTTCTTAAGCTCCTGCAAAAGGGTCTTGAGAGCATCAAAAATCACCTTATTTTGTGACACCAAAACAGCGAGCTGAAGCCGTGATTCAGGCGATTCAAACACTCTTTTCGGAAGATCCGGAAACGAAAAGTTTTGTAACTTCACATCGAGCGCCTCACAGGCGCGAACAATGATTTCATCATCCGACATACCCGGAGGTGTGTCAGGAACAATCTGATCTTCCGGTTTTTCATTCTTGTCACTCTCCATGACTAAAAATTACTGGTTTCCCATACTAGCAAAAAAACCGTCCGCCACAACAAAAAAGCATGAATGCCTCCTCCGTAGCTCATGAATTCATTTCTTCAGTGGCACTATGGCGAGCCATGAATTTTTCATCGAGCGAACCATGAAGCAGAAAACACTTCGTGTTTACGCTTCATGACAGGGCTATTAAGATCTATGGCTTGCCATGAACTATTAAGATCTATGGCTTGCCATGAACTTTACGAGCGAAGCGAGTAATAGTTCATGGTGCCCGGGGCCGGACTTGAACCGACACTCCACGTGGGAACAGGATTTTAAGTCCTGCGTGTCTACCGATTCCACCACCCGGGCAAGAAGCTCAAGATCTATAAAAATTTTCAAAAGATGCAATTCGCGGGTCAACCCGGGAATAGAACAGTGTCTATCCGCTTCGGATCCTTGCTCGCGGGTACCTGCTAGGGTAAGACTAAATGCAGAAAATTTCCAGCATCGGATTCTCTTGCTCCGTTCCACAGCCAGAAAACACAATGGCTGTTTCACTCCGGAGCGTTCTTACTCGAGTACTCCACCCGGGCGAGGGCTCAAACACAGAATATTTTCTAAACACATTCACCGCAAGAAAATATTATACACTTGTCCTACGCTACGCAGCCTAAAAAATCGCAACGGCTGCTCCGCTACGGACCGCCCTTGCTCGCGGGTCAATCACCCGGGCTTTTCTCATGTTCCGCTACGGATCGCCCTAGCTTTTTCAGATTCGCTGAAAAGCTGGAGCTTACAGCTTACCAGCTTACCGCTTACAGCTTTCTGGAGGTGCCGGTGGGATTCGAACCCACGAATAAAGGTTTTGCAAACCTCCGCCTTGGGCCACTTGGCAACGGCACCGAGCAAAACAAGATTACCCAGTTTCACATGCTTTGCAATACTACTTTAGTCGAAAGCTTGATACAGCCTGTTTACAGATATCAACTTCTGAAGATGCGGCAAGTTCGGGAACCACGCAAGATACAACGTATCCGCTGTCACCCTTCGCGAAGTATGATTGCACAAACTGCATGAGCTTATCGGTAACAGTATTTCTTGCCCTAAAAACATGCAACAATGTTTTTTCACCATGAATATCTGTATCCTCGGAAAGAACTTTCGCGTATTCCGGAAGCGACTTTTCTGTAAGCAAAGAGACAGCTTTGCCGTACTCCTTGGAGGTGGCCTCAGTATTCAAAGTTTCCTTCAAAACACTCATGCTTTTCACAAATCCCTGATCCATCTCCGCGACATACACAGCCACCGTGCTCGCAGGCACGCTGGACGAGAGTTTTGACTTATCCACACGCATCCATCCCGGCGGCGCATCAACCGAGAAGGTGCTGAACTCCTGTTTCTGCCATCCGGCAGACGAGCCGACAGCCTCATCATCACCGCCAAAACAACCGGAAACACCTAAAAGCAAAACCGCGGAAAGAGCAATCGCAGTAATTTTTTTCATAGGGAGAAAAGGTTACGGGAAATCTGTTCTATTGTACGGGAAAAGCGAACAAGCCTCAAATCGGAAAATTCGAAATCCTAAATCCGAAATTCGAAACAAATTCTAAATTCAAAATTCTAAATTCAAAACAAAAATACCTCTCATACCCACCCTCGCGAAGGCGGGGGTCCAGAGCTGGAGTGCTTCAGGACTGGACCCCCGATCGGGTCGGGGGTGGGCTACATGAGGATAGTTACTGTTTGGAGTATTTGAATTTCGAATTTCGGATTTATAGAATCAGCAAACAAGCCGGCCCTTTCATGAAGTAGAGAAACACGAAGCAAGTTCCACAAATGGCCCGCCATGAAGTGAGAAATGCGAAGCATTTTCTACTTCATGGTGGGCCGGGCGGGAATCGAACCCGCGACCATCAGCTTAAAAGGCTGTTGCTCTACCCCTGAGCTACCGACCCTAAGGAAAGTGCCGTTTTCAAAAAAGACGCAAGAAAAAAACAGCGCTCGGAGTGTACCAATTTTGCATAATAATGTGAAGCAAAATTGACGGCACCGAACTGCCGATTGAATCTCTTAAGGAATTTCGGTAAAGTACCGGTAGTATTCATTTGAACCACAGTATGACGCAAGAAAAGAAACCATCCTGGTTCGCCCACGCCGTTGCGATCACCTTTGTGTCCGCCTTTATACTCATAGGCATCCTGTACGGGCTTACGGATGTCTTTAAGCCGGCAGAACTCGAAACAAGACTGGTACGGGAAGAACTTCCGCCAACCATTGCTCTCAATGTGCCAAAAGAGGGGACTTTGGGAACAGAGATCACTCTCGATGGATCCGCCTCGTTTGACAGCGACGGAACCATAGAAACCTATCGCTGGTCGGCACATCCGGCAAATCCCGTCATCCTGAAGCTTAAAAACCCTGAAAGCGCACAGGCATCATTCGTAACAGATGTCGCAGGACTCTACATTTTCACGCTTACCATTACGGATGACTCCGGTTTAACCGTAAGTGAATCCGCAATCGTTACCATAAAAAGTCAATCATAGGTGTTTCAAAAAACCACCAAAAAGTGGTACAATGATTCGATATAACCGAACCTATGAACCGTATTTTTAGTGCGCTTTTCGTTTTCGCGATATCACTATCGCTTATCTTTTCGGCAAACGCGTTTGCCGCCTCCACTTCCATTAAGCTTACATCCGACACTGCCGGGGAGATCAAGATACAACTCTGCTCCACGGAAACGGTGACAACCGTTGATATCGTGGTGAGTCTGGTGAAAAGTGCAATCTCATTTGCAACCGAAGTGACAGGAAGTAATGAAGTGCTTCAGATCATTACCGAAAAGAAGTACGACCCCGAAACAAAGGAGGTAAGAATTGTTGGCGGGAACCCGGGAGGAATCATCATGGGAACCGACGGCTGCGCAGAGCTCGGATCCATAACCGTCACCACGACAGAAACGGGGAAGATTGTTGCAGAGGTAGCTATGGATAAAACACAACTCCTTGGCGCCACAGATATTTTTTCTGAAACACCATCGGTGGAAAACGGAGGTAGGATCGAACTGGATATGGGCACAACAACCACTCCTGCTCCAACACTTATGCCACCAACCAATATCATCGTCGAACCACTTTCTGGTTCCGCCACAATTACGTGGACAGCGGGAAGTGCGGACACATACGGCTACACAATATTCTACGCAAAGAAAGATGCGTACACCGACCCGACACAAATACAATCAACACAAATTCTCGGAGGAGGAAATACGAGGTACACCATAGCGGCCCTTGAGCCGAACACGGAATATATGGTCGCGCTTGCAACAGTAGATGCAGGCGGCACCGAGAGTAACCGATCGGATGCAATAACCTTTACAACCAAGGAGACCCCCGAAACTCATGAGGTAGCAACAACGCAAACACCACTTCCGGTGGTGACCACCAATGCGCCACAGCCTGTGGCATACATTGTAAACACTCCCGATACCGAAGCGGCATTTACACATGCGGCAAGCGGTCCGGAGCACATGGTTGTGGGGCTTTTGGCACTCGCTATAGTCAGCTGGATCTACGCCCGAAGAAAAATAGCGTAATTTTCACCCTCAAGGTACAATGTTCCAAGATTAACCGGAACAGTGATTTTTCGTACCAAACTTCGCATTTCGGCGGTCCTCTTCACAACAACTCTCCTGTTTGTCTTGTTGGGTTTTTCTCAAAGCTCACCCGCTTTTTCCGCATCGAATGTGAGCGTGATTAAAAACATGATCATGCAGGGATACGAAAAGGCCTATATCGGAAATCAGATCATCGGGGAGATTGAGGAAAGGCTCATTCCCATACGCGAAAAGATCCGGTCTTTGAACGAACAGATCTCTCTTCTCAATGAGGAATATAAACTCACGCAGAAAAAGATTCAGGATGTGGAAAAACAGATAGCGATTAAAAAGAAGGAGATCGAAATCCTCCAAAAAGAGTCCGAGAAAAACGAAGACGAATACATGAAAAACCGGAGCATGCTCGTGGACTTAGGGAAAATGCTCTACCAAAACCAGCAGAAATACGTGGAGTTTGACGGAGGCGAACGGCGTGTGAATATCATCAAGCTGCTCCTTTCGAGCAGCATCGTTAGTGAAATTTCAAAAAATAATGAGTACCTGAAACTTGCGGGAGACTTAGGAAAAAAAGTAATGCAGGAAACGGAAACACTTTCTGAAGGAAAGAAGCTTATCCTCTCGATGCTTACGGAAAAACAGAAAAAACTGACAGACTTAGAGCATCGGCTCGATGTTCAGAAGAGAATCTTAGCAACGCAAAAACAGGCAAAGGAAGCGCTTATCGCCTTCACGAAGGGAAGTGAAGATGCGTATCAGGAGCTCCTTTCGCTCGCGCGGGCGGAGCAGGAACAGATTCTTGAAGACATCAAAGCTTCGCAGTCCAAACTCGCGCAGATTGAAATTATCTTAAACAAAAGCGGCGAACCGGAAGCAAGAAAGATATCCTCGGCCGTCTTCGACTGGCCCGTTGACCCCTCGCAGGGGGTCAGCGCGACATTTAAGGATGAAGGATACGAGGAGAAATTCGGCATCGTGCATAACGCCATCGATATCCGAATCGCGGAAGGAACGGAAGTGAAAGCACCCATGGACGGTTATGTTTTCAAGATTCACGACGGGGGCAGGGGATACAGCTATCTGATCCTTGCGCACCGCAATAACATGCTCACCGTCTACGGCCACCTCATGGAGTTCTCCGTGAAGGAAGGCGACATTGTAAAAAACGGAGCCACCCTCGGCCTTTCCGGAGGCAACCCCGGTTCTCCGGGCGCCGGTTACCTCACCACCGGCCCGCACCTGCACTTTGAAGTGTTTGATAACGGCAAACACGTGGATCCGCTCTCCGTTCTGGATCTCACAAGAATTCCGAAAGACAGGCTTCCGAAAGGATACTTCTAGAATCTAAAGCATCGCCGCGTTACAAATGGTTCTGAAGAAGCAGTATTTGCAGGTGAACTGATTTGGCGTGGGCGCAAAATCACTTTGGGTAAGCAGTTTCGCCTGCTTCATAAAAAACATCTTTGCCTCCTCCATCTCCTCTTCCGATCTCGACGTTTCCACTTTCGTATTCTCCTTCAGAAAATAGAGTGAAAGCTTTTTTGGAGTAAGACCGAAAATTTCTTTGCAGGCTATGGCATACAAAGAAAGCTGGATATCCTTATTAGCCTCTCTTTGGGATTTCGTACTTCCGCTTTTATAGTCAATCACCTCCACATCGTTACCCTGCAGGCGGTCGATCCTGTCGATACGCCCCTTAAAAAGAAAATCTCCCAGGGGGACGGTAAAAGATTTTTCGATGAGAATAGGGATTGTGAAATCCGGACCATTTTTCTTAAAAAATTCCGTCAGCATCTTTTTCCCCGCATCATAAGCCTGTTTTTCGTGCTGTTTCGTAAGATAGTCGGTGCGTATAAAACTCGACGCGTATATCTCAAAAAGAGTTTCTTTCAGATCCGGCTTTTCGGAAAAAAGTTTCGGAACATTGAGCTGTACCAGAAAATCGTAAAATCTTTTCAGAGTGTTATGGAGTGAATTTCCAAAAGTAAGAGCCGGAGTACTCTCTCCGCGAATGCGAAGAATATTCGCGTACTCATATTTTCTCGGACACTCCATGAACGTTTGAATCTGGGACACGGAAAACGTTGGCGGAATATTTCGTTTACCAACCGGCGTATGGGTCTGAACAGTGGTAACTGCAGTAATCGCTGAAAGATCGTGTGATACTTTTTTCTTCTCATCCTCAATTTTCTGAAACCCAAGCTCCCATACAAACGGAGAGATTTTCTTCGGCCTTTTTATATCGCCATAGTACGAACTCGCGGTGAGATACAGTTTCGATTTTGCCCTTGTACAAGCCACGTAAAAGAGTCTTCTCTCTTCCTGAATATTCGATTTCGCCTCGCTGGAAAGCTCGTGCTTCAAGCCGTCCGGAAAAGGGATAACCTCCGAACGATTCATGCTGGGAAAACGCTGGGAAACAAGACAGGGAACAAAGACCATCGGAAACTCCAAACCCTTGGCCGCGTGCACCGTCATCACCTTTACGGCATCAACATCAAGTTCACTTTCCGCCGTGGCCGGATTTTCTCCGGCCTCTATGGCAAGATCCAAGAAATCAGCGAGTGCAACAATATCATGCTGCTCGCTTCGCGATTCAAACTGGCGGATGCGCTCAAAGAACGCAACGATGTTACGCACCTTGCGCTCCTCTTCGAGTGTCCGCACATCAAGAAGGGGAGGATAGTAATACCTCTGAACAAACTCATGGAGAACGGAACCTCCGTGGTACTCACGGCACTTTTCAATATACGTGGCAAAAAGCTCTGAGAATTTTTTACACTCCTCAGATTCATCTTTCTTCACAACAAACCAGAGCGATACTTTCTTCGTACGCGCGAGATTCGTAAGTTTCAGACACCTTCTCCATGGGAACATCAAAGAAAGGAAGCTTTAAAAGCCGGAAAAGCGAAAGATCATCCTTCTGATTTTTCAAAAAACGGATGAACGAAAGCAGGTCGCGAATCTCTTCGCGCTCATACAGACCCCGAAGACCGATAAACTGGTAGGGAATACTGCGAATCCTGAACTCTTCAGTAAACGAATGCGCGTAACTGTTTGCTCTCACGAGAACGGCAATCTCCGACGGCTTAACACCGTCCTCCAAAGCCTTCGAGATGGTATCAGCCACAAAGTTTACTTCATCATAGTCGCGGGTAAACTTGGAAAACTCGATGCTCGCTTTCGCATCCTTTTGCTTATCGTGTGAGCTTACAAGCTTCTTGGAAACTTTCTCTTTTACCTCAAGCCTCTCCGGATTGTTGTACTGAATAAGCTCATGCGTTTTATCCAGAATATCCTGCGGAGAACGGTAGTTCTCCACCAAAGTCACATTCCGCAAATTCGGATAAGCATCACGAAGATTTAAGATATTGCTGATATTTGAGCCGCGAAACGCGTAAATCGACTGATCATCATCCGCCACAACGGCAAGGTTATCACCATCGGGAGAAAGCATCGTAAGAAGCCTGAACTGAATGAGATTCGTATCCTGAAACTCATCCACCAGCACGTGCGCGTACTGTTTCCGGACACGCTCGAGGACATTCGGTCTCTCCATAAAAAGTTTCAGCGTGTAGTAATGGAGATCCGAAAATTCCAAGGAATCTTCCGTAAGTTTCATATCAAGATACTTTTCATACGCCTTAGAAAGCTCGCTATGGCGCTTCTTTTCATTTTTTTCCTCATCCGAAGCTGACGGGAGATTCTTCGCGTACAGTTGATACTCCTTGGGCGTCACATTTTCATCCTGCAAGTTTTCCGAAATACGAAAGAATCTCCCCGACAAATTTTGTCGGGTTACCAACAGGCCGGTAGTAATCAAAATCAAACGCAAAAAGATGCTCTCTGAAAAACATCCAGCTCTCAATTTCCGAAAGAATCGTATAACCGATATTAATACCGATCTCCAGCCCGTACTGTCGCAAGATCTGATCGCAGAACGCGTGGAACGTGCGGATCACCGGCTCCGAGTGACCGATAGGGAGCCTAAAATCCACCCTCTCCAGCATCTCGTTCGCCGCCTTCTCGGTAAACGTGAGCGCCAGAATCGATTCCGGAACCACCTTCGTTTCTTCAATAAGATGAACAATGCGTTCCGTAATCACGGTCGTCTTTCCCGTCCCCGCACCGGCAATGATCAGAAGGGGAGAACCGACGTGCTTCACCGCTTCGTGCTGGGCGGAATTTAAACGCAATTTCTGTTCCTGAGTCATACCGAAAAACAAGTGTACATCGGATAGCAATGTATCACGAAACATCGTTTTTCAGAATTATGCCTCAAGAGCTGTAAGCGGTAAGCTGGTAAGCCGTAAGCTCTAGCGAGCTTCTACGTAGGGACGCGATTAATCGCGTCCCTACGGCCGGGATGGGCTACATTGTGTGGTCCGGGATGGACTACGTTGAACGTCTGCGGGTTCATGGAAATGCTCTGCATTTCCGTAGAGCCATGCCATGGCATGGCTCTACGTAGGGGCGCGAGATCTCGCGCCCTGCGGGTTTTCGGATACCTCCGGATATTCCCGCCCACAGGCAATTAGCCATCCTCACATGCAAATGGGGATCCAGAACTAAAAGTACTGGACCCCCGATCCCTCCTCCGCCCGCCTGAGGCGGGCTACGGCGGGCACCGCAGGTCGGGAGGGTGGGCTACATTGTGTGGTCGGGGGTGGGCTACACTAAGCACCTATGCTTTTCCCAGCACCAGCGCCAGCAGCGCCATCCTCACGGGTACGCCGTAAAACGCCTGCCTGAAGTATGCTGCGTTCGGGAGTTTGTCGACAGCGGTGGTGATTTCATCAACCCTTGGGAGCGGGTGCATGATGGTAATATCTTTTTTACACTTGGAGATAAGCTCCGGATCGATGATGTACACACTCTTGTATTTCTCGTAGAGCGCAACATCTTCAAATCTCTCTTTTTGAATGCGTGTGTCATAGAGAACATCCGCATCCTTGGCACCGCTCGCAAGATCATCCGTGATGTTTACCACAAAACCCTTCTCACGAAGAAAATCTACGATTTTCCCCGGCATGCGAAGCCCTTCGGGAGCAATAAAGGTGAAAGAAACTTTGAAGTTGGAAAGTAAATACGCGAGCGAATGAACGGTGCGTCCGTTTTTCAGATCTCCCGCCAAAGCAACATGAAGCCCGTCGACCTTTCCCTTCTCGTTATGAATAGTGAAAAGATCCAAAAGAGCCTGTGTGGGGTGCTGACCGGGACCATCACCGCCATTGAGCACCGGAACATCCGAGTAGCTTGCCATCTTGGCCGCGCTTCCGAGTTCCGGATGTCTTACGGCAATCACATCGCAATAACTGCTCAAAACCTTCGCCGTATCCTCAAGGGATTCACCCTTTATGAGAGATGAAAATTTCACCTCCGTAGTATTAATCACCTTTCCCCCAAGCCTGAGCATGGAGCACTCAAAACTCAAACGCGTTCTCGTGGAAGGCTCAAAAAACAAAGCGGCAAGGATATAATCCTTGAGAAGCTCTGATGTTTTTTCGCGTTTCGCTATGGGAAGCATCCTTTCGGCAACCTCCATAACTTTTTCAAGATCTTTCCGGGTAAACTGATCGGTATGGAGAATATGTGCGCCTTTGAAGTTCATGGGAGGAAAAGGTTAAAAATTTCATTCTATCATGCCGATTCTATGTGAAAGAAACAGGGGTTGCAACTGTAATCGGTTGCGCACATCAGGAAGGCAAAAATCAGCAAATCGATCATTGTCTTGACTCAGGTATAAATATGTTATCCGGATACACTATAGAGAGTTCATTTAACCGCAATTTTCTGCTATAATATTCGGATTATCTCGAATAAAAACACAAACAAATAAACACGTGAAAAAACTCCTCGCGATATCCGCAATTTTCTTATTGCTCATCAGTGGTTTCAGTACTGCGCTTTTTGCTGACGAGGGCGACACGTATGTTCTGATGTACGGAACATTTTTTGATGCCGGAGTGGGAACGGGCTCGAGCTATCAGGTTAATGGAATTACACAATCGGGAGTGGAGGGTTCGGCGGGATCCTATAGCACCACATCAATCCTCGCGGACGTCGGAAATGATGGCGTGATTGACCCATCGGAAAACTGCAGACATGGATCAACCATAGCGTGTACATCTCTGGAAAGCTACTGGGTAAGTGGAACCGCAACCTGCAGCATGGATGTTTGGGACACAGGAAGCTGCGTACCTCCTCCACAGGCCGGAAGTCCTGCACCATCAAGCGCACCATCAAGCATCATCCGCTATTTGCGGAAACGGAACAAAGGAGACAGGGGAAGGGTGTGATGATGGAAATACAACAAACAACGACGGATGTAGCGCAACCTGCTTTACGGAACACGCGGTCGCCGAAGAGGAAGAAGAGATCTTGGAGCCGGTTTGCGGAAATGGATCAATCGAAGATTCTGAGCAATGCGACGATGGAAACCTGACACCGGGTGACGGATGCGATGCCGTGTGCGACCTCGAGAACATCGAAGGTGTGGTTCTTGTCTTCCGCGCATATCCGGAAAAGCGTCTGCCGGCAACAGGAAACTGGGCAAACGTGTACGGCGTGAATTTCTACGTGCGAGGCACGCGAGATCTCGCCTTCAGTTCACAGCTTACCACCAACAATCTTGGTGTCGGACAAATTATTACCAGCGAACTCCCGAAAGGAAAATACGACATCTCGCTTAAGGGCATGTCGCATCTAAGAATTCTGGTACCTGATATCACGATCACCGGAGATACCGATATCGATGTGACTCAGCGAGCTATACGCGCCGGAGATCTTCAGGGCGACAACTTTGTGAATGCGCTCGACGTTTCAAGACTCTTAAGCATGCTCTATACCGCGCAGTCTCTTGCCGACCTTAACAGGGATGGAATTGTGAACGCACTCGATATCAGCATACTGCTGGGAAATCTCTATAAAGCAGGAGAATAAACAAAAATTCGAAGCACTAAATCCGAAATTCGAAACAATATCTAATAACTAATGACTAAAATTCAAAACAAAAACACCTCCCATACCCACCCTCGCGAAGGCGGGGGTCCAGAGCTGGAGTACTTCAGGACTGGACCCCCGATCAGGTCGGGGGTGGGCTACATGAGAGTGGTTTCCTTTGGAATTTTGAATTTGGAATTTGTTTCGAATTTCGATATTCGGATTTCGAATTTATAAGTCTTCATTTGTAATCTTCATGTTATTTTTTAACTTTCACAGTATGAACTCAGTTCTTCATCGTTGCGGTAAGAGCGCCCTGGTGGCTCTGATCGTAACGTGTACGGCTTTCCTTTTGGGAGCCGCCGAGGCGCATGCCGCCTCGTTCTACATGTCACCGGCAAGCGGTGAATTCAAACACGGTTGCGCGAATTCCGTCCGTGTGATTATCAACACGGCCGGCGCAGCGTCCAACGCTGCGGACATTGTGCTCCGCACCGAGAACATAAAAGTTCTCAGCGTACGAGGAGGCAATGCCTACACCAACTATGCCGGAGGAGGCGCCAGACTCACCGGATTTTCCATTGGCTCTGAGCTCAATGGAACCGCGACTTTCGCGACCGTCACTTTTCAAAACGAAAATGAGGCCGCTGAGGGAAAAATCAGTTTCGTTGTCGGCGGATCAACCAACACGGTTATAGCTGACACTGCAGGAAGCAACATCCTTACGGGTGCAAGCGGCGGAACATACACATTTGTACCAGGCACATGTGTATCGGATGCCAATCCTCCAAAGCTTGTAAATGCGGATCCTGCAAACGGAGCAACCGGACGTCTCGCTCAACAAAAATATTAAATTTAATCTTGACCGATGAGACCGGAGTGAGCATCGATTCCGTAGTGGTAACCATCGAAGGTATCACGTACGCAAAAAATACTCCGTCAAACTTCGACATTCCGGCTCCGCAACCAACTACGCGATCACTATTGATCCGATAAAGGATTTTGAAGCGGAAAAAGAGATCGCTGTGAATGTGGTCGCTGAGGATACATCCGACAGAAAAAATAAACTCGATACAACCTACTCATTCAACAGACCACTTCCTCCTGCGGAGGAACCTCCGACATGTGAGGAGCTTGGATGTATTTCTGAATGTCCTGCAGTTCCAACCGAACTTGTACCGTCATTCACCGAAATGCTCAAACAGCCGCTCTTCGGAGAGTCGAATGAAGAGAAATTGGAGAAGCATCTTGCTGCAATGGAATTCGAACCGGAAATAACCTGCGTACCGAAAACGGAATCTGAAGAAAGAACCGTATCGGTCGCTTCCATTGAAACTTCCGTAGAACTTCCGGAAGGGTACGAAATGGTTATGGATCCAATCAAGGCGACATGTGAAACTCCATTCAATACCACCATCAACGTTCCGAATATGTATGAAGATGTGAAGATCCTCAAGTGCACCGGTAACGAATGCAGGGAAAGTGTGGTGGAGAAGACCGACACAACGGTGTGCGGAAATGAGATGAATGATGTAAACAGAAAAACCATCGAATACAAATCTTCATATCAGACGGGAAATCTGGAGGAAACAACTCTGGAAATCTCCGCAACGGATAATGTACTCGAATCAGGTGATGTGAGGTGATTTCTTCGGGGAAATTGAGGCTGTAACCGTAAAGATCGAAAATCCAAAAGATGATATTCCTGAAGCAAAGAATCCGGGCTTAAAGATAATTTCTACACCTGTAGTGCTCACAGTGTACGGTGACGGGAAACTCGGCGCAAAAATCAGCATGCCTTTCTCACTTACCGACTACACCTATCCGGAGAGCTCCGCCATTTTCGCAAAGAAAAATGACCAATACGCGTATGTCGGCGGCACAGTGGATTCAGTAAACAATAAGGTGGAAGCATCCGTGAGTGACCTTTCAACACTCAAGGGCAGTGACGGGAAAATCACGCTCGCCGTAATGGGAGTCATCTGCAGCAACTGTGTGGGATCCACCATGGATACCGCCTATGAACCGGAGGAAGGATCAAATACGGTGATTGTTTTGGTACACGGTCTTTCCGGAACAGCCGCAACCTTCAGCGACATGATCGCAGACATCCGCGCAACCAAACAAGGTTACACGGTGATGAACTTCAATTACTCAACATCCGGAATGACTTTGGATGAGATCGTTGAAGATTTCAGAACGGTAGCCGGACCAAAGATCGAAAAATATAAACACATTATTATAGTAGGACACAGTGTGGGAAGCCTTGTGGCACAGGAAGCACTCAACTTCGCTAAAGAAAACGGTGAGAAATTCGTTGGTCACGTCGACAGATTCATCAGCGTCGGTGCGCCAAACCTTGGCTCGCTGGAAGAAGGCTCATATACCGAACTCTTCCGCGCACTTGTGAACAGAGATTCAAAATTCAATGAGATCTTTGACTTAAACAGCGAGCTCTTCACGCTTCTTTCCAGCGGTAAAGAAATTCCGAGGGTGAGGGGAGTGGAATACTTCGCGGTTGCCGGAACAAAGCCATACGCGTCACTCAAGAATATGTTCAAGGAGGTGAAGCATGACGGCATAGTTTCCACTGAGAGCGCAACAACCATCGGCGGAAAAGATACCGACAACATGTGCGCAGACTACTGGGAGCTTCCGATGAATCATTCGGATCTTGTAACCAGTATGGAATCACGAAGGGTAATCGAAAATATCATCGGTAATTCCGTTGATGACGCAAGATCACAGAAACTCGGAAACAACGCATACTATAACTTATATATAGATGAATGTTCCGAGAATACATATTATATAGTTATCGGAAAAAGAATTTCCGAATACTCCACCATAGCAGACACCTGCTCATGCGGTGATAACTTCTGTGGAATGGATGAGGACAGATTCAGCTGTCCTACCGACTGTGGATTCTTCGGATCAAGACTCACTAACGGCCATCTCTTCCTTGTACTGCTTGCCGGCCTCACCCTTGCCTTCGCAACATTGGTCGCGAAACTTAAGAGGGTCATGAAACTCAACAATGTATTGCAGCCGGAAACACAGAACACCTGCATAGCCGAAGGCTACCGAAGCAGACTCTGTAAACTCCTCAAGACAACAATTGCAGACGGCAATAAAAACGCAGCGCTCTGGAAGAAAATCCTGACCTACTCTCTCCTCGGCCTCGGCGCAATTATCCTGCTGGTACTGATTATCGGATAAGACGCAACAAGCGAATCAAGAAAAACCCCTCCAGAAAATGGAGGGGTTTTTGAAAATTTGCATTACATCCGTAGGGACGCGATGTGGGCCGTAGGGACGTAACATGTTACGTCCCTACGGCCCCTTGCCAACCCGCAATTCCATTACCCCGTATACGCCCCCCCCCACCCCCCTCATTTGACCAATTCCGCAAAAAATTACATCCCTAAAAATTCATAATATCCCTGTCCTCCCGTCAAGCCCTCTGCACTAACAAAAACGCTCAAAATAATGTATAATGTACAGATAAAAAATAAACACAAAAGTAAATATATGTGCTTACCAATCTTCCGTAGAACTCTCGGAATTCTGATGATTGCATTCATGCTTTGCGCGTGTGGAGTTTTTTCGATTATGCAAACATCCGCAGCTAATACATTCACGTACCAAGTAAAGATACTTGATAAGTCAGGAAACCCTGTCACGAGCCAACTCATCATGACAATATCTTTGTGGACAACAGCCACGCGCGGAACAAATGATTACAAGACCGATAAGACAGTAGACACATCCGCGACAGGATATGTGTATCACGGTTCATACACCGTGACACCAACCTCATTCGGCGTAGTAACAATAGAGGTAGGTAGTGGTGCATACCCACTGCCGGATCCATTGCCAAACACCGACATGTACATGGATGTTCAAATCCGCAAAGCCTCCGAAGGCACGGATAAAAATGATCTCATGGACAACAGAAATAAAGCGTCCGGCGCACTTTCCGCCGTCACATCACAATTGAACGCTGGTCTTGGAGGCGTGTCCGGCGCAAATCTTATTATTTATGATTCTTCAACCGGAGAATTCAGGGGATCAAAAAGTGTAGACATGAGCACAACAAATGTAAAACTGTCATTCGGAAGCGATCTCACAAAAAAAGTTCTCACTGAATGGGACGCAACAAACAGTTGGTGGGTACTTCCAAATAAAATGAACTTCACCGGCGGACTGTATCTCAACGGTGTTGATATCACGACACTGCTTGGAGGCAGCGCAGCACTCGCACAATACGTGGGAGTCACGGCAACCACCAGTGGAAATGCCGGAGGCTATAACGCAGCCAACGCACTCTGCGCGGCCGCTTATGCGGGAAGCCACGTGTGCACCGCGGAAGAAATGTCATACAGCAACAGAGTGAATCCAACGGGCGTGTCGGGAGTAACAGCATGGATTGTGGAACAAGCGCCGGGTTACACATCAAATTCAAACGACTGTCAGGGACTTACAAGCGCCAACGCGTCTCACTTGGGAGCCTACTACGTAGGGGACAGTAATGGCGGAAAATATTGGCTCACCTCATGCAGTCGCACGGATTTACCTGCTATCGTGCTGCCTATAAAACGGTAAAAAACAAAAAATACAAACAAACAACATCAATACATGAAAAAAATCTCTCTCGCAATTCTGCTCACGCTCACACTCATTCTCGCGAATGCGGGCACTACGTACGCGGCAACAAACAACCAGGCAAACCCCGGTCTTTGTCCGCTTCTTGATGTTGTAACCTATCCGGGACAAAACTGTACTCCTCTCCAGATTATCGGAGATAGCTCCGGAACGGTAGCCTGCGGAAACGGATCAGCAATAGCAGCACCGGGAAGCTCTGCCGTAGCGGCACTGTATATAGCGGGACTTTCGGGTTATGGATACGACTGTTACGGAACAAGCGCGGGATCCGGAAACATCATCTGTACCGAGGACAGCTCGTGCCGAACCATGAACCGCGACACCACATGTCTTGCGAGCGCTTACCAAAGCTTCAGTTGCGCCAGCTGTAAAACCGGCTACGGCGACTGTAATCTCGACGGACTCGCGTGCGAAGTCCAGTTTAACGTAACAAACTATTCAGCCGGAGCAAACAACAACTACCTCAACTGTACCACGGCACAATGCGACACCAACTACTATGACTGTGACGCGTCGGGTGCGGGAGCAGGGAACGGCTGCGAACAGCAAAATAGCGTAGCCTGCACCGACTCATTCGGAAACAGCGGAACCATAAGCTGTACCGTAAATGCCGGCGGAAGCTGCACGAACGGAGTGAGCAACTACAACTGTACATGCAACGTTGCACCCATTAACTTCCTTACGGGTGTAAACACAAGCTACGGATCCACCACACCGCTTTTGCAGGGAACACAAACGGGCACAGGATCACTCGCGCAGTTTGGCAACGGTACCACACGCAACCTCTTCAGCATCCTGAATGACGGTTCTGTTTTCCTTAACACAATAACCGCCCCGGCTGCACCCACCAACCTTCTTTATAACGTAGGAGGAAGCCTCTTCTGGAACGGAAGCCCAATAGTATCGGGAGCAACAAGTTGACCTTGATGGGGATACTAAGATGCAGGTGGAAGAGACTGCCGATGAGGACTACATCCGATTTGATACCGCAGGCACCGAAGCCGCAGTCATCAGCCCCACACAAGATTTCACCTTGAATACAGGAGATTTTTTCCTGACTTTGGGCGACATCTTCTTTGGAACCGTTGGTCTTCATGATCTTGGCACCAGCTCTATTACCTCCGGCGCGTCACAAGTAGGCGTGTACAATACACCGCTTACCAATTCAACCGGAACGGATGTGCAAAAGGTTCTTGAGGATTTGGATGGCGCGATAACAAACGGAGTAAATACGAGCAAAACTGTAGTGATTACTGCGGAATACGCGGGCTACACCATATCACCGGACGGAACAAATAATCTCATTAATCTCTATTCCGGACACGATGCGGTGGCAAATAAAACGGATTTTGAAACACAGACAAGCTCAAACCACTCTACAGGATGTGGACGTCATTATTTCATGGCCACTCCCGGACGATTTTGTAAGCTGGGACACCACACCTCTTGAATTCTATTACAAGACAGACTCCGCAAGCACAAGCGATAACTATGTTCAGTTTGCGGTGAATGACTCAGCCGGAGCCTTGGTAACCACAACCCCTGGATCCGCGACACTATACGCCAATACATCATGGACAAAACAGGGTCTCACCTTCAGCGGAACTCCCACATGGACACCAAAGCAAAATATTATTATCACAGTTAAATTCGGTCAGAGATACAACACAGGATCCGAAAGGGCGGTACTGGGCGAAATTATCTTCAATTACGTTGGAAAACGATAAATTCAATAAAAAGGATTGAAAACTAAAATGACACAAAAACCAACACACAACGAACAAAGTATGTCGAGACTCAAATGGCTCTTTCGATACGGGCATTCACGCCTATTGCCGAAGCATATAGTTTCGCGTGGCCAGCGAAGGAGAATTGAAATTCACGGGAGAGATCACCCGAGAGCGGGACCCGTGATTGCAAGCTTAAAACACCGTAGGGAGGTTTTGAGCCGGGAAGGACCTATATGACTCTCTACAAAAAATTATTTCTTACTCTTCGCGAGAACATTCTAAAAAAATATTCAAAGCGAAAAATCCCGCCTTAAGGCGGGGAAAAACAAATTTATAACAAACTAATTTATTACAATGAAACTCCTTAAGAAATTGATCGCATACGTGGGAGTAGTGGGTATCTTACTCAACGCGACCGTAGTGCCAGCACAAGCTGCACTGTTTGCGCTTTATGAGGGTGAAAACGAAACTGTTAGACGTCACTCAATTATACCGTTAACAGCACAAATGCTGAATTCAGCCCATCTACAATGTAGACATTAAGGGAACGATAGCCGTACCTGATAATGCTTTCACTATCGGAGATACAAGCGGATTACAGACTGCTTTGGATCTCAAGGCTTCTCTTGCTAGCCCAGCCTTCACCGGAACAGTTACTGGTATTAATAAGGCAATGGTTGGATTACCAACTGTAGACGATACATCTGATGCCAACAAGCCAGTATCTATTGCAGCTCTCGCTGCTTTGGATCTCAAGGCTCCTCTTGCTAGCCCAGCCTTCACCGGAACAGTTACTGGTATTGATAAGGCAATGGTTGGATTACCAAATGTAGACAATACATCTGATGCCAACAAGCCAGTATCTCTTGCAGCACTAGCTGCTGGCTCTCAAGGCTCCTCTTGCTAGCCCAGCCTTCACCGGAACTGTTACTGGTATTGATAAGGCAATGGTTGGATTACCAAATGTAGACAATACATCTGATGCCAACAAGCCAGTATCTATTGCAGCTCTCGCTGCTTTGGATCTCAAGGCTCCTCTTGCTAGCCCAGCCTTCACCGGAACAGTTACTGGTATTGATAAGGTAATGGTTGGATTACCAAATGTAGACAATACATCTGATGCCAACAAGCCAGTATCTATTGCAGCTCTCGCTGCTTTGGATCTCAAGGCTCCTCTTGCTAGCCCAGCCTTCACCGGAACGGTTTCTGGTGTTAATAAGGCAATGGTTGGATTACCAAATGTAGACGATACATCTGATGCCAACAAACCTATCTCCATAGCACAAGCAGCTGTTAACGCTCTCAAGGCTCCTCTTGCTAGCCCAGCCTTCACCGGAACTGTTTCCGGTGTTGATAAGACAATGGTTGGATTACCAAATGTAGACAATACATCTGATGCTAACAAGCCAGTATCTATTGCAACTCTCGCTGCTTTGGATCTCAAGCTAACAGGAAACGCAGCAATCACAGGTGTTACAAAAGCCAAGGTTATCTAGGATGCCAACGAGTCTAGACTACCTGTTTACAGCGCAGACCTTCACAGAGGACGGTATTCCGGTGTTACATCGCAAGGTTGGTCTACCGGAATTACAGACTGCGGAGTCTAAGGCTACCATGTTTACCAGCCCAACCTTCACCGGAACTGTTTCTGGTGTTGATAAGACAATGGTTGGATTACCAAATGTAGACAATACATCTGATGCTAATAAGCCATATCTCTGTGCACAGGCAATAGTCTACTGCTCTCAAGGCTCCTCTTGCTAGCCCAGCCTTCACCGGAACAGTTTCCGGTGTTGATAAGGCAATGGTTGGATTACCAAATGTAGACAATACATCTGATGCCAACAAGCCAGTATCTATTGCAGCTACTCGCTGCTTTGGATCTCAAGGCTCCTCTTGCTAGCCCAGCCTTCACCGGAACTGTTTCTGGTGTTGATAAGGCAATGGTTGGATTACCAAATGTAGACAATACATCTGATGCCAACAAGCCAGTATCTATTGCAGCTCTCGCTGCTTTGGATCTCAAGGCTCCTCTTGCTAGCCCAGCCTTCACCGGAACAGTTACTGGTATTGATAAGGTAATGGTTGGATTACCAAATGTAGACAATACATCTGATGCCAACAAGCCAGTATCTATTGCAGCTCTCGCTGCTTTGGATCTCAAGGCTCCTCTTGCTAGCCCAGCCTTCACCGGAACGGTTACTGGTATTAATAAGGCAATGGTTGGATTACCAAATGTAGACAATACATCTGATGCCAACAAACCTATCTCGATAGCACAGGCAGCTGTTAACGCTCTCAAGGCTCCCCTTGAAAGCCCAACCTTCACGGGAACAGTGGTTGTACCAGATAATTCTTTTGCTCCTGCAAAGCTCGGTTCAACCGTTATGGTAGAGGGTGAAAATGTCAGCCTACTTGCCAATGACGCTGGATACCTTACATCCGGAACTCTACCAAAACCAAATGAGCCAAGTAACAGTGTATGACAAACTTTGTTTACTCAGGTGGTACTGGTATTCTCGACATCTTTGATCCGGCAGGTAACTACAAGGCAACCACAACGCAAGCCATATCACAGTCTGCAAGCCTTAGTGGCGTAGGGGTTAGCCAAGTTACATCAATCGCAACTACCAGCAAAGTACTATCCTTTGATCTAAAGGCAGCCAGTTCAAATGCTGCAGATGCAAAGATGACGATAACTGTTACTGACGGAACAAATACTGTTGGTCAACCGACTTTACAGTAACAGTAGTAGACACTTACCAGGCTAAATCAATGGATGTTTCAGCTCTTGCTCTTGCTCCTGGAAAACTAGTGACTGTTACAATGACTCCTTCAATAAACGCAACAGGTAGCGATATGGATTGGAAAAACGTAATACTTACTGTTGTACAAGACTAATCTTTCCTCAAGAACTACTTATTAGATTAAGTCTTAATCCACCCTGCGCGCTCACAAAACGGGCGCGCAGGGCGAGAACCTTCTCAGGATTATCCACATTGTCAATCGCACAAAATAGTTGTGAAATTAGCAATATCGATAATGTGACACTATAAAACACTATAAAAATAAACAAAAATACGCTATAATGAAAAGAAACATACATACAAACAAACACACGGGCATGCGAAAAATCATAGCATTGATCGCAATAGTGGGCATAATGGCTCAATCAGTTCCGGCGTATGCCGGAAGCACTCAGCTTTGGAATGGCCTGAGTTTCAACATCCCGGCCCTAACGACAACGGTCGCGGGCGATTTGACGGCAACAGGCGCAGTAGACGCCCAGGGTGGTATCTCCAACTCCACAGGCCCCTTAGTGTTGAACGACGAAGTAGAGATCGATGGACCTCTGACTTTCGCTACAGACCCTACTGTTACAGCCGGAGCGGATACTGACATCACATTTAATGTTTCCGGTACCGGCTCAGTGAATGTGGATATTGCCGACACAGGTGCCTTTAATGTTCAGGACAACGGCACTAACGCGTTTACTGTTGATGGCGATGGAAATACGACGGCCGAGGGCGCATTCTATGCGAAGGGGGATAGTACATTTGGAACTGATGATGGTAATGAAATAGCCTTTATCAGCCCTGCCGCCTTCAACGACGATATCGGCGTCTCAAATGGAACAGTTACTGTGACAAACGACGCAGTTATCGGATCAATAAACTTCTTCGGAGCCGGACCTAATGATATGGACGTAACGGGGCCATACACCGGAACGCTTGCAGGATCTTGCATGGTACAAATAACATACGAAGGTACACCAGATTTATTTCAATGGACCTGCCCCGGAGGCAATGGAGTCGACGTTGCAATTACAGGAAGCAATTATCTGATAGATGGCATAGCTGTATCATTCGGAGCAACAACCGGACACGTGATGAACGATATGTGGAATTATTCCGTTACTCCTGAAGCAGCAACCAGTATCATTGGTGGAACTATCAATACTCTCGCTGTTAACATCGGTACCGGCACTCTCTCATTAACTGATAACGGCTTAACCGACGGTAATGGCCCGCTAAGCCTCATGGCACAAAGCTCCATTAACCTCAATTCGGGATCGGGCGCAGGAGTAAACCTTACCCCGGGCGCAGGCGCAGGAGTAAACGTATCACTACCAGGCGGAGCCGGCCAGTTTGTGGTCAGCAACGGTCTTACCGCTCTATCAAGAAATGACGGTCACGCAATTCTAAGCTTGGATCAAACTGACGCAACGTCAACATATAACGTGGATATAAACTTGAATGACAACGGAGCAACAAGATGGGTACAGTCTGTTCGAACCGCAGGTGGTAGTGACGATCTCTGGTTCTATAACATCGGAAGAACAGCAACTGACCTTGCCATTGAAAATAGCACCGGCGAAGTCGGTATCGGCGAAGTATCTCCGGACGCAAAACTTCATGTAACCCAAGTCGACTCCGGAACGGGCAATGTCACCTACAATCAAAGACTTACTCACGAAACATCAAGTACGGCCACGTCAAACTTTGGCGTTGGCGCGGAATACGAAGCGGAAAATGCTGCCGGTGCCAATATGACACTGGGACAAACCGGCTTTAGATGGATAAATGCGGGTACGGGTCTTAACGATGAAGATGCTGAATTCTTTATTAATAATCAATACGTTCCGGGAGGCGGAATGGGCAATACCCTCACCTTAAGCGGAGCAGGAAACATGACCGTTGCGGGAGATGTAGCAACCGGAGGAAATCTTGCAACAGGCAACGCTCTCTATGTTCCGGAAATTTCCGCCCCAAGTCAGCCAAGTAGTGGAATAGGGGTTATGTACGAAAAAAATGACGGAAAACTCTACTTCAAAAATGATCTCGGTACAGAATACGATCTTACTGGTGGCGGAACACCGGATGCAATTTGGGACGCGGACACTGACACCGGAATTCAGGTAGAAGAAGGCGCTGATGACGACACATTCCGCGTTGACCTGGCAGCAACAGAAGTACTCAATATGAACAACACCACTGGTGCCACCTTTAACGATGGTGGATCCGCAAGCTTCGACGTTCGCATCGAAGGCGACACGGACGCAAATCTTTTCTTCCTTGATGCAAGCACCGATATGGTAGGTATCGGTACAAACACCCCTGGTAGCGCATTGCACGTTCAAAAAAGCTCCGGCTCAACAAGATTACTCGGCGTAAACCAAACAGCCGGTTCAATATCAGCGGATGTAGCAACAATCGGAGGTTATGCGGGTAGTGGATACAAGCTATTGAATGTGGAAGATAGCAATGGAGGCACGCTTGGTTCTGGCACCACTCGCTTTGTTGTAGAGGCAGGAGGCAAGGTCGGTATCGGCACTCCAACACCAAATAACACATTCCAGGTAGCAAACTACATAAACTTTGAAGGGAATGATGCAACCGCAATAGGCTATCAAGCTTTGAACACAGCCACAGGAACCAATAACACAGCCGTGGGATACCAAACACTCTATTCACAGTCGGGGTCAGGAGAAAACAATACCGCTCTTGGATATCGCGCAGGCTACAACAACGCAAGTATTTATAATACCTACCTTGGAAGTCAGGCTGGGGAAAATGGTACCAATGGTGGTAGCAACGTAGGAGTAGGATTTTATGCGATGAGAGGAGGAACAGATACCGGCCATCATAACAATAACGCAATAGGACAAAGCTCTATGTATAGTATCACCGGTGGTGATTATAACAACGCCATGGGAAAGGAGGCTATGTTTTATTTAACAACAGGTAGTAACAATGTTGCGATAGGAGAAACGGCGGGATTCAACAATACAACCGGTTCAAACAATGTCGTCATGGGATACCAGGCGCAATACGGAACAGCCTCGGATGCCGTAAGTGGCGTAACAGCTATTGGCTATGGGGCATTGAAAGGCAATCAGACCGATAACAACACAGCTATCGGAAATAACTCAGGATACACGAACTCAGCCGGTGAATATCTGACATTCATTGGTAATAGCGCCGGCTACAGCAATACAACCGCAAGCTCAAACACGGCAGTTGGTGATAGCGCGTTGTACTTTAATCAGACGGGAGCAAACAACACCGCGTTGGGTGAAAACGCCGTCAGAGGCATCGACTGGAAACAGTCACAGCGGTAATACCGGTATCGGTAAAAACGCACTGCTAGGAATTACCACAGGCACAAACAACGTAGCAGTAGGATACTCAGCAGCCGATGCAAACCAATCGGGATCAAACATGGTTGCCATCGGATACAACGCAGCCGGCGTCTCAACTAACAGAACTGGCGTAACTGCCGTAGGCGCATATGCTGCACAAGCAAATACAGCACCTGAAACAACAGCAATTGGATATTATGCATTGAGCGGACAAACATCCGGATCAAACAATGTTGGTGTGGGTTACCAAGCACTCAACCTTAATGCAACAGGAGGCAATAATACTGCCATAGGATATGCAGCCGCTGGTGGTAACGCTGCAGACACGGCATACAACTACACAAGTGCACTCGGTTGGGCAGCGCTAGCCAGTGTACAAGGTGATTACAATACCGGTCTCGGAGCAAGTGCTGGTTATAGTGTATCAACCGGAACAGAGAACACACTTGTGGGAGCCTATGCCGGCACCACTCTTACGACCGGATCCCAAAACACCATTATTGGTAGAGGCGCAAACGTCTCGGCTAACAACTTAGCTAACAGCATAGCCATCGGTTACAACGCATCAGTAAACGCCAGCAATAAGGCGGTTATCGGTAACTCATCTGTCACTACCGTAGGTGGTTACGGCAACTGGTCCAACTATTCCGATAAAGTTTTAAAAGAAAACATTGAGGACAACAAC
This sequence comes from uncultured bacterium, assembly GCA_963775025.1. Taxonomy (GTDB): domain Bacteria; phylum Patescibacteriota; class Gracilibacteria; order JAUYGZ01; family DAOVYC01; genus CAVZHD01. The sequence goes on from CAVZHD010000001.1 coordinate 213,412, forward strand.
GATTTCGGAATCGACTTTATCAATAAGCTAAACGTAAGAAACTACAACTTGATAGATCAGCCCGGAAATAAAACAGAAGGGTTCATCGCTCAAGAAGTTGAAGATGCCATGAATGATCTTAATATTGATTTCCATGGCATAACTCCACCTCAAAATCAGGATGACTATTACATGCTATCATACAGCTCATTTGTTATGCCGCTTACCGCGGCCGTACAGGAACTGGATAAGAAATTCGGTGAGACTGTGTATATTGATGAAAATGGAAATGCCAATTTGGGCATGACCACTCCGGTAAGTGTTTCCGCCCGATCAATCGATACCGGATCATTATCGGCAGGAACATACTACTACAAGGTTACGGCTTCTAATGGAACCAGTGAAACTCTTTCGAGCGAAGAAACATTTACAACAATTGATGGAATCGACACTCGTGGCGCAGTTATTTCTTGGGCCGCCGTTCCGGGAGCCACTTCATACCGTGTTTACAAAGGAACATCTTCAAACGGCCAGAATACCTACTTCACCACTACCGGCACCACATATACCGATAGCGGAGCAAGTGGCACGGCCGGAACCATACCTACAACCTCAACGGGATATATAAACAGATTCTCTATTAATGGTGACTCTTGGGTTACCAGCGGAAACTTTGGTGTCGGAACCAGAACCCCGGATGCTCCTTTGGCCGTAGCAGGGGATATCAAATCATACGGAAACACGTTCTATCTTGACTCAGACAATTCAGGCGCCGGAGCCAATGTAGATATCGTAGCCGCACAAGGCTCCGACAACGCGGGTAAGATCCGATACGATGCAACGGATAACCAATGGAAAATCAGCAACGACGGAGGCAGCTTCACGGCTATCCCGGTCGCGCAGGTATTCGATGGATATGACAGTGCCGGAGACACGAGCGTAACCACAACGGAATCCGCTCTCAATATTGATACTACCAACGTAGCAGACAGCGCATACACTCTAAGCAGTGACGCAGTCACCATAAACAAGGACGGTCTCTATAAGCTCGCTGGAAGAATCACGGTTGATTCTCTCGATCAGTCAGGAGCCGCACAATCAAGTGTTATACTGAGAGCAGAAAAAGACACCGGATCCGGATTTACAGATATCGTGGGGGCACTCTGCCAGGATTCCATTGAGGAAAGCAATAACGCAGGAAAAAACAGCGCATCATGCGCATTCGGCATCTTCCAGAATCTTCTCAACGGTAACATCGTTCGCCTGACACATCAGATGAGCGGAACCACAACGGCACAAACCGTACCGCAGGGTTCAGGATTGACGATTGAATTGGTCAGGTAAAACAGAAATGCAATACGACCCCGGAATACACAAATTCCCATCCTCATGAAAATGGGGATCCAGTTCTGGACCCCCGATCATCGGTGCTAGAAGATAGGTCGGGGGTGGGCATTTTTGTGCGGGGATGTTTTCCGTGGGGGCGTTGTTCCGTGGCGTGTTGTTCCGTGGCGTGTTGTTCCGTGGCGTGTGTTTTCCCCGTAGAGACGCCCAAATTGGGCGTCTCTACGAAATAACACGCGTCCCCACGGAAACACAAACATCCCCACGACAAAAACCACATCCCCACGAAACAACACGCGTCCCCACGGATTTATGGGATCATGTTACACGTTCGATGTTCAATGTTCCATGTTTCGTGTTCCGACATCCCGCACATTAACTGCAACCTCTCTGTCCCTTCCAGTCATCCGTCTCCACCTGCACCACCAAATCAAATTTCTTGTCGCTGTTTAACAGATCGGCATGTTTCCCGAATCCAAATGCGATGGCACGCGTTTCGTAGAGACGCCCAATTTGGGCGTCTCTACGAAACCTCGCAAAAAAACTCACATGCTCAACATCCTTGCCGACAGTTTTGATATTCTCGACAGCAATATCGCGCATGAGAAGCAACGGTTTCGCATTCCCCAGCCCAAACGGCTCGAGCCTCGAGAGCTCCTCAACTGATTTGAACGAAACCTCTTCCGGCTGAATCTCCGTATCAATACGGAGCGTCGGAACAAGATCGGATTCCTGTATGTGATCATAAGCATCCTGCTCCATGACATCCATAAACTCATCATATTTTTCAGGAGCGAGCGAGAAGCCCGCGGCCTGCGCGTGCCCCCCAAAGTGAATAAAGAGTTCTTTGTGTCGCGTGAGCGCTTCGATAATGCTGTATCCGGATATCGAGCGCGCGGAACCCACAAGCTCACCCTGCCTTTCGCTTAAAACAAGTGACGGCCGGTGAAACTTCTCGGCAATCTTAGAGGCGATCAGACCGATAATGCCGATTCCCCAGTTTTTATTTTTCACAATGAGCATACGCAGGTCACCAATCTCACCGATCATCTTTTCCGCTTCGGTAATTCCATGCTTCATCAACCCCTGTCGATCTTTGTTCGCGGAAACAAGTTTCGAAGCAAGTTCTTTTTTCCCCGTGAGAAGGAAAAAGGAATCAAGCGCGCTATCGAGTCTTCCGGCCGCGTTCAATGGGGGACCTATCTGAAATCCGAACGTGGCGGTCGAGAGTTTCTGCCTGTCGACCTCTGATTCGCTCATCAAAGCATCCAATGAAGGATGCGGATCTTCCTGAAGTTTCATAAGTCCGTTCTTCACGAGAACCCTGTTCTCACCCGTAATCGGCATGCAGTCCGCCACGGTCGCGAGGGCAGCAAGATCCAGATACTGGAAAACAGAATCGGAAGATTTTTTGTGAGACATCAAGAAGTGCCTGAACCAGTTTAAATACAACTCCCGCACCGCAAAGATTCTTTTCCGGATACACACAGTCAGGAAGTTTCGGATTGAGGATCGCGTGCGCTCCCGGCACCGCCTCCGGCACGGTGTGATGGTCAGTCACAATCGTATCAATACCATACGAGTCCGCCATGGCGATGAGCAGTGCGTCGGAAATTCCGCAATCAACCGTAATAATCAGAGAAACTTTGAGCTTTCTGCATTCCTCTATAAAACTTTCATTCAACCCATACCCGAATCCAAACCGGTTCGCGATCCGCACGGAAACCTTCGCACCAATCTCAGATAAAACCGAATACAGAATGGCACTCCCCGTAACCCCATCAACATCATAATCCCCGTAAATCATGATCCTCTCACCCTGTTTCACAGCATTCTGAATCCTCTCAATCACTTTCTTCATATCCCGCATCAAAAACGGGTCATGCAACTTGGAGAGGGGAGACTCCAGATCCGCAATACTCCTATTTTTCAGCACACGCTCCAAAACGGAACCCTCGAGGGACTCATTTTCGATCACCCAGTTTTTTCCGGAAAGAGAAAGCATGAACAGATATTAAATAGTGTGTCCGTAGGAACGCGATTAATCGCGTTCCTACGTAGGGGCATGCCATGGCATGCCCTCTACGGAAATGTGAAACATTTCCACAATCCCGCGGTAATCATGTGGGCGCGAGATCTCGCGCCTCTACGGAAAACCATAACCACTGAAATTCCAATTTTTAAATCTTCAATCTTGAATTTTTGAATGGACGTAGCCCATTCTACCAATTTTCCCTCTTTCCAGTATAATAAAGTCAATTTTTCTAACACTTTCTCATGAAAAAACTTATAAGCTTCCTGTTGAGCCTGGCATTCCTTGTCGGAATTGCCGGTTTCCAGATAGCACAGGCCCAGAATGACTTTGATACCTTAGTTCGCGCTTTTCAGAACACCTACTCCGGTGATTTTAAGAGTGTGACAAGTATGAAAATTAGTACCGACATTGATGGTGACAGCTTCAGCATTAACCTGCAGGAGCGCGAAAGAAAATACAAAGATACTACATCGGGTTCTCTGCACGCATCGGTAAATGTCACGGAAGGTGACGAAACCCTCACTGCCTCAGGGGGGCTGGACATTGTAAGCGATCTGAAAAAACAGGTGTCGTTCCTGAAACTCAGCGGACTCAATATCGAAGGAAATTTTGATGAGATGCAAAACGCTCAGAATATTGTGAAAGCGTTACGCGAAAATATCAAAGGCACATACGTACGATTTTCCGTTGCCGATATGCTGGAAGTAATCGATCCGCAACTTCAGGAACTGGAAGAGGAGATGGGAACAGAACTCGCGTTTTCCGGGGAAAAACTCATGTCATTTGGTACAGAGATTATGGAGATAGTCGGAGCAACAGCGTTCGACCTCAAGAAGAAAGGGAACTCATACAATATTTCTCTCAAAAGATCTCTCAGCGAGGATGAAATAACAACACTCGCTGAAAAGGTTTCCGAAAGCTTCACAAAATACCATCCGGAAAGCGACATTGAAATACCGGCAGGGGACGAGCTGGAATTATTGCGGTCACAACTGAATGAAATGCTCGGAGAAATTTCCCGTAACGTGAAGATCACACTCAAGGTGGACATTGCCGATGAAAAGATAAAAAGAATCTCCGTTCGCGCGGTATCCAAGAACGCCGAAATGCCATTCGTGGCATCAATGAATGCGCGTTTTTCATACGGAACATCAAAAAAGATCAGCATGCCACGCTGTTATGTTGACATGATAGACGCAATGGATATTCTTCAAACAATTGATCCTGATATGGACGAAGAAAACGCTCCGGAAGATATCAAAATGATTGCCGATCAGATCAAGGAGTTAAAGACTTGCGAATAACTTTTTACCGCCTGTATGGATTACAACCACCGAGCCATTGAAAAAAAATGGCAGAAACTCTGGGAAGAAAAAAAACTTCACCGCGCTATAGATAATTCCAAAAAACCGAAGTGCTATATCCTCGACATGTTCCCGTATCCATCCGGAGCAGGATTGCACGTCGGCCATCCTGAAGGCTACACGGCAACCGATATTATCTCGAGATTTAAAAGAATGAACGGGTTTAACGTGCTTCACCCCATGGGGTGGGACGCGTTCGGACTACCGGCGGAAAACTACGCCATAAAAACAGGCACGCATCCAAAGACCACAACGGAAAAAAACGTGGGAGTTTTTAAAAAGCAGATCCAAAGCCTCGGCTTTTCTTATGACTGGGATCGCGAAGTAAATACCACGAATCCCGAGTACGTCCGATGGACGCAGTGGATCTTTTTGCAGATATTCAAAAAAGGACTCGCGTACGAAGCGAACATGCCCATCAACTGGTGCGTGAATTGTAAAACAGGCCTCGCGAACGAAGAGGTAAAAGACGGAAAGTGTGATCGTTGCGGATCGGAGGTTATCAGAAAAAACCTGCGACAGTGGGTACTCAAAATAACCGCGTACGCGGAAAGACTTCTCGAAGATTTAAATCTTCTCGACTGGTCCGAGTCCATCAAGCTCATGCAGAAAAACTGGATCGGCAAATCCGAAGGAGCTTCGGTTTTCTTTCCTGTAAAAAACAGTGCGGAAACAATTGAAGTGTACACGACCCGCCCCGACACGCTCTTCGGAGCAACCTATATGGTGCTCTCTCCCGAACATCCGCTCGTAAACACGATCACAAGCAAAGAGCAGTCAAAAATTGTGAAAGCGTATCAGGAGAAATCAGCAAAAAAGAGTGACCTCGAACGAACGGAACTCGCGAAAGAAAAAACCGGAGTATTCACGGGCGCGTATGCAATAAATCCGGTGAATAAAAAAGAGATTCCCATCTGGATTTCCGATTATGTACTTATAAGTTATGGTACCGGCGCCATCATGGCGGTTCCCGCGCACGACACGCGCGACTACGAATTCGCGAAAAAATTCAGGCTTCCGATTCAGGAGGTGGTGAAAGGCGGCAACGTGGAAAAAGAAGCGTTCGTCGATATCGACAATGGCGAAATGGTGAATTCTGATTTCCTCAACGGAATGAAACCGTCGGCCGCCATCAAAAAAATGACCGAGTGGCTCGAAAATAAGAAGATCGGAAAAAAAGCCGTCAATTTCAAGTTACGCGACTGGATATTTTCCCGTCAGCGATACTGGGGAGAACCCATACCCGTGGTGCACTGCGAAAAGTGCGGTGTCGTTCCCGTACCGGAAAAAGATCTTCCGATTCTTCTTCCGCCCGTTCGAAAATACGAACCGACCGGAACAGGGGAGTCACCACTCGCCGGAATCAGTAAATGGGTGAATACCACATGTCCCAAGTGTAAGGGAAAAGCAAAACGTGAAACCAACACCATGCCTCAGTGGGCGGGAAGCTGTTGGTATTATCTCGGCTATCTCTTCTCAAATGAAGGAAAGATAGAAAAGTGGGACAAAAACTTGGAAAAATACTGGATGCAACCGAACGGAGTTGATCTCTATGTCGGCGGCGCTGAACACGCCGTCCTCCACCTGCTGTACGCGCGCTTCTGGCACAAGGTGCTGTTTGATCTCGGATACGTCTCCACAAAGGAGCCGTTCCATAAACTCAGAAATCAGGGAATGATCCTCGGTGAAGACGGAGAAAAGATGAGCAAGTCCCGCGGAAACGTCATCAATCCGGACAGCGTGGTCAAACAGTACGGCGCAGATACCCTGCGCCTCTATGAGATGTTCATGGGTCCTTTTGAGGCAGTAAAACCGTGGAACATGCAGGGAGTCGAAGGAGTCCACAGATTCCTGCTCAAAGTCTGGCGCCTCTTCGAAAAACCAGTGACAACAGAGGCCGCTTCAAAGGAAGCGGCAAAGATAACGCACAAAACGGTGAAGAAAGTGACGGAAGACATTGAATCCTTCGGATTCAACACCGCCATCAGCCAGATGATGATCTGCGTGAACGAGCTGGGAAAACTTGAAAAACTGCCAAAAGAGATAGGGGAAAAGCTTCTTCTCGTGCTTTCACCCTTTGCCCCGCACCTAACGGAGGAACTCTGGGAGAAACTCGGACACAAAACCGGCATTACCACGGAAACCTGGCCGACATTCGACATCACCCTCACGGTAGACGATGAAATCTCGATCGCGGTACAGGTAAACGGAAAACTCCGCGGCACCTTCCAGGCGCCCGTCGGAATCTCGCAGAAAGAAGCCCTCGCGAAGGCAAAAGAGCTGGAAAACGTGAAAAAACACCTCGAAAACGGCAAACTCATCAAAGAGATCTTCGTTCCCGGCAAGATCGTGAATCTGGTGGTGGTAAACCCGTAGGGCCATGCCATGGCATGGCTCCCGTAGGGGCGCGAGATCTCGCGCCCTGCAGATTTTCGGATGTTCTTAGATACCAGTTCTCCATATTTTTTCCGTTCATAGACGTATTTTCCGTAGGGACGTAACATGTTACGTCCCTACGGAAATACCCCCTCATCCCCCTGTTTTTCCTCCAAAAAAACTTGCCCAAAGCCCCTTTCGGGTATAGAATGTCTGCTTGCAATCCTGCATTGCTAGAGCTTACCAGCTTATCCGCTTACTGCTTACCAGCTTTTTATGCCTTCTGACGACAAGATCATTGTCCGCGGTGCCAAGATGCACAATTTAAAGAATATCAACGTCGAAATACCCAGAAACAAGATGACGGTGATAACGGGTCTTTCCGGATCCGGAAAATCCACCCTCGCCTTCGACACCATCTACGCCGAGGGGCAGAGAAGATATGTGGAAAGTCTTTCCGCATACGCGAGACAATTTTTGGAGCTCATGCAGAAACCGGACGTCGAAAGCATCGACGGCCTTTCGCCTGCCATATCGATCGACCAGAAAACAACTTCCAGAAATCCGAGATCCACCGTGGGCACGGTAACGGAAATCTACGACTACTCTACGACTTCTGTTCGCAAAGATCGGGTCACCGCACTGTTCCAAGTGCGGCAAGCCGATAGACAGGCAGACTCATAGTGAAATCATCGAGTACATCACGCGGATGAAGGAAGGAAAAAAGATCATGATCCTTTCTCCGCTTGTTCGCGGTAAGAAAGGTGAGCAAAAAGCGGTGTTCGACCAGATGAAAAAGGACGGATTCGTGCGCTACCGACTGGACGGAAAAATCTACAGCGTTCTCGATGAGATCACCATCGACCCGAAGAAAAAACATACGATCGAAATCGTTGTCGACAGAATTACAACGGAGGATTTAGGTCCGAAACTTCTCACACTTCCCTCCGGCAAAAAGATTGAAGAGAGCAATCCGAACAGATCCAGACTTGCCGACTCACTCGAGCTCGCACTCAAGTTCGGAAACGGAAATGTAACCATTTACGACGCGGATGAGGATAAGAACTACGATTTTTCTGAAAATTTTACCTGTCCGTCTCATCCGGAAGTAAGCCTTCCGGAAATCGAGCCGAGAATTTTCTCGTTTAACTCTCCTCAGGGAGCTTGCCCTGCCTGTCACGGGCTTGGAACCAAGCTCAACATCGATGAATCCATGGTAATCCCAAACGCAAACCTCACACTCGCCGAGGGCGCGATCCATCCGTGGAGCGCCACCACCTCCAAACTCTCGTGGTACACATCCGTTTTGGAACAGGTTGCAAGAAAGCGGGAATTTTCCATGGATACGCCCGTAAAAAAACTCAAGAAAGAACACCTTCAGATCATTCTTCACGGAGATCCGGACAACACCTACAAGATCAATTTCAACGGCGACAGATTCAACGGTGAATACGAAACAACATACGAGGGAGTCATTCCGAATCTTGAAAGGAGGTATAACGAAACCGACTCCGACTACATCCGGAAGAAAATCGAAAGATACATGACCATCACGGAATGCGAGGCATGCAAAGGAAAGAGATTAAAATCCGAATCACTCTCCGTATATATCGACGGAAAAAACATTATTGAGATCACCGAGCTCTCGATCATCGAAATCCTCAACTTTTTTGAAAAACTCAAACTGGACACCATGAAGCAGAAAATCGCCGAACCGATCATCCGGGAAGTGTCCGCTCGTTTAGGGTTCTTAAAAAATGTAGGACTCGCGTACCTCACCCTCAGCCGATCCGCAAATTCTTTAAGCGGCGGAGAAGCGCAACGAATCAGACTGGCAACACAGATAGGATCCAAACTTCATGGAGTGCTCTATGTGCTCGATGAACCGTCCATCGGACTTCATCAGAAAGATAATAACAGGCTCCTGAAAACTCTTGTCTCACTAAAAGACATCGGTAACACGGTTATCGTCGTGGAACACGACGAAGATATCATCCGCTCAGCGGATTATGTACTCGACATCGGTCCCGGAGCCGGCAAGCACGGCGGCCATGTCGTCGCCGAAGGCACGCCCGAAGAAATTATGAAAAACGAAAAATCACTCACGGGACAATACCTGATCGGAAAAAAGAAAATCGAGATGCCCTTAGCCCCAAGAAAGGGGAATGGGAAGAGTCTGAAGATTATCGGAGCGTGTGAGAACAATCTCAAAAACATCACCGCGGAAATTCCTTTGGGTAAACTCGTTTGTGTCACGGGAGTTTCCGGATCCGGAAAATCCTCCCTCGTAAACCACATACTCGTACAGAGTCTGCTCGCAACACTCAATCATGCCCGCACGATTCCTGGAAAACACGATCACATCGAGGGTGCTGAGCATCTGGATAAAATCATTGATATCGATCAGTCACCCATCGGAAGAACGCCAAGATCCAACCCGGCAACGTACACCGGCGTATTCACGGATATACGAACACTGTTCGCGTCAACACCCGAAGCAAAAGTACGCGGATACAAAGCGGGAAGATTCTCCTTCAACGTAAAAGGCGGACGCTGTGAGGCATGCGCCGGAGAAGGCTTAAAGAAAATCGAGATGCACTTCCTTCCGGATATTTATGTTCCGTGTGAGATATGTAAGGGGAAGAGGTACAACAGAGAAGCTCTCGAAATCACATGGCGCGGAAAAAACATAGCGGACGTGCTGGAAATGACCGTAAGCGAAGCTCTGGACTTCTTCGTAAGCATTCCGGATATCAAAAGTAAACTGCAGACACTTGAGGCGGTAGGCTTGGGCTACATTCACCTGGGTCAATCTGCAACCACACTCTCCGGAGGTGAGGCTCAGCGTATCAAGCTCGCCAATGAACTCTCCAAAAAATCCACCGGAAAAACCATTTATGTTTTGGATGAACCGACCACCGGTCTTCACTTCGATGACGTGAAGAGACTTCTCAACGTGCTCAACGCGCTTGTGGACACCGGCAACACTGTTGTTGTGATCGAACATAATCTCGACATGATCAAAACAGCGGACTGGATCATAGACTTAGGTCCTCACGGAGGTGAGGATGGCGGAAAAATTCTTGGAGCGGGAACACCAAGGGAAATCGCGGAAAACAAAGATTCGTTCACGGGCGAATACCTCAAGAAGATTCTCGACCGAGAGAATGTTCCGCGAAACCAAAAAAAATGATAGAATCGGGCATCGAACAAGCAAAACACCATGAGAAAAAAGATCCTCATAGTTGAAGATGACCGCGAGCTGCTGAATATTTACAAGATTCGTCTCGAGCAGGCGGGCTTTCAGGTATTCACCGCCCAGAACGGAACCGCTGGAATCACCAAGGCGCTCGAAAACACACCGGACCTCATTCTCCTGGACCTTATGATGCCGGAAGCTGACGGAAAGGATTTTTTGAGTATTTTTCAAATAAGCAAAGCGATAAAAAACACTCCCGTTATAGTCGTGAGCAACGTGAGTCCGGATCATGCAAACATTCAGGATTTTAAAGACAACGTGGTCGACTATCTCGTAAAGGTCGAATACACTCCAAAAGAAATAGCCGCAAGAGTTATAGACTTTTTTAACGAAAAAAAGTGAGTAAAAAAAACTACAACACAGAGATCGGTTATCTAAGGGATGCTCTTGATTCAAACTGCATCATCACCCTTGTCATGGATGAGAAGTATCGCATCCTTTTTATAAATGATGGAGCAGAAGAAATAAGCGGATACGGAAGAGAATATCTCATCGGAAAAAACTGCGTTACAACATTCGTACCAGCGGAACACAGAAAAATCGCTGAAAAAATCATTAAGGGGTCGTTTCGTCAGTCACTGTCCTCGCGAATATCGGAAAAAGTCATACTCCCAATAATAACCAGAACCGGCGAAACAAAAATGTTGTACTGGCGCGGTAAAATCCGTACCGACAAAAACGGGAAAAAAATTCTGGTCGCATTCGCACACGACGTCACGGCAGAATACGATCTACAGAAAAAACTGAAAGCAAAAGAACAGCTCTACGGACAGCTCGTAGACAATTCATTCGCATTGATCTACACAAAAGATCTCGAAGGAAAATACACACTCACGAATCCGGTATGGAAGATATATCACGGGGTAAAGAGAAAAGAAGCAATTGGAAGAACCGACTATCAGTTGTTTAACAAGAAGGCGGCAGAAAAATTTCAAAAGAACGATGCTGTCACATTAAAGAAAAACACTATCTGCGAGTTTTATGACGAATTCACCCATGATGGAAAAAAACATGTTCAGCTCACGGTAAAATATCCGCTAAAGGATGAAAGGGGGAGGAACACCGGTGTCTGTGGAATATCGCACGACATAACTGACAAAATTTTAATCGAAAAAGAAAAACAGATATTTGAACAGATCTTCGAGCAGGCATCCGAAGGAATGATTGTGATCACGTTGGATGGTATAGTTCTGAATCTCAACAAAGCGTGGGCGAAAATGCACGGCTACAACTCAAGGAGAACATTGGTTGGAAAACATCGGAACATTTTTCACACAGCGCAGCAGATTCGGGAAGAGGTGGAACCATACAGAAAAAAAAGTCTGAAAAATAAACACATCTCCGGAATCATATGGCACAAAAGAAAAGACGGGAGTGTTTTTCCTGCACGCATGACAACATCCCTGCTGAAAAACGAAAAAGATAAACCAATCGCCTTCTTAAGCATCGCGCGCGACATCACGAAGGAACTCAAGCTCGAACATGCCATAGAAGAAAGTGAAAAGCGTTACCGCGCGCTCGTGGAAACGGCGCCAAACGGTGTGCTTATCTGCGACAAGTTTGAAAAACTTATCTTCGTAAATACAAGACTCGCTCGAATGCTTGGCTATTCGGTAAAAGAGATGGAGGGCTCCAGTCTTAGTAAATATGCTGACAAGGAAAATTTTCAGAAATTCAAAACAGGGACAAGGGATCGTATGAGTGGCATGTCTTCACAATACGAAGTCGAGTTTATAACACGAAAAGGAAAAAGACTACAGGCTCTGCTTTCCGCAGCACCGCTCTTTGATGAAAAAGGAAAATACAAAAACAGCATGAGCGTCGTAACCGATATTACCGACATTAAAGAGGCGGAAAAAGCTCTCAGGGAAAGTGAAAAGAAATACCGATCGCTCTTTGACAACCTCAATGTGGGAGTTTACAGAACAACGGCGGGAAAACACGGAAAACTCGTGGACGCCAATCCGGCACTCGTAAAAATGCTTGGGTACGACAGCAAGGAAGAGATGATGCATATTCATATCGCCGACACATACAAAAACGCATCAGAGAGAGAACATTTTAATGCAATTGTCGGCAGAGAGGAATCGTATGAAAATGAAAACCTGCGCCTCAAGAAAAAGGACGGAATACCGATAGTGGTATTCGACAGCGCGCGCGCGATTAAAGATGAAAAAGGAAATATCGTGTATTTCGACGGAATCCTGGAAGACGTGACGGAGAAAAGAAAACTCGAAGAGCAGATTAAATGCTACGCCGAACATCTGGAGAAGATGGTGCTGGAACGAACTCACGAACTGGAACAACAAACCAAGAAAGCGCTGGAGGCCAATAAGATCAAAACAGACTTCCTGGGAAGCGTATCGCACGAACTTCGAACTCCGTTAACCTCGATTATCGGATACACAGAGCTTCTTGAAGATCAGATGCTCGAAAAGTTTGCGGAGGAGCAAAAAAGCCACTTGCTTATCATCAAAAAGAACGCCAAACAATTACTGCATCTCATCAGCGATATCCTCGATATCACCAAGATTGAAAAAAACAGGCTACCGCTGGAAATAGAGGAGTGTTCAATCCGAAAAGTTCTCGAAGATATTCAGAAAGTTTTTGCACCATTATTCACAAAAAAAGGAATCGATCTGATAACGAATATCGAAGAGGGAACACCTGAAATATGGAAAACCGACAGGCAGAAACTGCGCCAAATTCTCTTTAACCTCACAAGCAACGCACTGAAGTTCACGCTGCGTGGGCTGGTAACCATCACCGTATCAAAACAGAAAAGCAATCTGCACTTCAAAATAACCGATACCGGAATAGGAATTGCGCCAAAAGATCAAGAAAAACTCTTCGAAGTTTTCCAACGAACAAGTAACCCGCTTGTGCAGAAAACAGAAGGAAGCGGTTTGGGACTCGTCATCACTAAAAAACTGGTAACACTTCTTGGAGGAAAGGTTGAAGTAAAAAGCGAACTCGGTAAAGGGTCTTCGTTTATCGTCTCATTTCCATTATAAAAAATGTTTAAGGTAACAAAAAGATCCGGCCGGGCAAGAACCGGAATTCTCGCGACACCTCACGGAAAAATACAAACACCAGCCTTCATGGCCATAGCCACATGCGGCAGTGTGAAAAGCTTAAGACCGGAAGACATCCGTAACGCCGGCGGACAGATTATTCTCTCAAACACCTACCATCTCCACCTCACTCCGGGTGAGGATATTGTAAAAAGAGCGGGCGGCATTCAGAAATTCATGAACTGGAATGGCCCGGTCCTCACGGACTCCGGAGGGTACCAGGTTTTTTCGCTTTCCCGCCTGCGCAAAATAGATCCCGAGGGCGTCTCCTTTCAGTCACACAGGGACGGAAGCCTCATCCGGCTTACGCCGGAAAAGGTGATAAAAATCCAGGAGAAGATCGGAGCAGATATCATGATGTGCTTCGATGAGTGCACGCCGTTCCCGTGCACCAAAGAGTACGCGAAAAAATCACTGGAATTAAGCATGGACTGGGCAAAGAGATGCAAAAAAGCGAAAAAAAATACGAAACAGATGCTTTTTGGAATCGTACAGGGCTCAGTCTTTCCTGACTTGCGAAAAAAAAGCGCGAAAATTCTGAAAAAAATCGGATTCGACGGATACGCGGTTGGCGGGCTCGCCGTAGGCGAGCCGGCAAAAACCATGTACAAGATACTCGATTCCGTTGTGGATGAACTCCCTGAAAACAAACCACGTTACCTCATGGGAGTGGGAACTCCGGAAAACATTCTGGAAGCGGTGGAAAGGGGAGTGGATATGTTCGACTGCGTTTTGCCCACAAGAAACGCGCGGCACGGGCTTCTTTATACCAGTGAGGGTCTTCTGCGCATCAAAAACGAGAAGTACAAAAAAGATCTCTCGCCCCTGGATAAAAAATGTTCATGCTACGCCTGCAAAAATTTTACGCGAAGCTACATCCGGCATCTCATACATATCAACGAGATACTCGGGCTGGAGCTCTGCTCCATTCACAACATCCACTTCTACCTGACACTCATGGCAGACATTCGTTCGCACATAGCGAACAACACCTTCCGGGATTTCAAGAAGAGGTTCCTCAAAAAACACACGACGAAGTAAAATTACGGTTTTGCGTAAATCAGATAACGCTCGCGAGTGCTGTCCGGAGGCCAGCATGTTGAAATAACGAGCTCTTCTTCAGAAGAATCCTCAAGAGCAGAAAGATCGTCGGACTTGATGATCTTCCTTCCGCTCACCCAATAATGAAATTCATGACCACGGTAGTTCACAATAATTTCATCACCATCCTGAACTTGGTTGAGAGCACGGAAAACCTTTTTGTATGCGGGGTTATACCAGTTATATCCGGACGAATGACCGTAAATGAATACCTTTCCGTTCTCACCGGGATACTTAAGAGCATGACCGATACCCTGGTTTAAAACCCAGATATAGTAATCCTTATCAAACGGATCGGTAGTCTTAAGCTGGACATCGGAAACTCCAAGTCTTGGAATGGTAATGGTAAAAGGATTACCGATGGAGGAAAGATATTTTGTGTCACCGCTTCGGAGAAGCTCAAAACGATATACAAGCTCCGCAAAAAATCCTCTGCTCACAACGGAATCCGGACGCACATACTCATAATCCGTAAGCAGGGAATACTCCTTCGCCGAGTAGAGATAGTCACTGTACCAAACTCCCGGCTCGCTTCCGAAAAAACCGCTACCACCCTTTGATGGCATCACCTCTATGTCATATGCGGAAAAAAGCATTTTAAGAGCCTCGGCAAGGTTTACTGTCTGGGCCCCGCGGAACGAACCATCGGAATACCCGGAAACAATGCCAAGTTTTATGGCCCGGAAAGCATAACCATAATACCAGTCGGTCGTTTTTACGTCTCGCAAACGAAATTGTACTGCACTGTTCGAAATATCTTCTTCCTCACGTCCGGAAGCTATAAGAATCATCTTCACCGCCTCGGATCGGTTCACGGCACGATACAGATGAAAAAACTGCTTACCTCCATCAATCGCATCAACATCAACAAGATGAGAAATAGCCGGATAAAACCTATTTGATTTCGAAATATCCGAAAACCCCTGCGCAAAGACCTGTGCGGAAGACAGGAAAAAAAACAAAACAAAGAAAATGGGAAGAGCGAACCGTTTCATGAAAAAATAATTATAGGCGTGACATAATATTATATTTCAGTATTTTGTCAAGGTTGTTTTTTACCAGGTAAGCAGCATATAATTCGGATCTCAGCACTACATATCTATGAATATCGCACAAAACATCTTCCGCGCCTACGACATCCGCGGCGTGTATCCATCGGAACTCAACACCGAGTCAGTATACCTCTTAGGCAGGGGAGTGGGAACGTTGCTTCGGACAAAATACACAGAAAAAAAAGAAGTGCAAGTGGCTATTGGATGTGATCACAGAATCCATAGTCCGGAACTTAAGGAAGCCTGCATACGGGGACTTGTTGAAAGCGGTTGCAATGTAACCGATATCGGCCTGTCGCCGTCTCCATTCCTCTACTTTACCGTGGCGGAACAAAAATTCGACGGAGGAGTGAATATTACGGCAAGTCACAATCCAAAACAGTACAACGGACTTAAGCTTATCGGAAGGGAAGCTCACTCGATTTACGGTGATGAAATCCAGAAAATCAAAAACATTATCGAAACAAAGGAGTTAAAAGAAGGAAAGGGGACGAAGAAAACTGCGGATATGACTGAAAAATACGTATCGGCCATCGCCTCCGGATATCAATTGAAAAGAAAACTCAAGATAGTGGTCGACTGCGGCAACGGAGTGGCTGGAAAACTGTATCCGGACATCTTGGAAAAAATGGGATGCGAAGTTGTCAGACTTTTCTGTGAACTCGATGGAAACTTTCCGAATCACGAACCGGATCCGATAGTGGAAAAGAACCTGATAGACCTGAAAAAAAAGGTCTCGGAAACAAAGGCGGATATAGGACTAGCCTTTGATGGTGACGGTGACCGAATCGGAATCGTGGACGAAAAAGGCATCACCCATGATGCCAACCAGATCCTCGTGCTCCTCGCGAGAGATCTGTTATCAAGAAAAAAAAGTAAGGTTATATACACGGTATCCTGCTCATCGATAATCGCGGAAGAGGTAAAGAGGCTCGGAGGAGAAGCCGTTATGGTTCCGGTTGGTCACTCTTTCGTCGAAAATGCGATGGAAAAAGAGCACGCCCTTCTTGGCGGGGAACAAAGCGGACACTTTTTTCTGGCAGATAACTACTATTCATTCGACGACGCGTGCCATTGTGCGGCAAAGATGCTCGCCATTATTTCAAATTCAGAAAAATCGGTTTCCGGTCTTTTTGCAGATATGCCAAAAGTATTCGCGTCACCCGAAATACGGCCGGATATCGATGATGACAAAAAATTCAAATTCATGGAAATCATTAAAAAAGATTTTACTGACGCTTTCGGAAACATAACCGC
The DNA here is from genome assembly GCA_963775025.1 of uncultured bacterium. Lineage (GTDB taxonomy): Bacteria > Patescibacteriota > Gracilibacteria > JAUYGZ01 > DAOVYC01 > CAVZHD01. The sequence continues at coordinate 230,253 of CAVZHD010000001.1, forward strand.
TATGGACGGAATAAGAGTGGATTTGGATAACGGCTCATGGGCGAGCGTCCGCGCGAGCAACACATCACCGAAACTTTCGGTATGCGTCGAGGCGAGAAGTCAGAAGGATCTCGATGAAATGAACACGCGTATTTGGAATATTTTGGAAAAACACGGCATCAATAAATAACACCATCATGCATCAGGAAAAAGGCACACGATTTGAAAGAGTCCTGGAGATAATCCCCGGCCTACTTTCCTGGTCATTGCTTTTAGCACCAACGGTATTCGCATTTATTCTGCCAAGAGTATCCGTATATATCATAGTATTCTACTCCGCTGTCTGGCTGATAAAATCACTGGAAATGGCCTACCATTTAACCGGTGCATTTTTACAGATACGCAAAAATAAAAAGAAAGATTTCTTAAGAGAAGCAAAAAATATAAAAACAGATATCGATTTTGGCGATATATACCACATAGTCATACTGGCGACGTTTCGCGAACCGTTAAGCGTTCTCGAACGATCGATAAAAGCGCTTCTGGACAGTGATTTCCCCGTGAAAGAAAAAGTATTTTTTGTTCTCGCCTACGAAGAACAGGAGGGAAACGTCGGAACATCCAACTTTCTCGCCCTGCAGAAAATGTTTTCACATACATTTTTGGGATTTTTCGGGTATATGCACCCGAAAAATATGCCGGGAGAAGTTCGCGGGAAGGGAGGGAACATAAGCTTCGCATGTAAAAAGGTACTGCACGAAACGGAAACGCTCGGCATAAAACCGGAAAATACGGTGGTTACAACACTCGACGCGGATAACGCAGTTTCGCGTCAGTATCTCGCCTATCTCTCGTATGAATTCATCTCCCATGAAGACAGGCGACACATGAGTTTTCAGCCTCTCCCGTTCTTTAATAACAATTTCTGGAAAGTCACACTTTTAAACAGAGTTGCGGCCATATCATCTTCCTTCTGGCAGATGATCGAGTCTCACAGGCCATCGAGACTCCGAAATTTCTCGGCACACGCACAGAGTCTGGCAACTCTTATCGACACCGACTTCTGGTCGGTAAAGACCATAGTGGAAGACGGACACCAGTACTGGAGAACCTATTTCCGCTATAACGGAAACCATCAGGTCATTCCGCTGTTTACGGAAATCTTTCAGGACGCCGTACAGGCGGACTCCATGGGAAACATGCTTCGAAATCAGTACAAACAACTCCGTCGTTGGGCCTGGGGAGTAAGCGATATTCCGTATTGCGTCATCGAGACTATCAAGCGATGGAAATCGCTCCCGAAATTCAAAACGGTAATCAACCTCTACCGCCTGTTCGAAGGCCACCTCATGTGGGCGACACTCGCTATCACCATTACGCTCAACAACAGACTTCTCATCCTCCTGAATCCTGATTTCGGAAAAACCGTCCTCTCGTACAATGCTTCATTTATTTTAGGAAGACTTTTTCTTTTCGGACTTGGCGGATTCTTCATCCTTATTTACATGTCACTCTTTTTCGCGCCAAAAAGAAAGACAAGACTGAAGGATACCTTCATGATTCTTCTTCAGTGGACGCTACTTCCGCTGGTCACAATAATTTTCGGAGCATTTCCGGCACTGGATGCGCAGACAAGACTTATGCTCGGGAAAAAACTGGAGTTTTGGTCAACACCAAAATCCGACATAGCGACACACATCGGCAATGGTCCGCGTCTCTAGTCAAAGGATTCTTGAGAATACATCTTACGTTTTGAATCCCATCATAATATGATGGAATGCAGGAATATATAGCTATCATGTACAGACCAAATATTTCATGTGTCATATTTCGCGAGAAATTCCCCGGAGAAAGGGAATATCTCATAGTGCAAAAACCACGGGAACACAACGCGTGGCAATTCCCGCAGGGCGGTATAGAAAAAGGGGAATCTGCCGAAGTGGCGGCACGACGGGAACTCGAGGAGGAGCTGGGAACGGATAAATTCATTCTTTTGAAAAAGAGTTCGCACGTGTACTTCTATAAATTTCCGAGCGGAGAAACCCGCGACGGATTCGAGGGGCAGAAACAAATGTACTATTGGGTACGATTCGTCGGAGACGACAATGATATCGTCATAAACACGGAGGAGCTCAAGGAGTATGCATGGGTATCGGAAGAAAAAATTTCAGCGTATTTCGAAAACGAAAACTACATCCAGAAAATATACGACGTGATATCGGAATGCACGAAACCATAATTTTCCGAAGCAAGTGAAACTCCGTTCGCTCCATCTTGAGAACGTCAGAAATTTCGCAAAGCTCGACTTCGTCTTTCCTGAGGAAAGAATCATTGCCATGGAAGGAAAAAATACGCAGGGAAAAACCAATTTTCTCGAAAGTATTTTTTTATTGGCGGTAACAAAATCTTTTTCTCCGGCAAAAAGTGAGGAGATCATTATGTGGGGAAAAGATTTCGCCAGAATCTCAGGATCAATAGAGGGTAACGGATTAAAGTCCGATCTGGAAATCTTCTGGGGCAACGGAAGAAAGTACCCAAGAACGCTCAAAATTCAGGGGGCAAAGCGAAAGGTGGAAGAATATATAGGAACCTTGAAGGTGGTGCTTTTTACACCACAAGAGATCACGCTCATATCCGATTCGCCTGCGGCAAGAAGAAAACAACTCAACATCATTTTAAGTCAGGAAGACCGAATGTATCTGAAATCCCTTGTGAGATACCGAAGCACTCTAAGAAACCGCAACGCGCTTCTTAAAAGAATCGCCGAGGGGAAATCGGCGGAAGACGAACTCGAATACTGGAACAGAAAACTTATAGCCGACGGAAGCACCATTTTTTCAAAAAGGAGAAAACTTCTGAAGAAAATGAACGAAACAATGAATGATAATTTTTCATTCATCGCGGGAAAGAAGCACAATGTGGATCTCGTCTGGACAAGGGAGATACCGGAAAATGAAGACGATGCAAAAGAGTGGTACATAAAAAAACTCGGAGAGATGAGACCGAAGGATCTCGTTGCGCAAACAACGCTCGTCGGTCCGCACAGAGACGACTATGCAATAATGCTCGATAAAAAACCGATTGCCGCGACCGGATCTCGCGGCGAATGGAGAACAGCCGTGCTCGCAATGAAGCTTTGTGAAATAGAATGGATGAAGGAGACCGGAGGAGAGTCTCCGATACTGCTTTTGGATGATGTCCTTTCCGAATTCGATTCCTCACGTCAGAAAAACGTGCTCTCTCTGTTTCATGCCGATCAGATCATCGTCACGGGAACACATATTGATCACGCCAATAAAGACCAGGCGATATTTCTGGTGGAGAAGGGGACCGTGAAAGCAAAATCTACTCGCGAATAATAGTTAACACTCCAACGTCCACAATCTCGGAAAGTGAATTTTCCACGGAGAATACGAGTGGATTTTCGCCAAGACCGAGAGTTGCAGAATACGTAAACTCAAGAGTCACGCTATCAAATACAACCGGTTCACCGTTAACCAAAATTTTCTGAACATCGGAGAGTATCACCCCGCGCACAAGAACGGTCTCTTCCGTCGTTCGGTACGGACTCTGCGAAGGCTCCATAATCTGAATAGGATGACCACTGGAAAAAACACCGATACCTTCGTACTCCTGTCGCAAAAGAGTAATTGTGAGTGTCTTGGTGGAAACATTCCCAAATTCATCAAAGAACTGAATCGTGTAGACATTCGAGCCATCATGGAGATTGCCAATCGATTTTGAAGCTTTGTAGTAGAAAAGATCATCGCCCGGGCTGTACTTCATGAGCTGATATGGAGAATGCGTATCCGCGGTAACGGAAATTTTTGCAATATCATGGTGTGCACGACCGGTGATAACAAGGCTGTCACCATACGCCTGGCCACGCCCGTTTTCATCCACCTCCGGTTCAACAATGTCAGGGATAGTTGGAGGCTTATCGTCAACGGAAACCGATCTTTTGCCAACAAAGCGTATGGCACCACTCACATCCTCGGCATTGACGGTAATTTCAGGATTGTTGGACGACAGAAGAATATAAGCCTGCCAGGATTCCTCCTGAAGATTCATATCGGCCTGTCGATCGTTCACAAAAATCTTCGTAACGCGTTCATGATCATAACGGCCGGAAACCGTTACCGTAGCTCCAACCTGCGCTCCTTCGTGCGGTAGACTTATGCTCACACTACCGCTGTCTGCCGCCAAAGTGTCCGTATTCTCCGTACTATCGGGGGAAGAAACATCTGCTTCAACCACGGCAACCGCCACCGCACCACCGGAAACGAAATCGTACCATGACACCAAAGGCATACCGTCAGCATCAAGACCGGAATCATCAAATCGGCGCGGATAAAAGTCCTCACCTTCAACCATGGCATTGATCACGTCGGCCTCCAGGGAAACCTCCTCTCCGGCATGTATAACAGCAGAAACAAGAGGCTCCTTTCTGTCCTCAATAAGATGAAAAATACGCGTCGAAAGCGTACCCCGCAGCACCCGTGTTTCTTCAACAGGGAATGTATCAACGAGAACGGTAGTGGCATCAACCTGCGAAATCATTCGCGGCGATACCACAATGAAATCTTCTTTGGCACTCAAAAGGGGAGTGGTTTCAATATATATTTCTCCTTGAACCACATTGAGCGATACATGCTTTGGCTTACTCTCAAGCCTGCTAAAGTAAATCACCGTATCCTCGTTAAGCCGGATAACGCTTCCGTCGTTCATGGAAAGAGAAATCTTCGCCCCCTTTTCCGTGGAAACAATATCGCCTTTGTTGATGGAAAAACCCGTACCGAGTTTTCTTCGCGATTCCATTCCCCACGGCACAATAAACGCATTATCACCGTAGATATGATCCACCTTCACAAAAGCATCGGGATTGCTCGGATAAAGAACAATCGCCGAAAAGAGGTATTCCCTGAGACCAAAGAAAACGGAAACTCCCAAAATTATAATGACAGCAAAGGGAAGCAGGTATGAAAACGCGCTCCTTCGTGGTGGCTCCTGGTATCTCATATATTCTGAAATCCTAAATTCTAAACGGTATTTCTAAATTCTGTATTTCTGTTTTGGAATTTAGATTTTTTGTCATACCGGACCGATCGGAATCCATCAGAGGACTAGCATTTCGGTATTACAGGTGGATCCTGGAACAGGTCCAGGATGCAAGAGCACATTCCAAATTCGAAGTGCTTGAATTTTTCCAGCCAGTTACCGTCCCATCTCTTTCCTGAGAGCATTGATATCTCTGGCAAACGATTTGTCCTTAAGCATTCTCTGCTTCACAGAGTTAATGCCGTGCAAAACGGTCGTGTGATTTCTGTCGCCAAGAACTTTTCCGATATGCTCAAGACTGTGATCAAACTCCTCCTTGATAAGATACATCACTATCTGCCTGGGGAGAACAAATTCTTTAAGACGTCGTTCGCCGACAATATCATCCTTCTGAACTCCGAAATTTCTGGCCACGACCAGAATGATATCGTCCACCGATTTTGCAGCCTGCGGAGCGATAGAAACATTCTGACCATTAACAATCTCGCGTTCCGGGTTCAGCTTCCTGAAAACACGTTCCACGCTGCGAATGGTCGGCGTGCTTTCTTCAAGTTCAGCCTCAGCAAGCGCCTGCAAAAAAACTCCTTCGAGCTCGCGGACGGACTGATGAACATTCTCCGCAATAAACGAAAGAACCTTATTATCTATAATCACCTTATGCTGATGTGCCTTCTCCTGTAATATCGCGAGCCTTGTTTCGAATCCCGGAAACTGAATATCCGCAACCATGCCCATCTCAAAACGGCTCGTAAGTCGTTTATCGATATTATCGAGCTCTTTAGGAGGACAGTCGGCCGACAGCACCACCTGACGAGTCGAATCGTACAAAGTATTAAACACATGGAAAAAAGCCTCCTGCATACCCTTTTTCCCGGCAAGAAACTGAATATCGTCAATAATTAACACATCAACCTTTCGATAACGGTTATTGAACTGTTCAATGCGTCGGCTCCGAATGGCACTCACGTAGTCATTACCGAAAGTCTCCGCCGGAACATAGATAACAAGAGCATTCTCTTTCTTTTTTTTCACACCATTACCAATGGCTTGCAAAAGATGCGTCTTGCCGACACCGACAGATCCGTAGATAAAGAGGGGATTGTACCGCTTTCCGGGTTCGGCAGTCACCGCCGTGCAGGCGGCATGAGCAAGCCTGTTTTCCGGACCGACGATGAAATTATCAAGCCGGTACTTTTCATCCAGAATTTTCGATGTTAAACCGCTCTCGGTTTTGAATTCAGCAACCCTCGGACGCTTGCGAATCTTCATTCCTTCCGTTTTCGCAAACAGCGTAGATATGGGAAGCCGCGGATCAGACACGGAAGAAAGTTTTGCATCGACTTCATATCGCACAACATGCGTTGCACCGGAAACCTCCCGTAAACTCTCGACAATCTTGTCATGAAATCTTTCCCGTAACCATTTAGCGACAATCGGCATCGAAACACCAATAACAACCCCGCTACCATCCTGCTGGATAATGGCGGTATTCTTAAACCAAGTGATAAAGTCCGGAAAGGAGACCCTTTCCTTAAGCTTCGTGAGAGCTTCATTCCAGAGAGACTGTTTATCCTGCTCTTGAGTTACCATAGGGTCAAAAGGTGAATCCAAAAACACACGAAGAGTCCAAAAAAGCCTGAAAACCAGACCAAACTTCGACACAAAAAAGCACGATTTTTAATACTCCCTTTCTGCCGTTCCTTCAAGACGAAATGCAAAGAACGAATGGACGAAAACCCAGGAAGGAATTGCCTTTTTTGATATTTTATGTTACAATACAATTGTGAAAAAAGACAAAAAAACACAACAAAAATTCATCATCGTAGCAGTAATCGCTACTATCCTGATCTTCCTCATGACTGCCGTCGTACGCCTTACGAACGATAGGGGAGAATATTCACCGGATGAACCGATGAATCTGCGAGCCGCCGCAGCGACCATCATGAATAAACTTCACATTTCAGACAAGAGCCAAGCAGCAGGAAAGATCGATGCATTTTTCCCATCGCTCTAGATTCTAAAAATGTGGCTTGAGAAACCCAGGGGGGAAAGAGATACAGTACTTCGCACAATATACCTTGTACGAATATATAGATATGGCTTAAGGAAGAGCCCATCCGGCTTATTGGCTCATAAGAACACATTTGCAACAGTTTTTTTACACAAAAATGTACATCACATAATAAAAATGTGATATTTTTTATGTGTCCCCCGAAATGTCCGGTAATTGAAAAATCCTTTAAATAGTATGTAATCTTAAATATATTCATATGATTATTGTAAATTGTAAGACCTACGAGTCGGCAACCGGTGAAAAAGCTCTAGCGCTCGCAAGAATCCATGAAAAAGTGGCCAAAAAAACCGGAGTTCCTATCATGATAGCGGTCCAGGCAGCCGATCTATACCGCGTAAGCCGCGAAATTTCTATCCCAGTGTGCGCCCAGCACGCCGATCCGGTAGGATACGGCTCACACACCGGATGGACCATGCCGGAGGCCATACGGGACGCCGGCGCCAAAGGATCACTCCTGAACCACTCGGAACACCGATTCACAAACTTCGACGATCTTAAGAAGGTAGCGGAGCTTCTGAAGAAAATGGGCCTTAAGACCATTATCTGTGCGGAAAATGACGACGAGGGCGCAAAGATTGCCGAAATCATAGATCCGGACTTTATCGCGGTCGAACCGCCGGAACTTATCGGCGGAGATATCTCCATTGCAACCGCACAGCCGGAACTTATCGAACGTTCAGTAAAGAAGATCGGAAATAACGTACTCGTGGGAGCCGGTGTAAAAACATCAGCCGATATACGAATTGCACGCAAACTTGGCGCCAAGGGCGTACTTCTCGCAAGTGGCATCACAAAAGCAAGCGACCCGGAAGCGGTGCTCATGGACCTCGCATCAGCATTTCTCGAGTAATCTTGCCTCCCCTTCCCGAATCCTCTAATCTGCAGTCGTACGCATAATATATAATTTGTTTCTTAACCTTTTTCTCCTACCATGGAAATCAAACTCCACAAACGAATACACCTTTCAGAACATCAACAGGAATACATTCAGAAAAAGGTCGACTGCCTAAAAAAAGTTGCTCGCCGTGGTGAAGATGAGTCATCAAAAGCATATATCGATATTGAATACGTGCATCACAAGGATCCATCCGAAACAATCTGCATCAAAATGCGTCTCATAACTCCGGGAAAAACGTATCATGCGGAAGAATGCGGAACCACGGTAGAAGAAACCATCGATAAAATCGAAGGCAAGGTGCGAAATCAGATAGAACACGATAGAAAATAGGTGTATCGCAAATAAAAAACGATGTTTAGAATCGCACTCGCGCTCACACCGGTATTGTTTCTCACGTACCTCTTACGGTTCCAGATTTCTGGAATACCAACAAATATACTGGAGGTATACACAGGAATTCTATTCATCTGGTGGACTGCCAACAGCATATTTGTACGTAGAGCCACGCTGATTCGATTCGCGAATTCGATTCAGAAGAAACCGGACCATCCCAAATTCCCCACCTTCCTCAGCCGTAGCGCTCTTCCTCGCAAGCGCAACCATTGCGCTCGTCGCCACACTCACAAAACTCCCTCCGGAGTTTATGAAAGTTCCTTTAGGGATCTGGAAAGGCTGGGTTATTCTCCCGGCCTTGTTCTTCGTAATGATCATCGCAACATATAAGAAAAAAAGTGATCTTAAACTTATAACAAACGTCTGCATTCTCTCCGCGGGTGCGTACGCGCTTCTGGCCTGTCTCCAGTACTTCACAAATATTTTCCCCGGCCCGGCAATGACATACGACGGAAGACTCGCATGGCCGTTCTTTGATCCCGTTACGTTCGAAGGTTCCAGCGGAAACTACCCGGCGCTTTTCTTGGGCCCCATGCTCACGCTCGCCGTACTGAAACTGTGGAACTTCATCCGGTCAAAAAAACAAAGTGCACTCAAAATAAGTATCTTTTCTGCAAGCATTATCTTCATGGCATTCGCAGTATTCCTCACAAAATCATTCGCGGCGTGGATCGCTATCATTGGATCAATAATGCTGGGAATATTTATCGAGATACGCTCAGGAAAAAAATGGATTATCCCGGTTGTCGGTATCGTCGCGATACTTGCTATCGCGCTCACACAGATGAATACCGAAAAATTTCAGTCGGCGCTCGATCTTACCGGAGATTCTTCAACCGCCGAACGCCTCCGAACCTACCGCGTTACGTTTCAGATGATCAAAGAGGATCCGTTCTTCGGACCCGGCATCGGACAGTTTCAAAGGGCATTTGAACGCACGGCACCCGAAGTTCTTTCGCGACCGGTATCTCAAAAAGAGATCGACCACGCCCTGCACGCCCACAATATTTTCCTGATGGTCTACGCCTCCTTCGGACTCGCAGGACTTTTCTCATTTCTTTACCTCCTGTTCGCAACTCTGCGAATCACCGTATTTCCGGAACGAATCGCGTATCTCATGCCGCTTGCGTGCATTCTGATACACGGACTCTTTGATGTCCCCTACTTTAAAAACGATCTCGCGTATGAGTTCTGGCTCATCCTGGCACTCATAACAGTAGTAAGGGGTATCCCCTACTCCGTCACTGCTTCCGTAATTTCCGGCATGGGCTTGGCAACCAAACTCGGCTTCCCCACAGTAAATCTCGCACTTCCGGAAAACACAAAAATCCCCTACGGGGTGTATCTCGCCTCTGTCACGTTTGACGGAAATACCGAAAGCGGGGTCCTGGCGTTTGGAAAACGCCTCACGCAGAACATCGATGAAGAAACCTGCGAAATTCACCTGCTGAACCCTAAGCATCTCCCCTCAGCAACTCTCACACTGAATATTCATCAGAAACTCCGAAGCTGGAAAAGATTCAGGAATACGGAAGAACTCAAGAAAGCAGTGGCCAACGACATTCGATTGGCAAACAGGACCGCACGCTAATGGTACTAGAGTTCCCTGTAAATCATCCTAAGTCCCCTGCACCGAGCGCAAAAACTTGTACTTAAAGAACAAGTTGTGCATAATACCTATATGTTATCGACACATGGAAATAGAGAAACTTTTACAGAAATGCAAAGAAAATCATCTCGACACTAAACTCATCCGGGAAGCATTTGATTACGCAAAAGGAATACATAAGGGACAAAAAAGAAAGTCGGGTGAGGACTACATGACACATCCATTCGAAGTCGCGAAAATACTTACGGAGATAGGAGCCGACGAAGATCTTATTATCGCAGCCTTGCTCCATGACACGCTGGAAGAAGGAAGAGGACAAAGATATAATCACAAAAACGATCCTCGAAAAATTCGGAAGCAGCATCTATTTCATGGTAAAGGCCCTGTCGAAGGATATTGAGATTGAAGACAAGGACGAGCAGTACAAGGACTACCTTGAACAGATCAAAAAAGCGATGGAGATCGATATATCGGTTTTCCTGCTCAAGATTGCGGATCTGATTCATAATCTTTCAACGCTTGATGCGCTTCCAAAAAAGAGAAGGGAAAGATGGGTAAGGGAACTTAAGGAAAGCTATTTACCGCTTTTCTCGGAGTACTACCATCAAATCTCCTTTCACTACCACAATATGTATATGCAGCTTATAGAAAAGCTTCAGGAGCTCACCGACACTTACACAACTAACAACAGTAAATGAACTTTGGCGCACCATTACAAATAAGACAGGCGCTCCGAATGCTCGGCTTCGCGGAAAACGAGATACGTATTTTGCTCGTGCTCTTCAAGGACAAAAAATCTACCACCATGGATCTCAGTAAAAAAACGGCAATCAGCTTCAGCACGGTGCAATACCTCGCAAAAAATCTGATAAACCGAAAAATTATCCGCGCCATTGGAAAAAAAGAAGATACCTTCGAAACGTTACCGGAAAGCGAGCTTTCAGAATGGATAAATAAACAGAAAAAAGATCAACGAGGCGCTTTATGAAAACGCAAAGACTGACCTTACAAATTACCTCTCAAATATAAAAGAGGAATCTTGGCGACCGCAGGTTTTGTACTACGAAGGCGTGGAAGGAATAAAGGAGATCTATGAAGACATTATAAAAACAGGTGAAGATATTTACACATGGACCGATATCGACCGCATTTACAAAACCCTCGGAGAATACATGTACGAGTTCATTAAAAAAAGGGTGAAAAAGGGTATCACCACCTATTCGATCATGCCGAAAAATAAAATGAATCTTGAACATGCAAAGAGAGAACATGAAAAACGAAAGGCAAAATGCATAGGCAATCTCCCGATAGACGGAGAAATCCGTATCTACAACAACAAGGTCGCCGTCATAACCTACCACGGCAAAAAACCTGTCGGCATCGTGCTCCAGGGCCAGGTAATCACCAAAATGTTCCGAACCATATTCGACAACGCCTGGAAAAGGGAACAGTAAACACCTTGCCACTGACGGCACGGAAATAACCATGCTTATTTCTGCCCTGACACCTTCCTAAGAACAACAATATAAAACAACTGACCTCCTAATGAGAGGTCGTAGTTTTGAACACAGAGCTCATTTCCGGACTGGAATTCAAACCAACAACCATTAGTGCGAACTTCTGAAATGCGTTGCTTGAGTGTTTCTTGTGTACGAAAATAACGAGTCTGCCCATCATCATTAAACCACATACTGTCTCTGAATATATGTTCTCCCGTACTTCTCCTGGTACCAACACCATCAACTGGTTTCAGAACAGACTCCTTGATAAGCAATGGAATACCATTCCCATCATGGAAAGCTCCGGGCAGTTTCACGGCAAAGGCAAAATGCCCACCCTCATTAAGAACATCCAAGACAAGACCGCAAAGCTTCTTAAAGGTCGCATCATCGTAGTAGTGCGTTACAGAGTGACCAAAAACCGTATCAACCTTTTCATCACGATTCTTCATATCCTGCAAATAGCTCATCATATCCCACGTTTGCGACTCGATATGAAAACGCGCCTGCGTTTGAGGATCCGGAAGGCTATCGCGAAGATTTTTTTGATACTGCATAGCAACATTGCCACCGTCAATGAGAGTAACTTCTTTTGCTCCACAATCGAGAATAAACTTCCCATCGACACCATTCCCATCACCAAGACACAGAACGCTCTTGCCAGCGAAAATACCACCTTGACTATCGGGAGTAGCATTTGAGTAGCCTGCCAGGTGTTGAGTACACAAATTTCGCTCGGTCTTCGTCATGAAATTATACGCGTTCAACTTATAGAGCAGATTATAGGGAGCCTTATCAAGAAGCCCGACCAATACAAACCAGTTGAGAAGCTTTTGTCGCTGAAAAAAGATGGCAACATTCAGTTTATCCGATGGCAAGTATTTCCTTATAGTCTGCAAATAAAGCAATTTCCTTCTGCATTTCCTCATCACCGGTTTGTTTAGAAAGAATATTTTTAAGCCTCATGGCAACCTTTCTCGCTCTGGCAACAAAGGCAAGTATAAATTCTTCATTGGTAACATCTTTGGTTAATCCTCTCACGAATATGCTAACGTCGGATGCATCACGAAGTGTCTTTTGAAGATCATTTGCATGACTGATCGTATTGTCACTCTTAATAAGGCCTTCACACAGATTCTGAAAAGAATTCTCGCCACTACCTATAAATTGTTCGAGCGAAATATCTTTTTGCAAAATATCATCAAACCACTGTTGAATACCAAATTGTACACGCATCTGCTTAGCAACACCGAAAATCTCACCAGGCTTTAGGCCGGCGGGACTTTCCCTAAATGCTTCTTTGAAAAAGTCGAATGAGTTTATCACGGCAAAATAGATATATATATCCTTTTGAGTGCAATAAACTAATACATTTTACAAACTATGTCAATAGCCAAACATGGCAGCTGCCCCGATCATAGCACCATTATCGGTACAGTATGAAAATCGCACTGGAAAGCGAAGCGTAATATCGCCCTGTAATCTATCGGAAACAAGCGCCCGTAAGCGCTTATTGGCAGAAACTCCGCCAGCCAGATGAACCTCTTTTACACCGTATTTTCGGGCTGCGAAAACCAGTTTTTCCGCAAGCACATCACACACCGCCTCCTCAAAAGAGGCGGCAATATCAGCAATTTCAGCATCGGTAAGCTGTTTTCCCTGTATCTGATTCTTGATAGCCGTCTTAAGACCGGAAAATGAAAAATTGAAATTTTTCTTGTCCCAGCCGCCGCGACATAAGGCATCAGAAAGCCACGCCCTTGGGAAATTATACGCATTGCGTCTCCCCTGCTCCGCCGCGCGGGAAATAGCCGGCCCTCCGGGATACCCGAGCCCAAGGAGCCTTGCGACCTTGTCAAAAGCCTCTCCAGCCGCATCATCAAGCGTCGTACCGATTACCTCCATATTGCTCACGCCATGCCCCTTCATGAGTATCAGATCATTATGCCCACCGGAAATCGTGAGAACCATCGCGGGAAACAGGATCTCCGCAGGATCTCTTTCGAGCCAGTTGCTGTATATATGCCCCATGGTATGGTGCACCTCCGTAAGCGGAATATTCTTAACAAAAGAGAGCGTTGCCGCAGTCTGCAGGCCGATAAGAAGAGATGGAAGTAGCCCCGGCTCTTTGGTAATAGCTATTCTGTCAATCCCATCAAGCGAAACCTTCGCGTCAGCAAGCGCTTTCTGAACAACAGGAATGATCGCACTCACGTGCTCTCTCGCAGCCACCTCCGGCACCACTCCGCCCGTTTTTTCATGAATTTTCGCCTGCGAGTGTATAACACACGAAAGCACTCGAAAACCGTCCTCCACTACAGCGGCGGAAGTCTCATCACACGATGTTTCTATGCCAAGAATACGCACGTCAAAATCTTGTAAGGGAAAGAGGTTTAATGATAGTAAAAAGAAGGAGAACTTGCCAATGGAAAAACAGAGCCAAGAAAAACCGGGACAAGGCATAACTTCTGAATGTATCAGTGCATCGTTTTCAATTTTGAATTCCGAATTCTGAATTTTTCCTTTATATTGTCGTCACTAGCGAATATCCATGCTCGACAAAGCCTACAGCGCAAAAGATTACGAAAACGATATCTACCTGCTTTGGGAAAAATCAGGTGCGTTTCAGCCAAAAAAAGATCCGCTGAAAAAAGCATTTTCCATCTCCATGCCGCCGCCAAACGCGACCGGCACACTGCATTTGGGACACGCGGTAATGCTCGCCATTGAAGACATCATGGTGCGCTTTCATCGAATGAAGGGCGACCCGACTCTGTACCTCCCGGGCACCGATCATGCGGCCATTGCCACACAGAGCAAGGTGGAACAGATTTTGGAAAAGAACGGAAAGAAACGAACCGACTTAGGACGCGAGAAATTCCTCGAAAAAGTTCGGGAATTTGTTGCTGACTCGCAGAACACCATACGAAACCAGATCAGAAAGATGGGAACCAGCTGTGACTGGTCCCGCGAAAAGTACACACTGGATGAAAGCCTGAATCGGGCGGTCAATGAATTTTTCAAGCGACTTTTTCATGATGGAATCATTTACAAAGGTGACCGCATAGTGAACTGGGATCCGAAGATGCAGACAACCGTCGCAGATGACGAGGTGGATCACGAAGATCGTCCGGGAAAACTCTACTACATTCAGTACGGACCGCTCGTGGTGGCGACCAGCCGACCGGAAACAAAACTCGGCGACACCGCGGTCGCGGTGAATCCAAAAGACAAGCGCTGGAAAAAATTCATCGGCAAAACCATTGAAGTGGTATTCCCCCGTGGCCACGTGATTCATGTCCCTGTGATTGCGGATAAGAACATTGATCTGAAATTCGGTTCCGGCGCGCTCGGCGTTACGCCGGCACACTCCATCGTCGACTTCGAAATTGCGGAAAAAAACAACATCGAGAAAAAACAGGTGATAGATTTTACCGGAAAAATGACCGCCCTGGCCGGCCCTTATAAAGGCCTCACCATAGAGGAGTGCAGAAAAAAACTTGTGAGCGATTTGGAAAAAGAGGGCAAACTCGTGAAGGTGGAAGAGTACACGCAGCCAATTGCTCTAAACTACCGCGGAAAAGGCATCATCGAACCGCAGATCATGAAACAATGGTTCGTGGACGTGAACAAAAAAGCCATCAACTGGAAAGGAAAAAAACGAAGTCTCAAGGATGTCATGATCGACACCGTCAAAAGCGGTGACATTGAAATCATCCCGAAGAAATTTGAAAAAATTTATTTCCACTGGATCGAGAATCTGAAAGACTGGTGCATCTCCAGACAAATCTGGTGGGGACACCAGATTCCCGTGTGGTACAAAATCTCAAAAGAGGATTTCGCGAAGTGGGAAAAAACCGAAGAAAAATCCAGCTACCACCTGCAGACACTTGGGATAATTCCAACAGAAACAGTTTTTTCAGAAAAAGACCCAAGCTCTAAGAAATCAGCAGGTAAGGAGTATTGGATCCGTGATCCCGACACCCTCGACACCTGGTTCTCCTCCGCCCTCTGGACATTCTCTACGCTTGGCTGGCCGGAAAAGACCGACGATTTTGCAACGTTCCATCCCACAAGCGTCATGGAAACAGGCTACGACATTCTTTTCTTCTGGGTCGCGCGAATGATTCTCGCGTCCACCTACTGCCTGCGTACGGACAAGCTTCCGGAAAAACAGTGTCTCCCCTTCCGGAAAGTATATCTGCACGGACTTATCCGTGACAGAAACGGTAAAAAAATGAGTAAGAGCTGTCCGGAAACCTGCATCAATCCCTTAGACATGATCGAGAAATACGGAACGGACGCGCTCCGCCTCTCTCTCTTCATCGGCTCCACTCCCGGAAACGACATGCGCCTGTATGAAGAGAAAATTGCCGGATACCGAAATTTCATCAATAAACTCTGGAACGTTGTCCGATTTGCGCTGCTGAATCTCGACATCAAAAAACTTTCGAGAAAAGAACGAAGCAAATCACCAACACCAAAAACTTTAGCCGATAAGTGGATTCTAAGCAGGCTTCAGAAACTTATTCTGGAAACGGAAAAAAGAATTGAAAAATTCTCTTTCTCCGAAGCGGCGGAAGAACTGTACAAATTCACATGGATGGAACTTGCGGACTGGTACCTGGAAATCGCGAAAATCGAAGGAGAGAAAAACCACATGCTGTATTACATGGTGAAAAAGATTCTCAAGCTTTGGCATCCGTTCACACCGTTCGTAACCGAGGTGCTCTGGAAAAACCTCGGCGAGGATGATCTGCTCATAGAATCTCCGTGGCCGAAGTGCGAAAAAGCATTGATAAGCAAAAAGACCGAAAGTGATTTTCAGGTTATTCAGGAAACCGTTTCGGCAATACGAAACATGCGAACGGAAGCCGGGGTGGAACCGGCAAAAAAAGTAACCGTACATCTTCACGCGGGAAAACAGTCCGAGATACTGAAGGAGAACAGAAAAGTCCTGGAAACACTCGCACGACTCGAAACGTGCCACATCGAAAAGAAACCGCGCGGAAAAATGGAAAATGCGATCACGAAATTCATAAGTGGCGTGGAAATCTTCCTGCCCCTGGAAGGGCTTAAAGACCCGCTCAAAGAACGAGCAAGACTCGAACGGGAAAAAGAAGAGCTCTCCAAGTATGTGACAGGTCTGAAAAATAAACTTTCCAATAAAAACTTTACGGAAAGAGCCCCAAAAGATGTGGTCGAAAAAGAAAAAAGCAAGTACGATGAAGCGGAACAGAAATTGAAAAAAATAAACGAGCAGTTACGTAATCTCTAAAAAATATGGCCGACGCTCAGGAACAGTTCATACCGACCGAAAACATTCCCGAAGGGGGTGGAGTTTCGGAGGCGGCAAGAGAACAACTTGCCGAAGAGGTGCGCAAAGCCGCATCACAGCAAAAGCAGGATTTGAAAGATGAAAAAAGAGCAAAGAAAAAAGATAACAAGCTCGCGGATATCATTCGCGCTTTTATCCATGCGAAAGACGACAGAATGTCACTCCTGATTTCTCGCCTGATCCAGAACAATGTTCCTGTCACCTTCGTGCTCGGCATTCTCGCCCTCAACTATCCGGAAATCGACGAGATTCTCGAGAAACAGTTATCATTCGAGGAAGCGGTAAATAAAGAACTCGCCATTTCAAAGGAATCGGAGCTTACAAACACCCTTCCGGAAGAGGCCATGCAGAAAATCGATGAATGGGGCAACAAGCTGTTCAAAAACGCTTCCGTAAATCCCATGAAGCACATCCGGACACTCGCAAAAGCGGATGGCGTCGACCTGAGCGCCATTCAGCTCACCTCATTCATGTTTCAGGACTTCCTGAAGAAACTGGGTATCGAAAAGGATTTTGCGGAAATACAGGGACTCTCCGACGCCTTCCTGAAAACCATACTCCAGAAACTCCACGACTTTGCCGGCGAAAAGGGACTCCTCCCACCGATGGAACTGAAGGAAACGGAAGAAGACGAGGATTAGCAGGTTTGTCTTTTCTGCTGGAACAGGTTTGCCTGCCCCGCCTTGCGGCGGCAGCCTGTTTCTTCGGTAGGAAATTCGCAGAATTTCCGTAGAGGCATGCCATGGCATGCCTCTACGTAGCGGCGCGAGATCTCGCGCCCGTACGAAAATCCAGCGGATTTTGCGAGCGTCCGTAGAGTGTATACCAATAAATGGCGTAGGGACGCGATTAATCGCGTCTATTCCTCACGTAGACCACCAAAAATCTTGACAATTCGGTGAGTCCATAGTAGCATACGAAAAAACCGCACTCCTTAAACACTCAATAACCGCTCCCGGTAATTGTAAAAAAGGCATTTTTTTGGTATAATAATGAGATTTCCTATGCTCAAAACAACCAATACATTCACGATGCCTAAAAGGAAACACGCGGAGGCGTGGAGCCAGAACATACTCCTGCCCCGTAATTTCGTATACAGGCAGGCGCCAGTGCCTCCGGAAGAGCAAAATCCGCCCCCGAGGGAAAGGCAAGAGGGGGCAGAAACCGATGCGACAAAGCTCGAACGGGCAATTCGCGACTCCGTCGCGGAAACACTGGCAGAACGCGGGGAACGCAGAGCCCCCGCCGCGTCTGCCGACCCGGATATCAGAAACGTGATTACAAAGAAACTGAGAGACACACTCAATGCAGACCTGGTAGATATCAACGTGCTACTGCGATATCAGGGGGACAGAATTACAAAAAAAAGAAATCTGGAAACGGCCATGAAGAAACTCGGCACCGTTCTTGGTATTCCGACACCGGTGCAGAAAGCCATATTGTTTGAAATGGATACGAACAGCAATGCGGACACTCACATAAAAAATCTGGATACCTTCCTGGAAAATATCGTAGGCAGTTTTGTCGCAGAATACAGCGACTTCATTGCTATAGCCGAAATGATACAGGAAGATCCCAATCTCTACGAAAAAGCCACGCGAGCCGGCGAGACGCCGGGAACGGAAAGAAAACATCAGCTGGCACGTATCAAAAAAAGAATTCTGGATAAGATCCAGCAAAAAAGCCAGCCGGAATATACGGAAATACTGACAAAACTGAAAAATACAATAAAGCAGGCAACAGATCAGCTTGTGGAAAAGGCATGCGATACCTTTGGCGTGGGCACAGATACGCCTGTTCGCACCATCTTTAAAGATGATGAAGAGATGCGCACGAAAATCATAACGCATTATGGCGAACTGAAAGAGAAGGAGTGGGAAGACGCCTTGATCGAAAAAGACAAAGCCACCGCAGAATTTGAAACACTGGAAGCTCAAAAAATTCTCAAAAAAGATCAGGAAGAAATAAAGGAAGAAATGAAGTACGAAAAAATGCGTGCGAAACTGACGGCCGCAATAAAAATTTATGATCTGAACAATCTGGATATCGGTTTCAATGAGGGTTTGGGAATACGTCTTACGAGAGACTTTCAGATCGTGGAAGCATCCAGAAAAAAGATAAAGGGAGGAAAGATACAATTGGAGAATAAGGAAAAAGAACTCTCAATGAAACGAAAAGAGGCGGAACAAACGCAAATACGAAACGAAATCGCGGATATTAATAAGGGAATTGAAAACGAGGAAAAAAACATACTCATGTATGGCAAAGTAATAGAGTGGGCACTTGAAAGATATGCGCCGGAAGATAGCTCCAAAGAAGAGTACGAGAGAAAACAACGAGGAAAAGAGGTGCAAAAAGAACTCAGAAAAGAAGCGGCAAATTATCTCATAGAAAAGGGTGACTGGTTAAACGACAAATTTTACGGAGAAAATTCCGATTTCACGGAAAACGACAAGGAAAAAATCAAGAACATGCTTTTGGGCGAGGGGGAACAGGCAAATATTTTTACGGATAAACAGGTACTGGATTTTTGCGAAAAGCAGATTCGCTATAACGAAACGAAAGAAGGCTCGCATCCGTTCCAGGATTTCACCGCAATGGTAAGAAGTGAATGCGAGAAAACAGCATCGCCGCTCATGGCACAGTTCTTGGCGGAAAATGAGTTTTACGAAGATTTCATAAAAAAACACCTTGGCAACTCCGTACCGCAAAATGCCGACAGTATTACCGAGGAAAAACTACAAGAATTCTTCAGGGGACTTTTTGGACTCGCCATATCGGGAGAGAGTGATAAGAAGGGAAAAGCGAAATTCGAAAAGATGCGCGATGTGACACTGAAATTTTTGGGAGGAGCGGATGGAAGAAAAAAGTACTACTCGCAAAACGAACTTGGTCCGGATAAATTCGGAAAAGATGACAATAACAGCAATAGACCAACCATCGCTCGAAAAGGAAGGGAGATGATGTGCGATCTGTTGAAGACATATGCAACCGAGGGAAGATTCAAAGCGAAAGAGAGCATGGACGAAATCGTCGAAAGAGACTGGTCAAAGGGAATGTACCCATGCATTGCACGGTACAGCAAAGAAGCACGGGAGATAGGAGCAGGAGAAGACGAAAAGAAAGAGGATGGTGATCAGAAACCACAGGGGTTTTTCTCAAAAGCAATGACGGAATTTTTTGGAAAAACAAACTGGCTTTCGTGGTACGCGGTCACGGAAATGTTTCAGACAGGCTTCGAGGGTGTCAAAAGATCCATCAATCTTAAAACCTCCCGAAAAGCCGCTGAAGCGGGTATAGAACTTTCCAAATACATGCCATACTGGGGCAAAGAACTCCGTTCCGAATTCTTTAAGGTGAGACAGTCAAAGGAAAACGAAGAGGTGACCAGCAGAAAGGGAAACTACGATCAGTTTGGTTATGGCGATCTTCTGGATGAGCTTCATAAAGCACCTAACCAGTTCACCATCAAAGCGGTGCTTATTACCCTTGCGGAAAAAGGATACCTCAGGAGAAACGACCTCGTGGATAAAAAGGCAATCGCAATATTCAACAAAGTGCTGGGTGCGGGCATTCCGATCCCGAAGGAGGATCCGGATGACATGGAAATAGCAAAAAAAACAGGCATCATAAACAGTCTGCGAGATATTTTTGATCCACTTTGGGGACAAGGCACGCTCGACGGATGGTTTGCGCAGAGTGATTCCGCCCGTGAAAGCAATACGCAGAAAAACTTCAGCATCAGCCAGAAGTTAAGCAGTAATGAAAAGATGAGAAACTTTAACGATATGCTGCAACTGCTCTTTCAGGATAAAGAGGCGTTCATAAGAAAATACCCCATAGACGTAATCTTAGGGTATATACGACAGGATATAGTAGAAGGAAAACTGGACTGCGACTGGCACATCACCGTCCTCACCATTCTTCGCATGGAAGGGATAATCGATGATGAACATGTGGAGGAATTCCGAACAAAACACTCTAACGACTACCCCAGCTACGCCATCCTGAGAAAAGACGAAATGATACATTGTGGAATGGCGAAACAATACGAAGATGCCAAAGAGACAGGACTGTTTAAGGATGGTAAATTGAATGAGAAGCACGAATTCATGAAATTCTTCATCAATAGGTCCAAACTGAAACTGAAAGCACGACAGAAAGGAAACTTCTGGGAGATCGCGACAAGTAAAGAGGAGGCAATCGATGACAAGAATTTCAAATGGGTGAGCATCTTCGCGTCAGATCTCCATCAGAGACGTTCGGCTCACTTACAATATGTGGATAACAGCAACGCGCCGGTATATTTCCGCTCATACAGCGTAGAAGAGTTAAAATCGAGCGTACTTCACATCGGCACAAACGGTAAAATGGACAAGGTCGACCGAGGACACGACCTTACCGCCATGCTCGCAGGATCATTTTTTACCCCGATATTTGCCGACATGATAGCGGCAAAAAAAGCGGTGGAATCGGGAGATGGCAAAAACTTCATGAATCAGGTACGTATGGCATATCACGATGTCTACTCGACATACAAAATGATCTACTACCTCACACAGCATGCGCAAAGAACGGTTCCAAAGGAGATGGATAAAGAAACGGGCATACCGAAAAAGGGAAGCCAAAAGGGAACCGAGCAATCGCACGTACAGGATACGGAAAACATATACTATCAGAGCATCGGTGGAGCAAAGACAAACAGACTGAAACAGCCGGCAGTAATAAAAGTTGCGGAAGACTTCCAGGAAATGGAACCGAAAATATTAGGAAAAAAATTCAGGGAAACCATAGATGGCCTCATAGGACTCAAATATGTAATGAGTCACAAAGGAGACCAAAAAATGCTTGGGTTTGAACCCTGGACATATCTGCACACCGCATTCGAAACCATGGATCAATACTTTAAAGAAATCGGCGGAAAAATGTATGATCCCGAAAGCGCAAAATCACTGCTTACCGGAGAGAAAGGAAAACAGGAATAACGACGAAAACATTATGCAACCGGTAGAGAAATTGTGGCAAC
The DNA here is from genome assembly GCA_963775025.1 of uncultured bacterium. Lineage (GTDB taxonomy): Bacteria > Patescibacteriota > Gracilibacteria > JAUYGZ01 > DAOVYC01 > CAVZHD01. Next base: position 252,127 of record CAVZHD010000001.1, read on the forward strand.
TTCCCGAAGAACCGATTGAACATCGGTAAGAGTGGAAACGGAAACAAGGTTTCTTCGCATATCCCGCGCACCCGGAAAACCCTTAAGATACATAAGGAGGAATTTTCGCATTTCCATAATCCCCTTCTTCTCGCCCTTCTCTTCCACCATAAGTTCCGCGTGACGGATGATGGCGGGAATTTTCTCACGAATATTGAGACCGGTTTCGCTCACGGTGCCGGTATCAAAATATTCCCGGATATCTTTCATAACCCACGGATTTCCCCACGTTCCGCGTGCCACAAGTAATCCATCCAGATTCCCGAGCTTCTCCTTGGCGGCCGCGGCGGAAACTACATCCCCGTTTCCCAGAACGGGTATCGAGAGTTCACGTTTTACGGCATAGATCGGTTCATAGTCGGCGCTCCCGGAATACTGCTGGCCGGTAGTTCTTCCGTGGATCATAAGAGCACGGCACCCGGCGGACTCAAGAGACTTGGCAAAATCCAAAAGATCTTTGGAATCTTTCCATCCAAGCCTTGTTTTCACGGAAACCGGTATGGAAACCGATTTCACAACATCTTCGACAATCTTCAGAGCGGTATCGCGGTTCTCAATGCGCGCGAGCGCGGACCCGTGTTCGGAACGGATAACCTTTCTTGCGGGACAGCCCATGTTGATATCGATACCATCAAAGCCAAGAGACTGTATAACCTTTGCCGCCCGGACGAAATTTTCCGGATGTTTCCCGAAAATCTGACAGAGAATCGGATGCTCAGACTTGTCATACTTGAGCATTTCAAACGTTTTTTTGGAATTGTATGTGATCGCGTCGGAAGAAACGAATTCAGTAACAAGAATGACATTCGGCTCAATCTCCTTAATGAGTCTTCGGTACGCACTGCACGTGTACCCGGACATCGGGGACAGCACGAGCATCGGTCGCTTCTGTTTTTTCCAGTCGAATTTCATCGAAAAAGAGTTTTATGATAGAGTTACCGTAAACACGCTGACAAAGCAGGCGGCATTGTACTATAAAACAATGAAAAAAATCACCTACGCTTTCGAAGAAGGAAGGGCATCGGAGAAAGATCTCCTGGGAGGAAAGGGTGCCAACCTTTGCGAAATGACAAGAATGAAGCTTCCGGTACCACCGGGATTCATCATTACCACACAGTACTGCAACTATTTTCTCAAAGGAAAAAAGCATCATCCGAAGTTCAAGCAGGAACTGGAAAGAAGGATTCTTGAACTTGAAAAGAAAACCGGAAAAACATTCGGGGGAACGGTAAATCCCCTTCTCATTTCCGTACGCTCGGGATCAAAGTTTTCCATGCCGGGAATGATGGACACAATCCTCAATCTCGGACTGAACAGAAAAACGGTGAAAACATTCGCAAAGGAAACGCGCAATGCGCGTTTTGCATACGACGCGTACCGCAGATTTATACAGATGTTCGGAAAAACCGTGTTAGGCATTCCCGGAGATGGTTTTGAAAATGTTTTACAGAATTATAAAAAACGAAAACACTACCAGTCCGATATCGACATGGACGAAGAGGATTGGAAGCTTATCGCGAGAAAATTTGAAAGACTGATCAAAAAGTTCTCCGGAAAAGAGTTGCCGGAAGATCCGCGCGACCAACTCGCGCTTTCCATCATCGCCGTGTTCCGTTCATGGAACAACAAGCGGGCAATCACCTACCGAAACCTCAATAAAATCCCGCACACCCTGGGAACAGCCGTAAACATTCAGGCAATGGTGTTTGGTAACTTAGGGCCGACATCCGGCACGGGTGTCGCCTTCACCAGAAATCCGGTAACGGGAGAAAAAAGCCCGTTCGGAGAATACCTCATGAACGCTCAGGGAGAAGATGTGGTCGCGGGAATACGCACACCATTGAAATTAAATAAGCTTTCGCGTGAAAATCCAAGAATATTCAGAGAGCTGATTGTCTGCTTCCGGAAACTCGAGAAACATTTCCGCGATATGCAGGATATAGAATTCACTATAGAAAAAGGGAAACTGTTTATGCTGCAAACCAGAACCGGAAAGCGCACGGCGCTTGCCTCTCTTAAGATAGCGACAGATATGAGAAACGAGCAACTCATTACAAGAAGAGAGGCGATAATGCGTGTCGCACCGGAGTCCTTAGACCAACTCCTGCATCCGGTCTTCGACTATCGCATTCAGAAAAAAGTTCTCACGAAAGGACTGCCAGCATCTCCGGGAGCGGCCTCCGGCCGCGTCGTCTTCACGGCGGAAGACGCGCTGGAAAGAAAACAGAAAAACAACTGGCCCGTCATCTTAATCAGACACGAAACATCTCCCGACGATATTCAGGGCATGCAGATAGCTGAAGCGGTCTTAACGTCGTGCGGAGGCATGACCTCTCACGCCGCCGTAGTGGCGCGCGGCATGGGCAAATGTTGTGTGGTCGGCGCGCACGAAATCTCTGTCGACTACAAAAAGAAACGCTGTGAGGTCAAAAAAACTATCGTGCGTGAAGGAGATTGGATATCAATCGACGGAACTACCGGAGAAGTTATGCTGGGTGATCTGGAAAAAGTTCTTCCGGAACCCGGAGATGCATTCAAAAAATTCCTCTCATGGGCGGATGCCGAAAGAAAACTGAAGGTATTCACCAATGCGGATACGCCAAAGGATGCGGCAACTGCCAGAAAGTTCGGCGCAGAGGGAATCGGCCTCTGCCGAACGGAACACATGTTCTTTCATCCGGAAAGACTGGTGTGGGTACAGGCTATGATCGTTGCGGGGAATGAAAAGAAACGAAAACAGGCGCTCAAAAAACTCCTGCCGTTCCAGACGCGGGATTTCGTTGAAATCTTTCGCGCGATGGACGGCCTGCCGGTAATCATCCGACTCCTTGATCCCCCACTGCATGAGTTTCTTCCGAAACTCGACCAGAAAAAAGAACTCGCACTGCTTTCGCGCAAGTCCGGACTTTCAACACGAAAACTGAAACAGGTAATCACGACACTCCATGAAGCAAACCCGATGCTCGGACACCGTGGATGCCGTCTTTCCATCACGTACCCGGAGATAGCCGTAATGCAGACAGAGGCAATCATACAGGCGGCGCTTGAATGCCAGCGAAAAAATATTTCCGTCCGTCCGGAAATCATGATCCCGCTCACCGCTATGGAAACGGAATATCGTCACGTTGAAAAAATCATTCGCGATACCGCATCTGCAATACTCAATAAAAGTAAAAAGAAGCTGAAATACCTCGTCGGAACCATGATAGAGATCCCCCGCGCTTGTCTCGTGGCAGACAAAATAGCAAAACACGCGGAATTCTTCTCGTTCGGCACCAATGATCTTACGCAAATGGGCTTCGGACTCTCGCGCGACGATTCGGCAAGATTTCTTCCCGCATATGTGGAAAAAAATATTTTTTCTTCTGATCCGTTTCTTTCACTCGACAAAGAGGGTATCGGCGAGCTTATGAAGATCGCCGTAAAAAGAGGCCGCTCATCACGACGTAAACTCGAAATCGGCATTTGCGGAGAACATGGCGGCGATCCGGAATCCATCCATTTCTGCCATGACCTGAAATTGAATTACGTTTCCTGCTCTCCGTTCCGCGTTCCCATAGCCCGACTCGCTGCGGCGCAGGCCGCATTGGAAAAAGGCCCAAAAGACGGTAAGATTCGGCACCGAAGCGATGTCTAATCTTTCGCATGGACCCGTCACTACATATATATACGTATAGCGAAGTTCTCAAAAAATTGAGAAGCTTCCTTAAAAAGGCAAAAAAACCGCTCATTATCATCGGCGGTCCGACCGCGAGTGGTAAAACAAAGCTTGCCGTCACCCTCTGTAAGCTTTTTAAGGGCGAAGTTATCTCCGCGGACTCACGGCAGATCTACAGCGAGATGGAGATCGGCAACGAAAGAACAAAACCGGAAGAGATGGAGGGTATCCCCCATCACTGCATAGCTATCACCGATCCTTCAGATACCATCACCGCTGCGGAATTCAAACGTATCGCGGAAAAAACGATCGACAAGATTCGTAAGAAAGGGTGTATCCCCTTCCTCGTCGGCGGCACGGGACTCTATATAAACACCATCGTAAAAAACTTTCAGATCCCCGTTATGAACACGGATAGTTCACTTCGAAAAAAACTTTCCCTGCTTCCCATGGATCGTCTCTTAAAGATGCTGAAAACGGTGGATCCCGGAAGAATACGAGAAGCAAAAAGTGCAAAAAAACAAACGGTTCATCATCCGCGCACTCGAAATTCACGAAATCACGGGAAAACCGAAATCAAAAATCGCCACCACCGCAAAACCGAAGTACGAGTCATTCCAGATAGCCATCGAGTGGCCGCGCGAAACACTCTACGAGAGAATAAACGCAAGAACCGTTCGTCAGGTGGAAACAGGAATGGTGGAAGAGGTAATGGCTCTCATCAAAAAATACTCACCCGATCTTCCCGCCATGTCCTCCATCGGCTGTAAAGAGGTTATCCCCTATCTCGAAGGCAAACTTTCCAAGGCGGAAATGATCCGCACCCTCCAGCAAAACAACCGCCACTTCGCCAAGCGCCAGCTCACGTGGTTCAAAAAAGATCCGGAGTATCACTGGATCGAAGGAACGTCAGTTCCGTTTTTGAGGTAAGACAACAAGAAGAAAAAACATTCGATGAATATTTCATGAAATATTCAATCTATTTGCGTGTGGAGAATTGACCTTCACTTTTCTTAAATCTAGCATGCAAAAGATCTACATATACATTACACACAAAACATGCGGGAAAATCTTATCGTCGCAGGCACATTCGTAAAAAGACTCTTGGGGCTCATTCCCTTCACAAGAGAGAATGCTCCCATTCTGATAATTCCGGACTGTAAAGCGATACACACATGTTTTATGAAATTTCCCATAGCTGTTATCTGTCTTGATGACCACGGAAACGTGGTCGCGGAAAACGAATGCGTAAAACCCTTCAGATTTTTCGTATGCCGAAAAGCACGATGCATCATCGAAGTTCCTCTCTAGCAGCGTTTACAAAAAACACTGCAGGGCAGACGCTGGTCGAATTTGCATTTATCATGCCGCTTTTGATGCTCATGTTCTTCGGCATGATAGAGATAGCGCTCGCGCTGAATACAAAACAGGTAATCATAGCCGCCGCGCGCGAAGGCGCGCGTGCCGGAGCGCTCACAAACAGCAATGAAGAGATCCGCTCCGCAGTGTGGAGCGCCGTAGAAACAATCGATACAAAGGGTGAAGACGGCGAAGCGACGAAAACCGAAATCTTCATCAGCCCGAAGGACGAGTCGGATCTTTCAAGATCACGGGGAGGAATGCTCACGGTAAAGGTAACCTATCCTCTCAAGATAAACATTCCGTTAATCAATCTTGAAACGGATCTCTCGGCGGAAACGACTGTAAGAATAGAAATTGACCAATAACCGTATGCGAAGCGTCCTCAGAAACGAAAAAGGACTGGCGATAGTTTTTGTATCACTCATGCTGCCAATACTTATGGTGGCAATGGCGATTGCCATAGATCTCTTAAATCTTGAAGTGCAGAAAGCCACCATGAGATCAGTCACGTCTTCGGCGGCTGAGCTGGCACTCAGCCTCATCGCGGACGAAATAGTTCTCATGGCATCAGGAGAATCTCACGAAAACTGCGAATATGAAGAGGCATATTACTGCCTCTCGGAAGAAGAAATGGACTCGCTCGACACATCGGAATCGTTTCACCGGATGTGCGAAACGGTAACGGGCTATCTGGAAAACGAAACGGAAAAGAAAAACCTTATTTGTAATCAAATGAAAACGGAATACGAAAAAATACAAAACGACTATCTGGAAATTCCGTCGATACGCGTAACACTCACCTGCAACAAAACCACGGCGTTTTTTCCTGTCACGGAAAATGCAAAAACGGAAATATCCGAATACTCCATAGCGACACTGAATATATGAAATTGAGAATCCCCTGCACCACAATAAACTGGAAGTTTCTTACACTCATGCGTCGCAGACGCTACCTTTGGCTCGCACTGGTTTTTGCGCTCATCGGAGGATCATTCGTGGCATCCGATATATTGCAAAAAAGAAACGAAACAAAGCTCGTAACGGCATATTTCTCCGCAACGGTACTCAAGTCCCCGGTAAAACTCGGCGAAAACGATATTCGCACGGCAAAAATCGAAAAAGAGTTCCTTCCCGGCACGGCAGTGACATCAATCAACGATCTTCTTCATGCGACACTCACAAGAGACATGAGCGAAAACGAAATCTTTGTATCGGACGATATAAAAAAAGATCTCGATCCGGATTCGGTGACGGGAAAGTTCTCTGCGATCACACTCGCTATGACCGTAAGCGAACAATGGATGCTGGGAAAATTCCCGACACTCGGAAAAAACGATGAAATCAGCATTTACACGGTGCAAAAAAACTATAAGGGAAACAGCATTCAGCTTCTCGCGAAGAGAGCGAGGGTCATAGAAGGAACAACATCGGGAAATACATCAATACTTATATCGGTTTCCGAAGAGGAGGCGAAAAACATAATGCTCGCAAGAAGCTTGGGGCTCGCAATGCACTGTACCATTCACGGAAGAAGCTGATGGGAATCATTCTCTGCAGAAATATCAAAGGGGGCGCGGGCACGACGATAATGTCGTTAAATCTTGCATGCGCCTACGGACAAATGACCATGGGGAAAAAACCGGTCATCCTGCAATTATCAAAATATCCGGATCTCCATTGCTACATACAACCGCAAAAAGACACAAACGCATCTACGCTTATGTATCTGATATGCAAAGAAAACGCCGCGCAGGAGGGGCTGAAGAACTGTCTTCATGAATACGCGAACTTTTATGCGCTGCCATCGCCAAAATATTCAACACGTATCTCGGAAAAAGACGAGGAGGAGATGAACAAGTTACTCGACCTCTTGGAAGATACACATAGCACGGTGATTCTCGATGTAGATTCAAATATGCCGGAAAAATATATCGAAAAACTCACATCGAGATCCGCATTACAAATCATCTTCACAAATACGGATAGCGCATCTCAAGAAAAAACCAAGGAGTTTCTTTCGCGAACAGGCAATGACCAAAGAAAAAAAACTTTCATAGTTTTCAATCAGTGCCTCGGCGGAAAAAACACGGAATCACTGGCCGGCTATGAAGTGATTGGCGCTCTTCCGAGCGCCCCGGAAGAAATAATCTGGAATATGGTTCACAAAACACCGTTCATGATGAAAAAAAACAACCGGCTGAAAAAAGCGATGGTGGCATTGGCATCAAAAATTCACACACTGACATCTGTGTAAAATGAATACGCAACTTCTGAAAAAAATTGCGGAAAGAATTTTCCGCCGGATCACGGAATCCGGAACGGTATTTACATGCAAAAAAGAAGTTTCTGAAGAGACTGCAAAAAAAATAATTTCAGAAATGCTGATAACCGAATACACGATATCGCAAAAGAGCAAAGAGGCGGTAACGGAAATGGTGCTTGAACGCATGTTTGGTCTTGGATCACTTGAAGCACTTTTGCGATCACCTGAAATCAACGAAATCATGGTGAACGGAAAAGAACAGACCTTTGTGGAAAACAAGGGAAGACTCGAGCGGTCTGACGTAACCTTCAGCTCCGATCAGGAGATAATTCACATTATCAACAGAATCGTTGCGCCGCTGGGACGGCGCATCGACGAAAGCAGCCCCATAGTGGACGGGAGACTGCCCGATGGATCGAGAGTAAACGCCATTATTTCACCGCTAAGTCGCATCGGCCCGGTGCTCACCATCCGAAAGTTTCCGAAAAAATCACTTTCGCTGGAGGACATGCTGCAAAAAAATTCCATAGATGCACCCATGCTTGCATATCTCGACAACGCAGTAACGCAAAAAAAGAATATCGTCATCGCCGGAGGAACGAGTTCCGGAAAAACCAGCACGCTCAACGCACTGGTAAACAGAATTCCGACATACGAAAGAATCATCACCATAGAGGATGCGGCGGAAATACAAACTTCACACCCGCACAGAATTCCGCTGGAAAGCAGACAGCAGAATCTGGAAGGAAAGGGGGCGGTTACCATAAGAACGCTTCTGAAAAACGCTCTTCGCATGAGGCCGGACAGAATCATCATCGGCGAGGTTCGAGCCGAAGAATGTTTAGACATGCTTCAGGCTATGAACACGGGACACAAAGGATCTCTCTGCACCGTTCACGCGAATAGCGAAAAAGAAACGTTGATACGCATGGAAACCATGGCGCTCATGGGAAACGTCGATATCCCCCTTCGGGCACTTCGTCAGCAAATCATAAGTGCCATAGATCTCATTGTGTACCAGGAACGTTTAACAAACGGGCAGAGAAAAATACGGAGTATCTCGGAGGTGATAAAAACAAATACGAGAGAGTACGAGGTGAAGCAATGTATTGCATAACATCCGGCAATGGTACTTCCGTTCACATTTCCGGTACACGCACTGTTCACAGAGCCGCTCACGGAATCGTTGGCGCTCACTTTCGTGAGCGCCGCAGTTCTGCTGATAATCACGGTGGTAATCTTAGAAACGGTGCTGTCGATACGGGATCTCTCTAAAACACGTTTGCAGGGCTGTAACCCCGCAAACAAAAGAAGAAAGAATAATCGTGGTACGGAAATACCGGATACATTTCTACAAAAAATCGTAGAGACAATAAGAAGAAGGAAAATAAGAAAAATATTACCATCACAAATCCCCCTCCTTCTCGATGCCATGGCGTCATCACTCAAGGCGGGATATTCAATTCATCAAAGTCTCATCTTTATAGCGTCAGATCTCCCGAAAGAAATTTCACAGGAATGCAAAAAGATCACAACATACATGTCGGTAGGCTTAAATCTGGAGGAAAGTTTGCAACGGTTAAAAAACGAGTGGAGCATGGAAGAAATAAATTTCTTCGCTGACGGTACGCTCATCCAGATGCAAAAGGGCGGCAACATAGCCACCTTCTATCAGACACTCAGCAAGACGATCAGGGAAAAGACCCAGCTGGAAACGGAAATGCGAAACGCGGTTTCCCAGGGAAGGCTTTCCGGTTATATCTTGGCAGCCCTGTGGCCGGCATCGCTTTGTATATTCTACATGGCAAGTCCGGACTACATAGATCCGCTCATACACACCACGCCGGGAAAATTCCTGCTCATTGCATCGGTAATACTGGAAATAATCGGTTTTTTCATCATTCGAAAAATCACATCACTTCCCATATGACCACTCCAACACTGTGCCTTCTGGCATCTTTCCTTTGTTTTATAGTGGACGTACACAAAAGTCCGGGACTGACACAGGCAAAAAACAGATCGGAAAACAAATCGCTGTCAAAATTATGGACCTGGATAAAAACAAAAGGAATAAACCTGGAATGTTTCGCCCCCGGCCTCATAGTAAACACCGTATGCAAAACACTGAACATGCAATCGCTACTGTATGCGTACAGTCCGGACGCAAATTTCGAGAAACTGAAAAGACTCATGCAGATGCCGGTACTCATGGCGTCACTTGCAATCCTTGCGTACTCACTTTGTATCAGCATGGACTGGATGGTTATTTTTTGGATGGCGACTCTTACGGGAGTCGCCCTTATGCTGCCATATGTATCGCTTCGGATACTCTCAAGAAAACGAAAGGAAACACTGCGAAAAGAACTGCCATACATGATGGATCTCTTAAGCATTTGTGTAAATGCGGGCATGAACATAGAGAACGCGTTTTTTTACGTCGGAGAAACCATGAAAACATTACTGGGAAAAGAAGTTGCCCTGTTGAAGAATTGGAACGGATACGGGATCCCATTCGAAAGATCCTTGGAACTCTTAAAAAAGAGAATCGATGTGGAGGAATTTGTAAATCTGATAGCCGGAGTGAATCATGCAAAAGCGTTGGGAACATCGATGGCAAAAACACTCGATATTCAGTCAAAACTCATCAGAACCCAAAGAAGGCAGCGTGCGGAACTTCTCAGTAAAAAGGCCGCCGTAAAAATAACGTTTCCGCTGGTATTCTGTATTTTTCCCGCACTGCTCGTCATCTATGTGGCCCCCGGACTGCTTCAGCTGCTCGGAAAATAATTTCATGATGGAAAAATGAAATTTTCAAAGATCGCGCTTAGTAACTGACCGCAGCACCAATACAATGTTCCGGTAAACATTGTATTTTTTAACCACACGCGTATGAACGGAATCAGAAGATTCTTGCGGGACGAAAGCGGGCAGTCGCTCACTGAGTACGCACTTATCATAGCATTGGTGGCTATCGCGCTCATTGCCACCGTTACCGCCTTTAAAGACAAGCTTCTCGCTGTTTTTAAGACTATCGGCGACTCCATTTCCGGCGTCAGCGGAAGCTAAAAACATACCGGTTTTCACGCCCCGAACGGCTTGTTACCAAGCCGTTTTTGGTGTATAATGAGATAACACAAAAATACACAAAAAAAGATGAAGTTTCACGCAAAATTAGCGAAATTTTCCACGTTGCTTGTGCTGTCGTTTTTCGTGCCGTCAGCATTGTTCGGCGCGCAGCTTTCGCTCGCGCAGGATCCGGAAATAACGGAGGAAATAAACGAATCCCAAAGCTCGCTCGAAGTGATGAACGAACTTTTTGATGATGAAAATACGTGGAACGAGATCATAAAGAAGATTAACGAATCGTATGTCGCGGGAAGCACAAAAGACCCTGCGAAAGCCATTAAACTCGATGAGGAGCTGAAGAGCATTTACGCGGAATCGGATGTCATTGCTGAAAAACAGTCATTTATTACGGATCTTCTGAAGAGTGAAAGCATCACGGATCAGCAGCGCGTGGTTTTGGAAAGAATCCAGAACATGATGCAAAAAGAGGCCGACGGAATCCGGACAACGAAAGAACTTATAGAATCATTGAAAAGCGAACTTGATAACGCGTTCGCAAATAAGACTGCAAAGAAAGTTGTACGCGAAAGAAAAATAAGAAACATTCAGAAACAAAACGGCAATCTCGTAGTATCTTCCGGAAACAAGGTTGAACGCCTGTTGGGAAATACGAAGAATGCCGAAACAGAGGAAGAGATATCCATGGAAAACGCCGGACTCAGGGCGATCAAGGTATTTTTGGACAACACGAAATCACTCGGGATCGAAGATGATAAGTTTATTCATTTCGATGTATCGAGAGTGCGCGAAAGAAATGGACTGTATTTTGTTGAACTCTCGCAAAATTTCAACGGACTTCCCGTCGACGACGCGACTTCAACAGTAGTCTTAAGAAAAGACGGGTCAGTGGTATCGATCACCAACAACGTGGTGTTCCCGAACACAAGTACAAGCCCGAAAATCACGGAGAAGAGAGCGATAAAGATCGCGAAAGAGAAAATTTACTGGAACGACATGACGGATAAGCTGATGGAACTCAAGCTGGCACTCTTCCAGGAGAAACTCGCGTACCGCGTACAACTCTCCACATTCAACCCGATGGGTGAATGGACGGTGTACATCGATGCCGAAAACGGAGAGCTCCTGAATTACTACAATGAAATTTCATTCGCGGAGTATGTGCCGGTAGTTATCAAAGGTGCCGTTCTCCCGAAACACGCGACAAGCCAGGTGGAATACCTGCCACTTCCGAAAATTTTCGTTTCCACAAAAGATGAACTCTTTGTAACCGATGAAGCGGGAAAAGCAATATTGGAAGTGCTTGGGAATTTTGACGTCACACTCGAATCCCCCACCTACATCGTGCGAACGGACGATGAATACATGCCGGAATTTTCATTCCAGCCGACTCTTGATGCCGTCGAGTATATTCTCGATCGCACCATGTCATCGCTCCCGATAACCAACGTGTTCTATCACGTGGGAAGCATCGAAAATTATTTCGCATCACTCGGACAGAAGAAAAATGAAAAACAACTTTCCGTCACCGTGAACTCAAGCCTTGTAGATGCGTATCTTAGAGGCTGCGGCTCATGGTATAACGCGAAACTTCATACCATCGAGCTCGGGCGTGGCGGATGCGGAAACGGAAACTTCAGTTTATCCTCCGACGTGATCTATCACGAGTACGCGCATGGAGCGGTAAACTCAATCTACTATCTTAAAAATATCCCCGGCTCCGAAAGCGGAGCGCTTAATGAAGCTTTGGCGGACTATTTCGCCGTAAGTAAAAACAATGATCCCCTTTTCGGTGAGCAGAGCTTGGCGCGCGTAAGAAACATAAAGAACAATCTCACACTCCATTCTGATTGGACCGGAAACCTGCATCAGGATTCTCTCATCATCTCCGGAGCGCTTTGGGACATGCGTGAAAAACTCGGGCAGGAAACAGCCGACCAACTGATCTTCGACGCGCTCTTTTTCTACCCGCAGTCGTTTGAAGACATGCTCTATAGCCTCATCCTTGCGGATGATAACGACAGAAACGTGCACAACGGAACTCCGCACCTGCAGGAGATTCTCAACGCTTTCAATAAACACGGAATCGGCCCGACCATGGACGAGTACAAAGGTTTCGAATACAAAACTTCGGAACCGCAGGGAGAATGTAGAGGAAGTGAATGCTTTATGAATGTGTTCACTCCCCCGGCAGGGCCAACATGTACCTTGGAGTATCACTCTTCCAATAGGAACGCCAACGAACATGGCATTCGAGCGGTAACAATGTTTAAGGAACAGGTGCGTGCACTGTGCCGACAACAGCGACGGTATGTGGTATCCGTAGCTCGGCACCACAATTCATTGCGGCCCCGATGTCGGAAGCGGAATATCTATTGTGGAAGGAATATTGGCGGCCGGGAGACATATCACCACAGCGCACCATTTGCATTAAAACGGATGGAAAGTTTGCTCCTCGGAGCGGAAGCCTGCGTGAGCAACGTACTCGAGTCTGCCACACAACCCATGGCAGACGGCTTCCTGTTCCAAACCAAGCGTGGGGGGATATCATAATGTGATCACGATGATTCACCCGGCAGACAACCTAACGAATGGGTATTCAGTCTCAAACTGTCGACAGTATCGACGGCGTACACGGGATACGGCTTTGCTTTTCGGCCGACGAATAACACAAGCGGGAACCACTTCACAGTTACGTGCCGGCAGGACCGATCACGCATACCCGTACTTCCGAGCACTGCCGACAGTGCTCACCATAGCGCTCTCGGCCGAAGATAAAATCAGCGATTTCGATGCAACCGTGGCGGCAGGATTCGCAGCGCCACCGCCGAATCAGGCGGCTACGGAGGTTCGCAAGCGCAAATGCACACATAGCAGGCGCGACAAACATACCGATATCAGCATCGGCTCTCGTAGGCACCGATACGTTTCTGTTACGGCACTCGCACCACTTCCCGCAGGAACAACCATTGCGCTCGTGGGCGCTTTTCCGCAGTCGACGGCGGAAAAGCAACATTGAGCACGGAAAGATTATTCCGTCATATCGCCAGCGGCCGGAGGCATAAACCCCTTAGTGATTGATGCGCTCATGGGAACAGACACCTTTGGCCTCGGAACAGACATATACGGAGCATCGGAAGAAGGAAACGGAGTTGAAACATATGCAGGAGAGGGACCGGAACCAGCCGGTACAGCGTTAAAGTGCTGGGAACTTCCGAATCCGGACTGTATCCCGGGAAAATCACCGACATATAATACGATATATTCAAAATATCCAAAGGAATCCTTGGGATGCACACCGGATTGCAAAGTATTCCTCATTCCGTTCGACATTGATCCAACTCTATACTGGCCACCGGAATGGTGGGGAGAAACACCGGAACCGGAAGACTACGGACTTTTTGATTACGGCGATGCACCGGATCCGTTCTACTCGACCGATCCGTTTAATCCGAGTACCGGATGGATAGCTCATCCAAAGAATCCGGAAGGATTCTATCTTGGACTCGTCACCGAAGGTGACGGTAAAACCATAGAAGCAATACCGAACATGGTGGATTTGGACAAAAAGGATGATGGAGTGAAATTTATAAGCTTAAGTCCGAACGGCACCGGCACCATTCAGGTGGAAGTGACCGTACCGGCGGGAATGTCACCGCCGTATTACATAAACGCGCTTGCGGACTGGAACAGAAAGAACGCGTGGAAAGACAGCGGCGAGTGGATTATAAAAAATCTTGATGTGAGCCTGCCGCCATACAACATGACTGCAGGACAAAGCAGGGCCTTCATCATTCCTATCACAACAGGCCAATACGTAAGCAATGTATGGTTCCGATTCACTCTATCGGATATCCCCTTCCTGAACTGGGACGGAAGCTTCACGGCATTCCCGATCACCGGTGAAACGGAGGATTACTACGTGGAACAAAAAAACAAAGGAGGTCTCACGGGATTCTGCGGCAACGGAATTATTGATGAACTCATAGGTGAAGAATGCGATCCGCTTGCGGAACCGCAATTTCCGGCAGGTGTTAATCCGGCTGAAAAAGTATGCTCACCGGAATGCAACGCCGTTGATCCGCTTCTTTTCTGCGGAAACGGAATAGTGGAAGAAAATTACGGCGAAGAATGCGATCCGGAATCGGGTGAGCTGCTTCCGGAAAATATGGTTTGCGAAAAAATCAGATGCAAACTCATAGCCGGAAAGAAAGAACTCGGCAATGAAGACATCTTGAACGAAGACGATTCGGGAGATCGATTCGCCATGCAGGAAACAGAAATAAAAGAACGTATTTTCGACAGCTCTATAATCATACGTGGCACCGAGGGCATAGCTTTCGCTACGCCTCATCTTGCGGGCATGGGGAGCTACAGCAAAAAAGATCTTCCGGAAATTCTGGAAGCGCTCATACGCAGAAACGCTCTTCCGGAAAGCGCGACCATAGACGTTTTGCCTATAGTCATGAGAGCCGCGGGAGCGGAAGAAACACTTTTCAGCAAAATACGAAACTACCTGTTTGAAAACATGGTGGAAATAGCACTCGTGATCATATTCGGAGTTGCGCTCGCCATAGATATACGAAAACTTCTTCCAAAAACCAGAGACGTACAAAAACTCTTCACGAAAAAAGAATAAAAATGAAAAAAGATCTGCTGAAAAAATCGCTGTTGGTCTCACTCGCGCTCATTCTTCTTTCAATGAGCTCCGAAAAAACGTGCCGCGCGCAGTACGATTTTTCAGACGTGCCGAAAGTCGGCTCGTTCACGGTTGAGCAGATAGACGGAATGAACGAAGACGAATATGCGGAACTGGTATGCATGGATGAAAATGCCGATATCAGGCCATACGCAAAGAATATTGCGGTAGATGAAGCGGGAACACTGATACATCCTTTAGTCATCGACCCGTCACTCTGCGAACATCGCTGTTATGCATTCAGACTCACGGATATGGAAACAAACGAACGATATTCGTATCCGTTCGTATGTTTTCTTGTCGGTCGCGGCTACGAAGCAAACCAGATGGCACCGGAAGTTATAACGGTTGACTTCATCAGAACGGAATTCACCGAAACGGCGACACTTCTGCCGCTCGTAAAGAATGTGGGATGGTATTTTGTGAGCGGAGACATTGAAGGTGAAAACGAGTGGAAGCAATTTGAGGGAACACCGATCACGGTAACATTAAAAAATCCTCTCGGAACAAACACTGTCTATCTGACCTTCGCGAACGGAAGTCTTATGGAGACCGTCCCGGTGATTCTCACCTCCTCCATAGCATCCGAGGTACAAAAGGACTTAGAATCACTTGTGAACGTATCGCAGGCGGGACTTTTGAATAAACTACTCTCCGGTGAAGCGATAACCGAAGACGAACTGCTCGCCATCATCAAGAATCCGGAAAACATGAACGCCATTCTCGATCCCGATGGCGACGGACTCATGACCGATCAGGAGTTGGACCTGGGAACAGACCCGAAAAACGCGGACACGGATTCTGACGGCATCACGGACGGAAACGAAGTGCTGTTCCTTGGAACAGACCCGCTCGCCATAGGCGGTAACGAAAGACTTTCATTCGTGAATATCGAAAACGACGAAACGCTTACGAATCTTTCTTCGGAAATCCTTGGCAACGGCGCACCGAACTCCGAGGTGAAAATACAGGTAATAAGCACCGATTCCGGTGCCACCCTGTACGAAACGGAAGTTATGACCGACTCAACGGGAACATTCACGTTCAGCATGCCGGAAGAACTCGACGGCAAAAACTTTGAAATCTCCGCCACGCAAAAAGAGGCGGTTACCAAAGTTTCCGCAATCTCCATGGATACCGGCAGAAGCAATCTCGACTTCTCGCTCGACTCACTGAATGAATACGAGATTCACCTCTCGGGAAAACGAATGTTGCCGGTAGGGGCAATAATGAATAAAAATGAAAGACTCACGGTCTTCGGCTCACTGAAGTCAAAACTCCTCACGGAAAACATAATGATAACGGCAGTTATAAGAAACGCGGAAACGAAAGAAACGGTGGACGCGGCTTCGGTAAACATCCGAAGCTTCTCCCAGAAACCTTTCTCCATCCTGCTTCCCAAACTTCCTGCCGGATCCTACGAGATTACCGTCCAAACCTCCGGTTCAAGTTCCCTTGGCCCCTCGGCAACCGTCCCGGTTACCATCGAGTACACCGAAACCAAACTCCACCTCGCCGCAAAGTCCGGCAAGGTAAACCCCTACCTCATCGCCTTCATGCTGGCGGTCTCCACCCTCTCCTTCTACGCCTTCAATTTCCATAGGAGAAAGCGGTAAGCGGTAAGCTGATAAGCCGTAAGCTCTAGAGTTCAAGCATTCCGGCAGACGCGATTCACGAATCGCGCCAGAATCACCCTCTCGCGGAAACACGCATGGGAAATTCGTAGAATTTCCGTAGCAGCATGCCATGGCATGCCCCTGCGGCACATTTGGGCAATTCGTGAATTGCCACCCCCTCAGACCCACCCCGGACGATCGAGTCTGCCGGAGTTCTGCGATACAGAAAACTCCCCCCGTAGCCCACCCCGGACGATCGAGTCTGCCGGAGTTCTGCGATACAGAAAACTCCCCCCGTAGCCCACCCCGGACGATCGAGTCTGCCGGAGTTCTGCGATACAGAAAACTCCCCCCGTAGCCCACCCCGGACGATCGAGTCTGCCGGAGTTCTGCGATACGAAAGTCAAAAGAGATCCGGGGTCTAACTGTTACGCTTTTCGCTCGAGTAAGATCCCGGCTCTTTCCTGCCCATACGAGCTCTGCAGAGAAGGCACGAATGATGAATCGGCCGGGATGGGGCATTGAGGAGACATTTGGGCAATTCGTGAATTGCCCCTGCGATGGTGTGTCGTAGGGACGCGAGTGTTTGTCGTAGGGACGCGATTAATCGCGTCCCTACGGACATGCCCCCAGTCCCCCTTCCAAATCCCCTCTTTTTGTGATATAATAATACGATTTATCACTCTCATCATGCCTTCGAAAAAACTGACGGACGCTCAGATTCGATCTCTCATAGAGAACATTGAAACGTTGAGCAAAACGGAGAAAAAAGAGCATATACAGCGCCTGAAAGCGCTGAATTCCAAGCAAAAACAGGAATTCGCGGCCATTTTCGTGAAAGCGAAGAAAGATCTTGAACGCGTGGAGAAAAAGTTTCTTCCGAAACTTATCGAACTTGAAGAGATGAGACTCAAGAAGATCAAAGAATTCGCGCGAAAAGAACTTCCGAAGCTTCGAAAGAAGGCGGAAACGGCGGAAAAACACGAGGAAAGCAAAGAGATCAGCAAACTTCTTGAAAACATGTAAGAAAAAAGCCCATGCTTAAAAACCTGCAATTATCGCTCACCCACACCCCGCTTTTCCTGAACAGCAGGTTTGTTTTTGACGGAGGCGCAGTCGAGTACACAGAGCAAAACAAAAAAATGTCGGCAGACGAGAGTTCAAAACTCGATCTGGTCGAATCAATGGGCGGCCCACTGGACAAGATGCGTAAGGAAAGAGGAAAACTCAGCGAGCAAATTGTAGACGCCAACGAATCAGTGCGCGAAAAGATAGGAAAACTCCCCCAGAGTCTTCAGAGAGAGGCGCTTGCGGATTTCGACAAATACATGCAGGAGATGGATACGCAGATTCAGGCGGTAGAAAAACAGTTTGATACAGCAAAAAACATGGTAACCGGACGACTTATTGAAGACGTCAAGACATTCATAAAAGCTCTGGAAAAAGATCCGAATGCAATAAGAGGTGGATCTCTCGCCGAAATAGACAAGCTCATGGCTATGGCAACGGCTGATACGAGCGAAGTCCAAAAAGAATTTCAAAAGCGCAAAAGAAAAAACAGAAGCTCTCGGCAATATGGCCGAAGCGCTCAATGTGGATTACGGAGAGGTGGATTTTGAAACGGGCGCACTCCCCTCTTTGGGTAAGAAAAACATGGATAAGCTCAAGAGCAAACTGAAAGGAGTTGCCAACATGGAGGGAATACAAGCAGGTGACATCGCTCTCAATAATCTTGTTCCGTTCACAAGAGCGCTCGCGGCATTCAGAAATAATCCGGAGGAACAGATGGTACTGGACCGACAAAACGGTCTTCTGTTTTTCAAGGGACCGGGTGCGGCGAAGGTGGAAATCAAACCGCTTTACATACTGCCCAGCGATAATAAAAAATCGCCAAGACTCGATATTGCCGAAACCGATGAAAATACCCCTGGAAACAGAACACTGAAAATAACAGATAAATGGAACGATAGCGAAATAGCACTGACAGTTGTTCTAACCCCAAGTGGAAAAATCGAGAGCGAACCAAAACCGGATAGACCGGCACCAGATAGAAACTGGATATTCTACAATCTCGGAAAAGTGACGGGGAAAAGTATCGAAGAACTTATGAGCATCCTCTGCAAAAGAACAACAGATAGGAGAACCGAAAACATCAGCGCGGAACCGTTTAAAATCGACACGGATAATCTGTCGCTTATGAAGGAGTTCGGCCTGCATGTCCGAAACCAGAGGCTGGGAATCTTTGACATAGTCCCGGCGAACAGACTTCTCTACCTCAACAACCACAACACGCTCACACGCCTCACGGCTCACAAATTCACGGATACAAATGGAACTGAATATCTAAAACTCATCGGCTACAACAAAGACGGCACGCTCGATGTGATTACCTTCGAAAAAATAAAAGGCGGCGGCAAAATGATAGCACTCCATCAGGGAGTACCAAAACCCGATGTGGATATGGACGCGCTCGCGACAATGCTTTCCGGAAGAATGGTAAGAAAGACTGAAGACGAGAGAAAAAACTCAGCACGTGAAGAACGCCTGTCGGAAGCAATCCGCGGAGAATCGGCAGGAAAGGGTTTTGATATTGGAGTGGAAGGAAAAGAGGGTGGAAACAAAGAATTCCATGAGGACATAAACATGTTCATGGAGAAATCCGAGTACGACGCTTTGAAAGCATTCCATGATAATCTCAAAACAACACCGCATGTAACACTCCCTGACTCAATGAAGGGATCACTCGCGGAATTTGTGAGAGTACATGCCGCGGTTGATGAAAGAAATCACATCGCAGAACTCGAAGGAGATTTTCTTGATACGAATGCAAAGAAAATTGGAAGTAATGAGGATGTAAAGAAAGGCCTTGAGAGCATGCGAAACAAGCTCCTCTACATTGAAAAAACAAGAGGCGGGGGAAATGAAATTGCTTGGACGCACGCATGGAAAACGTAACAAGGGAGGAGCAAAAAGAGTTCGTAAGAGATTTCATCAAGAGAAACAACTTTGATCTTTCGAATATTGGAGAAATTACAGTTGTTAACGGGAAAATAACAAACATTGAAATCAAGAGCGGAAAAATAAAGAATGTCGACGCACTGCTCATGATTCCGGATGCAAAGATAACTCTTATAGGCCCAGTGGAATTCGATGCGGACACAAAGCTTTTCGATATTTACAATCACAACCCGGATTCGCGCGGAAGATTCGTATTCGAAAATCTTCCACAACTCGGCGACAAGAAAATCGAAGACCTGTCTTGGGAAAACCAAGCATGTCTTATTGATAGAAACTACAATGAAATAGTAAGAGACAGTATCGTCGCAGACAACACCGAAGTACAAATTACAAAACCAAGCGAAAACATTGATCTCACGGAATTGGTTCGATACCATCGTACTCAATAATTTTCGTGACAAGAAAATCACTCTCCCAAGAAAGCAGCTTGGAAGAATCGAGCTTAAGAAAAGCACACCTGATCTGATAGCAAACGTGCTAAGTGAAATTCAAGAAGGCGCAAGTGTTGACACACTGAAAATTGAGCTGGAACAGACCCACGAAAATCTTGTGGATCAACTCAAGGGAAAAAACATCCGAAAACTCGAGCTCATCTATCCGGACGCGTATCAGGCGGATGAAGCAAGAGACGGAAAACTTCTGGCTCTTGTGGCTGCAGAAATACAAATGAACGAAATCAGCATAACAGCAAAAGGCTGGAAGTTAGAAGAAATTGCAGAAATTCTAAGACAAGAGCCCATACGACCGACAGGATCAGCTCATTACCATAAACGGGAAACTACTAAATAGCGAGGGGAAAGAGTTTTGTGGACAGTGCACCGGAAAACAGAAGACTCGCATCCATACGCATTATCAAGAAATATGCCACGAGAAAATTGAAAGAATCAGGAGAACCGAAAGAACCAGAAGAACCGAAAGAACCATTCACGTTAACAGACGAAACGATCTTAAGCCCGTCGATGGAGCAACAGACGAGATAAAAAACAAGTCGAAAAAACAGGGTCTTCAGATAGGACCGACTTCCGGAAAAGGCCCAGCATACGGAATAGTATTCTCGGACGAGGGAAAAAGGGCAAAGATCTGGGATGTGGACAATTATAGATCTCTGAGTGAATTAGGCGGAAAGAGAAATCCCCGCGGAAGTTGAAGAACTCATGGGCGACATCGAGGACCTTGTATACGAACTAAAACAGCGAGAAATACATGATGCAAAAACAGATGAGGTCAGAGTACGTGAGAAACTCGCCATAGGAGCGGGAAATAAAATGAGAAACGCCCTGGAGAGAAATACAAGTATCCACGATAAGTTCGAAATGACCGGACCGGATGAAAATGGAGTGTTCAATATCACACCGATCAATCCGACAAACATAAACGATGCTCTCCTTAGGAAAGTGGTCGAGACGCTGGCGGCAAACGCAACAACACTGAATGCAAAAGTAAGCTTAGCCGGAACAGATATTACAGAAATCGACTGCAAAGACCTTAAAAACGTACATATTGTCGGAAGTATGCTTAGTACCCTGCCGGAGGGAGTAACAAAGGTAATCGGAACAGACCTTGATCTTGCAAAAACAGAAATACCCAAAGAAACGGCAGCAAACATAGAGACACTCGAAGGAGTTTCCGTTTTGCCAACCTCGCTCGCAAACTTTGCGAATCTAAAGAACATCACGATAACGGGAAAGGGCGATGTAGACATAAAACCGCTGACAAAAATGTCCGAAGCCACAAAAGATATTTCTCTCTCGATCACAGGAAGAAGTATCGATACAGCAACACTGGCAACTCTAAAAAATATAGAAAAACTCACACTCAAAAACTGCACATTCAAAGGGAATGACGTCAAACTGCCTGCAGGCATTAAACAGTTAGATCTTACTGAAACAACCGCTGTTAATCTCACGGTACCAAAATCAGTAGAGACCGTAACAAGCCTTGGCAATGTGACGAAAACACTTAAGGTAGAGGGACCTCGATTAATATCCGATATTCATGACAAAATCCCAACAGGAGTAACTTCCCTCGATCTTACGGGTTGCGATCTAAGCGGTGTTCCGGCAAACTTTCTGGAAAGACTTTCGAAGCTGACAACACTTACCCTCACAAATGCAACAGGTATACCAAAGGGCCTTGTGATAGCAGGGATAATGGAAATTAATGGAAGTGTTGGTGAAGAAGTGAAATTGAAAAATCTGGACATACTGACCAGGCCAGAATCGAACGATGTCCTAGCAAAAATAAAGAAAATCAAATTCTCGAGCGACGTGGAAATCAAGGACGACACGCTCTCGTTGCAATTACAAAATCGCTGCTCAGTACTGGAAACATTAGATCTCTCGGAGGCGAAAGTAACCGCTGAAAAGCTCCAGCTCAACCACAGAATCACCACGCTTAAGCTTCCGGAAAATCATTCGGTAAAAACAATCGTAGCAAAGGGACACTCAAACCCGGGTGCACTGCTGGAAGGAATTACGCCAAAGAAAACAATCGAATACATAGATTTTTCATCCGTACCAAAGGGACTGACCACAAATTTCCTGGCAAGAAACAAGGAAGACAAACTGTATAACTATGATCAACTCATCGGGGAATTAAGAGTTGGAGGTTTAAAGAATATTATTCTCAGTGATGCCAGAGGAACGAACCTGCCACCACGCAACGCAGAAGAGCTCGAAAAATCGTTGAAAAATCTCATAGATATCATAAATCTCAGCGCTGAAAGCAAAAAGAAGGAAGACGAGCTTGCCGGAAAAATAAAAAGCAAACCAGAAGCACCAAAGGACCAAACAAAAAATCAGGAATGGATAGGGTACCATGGAAAGAACAAAACTCACCTCGAGGAAACAATTATTATAAGTGAAAAGTACGGGAAACTCTTAGCAAAGGAATCCAAGGCAAAAAACGATTATTATGGTGCAGATCACGCTGTCATGACAGAGATGACCAAACAAACAGAAAATCACAGCAAGGCACTCGATGGCTTACGAAAGGAACTAGAAAAGAACAAACAGGAAATGGACACAAAATGTGAAGCTCGCGCACAAGAGCTACGAAAAGGCATTGTGGATGAAATAGCCGGCGCAATGGGAAGCGACCGAGTCGCATTCAAGGAGGTATCAGACAAAATCGAGGAAATAAAACCAAACGAAATATTGAAAGGTGTACTATATGATTTGGCAACGACCATGACCGAATGGAACAAAGGTCTTAATGGAAGGTTAGAAAAGATCAATGCTTTTCAGGGAAATATCAATAATATAATAAAAAACCTTACAGATTTACAAGATCTCGCTCCGGACAAAAAAGATGCAATTAATAAAATGATTGAAGAACTCAATGTATGGAAACAGACATTAGAGAAACGTCGTCTAGAAATAGAGAAGCTTCAGACAAAACTCATCGAGCTCGCAGGCATCAAAAAAGAGCTTCAAGAAGCAGATGCCATGTATGACAACCTCAAAAAGGCGGTCGATGCAGGATTAGTGATACCAGGAGTAGATTTTAATGCCCTATTCACACGAATTAACGGAATAAAGTTAGACAGCATTGCAAAAAAAGAGATAGACGATCTCTATGTAAAAGCTGATGGAACCGGCGAATGGGCAACAATTCTCAATAAAATGTTGACAGCAGTAAGTGGCGCAGAAGAAAAAATCAAACCGGTGATAGAATCACTCGATAAAAAGAAGGAAGCAATAAAAAGTGATTCGGCCAAAGCAGAAATCGATAAAATTATTGCAGATGTAAAAAAACTGCAATCTGAAACGCTGGAAAAACGCACAGAACAAACAAAAGAACTGCAAAAAAAACTCATTCCAATCGCCCAGTTTAAAAAAGAACTCGCAAGATCAGCGGAACTTCTTAAATCAAGCGAGTTGGAGAGCCGTGACAAAAATGCGGTACGCTTATCTGAACAGGTAAGCACCGAACTGGTGCCGGATGATGCTGACTCAAGCAAAATACTGGGACTCGAAAAAGACGATGCAGGCACGATGAGACTGAATCTAGCTGATTATCAAAGCGCAACGGCGGTAACAATAAATCTTGCAAAGCTCACAATTGCAGGTGCCCCAGATGCCCGCAAGGTTAGCGTTAATCTCCCCTCATCCGCAAAAAAAATCACAATTACCGGAAACACAACCATCGGTTTCCTCGAGCTTACCAATGTAAGTGCAGAGAAAGAGATCGATTTGCGCGAGACTGACGCAAAAAATATTAAAATAACAGGAGTAAGCATTGCACCAAAGTCACTAAAAATAGGAAAGGACTATAAGGGTACTGTGGAAATAGCAGTAGACAACATAGAAGCGTCCCTGCAGCCAGATGCAGCAGGAAAGCTCTCATATAAAACAATATTCGAAACGAATGAAGTTCCAACGGGATTAACACTAAAAACGAAAAACAGAGAATTTACGATCGATGATAATGGATTCCTAGTGGAAAAAGTAAAATAACCCCTCCCCATGTTTCGCCTCCTCACAAAATTCATAGTAATCACCATTCTTTTTCTCGCCCTCTCCCCGGCAGTTCTTGCAGCAGAAACAAAAACTCCCGCACTGTATGTTCCCATTACCGAGAGTTTTGTGGGGTTTGAGAAAAAAGATGTCCCGGGATTAGACAGTGTGAAAGTCAGCACCTGTCAGGAGCTTTTTAAGGCAATACAGGCTAACAAGAAAGGGTTATCTCAACGAAGTTTTATTCAGGAGAAGGAAACATGGAAAGCTTTCCCCGAGTGTTTCGTTGTCAGCGAATCAGGATCCGGAATAGATCTCATCAGCAACTATCTGGGAATTATTTACAAATGGCTCGCCGGCATTGTTGGCGGCGTGGCGGTACTGATGATAGTGGTGGGCGGTATTCAGATAGCCAGCGGAGGCGGCGATCAGAACAATGTGACGGAAGGAAAAACAAAGATCATGCAGGCCCTTACGGGTCTGGTAGTACTGTTCCTCTCGGGACTTATCCTCTACACCATCAATCCAACCTTCTTTAGTTAAAAAACATGAAAAAAGTGATAATCATTTCGCTTCTTGCCCTCATGTGCATCCCCTTCATTTCTCCAACACTCGCAATAAATGTAGGAGGGGAAAGTCCGCCGAATTTTTATGAACCGGAAGAAGGAAAGAAGGTACTGCCAACGGTACAAGGAGAATACAGTGATGCCTACACGGTGAATCAGGTGTTCGAAACGATCGCCTCTATGATAAACATGACATCGAATGTTTTCATAGGATTTGCGGTTTTCTTTATCGTCCTTGCCGGACTTCAGTATGTATTGGCACAGGGTGATGAAGAAAAAATCAAACAATCCCATAGGTCAGTCATGTGGGCCGTGGGAGGAATAGTGCTGATAATGCTCTCGTACGCCATTATCTATGTAATCAATACTGTATTTACATAAAAAAAATGAGAAAGAAAATTTCCATTATCGCTCTTGCTTTTGTACTCAGTATAGCTTGCCTGTGGCAGACGCAGAGTATTGCAATAGTATCAGTGGCTGCACTTGATGAGGGTACGGCGGATACGTCGAAACCAGCGGAAACACCAAGTACGGGACTTCAGGTCCCTCTCCCCTTTCGTCCATATGATCCGGAGGCTCAGTCCAACGTGGCAGGCTCAAATTCAGAGATTCAGAGCCAGGAAATAGAGGGACAGAAGGTGCCGGTCTTCATGATTCAAACGTCAGGAATTAAATTTGCAATAACGGCATTATTTTTTATAGCCGCCCCGTTGACACTCATAATGATAGTGTACAGCGCCATAAGGCTCATCGTTAAAACGGAATCGGAGGAAGAGGGATCAAGAGTAAAAAGAACGCTCATATTCTCAGCCATCGGACTGCTCATTATGTCCCTCGCATACGCTCTCGTACAAAATGTTCTCAAAATATTCTAATATGCTGAAAAAAATAGCAAAAATCGCCGTTCTCACCATAGTCCTGTTATCAATACAGGTAACAAACGTTTTGGCAGAGGTGGGAATCAGCGACACTCCGATAGGCAAGACCACGGATATTAACCTCCCGAAGATCGGCGCAAAAACAGACACTATTCTAACAGCCGAAGAAAGTTTCGGCGCCCTCATGGAAAAATTTGCCGGATACCTCTTCATGTTCGCCGGAGCCGTGGCGATATATTATATAATTATGGCCGGCTTCACCCTCATCCGCGCCCGCGGCGACGAAGAAGCCGTAAAAAAAGGTCACCAGATGCTCATCTGGTCCATTGTTGGATTCCTGCTTGTGCTGGTTTCCTACAGCCTTGTAATCAACGTTACAAAAATCATCTACGGAATGATTGAGGGAAGAGTGATGTAAGGATTTACCACCCCTTCTTTTTGAGCGCCGCTCTTGCCGCCTCCTGCTCCGCGGCCTGTTTGCTGGGCCCTTTACCGGTACCAACAAGCTTGTCCCCAAGGTACGCGCCCATGGTAAAGTTCTTGCTGTGATCCGGCCCTTCTTCCGACTCCACTCGATACTCAGGCGTAATACTGAGTTTTTCCTGCGCCTGTTCTTGGAAAAACGACTTTGCGTCGATATAGAGTTTTCGTTTAAGAATCTGATCCAGGTGAATGAGAATCTGGTCTTCCACAAAGTTCTGACAGATCGTGTATCCGTGCGTGAGATACAGGTACCCGATCAACGCTTCCAGAGAATTCGCGAGAATATAATCCTTCTCGCGTCCCCCACCCTTCTCCTCCCCGTGTGAAAGGAAAAGAAATTTTCCCATATCAAGATCCCGCGCAACCCTCGAAAGCATCTCCCCGCGCACGAGTGCGCTCCTCCAGTTAGTCATCTCGCCTTCGGTATTATCGTAATGCCGATACAGATATTCCGTGACCACCAGCTCCAAAACGGCATCACCCAAAAACTCAAGTCTTTCATTCTGCTCAATCTTCTTATCCTTGCACTCGTTCACATACGACCGGTGGACGAAAACCTGCGTAAAAAGCTCCGGCTTTTTTATGGTGAGCCCGAGTTTCTTTTCAAAATGATCGAAGAGATCAAGTTTTTTTACCATATATATATGTTACATCGGATAGTTTATTTTTTCTCCTTCGCCACAGCGCTCAAAACACCGTTGATGAACTTTCCGCTGTTCTCGTTTCCGTACTCCTTGGCAAGTTCCACCGCCTCGTTGATCACTACGGCGACGGGTGTATCCGTGAACAGAAGTTCATAGATGCCAAGGTACAGGATTGCGCGGTCAATACGCGCAATACGATAGAGCGGCCAGCCCGGAGCGTGCTGCATGACCTTTGCCTGAAGCATGGGAAGACAGGTGGAGACACCCTCGGTCAAAGACACTTCAAACCCCTCCGGAGCCTTCTGTTTCGAAAGATTGGAAACGATGTACGAAAGGATTTCACGCAAATCCCGATTTTTGTCGCGCTGTTCCCACTCAAAAATCGCCTGCATTGCCATTACCCTTTTATAGTGCCTGTTGACGCCCATGGAATGAAAGAAAAATTTTGCTTTACTCTACCGCCAAAGATCGGCGCGATCAACCGTATTGTAAAGAACACACATTACGGCGTTTCAAGAACAATCGAAGTTGTCTTCTGATTCTGCACCTCAACAATAAAACTCTTCTGATTTCCCGTATCGGATCCCGGAAGGACACGAACACTGTAAAAACCGACGGGAAGCGTCACAAGAAAACCTCCGTCCGCGGAAGCATTCACGGATTTAAGGAGTGCATCAGCTTCAAGATACGGCTGCGGGTCAACACCCCTGCTGGTCGGCGATAAAATGCTTTGCTTCGTCGTGAAGATCTGCACGGTCGCGTTGGCAACGGCGCTCGCGCCGTCACTTCCGACAACATAACCGGAAAGCTTGCCCCTCTGCCCCACAAGCCCCGCCTTAATCAGGCGGTACATAAGATCCGCAACCTCGTCTCTCGTCATCTCGGCATCAGGCCTCACCTTTCCGTCACTATCCGGATCAAAAAGCATGTGCGAATACGCAAAGGCCATATAGTTTTTGTACCACGCGTCCGCAGGCACATCCGCATACGTAAGATCGGTGGCGATTCCGCTCGTATTCACGCGATTGATCTCAAGAGCAATCTTCAGCGCGGCAGCCCTGTTCACCGTCTGATCCGGACGATACAAACCATCCGGATTTCCCTGAATGACCGACTGATCTTTCGCGTAGCGGACAAACTTGGCATACCACTGCTTGGAATCTACATCCAAAAACCCGGTATCACTGCCATCCGCGATTTCCGGAACATCAATGTTGCTTCCAAGGAAAAAAACCTTCAGAACCTGCGCCCTGGTTACCGGACTCTTCGGATAAAAAAGAGTTTTTCCGGAAACCTCATCGCGATACCCGCTCACAACCCCGTGTTTTCGAAGATAGTTGATACCGATACTCTTCGGATCATCAGCGGAAACATCATTGAAATACTGCACGGAAGAAAGGTAATTCTCGCCGACAAACACGCGAACCGTATCGGGCTCACTTCTGATTCCATCCTTACTCACGATAACAAGACTGAACTTGTAAACGCCAATAACCGGCGGAGTGAATATGGGTTTGGTGATATCACCCGTATCGTACACGACTTCCGAAACCGGACCTTCTGCAAGCGTCCATTCAAAAACATCACCGTCATTGAAAACGGAATTGAGTCCGTCCAGAGTAACCGACGTCGCTTCCAAAACATATTGATCTTCACCGGCATCGGCAACGGGAAGAGCCAATGACTCTTCAAAATTTTCAAACTCCCACCACTTCACAATAAGATCAGGTTCAAAAGGCAGAGGCGCTATAAGATACCCATACGAATCAAGACGCACCATACGCTCCGCGGGAACGGTAATCTCCTGCCCGGTTATCGAGTGTGAAACGGCAACGGTCCCCGTAAGAACTTTTATGGCGAGATCTTCATGGGATGGAGAAATATACGCGAGAAACTCAGCCTCGTTTGACTTAAGAAGTAAGGGCCCGACCTTCATGGAAAAAGACGGATCGCTCCCGATGGTGTGTATCCAGATGCTTCCGCTGTCCAGCTCCATATAATCCTGGACTTTCATGGTGACGGGCGAACGGAAATATATGTAGTACGAAGGCATGGCAATCCTGGCACCAAAAAAATCTCCATCAACACGAAGCGTCGACTGCGACACCGTAAAACTCTTCTGCATCGTATCGCTCGTATTTTCCAAAATCGAATCCCCCTGAACTCCCGTAACCGTGGCCTTCGATTCAGGCGGCAATATAAAGTTAACAATAAGCTCACCCTCGGCTTTCGCGGTGGGAAGAAGAGAGAGGGTAAACAGAAAAACCGCAACAATCGATACTTTGAAACTTCTTTTCATATACTGAAGTCTAGAAGGTAAGGGAGATTCCCTGCTGCCGGTAAGAATACCAAATATTCAAAAGGAAGTGAACAGAAGCTTTAAAAAAGGGTAACAAGCGCAAAATTTGCGCAAAAAACACAAAAAATATGCGTTTTTATTGATTTTTTCCAAAAAAAAGAACAAAATACACCCCGCTTTTACTAAAAAAATGATACTTGATGGTAAAAAAACGGCTGAAAAGATCCTCGAATCGGTCAGACCAAGGATCGAAGCGCTGAAAAAGGGTGGCATTCAGCCAAAACTCACCATAATCCTCGTCGGCGAGAATCCCGCATCCCTCTCGTACACCCGCCAGAAAAAAATCTTCTGCGAATCCGTCGGTATCACCTATGAACAGAAAAATCTCCCGGAAACGGTCACTCAGGAAAAACTTATAAGTATCATCAACGAAATCAACGAAGATCCGAAGGTTCACGGCCTCCTCGTCCAGCTCCCCCTCCCGAAACACATCAATGTCCCCCTGATCTTCAAAGCCATCAACCCGAAAAAGGACGTAGACGGATTCACCGCCTACAATTTGGGAAAAATGTTCTTAAGTACTGAGTTCGAACACCTTCCCCCCGCAACTCCCAAGGGAGTTATTTCGCTTCTGAATGAATATGGAATCGAGATTCAGGGAAAAGAGGTTGTCGTTGTAGGTCATTCCAACATTGTCGGAAAACCTTTAAGCGTTATGTTCCTCAACAGAAACGCCACGGTCACCACCTGCCACTACTACACAAAAGATTTAAAGAAGCACACCAAAGAGGCCGACATTCTTGTCGTCGCCGTGGGGAAAGCGAACCTGATTACAAAAGATATGGTGAAAAAAGGAGCGGTCGTCGTCGACGTCGGTGTAAACAGAATTGCGGATCCTTCCAAAAAGAGCGGATACCGCCTCGTGGGAGACGTCGATTTCGAAAAGGTCTCCGGGAGAGCTTCATTCATCACTCCCGTTCCGGGAGGAGCGGGCCCCATGACAGTCGCCTCTCTCGTCGAAAACCTCGTAACCGCCGCTGAAAGACTTCAGCACTCAGAAAACTAGAAGAATTTTTGAATCTTGAATAAATAATTGAGATAGCTTACCAGCTTACCTGCTTACCGCTTACTGCTTACCAGCTTGCCAGTTCCTTTTTACTTTTTACTTTTTCCTTATGTGCGGCTTCGTAGGAGTCTATAACGCGAAATCAGACACGGCGGCCGTCGACGTATACGACGCCCTGATCGCGCTTCAGCATCGCGGCCAGGATGCCGCCGGCATCCTTACCTTCGACGGATATCGATTTCACATGAAAAAAGGTGAGGGGCTGGTTCGTGAAATATTCGATGCTCCCGATATGCTGTCGTTAAAAGGAAGAATTGCGATCGGTCACGTACGATATCCCACGGTCGGCGGCGGTGGAGTGGAAGACGCGCAACCGTTCATCAGTCACAGCCCGTTCGGAATCGGCATAGCGCACAACGGCAACATATATAATCACTACCAGCTCAAAAAAGAGTTGTTTGATCGTGATAAGTGTCTCGTGGATTCCGACTGCGACGTTGAGGTGATCCTAAACGTTATGCGAAGCAGTTTTCAGAAACAGAGAATCCAAAACCTGAAACTCGAGCATATCTGGAAAGCGGTAAAGAGTGTATATAGAAGAGCTCATGGAGGATATTCCGTAGTGGCATACATAGCAGGCTACGGCATGCTCGCGTTTAAGGATCCTTACGGAATCAAGCCGGGCATTTTCGGTCAGCGAAAAAACGGAATGCAAACTGATTACATGTTCGCATCGGAAACTGTGGCACTCGATATCGCCG
Source organism: uncultured bacterium (assembly GCA_963775025.1). Taxonomy (GTDB): domain Bacteria; phylum Patescibacteriota; class Gracilibacteria; order JAUYGZ01; family DAOVYC01; genus CAVZHD01. The sequence goes on from CAVZHD010000001.1 coordinate 283,020, forward strand.
GTTTCGAAGTCATTCGGGACATTCAGGCGGGTGAAGCTATCTTCATTGATAATGAAGGAAAGGTTCACGAGAAAACAATCGTAAAAGGAACCACAACACCATGCATATTTGAATTCATCTACTTCGCACGCCCCGATACCACCATCGACAAAATTTCCGTTCACAAAGCAAGAATCAGAATGGGTATAAAACTTGGGAAACAGATCAAAAAAGCAAAACTCCCAATCGATGTGGTTATTCCCGTCCCCGACTCTTCGCGAAGCGCCGCCTACGGCGTCGCACAAGCATTGAATCTCCCCTTCCGTGAAGGGCTTATTAAAAACCGATACATCGGAAGAACATTCATTATGCCAAATCAGGAACTCCGAAAAAAGAGTGTGCGCTACAAACTCAATCCCATTCCCTACGAAATAAAAAAGAAGAATGTACTCCTTGTGGACGACTCGATTGTACGAGGCACCACATCACAGCAGATCATCGAGATGGTCCGAAAGGCGGGAGCTCATAAAGTATACTATGCCTCGGCCGCCCCGATGCTTACTTGTCCGTGCCTCTACGGCGTGGACATTCCGTCACGAAAAGGACTGATTGCGAATCAACTGACCGTGGAGGAGATTCAAAAGAAAATCGGAGCTGACGCTCTCTTCTATCAGAAACTACCGGACCTTATTGAGGCTACTAAAAGCCACAAATCGAAGGTTAAAAAATTCTGTACGGCGTGTTTCAGTGGAAAGTATCCTACAAAGGGCATCGACGAAAAAATACTCGATGAGAACGAGATGAATTACGGAACCATTAACAGAGACCTGGAACCCGACTCCCAACCGGAACAGTTGAAGCTCGTGTAAATTACGAATACTCATGCTGGAGATTTTTGAGCCATATCTCGTTCCGTTATGCGTAAGCGCGCTATGCACGCTTACGCTTGTTGTTCTCGCCCTGAAGATATTCCCGAAAATCGGTTTGATGGACAAACCGGAAAAGTACCGGCTCACCAGAAAGCCAATCCCCTACGCCGGAGGTTTGGCTCTGTACGCAAGCTTCATGATAGTCTCCCTGATATTCTTGCCGCTGAATACGCAAACGCTCGGAATGCTCATCGGAGCAACGGTAATCGCAACAACAGGTTTTTTGGATGACATCTTTTCGTTACCGCCACTCGTAAGACTCTGTATTCAGGCAATTTCCGCACTTGTTATCGTATTTTCCGGATTCGAGATTTCCGTAATCTCAAATCCTCTGGGCGGAACCATCAATCTCGACATTATCAGAATCTCCCTGTCACCGGATATTTCTCTCAGCGTTCTTTCGGCACTCTTTCTGATTGTTTGGTTCGTAGGCATGATCAACACCATGAACTTTTTCGACGGAGTACCCGGACTCGCCAGTGGAATAGCCGCCATAGCGGCAACAGTCCTCTTCATCCTGGCAATCAGACCGAATTTTCACGTCATCAACCAAACATCTTTTGTATTACTCTCCGGATCGGTAGCGGTAAGCGCCTTTGTATTCTGGTGCTTCGACTTCCCGCCACCGCGGCTCCTCATGGGAGACACGGGGTCAACATTCCTGGGATTTCTTCTCGCGTTATTCGCCGTCTTCGCCGGCGGAAAAATAGCGACAGCCTTCATTGTCATGGGCTTTCCGATCTTCGACACACTCCTAACGATAATCCGAAGGATAATGCAAAAAAAGTCGCCTTTCATAGGCGACCGCCAGCACCTCCACCATGATCTTCTGCGCGCCGGCCTTTCCGAAAGGAAAACCGCGCTCATTATTTATACGCTCTCCGCACTCTTCGGACTCACAGCACTCTTCCTGGAAAGTTTTCAGAAGCTCATTGCCATTCTCGTCATATTCGCTGTAATGGTTTTCCTAAAACTCTGGTTAGTGAAAATCAGAGTGAATCAAGCTGCATGAAAAAAAATATCAGCGCAACATGTGGAACACTTTTTTCGCGCTCCTGCTTTTTATAAGTAGCCAAAATCCATGGTGCGAGGCTGAAAGTAAACCAATGAACACAAACAAAAGATCCCTCACGCGAATGAGAAGCACCATCGCAATGGCCGCCGCCGGCTGAAATCCGAGAAGCATGAAAACGGAAGAATAACCGCCTTCCAGCATTCCGAATCCTCCCGGTACCGGAAGTATATAGGCAATCGTGGGAAGGGTCGCAATAAGAAACAATGTAAGAAACGACATCGACATTCCAAGAAACTGCGCGAGCATGTAGTGTTCAAGAATGGTAACGGACATACAAACGACCGAAATTCCGATACACACCGGCAGAACAAAAAATTTCGAGTTTTTGAAAAAATGTGAAATGAAATGTTCCGTATGAACAATCTTTTCCTCAAGGTGGGCAATACGACGAATCCTCGACAGGCGGAAAAAACGAAAGAGCGAACTGAAATATCCGGCACCATTTACGATCCGCACGAAAAAATGAAAAAGTAAAAATACGGAAACCACAAGAAGCAAAACAAGAAGCACCTCAGTCTTCGGGGATAGAAATCCCCTCAAAAGAATAATAGACACGCCGCAGCCGAGAAAAAACAGGAGCGACGCGATTTCAAAAATCTTGTCGATGATAACGGAAGAAGCGGACTCCTTAAGACTTATGCCCCTGCGCTCATTGAGAAGATAAATGCGAAACGGCTCACCGCCAACCTGCGCCACGGGAGTGAGGTACGAAACACTGTATCCCACCATTCGTGAAAAGAAGAGAAACCAGAAAGACACGGAGTGTCCGTGTGAAATAAGAACGATCCACCAGCGAAACGTAAGAAATGCAAAATTAAGAAGCGAAACGGAAAAGAAGAGAATCATTTGCAAAATCGTTACGCGACAAATCGCGTCGGCAATATGCGAAACACCCGTCTGCCAGATAACGTAGGTGAATACGGCAACGCCAAACAGAAGAAGCAAAAAGAAAACAAGAACCTTGCGCATGAAAAATAGAGAATTATTTTCTTCGCCAGACAACCCCCTTGGGGGTGTCCTTAAGCTCAATGCCCATGGAAAGAAGTTCATCGCGGATACGATCGGAAGCCTTAAAATCCTTCATGCGACGAGCCTCTTCGCGTTGCGCTATTTTTTCTTCAATCTCATTTGAAACTCCGTCCTTCGAAAAACTCAAAACATCAAATATGGAATTAAAATCCTGAAAGAAAGCTAAAAGTTTCTTCCGGGAAAATTCTTCGGGCATCTTTCTCGCATCTTTAATGAGGTCAAAAACAACACCGAGCGCCCCGGAAACATTCAAATCATCATCCATACATTCCTCAAATTTTCGTTTGTACTCACCCGTTCTGTCGCTTGTGTTATTTTTTTTCGATTCAGAAAGTTCGTAAACAAACTCTTGCAATCGCTCAATAGCCTTGGTGGCATCTTCGAGTGATTTAAAACTGAAATTCGTCTGCTGGCGATAATGCGTTGAAAGCATGGCGAGTCGGAAAGAAGAAGGTGAATATCTTTTCTTCTCAAGATCGGCCAGTGTGTAGAAATTCTTTTTTGACTTACTCATCTTTTCTCCATCCACCAGTATATGGCGCCTGTGAACCCAGAATCGCACAAACGTTTTCCCCGTAAACGATTCACTCTGGGCAATCTCGCACTCATGGTGCGGGAAAATATTATCCTCACCACCGGTATGGATATCGATAGTCTCACCGAGATACTTCATAGCCATCGCGCTGCATTCCAGATGCCATCCCGGAAAACCCTCTCCCCACGGAGAATTCCATCGAAGAACATGATGCGCGTTTTCTCCAACACACTTTTTCCAGAGAGCGAAATCAGCGGGATGTTTTTTTTCTTCATTAATGGCAACTCGCGCACCGGCCTCAAGATCATCCAGCTTGTTTCCCGAAAGATCTCCGTACTTGTGAAACTTCGTAACATCAAAGTACACCCCGTCCGCCGTTTCGTAAGCAAGCTTCTTTTTAAGAAGCGTTTCAACGATGGTAATCTGCTCAGCCACATGGTCGCTGGCGCGCGGATAGCAAAACGCATCAAGAATCTTCAACCTCTTTCTATCCCGATGGAACATCTCTTCATATTTTTTTGCGATGGCAAGCGGATCAAGCTTTTCCTCCCTGGCAGCCTTTTCTAATTTGTCCTCACCGCTGTCGGCATCGGACACAAGATGCCCGACATCGGTAATATTCATAACCTGCTTCACGGAAAACCCCTTATATTCAAGATACCTTCGGATCATGTCCGCCATAAGATACGAAGCGAAATTTCCTATGTGAGCCGTGCTGTAAACCGTCGGACCGCAGTTATACATAGTCACCTGCTGAGAAAGCGGAGTAAAGACCTCCTTTTTCTTGGTAAGCGTATTAAAAAGCTGAAAAGACATAATATTTCGCTAAAAAAAGGCGAAGCAAAAAAGTCTGAATATACTGTAAGGCAATATCTGACGGGATGCAAAAAATCCGACCTACATCCAACGCTTAATCTTAAAGATAATCGCCATGGTAAGTGTAATGACCGCCATAACGATAACAAGCGATATAAAGAAAGCCTCCTCATTCTGAAACGGCAACTGCACATTCATGCCGTAAAGACTCGCGATAAACGTAAGAGGCATCAATATTACAGAAATGAGCGTAAGAACCTTAATGGTATTGTTCGTCGCATGGGAAATAATGGATTCGTTGGTATCCTGCAGCGACTCAATAAACTCTTTCGTCGCTTCCAGATTGCCCCAGAGTTTTTCGATCTTATCCACGATATCATCAAAATACACCTCCAGCTGTTCTGAAATGAAATACTTCGCTTTATCCTCAAGAACCAACATCACAGACCGGTGCGGCAGAATAATGCGGCGCAGATTAATAATCTGGCGCTTCAAAATCATGATTTCATAAAGAAGATCTCTGGCACTTTGTCCTTTTTCAAAAAGTGCCGATTCGATCTGTCGAACATCGGCGTTAATTCTGTCTACAAGTGGAAAAGCATCGTCGAAAAGCATGCTGATGATCTCATACAGAAGATGACCGCTTCCCTGCTCCATATACATCTCCCTCACTCTCTGTGATTTCTTACATCTCTGAAAAACCTCGCTTACGTTATCAAGCCTCGCTCCGTTTACAGTGACAAGAAAATCTTTTCCGACAAAGAAATTAAGCTCATCGGAATCAACATGCTTCGTCCTCTTATTAAAAAGTGGAAAATGAACAAGAACAAAGAGATAATTATCATACTGTTCAACCTTCGGCCTTTCATGTTCCGAAAGACAGTCCTCAAGATCAAGTGAATGAAAGTGGTACTTTCTGGCAAGATACTGCAAATCCGCCTGAGTTGGCTCCGGAATATGTACCCACGTGAACGACTTATGTTTTACTCGCTGGAGAGCACCCATAAAACACGGATAAGGCATCTTTTTTGAAAGTCTACTCAAGAAAAAATGCTAAAGCAAGACTTTTGAAAACCAAAGAGAAACAAAAGAATGGACAGGCAAAAGAAACGGTGTCCCAAGACGCTACTCAAGAGTCGAAAATAATGGTATAATTACACGAATAAGCTATATCTATGAATGGTTTATCCTCAGAGCAAGCCAAAAACCTGCTGTCGACACACGGCCAGAATATCCTAAAAGAAACTGGCAGAGAGCCACTGTGGAAAAAATTGCTCGCTCAGTTTACCGATTTTATGGTGCTCACGCTGATCGGGGCCGCAGCCATATCATTTGTAAGCGCCCTCATGGAAAACAACTTTGAGGAGATGCTCGATGTGTACATGATTGTCGGAATCATCATCGTGAACGCAATTATCGGGTTTATTCAGGAATATAAATCGGAAAAGGCCATTGAGGCCCTGCAGAAAATGGTCTCACCGCAGGCAAGGGTATTTCGAGACGGAAAATTGGTAAGCATTGAAGCAAAATATATAGTTCCGGGTGATCTCTTGTTCTTGGAAGCCGGAGATAAGGTTGCAGCCGACGCAAAACTCGTTGAAACAAACGGATTCCGGGTGGATGAATCGGTTCTCACCGGAGAATCCGATCCGGTACGAAAAGATTGTAAAGAAACAACACCTGAAAAATCGCACATATTCATGGGAACGGGAGTAGCGAACGGAACGGCGAAAGCGATAGTGATAAAAACAGGGATGAGCACGGAATTCGGAAAAATCGCCCACCTCACATCAAGTACGAAAAAAGACAAAACGCCTCTGCAAAAAGAGCTCAAGAGCGTGGGGATATTCATAGGAAAAATCGCCCTGTTCATTTCTGCCGTCCTCCTCATTCTCGGATACGCAGTTCAGGGGCATTCATTTATAGATTCACTATTATTCGCCGTGGCTGTAGCCGTGGCGGCGGTTCCCGAAGGTCTTCCGGCAATAGTAACCATCACACTTGCCATAGGCGTACAGAGACTCGCCAAAAAACAGGCCATCATAAAACAACTGTCTTCCGTGGAAACGCTGGGAAGCACAACGGTAATCTGCAGCGATAAAACGGGAACACTCACGAAAAATGAGATGACCGTGAAAGAGATAATACTTGGAAACGGTTCACCGATAGAAGTAAACGGTTCAGGCTATGATCCGGAGGACGGGATGATACATATGGGCAAATCTTTCGACATGACCGCAATGATCTCATTGCTCTCGATCTGTAAATTCTGTACGAACACAACCATTGAGAAAAAAAATGACATCTGGGGCGCCGTAGGTGATCCAACCGAGGCGGCGTTACTCACACTCGCCCTCAAGGGAGAAAAAAACACCGGCATCCAGATACGGGAAGCGACAAAACTCGCGGAATTCCCGTTCGACAGCGTAAGAAAACGAATGAGCGTAATCGTGAATTCCGAAGGGAAAAAACTTGTTCTGACGAAGGGCGCGCCCGACTCGATCCTGACAATCTGCACAAAAGTTCTCATAGACGGGAAAGAGGTGGACATGACGGAAGAGCATAGAAAAGCAATCATGAAAAAAAATGACACGATGGCCGCAAAGGCACTTCGCGTTCTCGCCTTCGCACAAAAAGAAATTCATTCGGCAGTCGAAAGTGAAAATCAGGCGGAAGAAAAAATGGTATTCATAGGCCTCACCGGTATGATCGACCCGCCACGGCCGGAAGTGAAAGAGGCCGTTCGCCTGTGCGAACGCGCCGGCATCAGAATAATCATCATCACCGGTGATTATGGACAGACGGCCCTCGCGATCGGTAAAAATATCGGCATAGCAAAATTCGATACGCCGCTTATCTCGGGAGATGAGCTTGAAAATATGAGCGATGAAAAACTGAAAAAAGCACTGTCCGGAAAAGGAAGCGTCATCTTCGCGAGAATCAAACCGGAACACAAGCTCCGAGTGGTGGAAGTGCTTAAAACACTTGGACATATCGTCGCCGTTACCGGCGACGGCGTGAATGACGCGCCGGCACTCAAGCGCGCCGACATAGGCGTGGCGATGGGAATCTCCGGAACGGAAGTGTCAAAGGAGGCAGCCAACATGATTCTCACGGATGACAGTTTCGCATCTATCGTCACAGCCGTGTCCGAAGGACGCGGCATCTACGAAAATTTGAAAAAATTCATCTGGTTCATTCTCTCCTGCAATATCGGTGAAGTACTCACGATCTTTTTAAGTATCATCATGTTCCTCCCCTCCCCGCTTTCAGCCATTCTGATTCTGGCTATCAATATGGGAACGGACGTTCTTCCGGCACTCGCCTTGGGTATTGAAAAAAAAGAGCAGTACATCATGAATCTTCCGCCGAGAAATCCGAAAAAAAGAATTCTGCAAAAAAAATTCATTATACGAATGTTTGGAATGGGAATGCTCGTAAGCATAATTGTAATCGGAGTGTACGTATGGATGCTCGCGAAACAAGGATGGGTCTTTGGAACATTTCCGGAGGAAAGTTCAATCATGCAGATAAGGGCGGTAACGGCCGCCTTTGTGACGTTGGTACTGACTCAGCTTTTCAACGCGCTGAACGCGCGTTCCGAAAGAACCAGTATCGTGAAACTGCCCGTGAATCTTCATCTCCTTGGCGCACTCGCCATATCGGTGACACTCGTCATAGGCATTACGGAAATTCCGATTCTCCAGACACTCTTCAAAACATCCGGGCTCACTATGATCGAATGGCTGGTGGTTACCCTAAGCTCCTCGATAATCCTGATTGCGGAAGAACTGCGAAAAAGAATCGCACCATCAGTATTCGACAGCAGAGAAAAACAAAGCTACTCCGTATAAAAAATTCTGTCCTCCCCTATCCTGAGATCCACTCGTGAAGGCTTGCCATCGGCAAACTTGAATTTTTTTGAAAGCGCCCACAGTTTGTAGAATTGATTATCGAGAGACTTGGAGAGATCAAAAAGAATAGTAGTGCCGGAAAGAGTTCTGATGGCAACCTCATGCGCCACATGGGAATACGAAGCCTCAAGAATCTCGAGCTCGAACTCCTGGCGGAAACGCTCGAGAAGCAAAAGAATGGTTTGCAAATCCCGGGGATCCACAACTCTGTCGGAAAACGTGTCGCTGAAAACCTGCCCAAAAGAAAGGATACTGGCCTCACTGGTGTCCTCTTCATCCGTTACCTTTTGGGAAACGATATTGAGAGTGATGAAAGGAAGCACAAGTGACTCATCCCTGCTGCTGGAAACCAAAAATCCATCTTCGGTAATATAGTAATCTCCGCCAAGCCATTTTGTTCGGGCAACCACCGGATGCCCGACGAGCTCAATAACAAGCGTTGAAGGAAATTTTCTCCGAAGTGAAATGGATTTCACCGGAGAGCTGATCTGTGCAACAACACTCTGCACGTCCGCCTCGGAAACAAGAAAAATATTGTTTCCAATGAGAGATGAAAAGAATGAAGGATTGAACGTCGTCTGCACGGTAACACGGTCATGCTCAACCTGTATTTCGGTAATCTTGAAAAAGGCGGAAAAGAAAACGAAATATGCGATGGAAGAAATGACGAGAACGCCAACAACAAACAAAAACGCAATAAACCAGACCCGCTTGTACACAGGCAGACGCCTGCGTTCCGCAACAAACGCACGCTGGACCGTCTGGGTCCGCCTCCTCCTTGGTCGTAATCCCCTGAAAATACGCATGAAGTCTTAAAGAAAGGAAGAAATAGTGGAAAGAAACGCTCGCTTTTTACGTTCAAATTGAAGTCCAGCTTTCGAGAAACGCTTATCCGAAACGGCATCCCTATACAAAGAAAAGAGTTCGGTGTCATGAAACGCCTGCGGAAATAAACAGTACTTTCGCAACCCGAGATCATCAACGCAGTTTCGCACCTTATCCTGATAAGCGATAGCAATGAAAGGAATCCCGAAAGATGTGGCAAGAAGTATGGAATGAAGTCTCATCCCGACAATAAAAGAACATTCGCCGAACTTCCGGAGAAAATGATGATCATTGGAAGCTACAAGCTCACAATCTCCTTTCGGAAATGCGCGACGAACACTCTTGAGAAGCTTCAGATCATCATCGGTTCCGCCCTGAAAGGCAAATAACCTGACGCCCAGGGACTCGCTGCCGACAACGCGTGAAAGAAACTGAGATAAAACGGCGAGATCGCCCTCGGCAATACCCCATTTGCAGAGCGAAACACCGATAAACTTTTTCGGCTCAGAGTGTTCATGGGGCGCAAGAAAACAAAGGTCGGGAAAAACAAAACATTTCTGCGGGGCAATCCCAAGCTCCTTAAGAAGGAGTAAAGATGCCCTGTCCCGCACGCTTATAAAGCGTGCCTTCCTGCAGAGAGACCGAAGAAGCCTCCTGAAAAATCTGCTCTTGAGTTCAAACGAATGTCCGACGAGATATAAAGGTTTTCTGAAAAAAACGGCCACCGCACCGTGGATCCACCAAAGAAGCGGAGCTCTCCAGAGCCTGTCGACAAAAAGCCCGCCGCCACCAAGAATCACCAGATCGGACTTCATGTAAGCGACAAAGGTTGAAATCCAATTACGAAACAGGGATCGAAGCCCAAAGGGAAGCCTTGGAACCGAAAGAACATGGTACATTTTCCGTGTTTTTCTCGGAGCGGCGCTCACGACGATCGGCACAAGATTCTCACGCTCACAAACAGAGAGAAGACCCTGCAGAATAAGCTCATCTCCGACGTTCTGAGCACCGAAATTTCCGATAAGCAAAGCTTTCTTCATAAGAGCGATATTGGCTACAGGACACTATACAAAAATTTTGGGTGAAATACAAAAAAACCCGCGTTGCAGCGGGTTTTCTCAAAGCGAATGAATGCGTTAAGCGGCTTTCGGTGCTTCAGTAACCGGCTCTTTTGCAACCTCAGCGACCGCCGCCGGAGCCTCCGTCTTCGGCACCTCCGGAGTAGCAACGGGAGATTCTATCTCCATAAGAAGTCCGCGCAAGTTAGCGCTCTTACCTCTTCTCTCTCTCATAAAGTACAATTTACTCCTCCTTACTCTCGAGCTCTTCTTGATATCTATCTTAGCAATATTGGTGGAATACAAAGGAAATATCTTCTCAACACCAATTCCATCAACAACCTTTCTTACCGTAAATGTGGCATCCGCTCCGGCACCGGGGCTTACGCGGATAACCAACCCTTCGAAAATCTGAACCCTGCTCTTCTCCCCTTCCTGGATTTTCTGATGGACGCGAACCACGAGCCCCGAGGAAATCTCGGGAACCTTTCGGGCAAATTGAGCCGAAAATTCTGCAAGACGTGACATATAAAAACGTGTTACCAAAAAAAATGCCGCTAAGCTTACAGGGTGAGATAACGAAAAACCTTTCTCCTAGAGTGAAACCCTGAGCCTGTTGACGGCAATCATATTATCCGGATCCTTCAGCATGTCAACAATAAATTTGTCGTGAAGCTTGAGCCTGTAGAGGAAATCCTCCTTCTTCATAATGGCTATCCGAAGGGATTTGGACCCGCGAAGATCCGGAGAGATACACTGCTCTATATCCAAAAGTTCAAACTCCCCCACTACAAATATATCAAGCTGATGGGAATCTTTCTGTTTTTCCACAAATTGCCCGCTAAACACAAGAAACTCAACCTGTCCAAGTTTGGAGATGAGCCTCACAATCTCCTTTCGGATATCTGTACACTTATGAACAATGGAAGCGAGCTCGGAAAGTATGGGGAACTCGGTATTTATATAGTAGTACTTTTTCCGGTTTCGGGATCGGCACTTAAGGAGTCCGACTTTTTTCAGGTTATTAAGCTCTCTTCTCACAGAGTTAATCTGCTCGTTGAGCATTCGGGTTAATTCTCGTATAAAAAACTCGCCCTTCAAATCAAGAAGGAATGTTTTGAGTAGTTTTATCCTCGTGTTGGAACTGAAGAACGCTTTCAGCATCGTTTTCAAAAAACGTATACATATTTTATACGTACAAAAAAAATATACAAATCGATTTGATGGAAATCACACCGAATTTAAAAAAAGCCTTATATAAAGGCGTTAAATAGGCTTGACTGAATAAATTTTTATTACATGTACCATATAATAGTTCATTCAATCATAACGTTTTATTGTACACAATTTTTATTCAAGTGAAAAAAATATACTACATGCCAGTAAAAAATTTACTATGTCAACGAACGGAAAAACCATGTTTGACAAAGAATCGTTCAAGTGCCAAAACAAACAGTTCCTGTCGTTCACCCGTCGAAGGAATCCTTCCGGTTTTAAGATCGATATCGAGTTTTAGAAGATCCCGATAAATACCTTTCAGTTGTTCGAAGGTGAAATTCCTTGCCTGCTGAACAAGGGTTGTCACCTGGAAAGGCGCCAGACGAAGTCGCGAAGCTACAGTTTTATTGTCCGCGTTATTGTCCAAAAGCGATCGTATCTCAAGAAGAAGCCGAAACTGGCGAATAATCATATTCCATACCATGAAAATATTCTCTCCCCGGTCGATAAGCTGATGAAAGAGGGTAAGGGCCTTGGTAATATGTTTATAACCAAGCGCATCAACAAAGGCGAAAATCTTCACCTGAACGTTACTGCTGGCAACAATATCGATATCGGCAACGGTAATGGGCTTATTGGTATACAAAACAAGCTTGGAAAGTTCCGAAGCGGCCACCCACATATCCCCTCCCGTATGCAGAGTAAAGTATGAAAGAGCCTTCGGCTCCATACTCCCGCCAAGCCGGCGAACCTCTTCCTGAACCCATTGAATGAAAGAAATCCCACTGACTTCGGGAAATTCGTGAACAACGGCACGTTGAAACAGAGTTTTGAAGAGTTTTGAACGCTTGTCCGGGCTCATGCTTACAAAAAGAAGGACGCATGAGTCGGGAAGGTGGTCAAAATAGGAAATCAGAACATCATCGTCAGTTCTGAGCCGAGCCTCCACCTCTGCCTCATCAAGCTCCTCTTCATCACGGTTCTTTGCCGACTCAGCCTTTCCCTCCCGTAAGAAATCCCGCACGATAACAAGCCTCTTTTCGCCCATGAAGGGCTGCGTATCACAACACTGGATAATACGTGACGCGTACTCATGCTTTCCGTCGAGCATCTCCACGTTAAACTCTCCGTGCTTCTCTAGAAAAGCCTGTTTCCAACGCATGAGCTCGCGCATACACGCAAACTGATTCGCCCCAAAGAAGAAACGAAGGTTCTGCAACTTAACCGAATCGGTCGCACTGTTGTTTCGCATATCAGTCAATCATACTTTCTGTGAGTCAATCATACTTTCCCTTGCGACACTGAGTCAATCAGACTCGTAAAATGACTTTAAGTATGCGTGCAAATCCACAATGATTGACGGCATAAATCGAAACCCATATACTCTACCCCGCAGTCCCGCGGAGAGGTACTCAAGTGGCTGAAGAGGCGGGTTTGCTAAACCTGTAGGGGGACGATTTGTCCCCGCGGGGGTTCGAATCCCCCCCTCTCCGCCAGTCAAAAAAGCAAAAGGCAAAAGTAAAAAATAAAAAGTTCAGAAATTCTTGGGGGTATGAGACCCCCGCAGTGCAGAGGAAAGTAGGATTGTAGGATGATGGGAGTGAGAAATAGTACAATGTGAGCTAAAGCACCCGTGGTTGATGATCACGGTGAGAATCCCCCCCTCTCCGCCATTCTCCTTCGCTCTCTCGCTTTGCTCGAGAGCTTCGGAGAATGCATTCTCCAAAGTTTCAACGGAGGAGAATGAATTCAAGATTGCAGATTGAAGATTCGAAAAATTATAGCCATTCAGAGATACAGAACAACGGGAGTGCTATAATTTTGAATCTTTGAATCTTGAATTTTTGAATTTTAAATTTCAGCATGTCTCCTTTTCTGCTTCACATCATAGCTATTAACCTCCTCGACTTAGTCGGGATCATCTGCGCGAAATACTGGTTCCTCACCAGACATCCGGCATGGCTTGTAGCCACTGTCGTGCTGTTCGGCGGTGCAGGATACGTGTTCGCGAAATCACTTCGCTATGAAGGCATGGCAATAGCCAATGTTCTCTGGATAGCTATCTCTATCATCCTCGTAACCATTGCCGGATATTTTCTCTTCAAAGAAAATATCTCCGCCACGCAGTTCATCGGGATGGGAATTATTGTTGCGGGCCTGGTCGTAATAAACCTGTAAACAGGTTTGATGTTTACCGATCGGTTTGAACGATCTTTCTTAGGATGTTCGCGACCTGTCCGTCTTTGCCGAGAATCTCACCGCTCACAAGCGAAAGGGCCGCCAGGGCGGAGTGCTCCGTTCCATGGAGCAGGTGTTTCGGATCATGAAATGAAGGAATGTCACTCGGAGAGAGATATGAAAACGTCGGGTAATTTGCGAAAGGAAGATTCAGATGCCAGCGATCTCCGCGCAAAAGATCCTCAAGCTCACGGAGTAAAACTCCTCCGCCCGTTAAGAATACCTGTGAAGGCAGAAGTTCCACCGAAAGATCTGAAAGACAAATGGTAAGCCCCATAAGCCACGTCTGAGCATCTCTGTCCAAGATTTCCTTAACAATCTTGGTGGATGCGGAATCAAGCTTGCCCTCACCGTAGGCGAATTTCACCTTCTCCGCCTCCTCCAGGGAGATATTGAGTTCAAAAGAAAGCCGTTTCGCAAAAGTGCGCCCGCCCATAGCAAAAGATTTCGTCTCTTTTAAGCCACCGTCAATCAGGGCAACGTCGGTTGTTCCGGCACCGACATCAATAACAAGACACGATGAGTCCCCGCGCTTGATAAGCGCGTGCGACAAGGCATACGGCTGGACAACAATGTCCATAACGGGAAACGGAAGCTCCGCTCCGATGGTCTGAAGAGCGCCGTAATGAAGTATGGGCGCGAAACAGTTATATACGCTCACCTTCATATCCTTACCGCGAAATCCAAGCGGATTGGCGATAAACTGCCCATCGATGGTGATATGTTCAACCGATGCGCTGATAAGCTTGATATCCACCTCCAGATGTCCGGTTTCTTCAGCAAATTTTCTTCTGATGGTATCAAAAGCGGACCACTGAACTTCATGAATGATATGTTTGAGTTCCGAAAGCGTGATCTCCTCCTGCGGGCGTGATCTCTGAAAATCAATATCCACCGTCTGCCCCTTCATGGACTCCCCCGAAAATCCGATAACGCAGGATTCCGGCTCTTTGCCGGCCTGCTTCTGAGCCTCTCCGACAGCCCGAAGACAGCGTTCCACCACTCTTGCTATATCAATGACAACACCACCCTGCATTTCACTCGGATCAAAATCCTCTTTTCCAAATCCCAGCGCCGTACTGCCGTCATTATCCATTCTGCACACCAAAGCACGCACTTTTGAAGTACCAAGATCAAGAACGAGAATATGCCGTGTTTCATGCTCCGAAGTCATTATTCCTTCGATGGTAAAAGAACAGCCTTAATACGCCGAACACCCGCGGAACTGCTTTCCTCCTTCAGTATCTTAAATACACCAAGTTCCGAAGTATTGGCAACGTGCGGCCCGCCACAAATCTCACGGGAAAAATCACCCACGGAATACACTTTTACCTTTGCGCCATACTTCTCGGTAAAAAGTCCGATAGCACCCTTCAGTTTTGCCTCATCCACACTGCTTTCCTCACACACGATCGGCAAAGCGGCCTGGATTTTTTGATTCACCAGTTTTTCAACCTCGGCGAGCTGTTCGGCGGTCATCTTTTCGGGATGCGTGAAATCAAAACGAAGTCGTTCAACCGTGATATTACTCCCCTTCTGACAAACGTGATTTCCAAGAACATTCCGCAGTGCCTGATGTAAAAGATGCGTGGCAGTATGAAGTCTGGTGGTCTCCACCTCATGATCCGCAAGACCACCTTTGAACTTCTTCTCGGACCCCTGTCTCGAAAGATCCTGATGCTGCCTGTAAGCCTCCTCAAACTCGGAAATATTCACCTCGAGCCCGCTCTCCTGCGCGAGATCGCGCGTCATTTCTATAGGGAATCCATAGGTGTCATACAACTTAAAAGCAAGTCTTCCTGAAAGAGATTTTCCTCCATGCTCAAGAATGTTTCCGGAAATTTTTTCAAATTCCTTAAGCCCCTGTTGTAATGTCCTCATAAACCTTTCCTCTTCCTGCGCAAAAATCTGCAAAATCTCATCCTTCTTCTGCGCAAGCTCCTCATACGCGGAACCAAACTCCTCAATAACCACCTTGGCGATACTGTGCGTAAAAGCCTGATTGATGCCAAGCTTTTTCCCCTGGCGGACAGCCCTGCGAATAAGCCTTCGCATCACATACCCCTGATCTAAGTTCGACGGCGTAACGCCATCTCCCGCCATGAAAGTGGCGGCACGCAGATGATCCGCAATAATGCGCTCACCTCGCACATCGCGCTCAGTGGCAAGTTCACGGATAGCACCCAGGATCCCGGCAAAGATTTCAGTCTCGTATACGGATTTCTTCCCCGCAAGCACCGTAATCACACGCTCTAATCCCATCCCCGTATCCACATTCTTCTGCACCAACGGCACATACTCATATTCTGGATTCTGCTTACCGCTTACCGGCTTACCGCTTACCGCTTGCTTGTTGTACTGCATAAACACATCATTCCAGATCTCCACCCATTGCTTATTGGAAGGATCAAAAACATCCGGAGCTTCTTCATCGCCAACCCAGTAAAACATCTCCGTATCAGGTCCGCAGGGCCCTGTCTGTCCTGCCGGCCCCCACCAGTTATCCTTTCTGCCAAGAAACGCGATACGCGTTTCCGGAACACCAAGCCCCTTCCAGATCTCAAAAGCTTCCAGATCCCTCGGAACCGTCTCATCACCCGCAAACACAGTAAAGGCAAGCCTTTCTAAGGGAATTCCAAGCCACTTTTCCGACGTCAGAAACTCAAAACTCCACTCAATGGCCTCCTTTTTAAAGTAATCCCCAAGACTCCAGTTACCAAGCATCTCAAAAAAAGTGAGATGAGTATTATCTCCAACTTCATCGATATCCCCGGTACGGACACATTTTTGAACATCAACAAGGCGCATACCCAAAGGATGCTTTTCTCCCACAAGAAAAGGAACCAAAGGATGCATTCCGGCGGTGGTAAAAAGCACCGTAGGATCATTTTCCGGCACCAGAGAAGAGCTCTTGATTACCTTGTGACCTTTAGAAACGAAAAAATCGATATATTTACTGCGAAGCTCGGAAGCCTTCATAAAACAGATGTTTTTAAATCAGGCGTATGGTAATAGGTATCGCCCCTTCCGACAAGTAAATGTCAGTAAAAACAGACTGAAAGAAAACCCGTTATTATCGAGTAAAAAGGCACTGTTTTCCAACGGAGAAAACAGCCGCAAAGGCTTTGCTAAAGCCATGAATTCATGATATAATACCCGGAACACATCATAACAAAAAGTTATGTCAATTCGAGAGATTGTCTCAATAATCACCAGTGATTTTAGAAAAATCCCCCCGACTATACGGCTGGCGTGCTTCAATGTAGCGCTTTTTTCAACCGGATGGGGATTCGGAACCGATCCGATGTACTCAATTTTCGTACAGGAGATTACCAACAACCTGTTTCTCGTTGGTGGAGTAAGCGCTCTGCTCTCATTCATTAAAATGCTTCTTACGCTTCCTGTCGGAGAACTCGACGGACAGGTGGATGAAAGGAAGATGCTCACCTTCGGAAAAATCATATATATGCTGGCGGGAACTTCGTATTTCTTCGCGGGATACCTGCAGTCCATGCCAATACTCATACTCGCCATTGTGCTTAACGGACTTGGAGGCCCATTCATTTACACAACCTATCAATCATACATTCGCCAGCACTCAAACGAGGAAATATCCTGCAAAGTATTTGGTCTCTATAACGCCTATTTCAGCGTCTCTTACTGCGGAGCGGCACTCATATCGGCATTCTTCATAGAAAAAATTCAGCTCTTCTGGTTCTACATTGCCGTGGTGTTTTTCGCGCTCATCTCCATACCGATGGACTGGAAACTGGAAGAGAGCCACAATAAACCAATCATGAAAGAGCTGTACAACGTTATCGTAAAAGATAGCGTATACATACGAGTCCTGAGAAATCTCAAGCAATACGATTTTCATCTCTACTTCACGCTCCTTATTCAGTTTATGTGGGGGCTTCTTGACTACGTCAGCTTTATCTTTGTCCCGATTCTGGCACTCACGCACAGCCTCACACTCATGGAAATCACCATAGTGTTCGCACTGATGCGTTTCCCGTACCTTTTAAGCTTCTTCTTTGCGGAAATAGCGGATAAAAAAGAACGTATGGGAATCCTGGGCGGAAGCCTGCTTATCACCGCATGTTTGCTCGCGACACTTTCTCAAATGAGAGGCTTCATGAGTATCATCCTCATCTCAATCGCGGTATCCCTCTGTCTCGCCATCATCAGACCAACGGTCGCCGGAGTTCTTACGAATCTCACGAATCCGAGCCAGAGAAGCGAAATTACCGGCGTACAGGATTTTCTTACCATGAGCGGACAGGTGATTGGAGCGTTTTTCTTTGGAGTATTCTCGCAAATGTATGGCATCGAAATAACCTTCATAGGACTCGCAATCCTGGTCGGACTTCTCGGCATCAGCACATTCATTGTTCGCTCATACCACAAGAAATTCGGAATCATGGATATCATCAATATCCCCATGGGAATTTTCCATTTTCACCCGCATTTCTCACGCAAAAACAGAGAACTCAATCAGTTTCCGGAGCCTAAATCCAAGTAGCAAAATTTCATTGTTCTTAAAAGAAAGCTTCCCGTTGCGAAGGCTCATTTCCACTGCTATGCTTGACGGGCTTTTTTGCAAAACCTCATGGAAACCACGCTGCTCGTCATCTTGGGAATCGCGGTCGTCGTTGCGTTCGTTTTGGTATATAAAAAAATAAGTGAACTGAAAGAACCAAAGGACGACTCGGGACAGAAAATCATGATTGAACTGATGCAAAACCTTCGGAAGGAGTTTCAGAAAGGAACAACGGATATTCGTAAAGAGATGGAAGAGAAACTCGACACTATGAACGAGCGTATTCACAAAGGAATCGCAGATTCATCGAAAACGCTCCAGACGCAATTTAAGCAGAGTGCCGGTATTATTCAGGAGGTGACCGAAAAGCTTACGAAGCTCGACGAGACCAACAAACAGGTGCTCGACTTTTCGAAACAGCTTCAAAGTCTCGAAAACATCCTGAAAAACCCGAAAGAAAGAGGTATCCTTGGGGAATATTTTCTGGAAACACTTCTTGCTAATGTCCTCCAGCCCAACCAGTACAAAATGCAGCACAGTCTTGGAAAAGATGAGAAAACTGAGAAAGAGCTTATTGTGGACGCCGCCATATTTTTTAAAGACAAAATTATTCCCATAGATGCCAAGTTTTCTCTGGAGAAATACAACAAAATAATGGAAGAAAAGGATAAGGAAAGAAGGGAAAAGCTTGAGAAAGAGTTTAAGATGGACGTAAAAAACAGAATCGACGAAACGGCCAAATACATCCGCCCATCGAAAAACACCACCGATTTTGCTTTTATGTTCATTCCGGCCGAGGGCATTTATTACAACCTGCTCATCTATAAAGTAGGCACTGTAGAGATCAACACGCACGACCTCATAGAATACGCCTTCAAAAAGCATGTCATTATCGTCTCTCCCACTTCGTTCTACGCTTATCTCGAAACGGTCCTACATGGCCTCAAGGCACTCCAGATGGAAGAGTCAGTAAAGGAGATCATAAAAAGAGTGGAAGATCTCGGTAGACATCTCAACACCTACGAAGATAACATGCAAAAAGTAGGCAAACATTTAGGCACTACCGTTGGCGCGTACAACGATGCCTCTAGGGAATACAAGAAAATAGACAAGGACGTTTACAAGCTCACTGATGGCAGAGAGGGCGGAAAAGTGCAGGAGATCGTCCTCGACAAACCATCTGCCGAATAGGAAAGATAAAAAAAACCGCCTCCTTTTACGGAGACGGTCAGTTTTTTAATCACCACACTATTTCTTCCTCTTCTTCCCTGCTGTTTTCGTAGCCTCTTCTGCCTTCTTCTTCTCCGCGGTAACCATCTTCGCCTTAAATCTGTCAACACGTCCGGCAGTATCAACAAGCTTTTGCTTGCCTGTATAGAAAGGATGACACTGGGAACAAACTTCAATATGGATCTCCTTTACGGTGCCCCCCATGTGAAACACGGTTCCGCATGAGCAGGTAACCTTAGCATCAGCAAAATATGTTGGATGGATTTCTGGTTTCATACATTAAACTTTAATCTTTTGAACTTTTTTAGATGCGACCGGAGAAGCAAAATTGATAACCTGCCTGCCACGATACATTCCGCAATTCTGGCATGCAAAGTGCGATAACCTCTTAGCCCCGCAATTGCTGCAGGACACAAGATTGGTAACATCAGTAAGCTTCTTTCGGGTAAGTCTTCTGAAGGCTGTTTGCCTCGTGCGCAAACGCCATTTCGGCGTTTTTTGCTTGGGTACTGGATGCTTCATATATTCAAATAAGCCAAAGCGAAAAGAATCTACAGAACTTTACGGGTGAAATCAAGCAATTTTCTTACCGGGAAGAAAAGTACTAGTCCCTATTGAGAGCCATGAGGAGCCTTAAGAAACTTATGAAAAGGTTGATAAAATCAAGATACAGCCGGATACCCGCAAGTAAGGGATTCAAGCCCTGAACGCGGGATAAACGCTGAATATCGTACATCGTGAACCCCGTAAAAATGAGGATGGAAACTCCCGAAAAAATGATCTCAACGGTCGAATTCCAGGGAATAAACAGGCCGATAAGAGACATAACGATGAGCCCGATCAGACTGATCATGAGAAATCCCCCCATTCCGAGAAGATTGCGGGACGTTGTCCTGGCAAACAGCGCGGCCGCAACGAAGGTTGCGGTACTGGCACCCAGTGCCCGTATAACAAGCCCTATGCCACCCGTAGCCCCCGCAAGAACCAGGATGGGCACAAGTGTAATGCCGGAAATAAACGCAAATGCGGCGAACATCCAGTATCCCAAAGGATACTTCCTGCTCCAGATATGCGCGGTAAACATGAGGATAAGCTCGACGATAATGGCAAGAAACATCACCCCGCGGGAAACAAAAATATACTGCCCGTAGGTAAGCCCCACCCAGGCTCCCAACGCTGAAATGCAAAGAGCAGCACCAAAATAGGTAAAAGCACCGGAAAGAAACTTGGGCGAAGTCACCACCTGCCCACGCACGCCGGAATGAGCCTCAACAACCTCAGGAGCACCGTCTTCATTTGATTCAAACATAGAAAAGAAAAATATGATAATCGAGCCCGCATTGTAGCAGAAAAACAAACTGTTTCAACAGGGTACCCGTAGGGACGCCCCGCAGGGGGGGATCCCGTAGCAGCGCGAGATCTCGCGCCTCTACGGAAACACAAAAATACCCTGCGTTTTGCGACGAAAAAAATCGGCTTTTAAAAACCGAAGAGATGTTCAGTTCTCCACATTTTTTAATATTTCAGACGCAACATGTTGCGTCTCTACGGATATGACAAAAAATATGTGGAGCCTCCTGCACTTCTGAATCACTGTAATTTTTCGAATTTCTGTCTAAAATCCTCTTCTCCACTTCCTCACCGTCTCTATCGCAAAAGTAATCCAGTACATAGGACTCACCGGCAGATCCTGGCAGTGAAGAAGATCATAGCGTCTTCCGCCAAATCCTTTTTTGAAATGCGTGATACCAAAGAATGGATGTTTTGAATTTTCATCAGGCGCAATTCCCCAGAAATTGTAGATACGGCATCCGCGTTTTTTTGCCTCCTTGATTGCCGCCCATTGCAAAAGATATGAAGCGGGAATTTTGCGATATTCCGGATCCGAGCTTGAAGCTCCGTGATGATACGAAGCGGTACCACCGTAAAACATAATAATGGCGGATGCGAGAAGTTTCCCCTGATACTCCGCGGAAAACACGAGCGCCTCGTCATCTTTTCCAAAAAGTTTTACCTGATTTTTAAAGTAGTCCTTCGGATATGGAGTAAAACTGTGCCGCTTCACCGTTTCATTATGAAGCGCGATGAACGCTTCAACGTCACTCATGTCTGTGGATTTTCGAATCTTCACGCCATCCTTTTCCGCACGACGGATAAGATTTCGGTGCTTCTTCTCCATGCGTGAAAGCAATTGTTCTTCGGAAACATCGGTAAGATCCAAAAGCCACAGATGCTCGGCAAGCATATGCAAAGGAGCCGATCGGAACCCATGTTTCAAAAAGAGTTCGCGGTTTTCCGGAGTATCGGGAAGGTACGGACTCACGCGAATGAATCGAACCTTTTCTTTTTTAGCGAGACTTTTAAGAAAAGTAACCAGCTCCGGAAAAAGATCATTCTCCAAAATGAGGGGCCCGTAAGGAAGGTACAGAAAATCCCCTCTCCTCGCCTTCACGCGAACGATAAGAGCAACACCTTTCAAAATATTATCCCCGCGATACAACCCAAAACGTATCACCTTGTCACCAAGAGCACCGTTGATTTCACCAAACTTCCACGACTGCAAAAACGTTCCGTCAGGATGACTTTTTATAAACTCCTCCCAAAGCGCCATGTCGGTAATCTCCCGGAACTC
Source organism: uncultured bacterium (assembly GCA_963775025.1). Classification (GTDB taxonomy): domain Bacteria; phylum Patescibacteriota; class Gracilibacteria; order JAUYGZ01; family DAOVYC01; genus CAVZHD01. Next base: position 305,038 of record CAVZHD010000001.1, read on the forward strand.
CATAATCGGATGACAATAATATAGCAACAAGATAACAAACTCATGACCGAAAACATAACGTGCGTTTATTTTTCCGTAATGATCCGCGAAATCCGAATCGCGTCCGATTCGGAAACACGAATACCCGTCGGAAGATTCAGTGCGCGGGCCGATACCCGCTCTGCCACCGGACACAACCCACTACGGTATCCAAGAGCTTTTAGATCGCAGTCGAAAGGAACAACGGGACTTCCCCACCACGAACCCAAAAGAACACCTTCTCTCTTTGCCGCCTTGCGAAGAGCCGGAGCATCATCCGAAAGCACGGTGTACATCAAACACGGGGAATCGGAAGAAATTCGTGGCAACTGTATATTGCCACCCGAAGCAAACTCTTTCTGGTACACCGAAGTCATCAGCCGGCGGTGAGCGGTAAACTTTTCAAGTTTCGAAAGCTGGTACCGCGCAAGCTTCGCGAGCGCATTGGGCATCCTAAGCGGATGGTGCGCGGGTCGGATGGCTTTTTTTTCGCACGGCTCCATAACACGGCTTAAAAGACCAACCCGTTTTAGAAAATATAGAAAAACTTTTCCGACACCGAATCGATACCAGGGAAGAAACATCTTCATGAATATCGGATGCATCAGATTGCGGAGTACGGAAGCGTTTGACGGAACCTTAAGCCCCTCCTGCACCTCGCGAATCCTCGCGAGAACCGAAGGATCCGTGGCAACCGCCATGCCGCCATGAACGGAAGAGATAACCTTATCTCTTCCGAAACTGAAGATCGCGGCGTCACCAAAACTGCCGAGAAACTTGCCATGATATTTTACGGAAAGCGCGTGCGCGCAATCCTCAATAACTTTCAGGTTATATTTTCGGGCAACGGCGAAAAGAGCGTGAATGTCAGCGGGAACACCAAACGTGTGTTGAACGATAATCGCTTTGGTTTTCGAAGTGATCAGTTTCTCCACGCTCGCAGGATCGATATTGTATGTAGCCTCATCAATATCGGCATACTTCGGAACGGCGCCGCGGTACAGAACCGCGTTTGGCACAACGTTACACGTATACGCGGAGACAATAACCTCATCATCCTTTCCGATATCAAGCGCCGTCAAAACTGCGAGCAACGCGGACCTTCCGCTATCAAAGCTCACCGCACCCTGAAACTGAAACCTTTCGGAAAACTCGTCCTCCAGCACACGCGGAGCAGTCCCCCTTCGGTAACGAAGGGGCCAAAGAGCAAGCAGTAGGGCGAGGATCACATCTCCTCTCTCCGCGTTGGGTGACATGGAAACCGAAATGAGCGGTTTTCGTATCAACGGAAAAAATAAAAAATTACGGTTTTTCTTTTAAGGCGGCAAGCGCCTTTTCCATTCCCCTGCTTTCAAACAGCACAATCTTTTTCCCGGAAACAGAATTGATCACGGACACAACTTTTTTCGGATCTTCGATCACAAGAATTTTTTTTGCGATATTTCCGGCACTTCTCGCCCCGCGGATAAGATACTTCGCGAAATCGGTATTGGAGATAATAAAAAGATCGGTATGCTTCGCAATGAGATCGCCCAGCTCCACGTGAATATCCGCGGATCTTTCGCCAAGCTCCAAAACACCGGGGAACACAACAATTTTTTTATGGTCAGCATATCCGTCGTGCATATATGAAAGAGCCGACCGAATTCCATCGGTATTCGTATTGTACGTGTCATCAATAATTACCATATCCTGAAGACGCGTAATCTTCATGGTGCGATCCGGCATGGTAAGCTTACCTATTCCTTTTTGAATTTCAGTCACCGACATTCCAAGCTTCAGAGCAACACACACGCACGCAAGAATATTAATGATGTTATGCTTTCCGGAAACATGACAGTGCGCCGGAAACTCCACGTCATCGGCATGCACCAAAAATGAAACCCCATCTTCGGTTACTCGGATATCCGAAGCCCATACATCCGAAGGCTCTTCAATGGAAACAAGTTGCTTGGGAGTTTTCACTCCCTGCGAAAGTTTAAAAGAGTTTTCATTATCCGCGTTAAATACGGCAAGTCCGGAAGACGGCAAGGATTCGATAAGCTCAAACTTTGCCTCCATGGTTTTTTCGATGGAACCGAAAAGTCCCACATGCTGTTCATTGACGCCGGTAAGAATTCCGATATCCGGACGCGCGTACTCGCAGATCGTGCGAATCTCGCCCTTCCGGTACGCCCCCATCTCCGCGATGAAGATCTGATATTTGCTTTCAAGTTTTTTCAAAATCGTGTTTGCGACACCGATCTCCGTGTTTACGTTTCCGGAAGTGGAAAGCACGGAAAATTTTTCCGAAAGAATCGTCGACAAAAAAACTTTTGTCGTCGTTTTTCCAAAACTTCCCGTAATTCCGATAACAGTCAGATCTGCTCGCGCGAGCCTTTTTTGCAAAGCCTTTTCAAAAACACGTCTCTTAAGTCTCCACGTGATGGGAGAAAAGAAAAGCACAATGAACGCGTTGAGATCTCCAAGAACCACCGACGACGCGAGAAGCAGAATAACCAGCATTCGCATATCCGGCGCAAAGACCTGAAAATCGATGAGCCAGAGAACCAGTAGCGCGGTTATCCCGAGAGTAAGGAAAAGGATCAGAAGTGACTTTATAGTAATCTTCGGTCGCTTGAATTTCCGCAAAAACACCTGAGCCACCGCCCGCAATGCCTCCGCGAAGAACACCACCGCAGTCGCGTACATCACGAACAAAAACAGTCTCTCGTGATACCTCGAGATAAACACAAAAGGAACCAGAATAAGCGCCGCCGCAAAAAACACATTCCAGTAATGCCCTCTTCCCTTCGGCGTGCTCCACAAATCCATCATACGATCCAGCCGATACTCTTTTAACTGCCACAGGTACGTAAACAGACACGCATCATGCATGGTCCTAATGATCCAGACGATATACAGGAAGACAAGAAACTTCATACAATGCTATAGCTTAATTTCTAAATTCTAATCACTAAATCCTAAACAAATTCTCACCGCTTTGCGGGATCCCGTCTACTTTAAATTGAAAGTAATGTAGCGGGACAAATTCTAAATTCAAATATTCCAAACGGTATTTCTGTAATTCTGCATTTCTGTTTTTTAATTTTTGTTATTAAGTTATTCCCCCGTTTTTGTCATCCTGGACTTGATCCAGGATCCACCTGAAATACAGTCATTCAGCATTCCTGCTGGATACCGGATCGGGTCCGGTATGACAAAAGCACATTTTATATTCCAAATTCTAACTTCCAACTTCCAAATTCCAAAGAACTAGCTTTCTAAAAATCTGACGATCTCATCCGCAACGATCGTTGCTCTCTCGTACGGTAGTCTGTGCCCTACTCCCTCAAAAACCCTGAGTGTAGCGAATGGCATCTTCGCCTGCATAAGCTCTCCGTCCCTAAGCGGTGTCAGCTTGTCCTCTTTGCCCCAGAGAAGTAAGACCTTCGGCCTTACGTCCTTCAGATACGGAGTGAGATCCTCACCCACTACTTTCGTAAATACCGACTTCATGATTCCCGAAGCCTTCAGGTAATCCTGCTCTCTCGCAAGTCTATAGAGAACCCGCTTCGCGGGTTCAAAAAGCAGAGAGAGACCCGGCAGCGAAAAAGTTTTCTTGCCGAGGAAGGCGAGCGCTCCGAAAACTTTTCTCTTCAGTCCCTTCTTCGGCCGTATTCCCGCCGCACCCGTAAGCACCATCTTCGATATTCTTTCCCTGTCTTCCGCTCCAAGCTTGATCGCGATTCTGGAACCGAATGAGTGAGCCAGCACGAAAAAGTGATCAACGGAAACGTTGTCCAGAAATCTTAAAACAAACTTTTTATATTCATCCACTCCCCAAGTCTCCTTAGGTTCCTCCGTCCCCCCGAATCCCGGAAAATCCAAAGCATACACGTGAAAATGCTTCGAAAGCAAAGAGCAAAGCTCCTCGTAACGTGAACCATCTATCCCCCACCCGTGGAGCACAAGCAAAACTTTTCCGTCTCCGCCTTCGCGGTAACACGTTCGTATCCCGCCGACATCGATAAACTTTTTTTTCATATTAATTGAGAACAAAAAGATAATAATTCAAAACCGAAGCGAACGATACCCAGAGAAGATACGGAATGAAAAGAAGAGAAGCTGTGCGGGAAATTCTGAAGAACAGCACCATGGTCAAAACGATGGAGATGAGCAACAAAGCGATATCAATCAGCGCGTACCCGGGACGCTGAGCCCCAAAAAACAGAATCGACCACAAAAAATTCAAACCAAGCTGAATCCCGAAAACAGTAAACGCGAGCGTCTTCTTATTTTTCTTACTCTGCCATACCAGGAAAAGTGAAACACCCATCAGAAGATACAAAGTCGTCCACACCGGACCAAATATCCACCCCGGAGGATTAAACGAAGGTTTATTAAGCAACGGATACCAGGAAGACACCGAAGAGGCGGTAAACAGTCCGCCCAAAAGGCCAACCCCTTCGCAGAGGACAACAGAAACGATAAACCGGAAAAGTGATCGCATATTCATATAAAAATTATAAAGGGCTTTGAATTTTCTTGATACTTGGTCGTGTCACCTTCGTGTAAATCTGCGTGGTTCGGATACTCGCGTGCCCCAAAAGCTCCTGCACGTAGCGCACGTCCACCCCGTTTTCCAGAAGATGGGTGGCAAAACTGTGTCGTAGCGAGTGAAACGAAGCGTCTTTGCGGATATCCGCCTTATTGAGCGCGACTTCAAAAACCTTCTGAATACCCCTTTCGGTAAGCATTCCTCCCCTGTCGCTTTCAAAAACGTAATCTTCCGGCCCCTTGGCGCTCATGAGAAATGTAAGTGTCTCGCGTAACCTCTGCGGAATAACGGTAATGCGCTCCTTCCCTCCATCCTCCTCTTTTACATGTAAAACAAGCTCTTTCAGATCAAAATCCCGAACCTTAAGCCTCACAACCTCCGAAACACGAAGTCCCGCTCCGTACGCCAAACTCACCATAAGGCGATGCTTGGCATTGCTGATACATGCGATAATACGTTCAATCTCGGACCTATTCAGCACCGTAGGAAGCCTTGTTGACCTCTTGGCATACTGCACCGCCACATTCCACGTAATCCCCAGAACCTCGCGGTAATAAAACTTCAGCGCATTCAAATACACATTCACCGTCTGCGGCGCATAGTTCTTTTCGAACTTTCGGAGCAAAAACCTCTTGATATCCGCTTCATTTAGCCTTTTTAGCCCATCCGGATACTCCGTAAAGTACTCCGAAAGACACCGAACATAGCTCAAAGCAGTCCGACTGCTCGCATTTCGTAAGCGCAATATGTCCGAAACTTCCCTCAGCTTTTCTCCCATGCGGTAAATAAAATCTTTCGCATACTATCAATTGTTCGTATAATACTCAATAACTCGCTTCATAAGTCTCATGAAATTCGCAAAAACACATTGCAAACTGCGTCATTTGTTAGCATAATACTATGCTGTAACATGGGGTTATATGGAAAAAAATAATGAACCATCATCAGAGCTTTTGAGTCTTCATAAGGATGGCAGAAAGCCTTACGTACCCACAAAGTGGTGACTACTGATTCTTTGCGCGTATTCACTGGACAATCCCAGGCCAGAGTGTCCGCTGAACCATCGTGGAGTAGAAGAAATCGAGATCATTATAAACAATGTGCGCAAAAAATTCATTACATGCAATGACTCGAGATTAATGAGCCTACCATCAAGTGACTATATTGTTCTTGACTGACAAAAAGGCACCTTGGAACAGAGGGGTTCGTATAGAAACGAGTTGTCTAAAAAATTTTCAAGCCCTTAGAATACATATATGAAAGATCTCTTAAAAAAACTTTTCGCCAAAATTCTTGAGCACTACATTCTAGCTATATTGGTAATATTGCTACCAGCAAGTGGAATTATAGAGTTCTACACAAAATACAAGCCTATAAGCAATTATGCAGTGCCATTTTTCCAATGGTATTGGACGGCTTGGATTATTTTGGCGGGCGTACCAACTTGGATATTACTCCGACACCTGATTAAGAGACTAAAAAAAGAAAAACGGGAGAGACAAGTAAGACCGCCAAAATATTTCGCTTCGCATGATCAAAGATTCGTCGATAGGAAGTATGCAAATGTAATGTGGAAAGTAATGATAGGCTCTGATGCGGGTCCGTCAATGTCAAATGCTATTGATGAATACAATGTAAGAGTGTGGATCAAGAAAGATCCATACTGTCCGGAATGCGACTTCGAGCTAGGGAGAATCGGGAAAAAATGGCACTGCATTCCGTGCTCAAGGAATTACCCAATTCCGAACAATCTTAGAGACGATACCTGGGCAAAAATGACTAAAATCTTTCAAAGATACAGCTTTAGATTAGCAACTCGGAATTGGATGGTTGGCGAAAAACCAAAAATCCCACTTCACAAGTATCTCAAAGATCATAAGAAGGAGGCTTGAAAACTTCAGACAACACGGACTAGCCGGTTCGCTCGCTAAAAATTTAAAATGGCAAACAACATTTACATCAATATTGGAACGGAAAACTGCTGCTTTTTCGTTAGGATGTCCATCTTCCTAATGAAACGATTAGAACAAAATCCTCTTTTGTATTACTCAGTTGAAGAGGCATTATTATGTGCAAAAAATGGTCATTATGCAGCAGGTATAATCACATTTGCTCAACTCCTCAATCTGCTAAAAGAAAAAACACCTGAAGATAGACATCTTGTGGCGCACAAAATACTGCAAGTAAGACCCACAAGAGAGAAGTATGAAGAAATAAAACAGGAGTTCGAAAAAACAGCAGCAGAGCATAATGAAAAGGAAATTGAGAAACAAAAAAATATCTCTGAATACGAGAAAAAAGTTAAAACAGCATGGGAAGAATTAATGCAAAAGTTAAAATAATTTTTAGCTCACTCACCCGAATTTGGCGGTGGTGTGTCACTTCGCTCCAAATTATACCACCGCCAAACTTCGGCTAGCCCGAAACGTTATCTGAAATACATTCCCCCCTTTTACCCTTCGGGCAACTTTTTAAAGAGGAAACAAATTGGATTTCTTTTTTTGATAGAGAGGAAAATATTTATCTTGTCTAAAAGCAAGCAATATAACTATACGTACCAACTATACAAAGAATATATGCTATGTATAAAAAATAGAAAAATCTTTACATAGCTTCACCAAAATGATAATATTTAGTCGAAAATTATACATAGCTTCAGTACATGACATACATAATACCAATTTTGCCACTCGCAGACGTTGCAGAAACACCTAAAATTTTAAAGAAGGCTATCATAGCAAATAGAGTAATTGCAGAACTCAAGGGGGTAGCACAAACAATCCCGAATCAGGCAATTTTGATCAATACACTTACTCTTCAGGAATCAAAAGACAGCTCAGAAATAGAAAATATTGTGACTACTCATGATGAGCTGTTCAAATATGACAAAACAAACGAGGGATTCTCCCCTGCCACTAAAGAAGTTTATAGATATAATGATGCGCTTTTTCATGGATTTAAGTGGATACAAGAAAAAGGACTTAGTAATAACCTGCTAATTGAAACAGCTCGTATTATTACTAATAGACAATCAAGTTTTCGGAACCTGCCCGGCACAGTGCTCAAAGACGGGGCAGGGAATATTGTTTACACTCCACCACAAAATGCAGCAGATATTATTCGACAAATGCAAAACTTAGAACAGTTCATTAACACACAAGAATTGAGTGACTTTGACCCATTAGTCAAAATGGCGATCATACATCATCAATTTGAATCAATTCACCCATTTTTTGATGGCAACGGCAGAACAGGTAGAATTCTAAATATTTTATATCTCATTTCGGAAAAGATTTTAGATATCCCTATCTTATATCTCAGTCGATACATAACAAAAAACAAGGGTGAATATTATAACTTGCTTCAGAAGGTACGCGATGAAGGATCATGGGAAGAATGGATACTATTTATGCTTACGGCACTTGCATCAACAGCAAAGCAAACTATATCAACAATCGAGAGCATTAAAAACCTCATGGCAGAATATAAAAAAATACTCAAGGAGAAAGAACCGAGAATATATTCTCACGAATTGATGAATACTATTTTCTCCCATCCTTACACAAAGATTGAGTTTGTGGTTGAAAATTTAGGAGTAAGTAGATTAACAGCCACCAAATACCTAAAGAGGTTAGTGGACATAGGCTTATTAAATCTAAAAAAGTATAAGAATACGAACTACTATATCAATGACAAGCTCGTAGAATTGTTTACATCACTTTAGCTAGGGAGGAGTTTTGGCTCGCACAATTCACCCCTTAATCCCCTCCCGCCTCCGCTTCACTTCGCTGAAGCTACGGACGCACAGACGCTCCGCAAAACATCAGATATACGCGAACGTTATCTGAAACAGATAACACTTTGAAACCCTTTCGGATTCATCTTTGATAAGAAAAAGCGTATAATGTAGAGAAATTCAAAAAGGGTTATTCGCAATTTTATTTTCCATTTAAACACAAGGTATGAGTGTAGAAGGCGATCCAAAACAAATTGATCAACAACCTGAATTAACAAAGGTTGAAATACCTGCAAAAACTCCAACTGACAATTCAGAGGGGCTGGCTTCTCGTGATCGTGAGATAAAAGTTAAAGAAACGGAGGCGAAAAAACGAGATGAAGCCAAAATGGTAGAGATCAGAGAATCGCTTGGTTTAGAGCAAGCAACGGGACAGGAAGAAATAAAAAAATATTTGCAAGAGCATCTGGGTTTGAAAGAAGGCGCAGTTGAAAGAATAGGATTGTTAAAAGCCAAAGATTTACCCAAAAATTATCAAGCACAACGCGAGGCTCTTCACGATGAAAGATTGGACGGAGTTACTATCGCAGTCGTGCCAGATGATTTGTGGGTAAAAAGCCAGTCTTCTGAGTCTAGTGCTGAAAATCAGCTTATCTTAATCAAACAAAGTTATTTTGAAACGCAGGAAAATCCTGATGAAATTGCTTGGCTATGCCATGAATTGGCACATTGCCAAAACTTCTTGGATTCCAAGTCGCCCGAGGAATATCAAGACAATATGCAAAGATTCGCTTTTGAGGATTTAAAAACCGAATATCACATACCCAAACAATCCAGTGGAACAATATACATTCACCAAGCAATTTCAATATCTAAAAGAACAAGGTAAGAGCAGAGAGAATGTTTTGGCAATGTTGGGTAAGCATTACGAGAAAGAGGATTTTCCTTTCTTCAACAGGTTGCTGGATAGTGTTTATGGAAAATAAAATTGCGAATATTTTGCTCCGCTACCCGCCTACGCTTTCATCTGCGGCGGGCAGGCGCTCCGAAAAACATCAGATATCAGCGAACGTTAGCTGAAATAACAATTAGTTTCTTTATGGATAAAAATGTAAATCTAATCGTGGAAAAGCTTAAAAAAATCCCCTACTGTGAGGGCATTGTCTATTCTGGTAGCCGAACAGATGGAGATTTTGTAATCACAAGTGATTACGATTTCACCGTGCTTATCAGCAAAGGAAAATCGTACTACAAGATATTCCGATACAAGAATCTATTGGTCGATATTTGTTGTACCACTGAAAAAGTCATCCTGAAGCAAGATTTTAGACGTGATAAAGTAGCTAACCCTGAACTATCAATTATTGCGCACGGTAAAATCTTGTTTGATAAATCAGGACGGATGAAAGTAATTCAAAAAAAAGCTCAAAAGACTTGGAAGCTAGGACCGACAAATGACATCAAAGAAGCCGGGCATCTTTGCGCAATATTTCTGCACAGATTAAATAAGCCAAACAGTGAATTGGCATATCACTCTTGGAATGTAATCATGAATAAAATCGTCAGGCTTTTTTTTGAATTGCACAAAATGTGGCTACCAAAATCTCTTAAGATAGAAAGTGACATCAATGAAATTGACGGGGATTTTTTTAAGCTTTACAGAAAAATATATCTCGCCAATTCAAAAAACAGGGTAAGATTAACGAAACAAATGATTCAATATCTTGTTAAAAAGTTCAAATTACCACAGACGGGCGAGATACGTTTCCCAAAGGATGAAAACTAATTGTTACATTGCCTAACAGCATGTATGCGGTTTCGCTACGCTTCACTCATGTCGCTAAGGCAACATCGCATACACGCGAACGTTAGCTGAAATAGATACCATTTCCCCAAAATAACATCTCAAACAAAAATTTGGGATAATCATGAGAGTTTTTTATTCACAATATTAAATATTTGAATGTGTTTTTTAATATGGTATACTGTAAATAATCAACTAAACCATATTAAGAATTTTTATGACGTACCTGTCCCCAATCGTACAAAAACGCTTGGAAGAAAAACTCGTTAAACTCAACAAACTGCGCCCATTGCCAAAATCCGCAGTGCAAAAATTGCGAGAAAAATTCCAAATTGAGATGACATACAACTCCAACGCGATCGAAGGCAACTCGCTGACATTGAAGGAAACTTTTTTGGTTATTAATGAGGGCCTTACGGTAAGAGGAAAGCCATTAAAGGATCACCTGGAGGCCAAAGACCATCACGCAGCGCTGGAATATATCTATGATTTGATAGATGCAAATAAACAACACACCATTTCTGAAATGCTGATTAAAAATTTGCATCAAATTATCGTTCAGGAAACGGACAAGGAGTGGGCGGGAAGATATAGGAACGCCAATATTATTATTGGCGGATCTGAACATACGCCTCCAGACGCGTTACAGGTACCGCAAAAAATGAGAGATATAGTCAGCTGGCTGAATTCGCAAAAAAATAAGTTAAACGTCGTAGAGTTGGGAGCCTTGTTGCATCATAAGCTGGTACACATTCATCCGTTTTTTGACGGCAATGGAAGAACAGCACGACTGGTTATGAATGTACTGCTTATGCAAGCCGGTTATCCTCTTGTTGTCATCCTGAAAAACGATCGTAAAAAATATTACAACGTACTGGACAAGGCGGATAGTGGTAAGTATGAACCATTGGTGAGATTTATCGCCCAGTCCATAGAACGCTCGCTTGATATCTATCTGAAAGCTCTCACTCCGGCAGTACAAAAACAGGAAAAATTTTTAACATTGAGTGAGATATCCAAAGCAACACCATTCTCCGGAAAATATCTAAATCTTCTGGTCAGACAAGGAAAATTAGAAGCTCACAAGGAAGGCAGAAATTGGCTGACATCGAAAGAGGCCATCGAACGGTATCTAAAAAACAGATTGCGCCAGAGAAAAAATAAATAAGAAATCTGAGAATTACACCAGCGAACAACGCACATCTGGCTCGATTCTCATATTCTAATAAATGGACAATATTTAGAATAACGATATTTCTTATTCCAACCGTTGGAATAACGCAATTCCCCATTCTCATGAAGAAATGGTGTATACCTTTAATGAGTTGATACGATTACTAAATAAATGACTCGCGACAAAACAAGAAATAAAACATCAGATCTCCGCGAGCGTTGTCTGCGATATGTTTAACACTGCAAATCGAAAAGTTCGGATAAAAGTTGTTGTACTTTATTACCGTATTCTCTATGCTGAATCCGGCGCTACTTATAATTGTCGCAAAATAATAAATTAATTTAAAAAATATGAAAATATTTCCCAAAGCTTCGCCGGCGGTGCGCGTGGTAGTAACTCTCTTGTTGGTTGCGGCTATTGGCACGGTTTATATAGCAAGAACCAAACCGTTGATGTTTCAATTTGTGACAGAAAAGATTGAAAGCATCATTACGCCCAAATCACCGATTGGCGAACTGACACCGGCACGCGATCTGCGTGGTACCTGGAGGTCTTCATTATCCGGAAAAGGCATGCAATTATATGGAAAGATTACCACGTACGGTTCAATTACCGAATTGTATGAAAATGGTGATGTTGAATTAATTATTAACGAGGTTAAAGATAACATTGCGATCGGAACAATGCGTTATACTGATCTTTGCACCTGGGGAGAGACTAAAGTCACTGTTGCAGGTGCGGAAAGGGTTATTAATATGCCTAAAAACTGCGTTGCCGATACCGGTCGACAGGAAATAAGTATCCGAGTAAGTTCAAGCGCTGTGGATTTTGGAACCGTTTCTCTTGAGGGCATCACAGCTACCATGCAAGGCAGTTTTACAACCGATATCATGAGCGGCTCAATGACGCTAACTATGCCCCAAGGGGTACTTAAAGGCACGTTTAACTTGTCGCGACAAAGATAATCTGCCAGAGACGAACATCAGATATACGCAGGCATGCAACTAGCACAAATGGTTTTGTGCCATTATCGCCCTGATTGATTTCAGCGTGCTTTCCGTATCGGAAGGATCATGCTGAACCCACTGAATACCGGAACATTTACGGAAAATTTCCAGCTGTTGATGCGCGGCATCAAAGGTCTTATTGCAAACTCTGTCTTTGCACTCCTCCAGGGAAATTTCACCGGATAAGTATTTCAGGACACGTTCATAAACGTAGCTCTTTTTCATCACACAGGTATCGCCAAGACCGCGGCTCAAAGCATTCCCGGTTTCCTCAACAAGCCCGGCTATGAAAGCCTTCTCCACTCTCTCCTTGATCTGCTTAAGAAGCCTATCCGGATTCCGCCACTCTAGGCCGATTATAGGCTGAATCTGCGGAGCCCCGGACTGGATAAGCGCGGTATTGTACCCAACGGAACAGCCTTCAAGAAGGGCTTTTCTGCCTTCACCGGTAATGGTATCAACCAATGCGATAATTTTCTCCAAAAACTCCTCGGGGGTTGGCGGCTCCACCTGCGGTTTCAGAATACCATAGAGATGTAGCCTCACATCGCGTATCTTCAGCGAATCGGATCCACCAGTCGCCAACGGAAAATCATTGGCATACAATATATACTTATCCGTATTTACGAGGTCAAAGTCATATTCCCGCGCAATTTTCTCGGCAACACCGGTTTTTCCAACGGATGTAGGACCTACCAGTAACATGAATGGCGAAATGAATGATATAAAGTATAATGTTATAACACAAAATATAGAGATGGCAAATATAATAATCCCGGATCATAAAGCTATGTACCAGAACATTGCGTGAAATATGAGAACCTTGTAAGCTTGAGGACAAACACGAATTCATACTCACCAGCACACCCTCATGGAACGAGAAAGATATCCCCTGCCCGAAATTACGGAAAAGACTCCGGAATCAAAAACTACTGATAAATCTTTACTCGACAAGGTCGATAAGGTTATAAATGCTTTTTGCAAAAGCTTTCATGTTGAGGGTAAGGAAAACTTACAGAAAGCACAGGAAGCTGATAAAAATACAAAATTCATCATCGCTTCTTCCCATATTTCCAATCTTGATGCCCCGGCGGCAATTAAAGCCCTGGGCGACAGGTTGAATATTCAAATAACCATAGAGTCGATACTTCACGGTTTCACGCCACAGGAAATTCTGTTCAGAATCGCCGGTAAAGATCATTTCTCCTCTCTGGAGTATCACAAATTGAAAGGCGACAAGGCCGGAGTTTTTAATCCGGATGATTTTACGATCCTGGCGGATCAAATGAATCGGGGGAAGAGCCCCTGGATAGCCATTCATCCCTTTACCGTAAAAAACGAGATGCAGGATGCGCGAATCGGCCCGGCATACCTCGCCCAAAAGACCGGAGCGAAAATAGTCCCCGCTGCACTTGAGTTGGACGGCGGATCAATCAATATGGAGGGCCCACTGGAATTAACCAAGGGAATGATTAAAAGAGCCAACGCCGTTTATCACATAGGAGAAATAATGGATATACCGTTAATTGATGTTGGCATTATGGAAAGAGTTTTGATAAAAAGATCCCGTCAGGAAAAAATAAGTGAAGAGGAAAGAAAGGAATTCGGTCGCGTCCACAAAGAACTCAAAAAACAGGCGGACCAGATAGCCTCAGCAATTGCCAAAATGCTTCCCGACAATCAGCGGGGCAGTTATTATTCTTCCGAAGAAAGAATCTTAAGAAGCTCAGGATCCTGAATAACAATCCTTTGAATCTTCTTCACATACCCATCCACCTTAGCAGCTGTCATTCTTCCCCCGGATTTTGCATCCTCAAGAATTTTAGCCACCTGCTTCGGAGTTCTTCTGATGTCATCCTGTAAACCCATTGCCCACAAATAAGCCTCAACCTCAATTTCACGAATTTTGAGTTTTTTTGGAAGCGCACATACAAACTCTTTCACTTTCTGAATCCCGGCGAAAACATCCTGTTGATGAAGTGTCTCATCAACCGGTTGTGCAGACGTATCTTCAAGCACCTTGTGTAAAGTAAAATCATCACTCTCGTCACTCGAAGATGTATCAAGCCTAGCCAGTCGCTTTCGAATAAGTCGAAGCCGCTCTATTTCAGCAATCGAAATATTAAAAGCATCCGCCAAGACCTTTAGGGGTGGTTTTACACCCTCTTCTTGAATATATCGTTGTTCCAAACAGCGCATCTTATACAACAAATCAACTATATGACTTGGCAAACGAATAGCTCTTGAATCATCAGTAAGAGCCTGCTTAATGGATTTCCTAACCCACCAAAAAGCATAAGTCGCAAACTGAAAACCACGTTCATAATCGTACCTATCAGCCGCGCGGATCAACCCTTTATTTCCCTCTCCTATAAGATCTAAAAAATCCAGCCCGAGCCCGCGATATCGTTTCGCAATAAACACAACGAGTCGCTGATTTCTCATAATCATCTCATCGCGAAAATTCTTATAGCGCTCATAAAGCTTATCAACTTTTTGCATATGCTTTGCGGCTTCATCATAAGACCCCTCAGGAAAAAACTGTGAAGAACTTTGAGAGGATGCATCCCCTTTCGCAGGTTGAAGCAACAATTTTAGATCTTCATAATATTGAAAATTTGCTATTGGGTCGGATTTTTTATCAACTCCGCACACGCGAGGAAAAAGCGCGCATTCTTGTAATACTGCTACAAACTGTTGGCGAACCTCGTGGATACGGCGCGCCAATTGAATTTCTTCCTTACGGGAAAGAAGTTCGTCCGAACAAAGTTCATCAATAGCGTGACGAACATCATGGTTTTTACCATCTTTGCCGAGTCCGGAAAGAATACGCTTCTTTTTTTGTAATTCCTGAATGTCTATCTCGTCCTCCTGCGCGATAATATCATCATCGGAAGGGGAAATGGCATCGAGATCTAAATTTTCCTCGGACATGCTAAAACATTATTCTTGACAAAGTAACGTATTATAGAAAAATAACCATGTATCAGCAAGTAATTTCACAGTCCGGCGTACGTCGCGTAACGTTGTTTTGGCCTATTATTCCTCCGATAATTTTTGAGAAGCTTTTCGAAACCTGTTGCTATAGGATGGGTGAGCGGTAAATTGAAAAACAATACACTATGAACAAACAAATCGTAATTATCAGAACAGAAACACGGCACCAAATACGCGGAGCGTATTTCCACAGAAGTAAAAAGTCTCGGCATAGAGTGCAACATTGTATACTGGAAGGAACTTGAAAAACTTTTGGACAATCTGACACCCGCGAAAGCATTGCTGCATTTCAGGGCCGCTGGACCAAGTGCCAACCCGAAAGCACTCAAGCTTGAAAAGGCGGGATATCGGGTAATAAATCCTGCGAAGGTTCTCGACAGAACGTCCGATAAATACAAATCGTTCGAATGGGCACGTCAGCAGGGAGTTGTGTTGCCAACAACCAAAAAAGGCACCCGGGATGCAATAAAGAGATCAGTCGACACTCTCCCCTTCCGGAAATTCGTTGTAAAACCAATTAACAGCAAACACCAGGGAGCCCTGTGCTTCTCCTCTTTTAAAGGAGACCCGGAGCTTGACGAAAAACTTCTCAAGGTTCCGGGAGAAGAGATCATTCTGCAACAATACGTCGAATATATAAGAATCTACCGCGTCATTGTCATTGGAGGAACCCCTGTCGCGCAGGCAGTATTTTACGACGAACCGACACCGGATCGCTGGAAAGTAAGCGTATGCTTAAATCCGGAGATACGACATGAGCCAAACCCCGATCCGCAGTTACTGGCGTATGCAAAAAATCTCGCGGATATTTTTGAATCCGAAATTGCTTTTATAGATGTATTCCAGACGAAAGACGGATACGTCTTGAGCGAAATAAATACGGCGTGCAATCTAACTCAGCACGAAAACAAATCGGGCTGTAATATCGCAAAAAAGATCGCGCAATATCTTGTTGCTCAGCTAGAAAGCACTCTCTGAATTCAAAGCGAGGAATCCGATATCCGGCACAAAAAAAGCTGGAGACAGGCCAGTGGCCCGCTCCAGCGTAATACACAGTCATCCGTTCGAGACTCTACTTTATTTCGTAGCTCAGATTAATCTGAACTGTGAGTTCCTGCGATCCCGGTTCAATGGTGGGCACAACTCCTCCCATGTCTTTACTCATGGAAACGCTTTCAGCCATTAAATTTCGCTGATAAATAGGACCGGGGTAAAAATTCTCATTTATACTCAGCAGGCGTCCGATGGAGAATCCGGCAGCCTTGGCAACCCCCTTGGCTTTTTCCTGTGCCTTCGTAATAGCTTCTTCGCGAGCCTCATTTTCGAGTGCGGTTGGATCGTCGATGGTAAACTGGAGCTGGGATACTGAATTCGCGCCGTTTTTCACCACGCCTTCAAGAAGTCCACTGATCAGGCTGAAATCACGCACTTTTGTCTGTGCTGTCTGCTGAACGGTGTATCCTACAATTTCGGCCGGCGGACAAACGGTCCCGGCATTATAATCGCAACGATACGTTTCGTAGCGCGGCTGGATATTGTACTGCAAGGTTGTGATATCCTTTTTGTCCACACCGGCATTTTTTACAAATTCCACAGCCTTGTTCATTTTGGTGGCGTTTTCCTGCTGGAGTTTCGCAACATCATTACCGCCATCGGTGATAACCTCAAAAGAAAATTCCGCCACATCCGGTACGCCCACAGACTTGCCTTCGGCCTGAACAGTGAAACTTCGGAAGTTAGCCGGCTCACTTGAACGGTCATAAATTCGTATAAACATAAAAGCCGCGTAAGCCAAACTGAGCGTCGCCAAAATCGCGACAACGCCGATAACGTTCTTAATGATGGGTCTCATAAATAACTATTAATGATATGTTCTGATCCTATGCTTAATAGACTCTCTTTTCAATGAACTCACAAATAAGTGAATTGACGATTCGTGGATACTTATTTAAAGATCACGGCTATTCGAAAATGCAGAAAAATAAGAGTACCATAATCCTGTAATCTTCGAATTTTGAATTTGTAATTTCTGTTAACATGATTAAAAAGTTCTTAGTGATTGTTCTCTGCACCCTCCTGTTCGCTCCGGCAGTTTATGCCTGCGACCCCTTAGGTTGTCTCTTTGGCGGCGATGATCAGGACATACTCGTACTCGGTGAAGTTGTAACTCAAACAGAAGATTCAATCGACATGAAGATCTTCTTTGTGTTTCCGCAGAGTCACGTCCAATCCATTAAGGAAGATAACCGGATAACAGTAAAAAATCTTACACAGACGATGAATTTTACGGAAGAAGAATCCAAAGCAATAACCGTCGGTAAAAAATACCTGATGTCACTGAATAAAAAGATTAATTTTTATGTTCCCGCATGGGGAATATACGAAGTCACCGGCACCGATTACCAAAATGTAAAACTTGTTAAAAATGAATCGATAGAAGACGACGCCCTGCAGATATTCATCAATTCCGGCGGCACAGAAAGAAGTTTTGGTTTCGACTACGGGGGCGATAAGCCGGTACTTATCTTCAATGGAGTGCGGCAGGAGCGCAAAGAACAGGAGAGTCAAATTCCTCCTTCTTACTACATTGCGGGTATCGGAATCGGCACGCTGGCACTCGTTGGAGGTTTGGTGATACTATCGAGAAGAAAAGGCAATAAGCACACTACATAATTATTACAACACGTATGAAAAAAATATTTGCAATTCTCAGTACGGGCATGATTCTCGTTCTGGCCGGATGCCAGAACTCTCCGGCAGGCGAGGCCCCTGGAAAACAAACAGCAGGAATGGCTAATCCCGCTTCAGTATATTGCATAGAAAAGGGTGGAAAATTGGAAATGCGGACAAATGCGAATGGTGAATACGGTGTTTGTTTATTTGGAGATAACAGACAATGTGAAGAGTGGGCGTTCTTCCGCGGCGAATGTCCGGATTCAATCGACCAAAATCCGAACACGGGAAATATAGTCGGCGGAGATAGAGACGAACATGGCTGCATTGGTTCAGCAGGTTATTCCTGGTGCCAGGAAAAGCAAAAATGTTTACGGATATGGGAGGAGTCATGCGAAAAGAATTCCGGAAGTTCAACTTGCGAATTGGAGAATTGCCATGGACTGGACATAAAATGCGGTTCGAATCCTCCGGATGTTTGCACCGAAATCTACATGCTCGGGGATAAATGTTTGCAATACGCAAAATGCGGCATTCAAAACGGCACATGCCAACAGATACAAAATGCCCAATTCACACAATGCAAATCATGCATCCAAGCCTGCATAGACTCGAACGGTAATGACAACATGAAAGCGTTTGAGTGCGAAAGTAATTGCAATTAAACAAACTGCAAGCTTCCCCAAATTCGAAGTATCAATAACCAGAACTTGAAATGAACAATGCAAACAGAAAGATGGCAATTATTGTATTCATCCTTCTGGCAGCAGGGGTATCTATTGTGTCATGCGAAATGCTTTCCGAAAAAATCAGTGAACCAGCCTGCGATTCTTATTCTGCTGACACCTGCCCGGATGAATGTGTAGTCTGTCCGCCCTGCGAGGTATGCAGTTCCATCAGCTGTCAATCGGAGGAATTTTGCAAAGGTATGGGTATAGATAGAAGTTGGTACGAAGGTATCAGAACTCGACTTCTCACCACTGACCCAAAAAATGCCACGTACAAGATTGAGGGGAAAGATTTCACTTTGGTAAACGGCAAATCGGAGAAGGATGTCTCAGGTTCGGCATCAAAAATTACAACGCAGTATTTTGGAAACGAGGTTAAGTCCGATTTTAATGGCGATGGCGTGGAAGATATTGCTTTTCTGCTATCACAGAACAGCGGAGGAACCGGAACTTTTTATTATGTTACCGCCATCATAAGCTTCGAAGACGGTTACAAAAGCGCAAATACGATCCTTCTTGGTGACCGCATTGCTCCGCAAACAACCGGGTTCCGAAACGGAGAGATCCTCGTCAATTACGCAGACCGAAAACCTGATGAGCCAATGACAACAGCCCCTTCGATAGGTATTACGAAATACCTCAAGGTAAGTGATGGCAAACTGGTGGAGATACAAAAATAGGTTTCAGCATGTATACCTATGATCTAAACAAAACTTATGCGCGAAATTCTGATAAAAATTCTCATCATCGCTTACGGATCAACGGCTATTGTGGACACCATTGCATACTGGCCCACAATAAAAGATTTATGGCTTCATAAAAAAGCCAGTGCCAACGTTCAGTCGTTTACCATCTGGACCCTTACTACCGGAATCACTTTTCTCTATAGTCTCTTCATCCTTCCTGACCTGCTTTTTAGGATAGTCTCCGGACTGGTATTCTTTTCCAATTCGCTAATACTGTTTTTAAGTATCAGACTGCGGGCAAGGCGCTAAAAATATATTTCTTAACAGAAAACCATCATGGAAAAAACATATAAACAATGTCAGTCATGTGGCATGCCGCTAAAGATGGATACAAAGGGAGGCGGTTCAGAAAAAGATGGCACATTAAGCAAGATGTATTGCAGTTCCTGCTATCAGGATGGTAAGTTTAAAAACCCGAATATGCCCCTGGGGGAAATGCAGAAACTCGTTGATAATATTTTAAAAAATGAAATGAGATGGGGAAGGATATTCAGATGGCTGGCTGTAAAACAGATACCAAAGCTCGCAAGATGGAAAAAATAAAAATTTTCAATTCTTAACAGGAAATATTATGAAAAAAATATTTGCAATTCTCAGCACGGGCATGATTCTCGTTCTGGCCGGATGCCAGAACTCGCCGGCAGGCAAAACTCCGGATACGGCAACACTGGGAATGGCGAACCCGGCTTCGGTACACTGCATAGAAAAGGGTGGAAGATTGGAAATGCGAACAAACGCGAAGGGTGAATACGGTGTTTGTTTATTCGAAGATAACAGACAATGTGAAGAGTGGGCGTTCTTCCGCGGCGAATGCCCGGAAGGTGGAGTAAAGATCACCGGCTACGAGAATGACGCACAGATTTTCTGCGCCATCACCGGCGGAAAGGTTGAGGGTGTCGGAACGAAAACCCCCATGTGCAAACGAATCGACGGAACATACTGCAACGCGCAGGCAAACCTCGATGGCGACTGCCCGGATCCGCATGATCCAAATCCGAGCGCAGGAAACAGGGTTGTTGAAGAAGAAGATCAGGAGAATGTCGTTGAAAAAGCAGACATTACCGAACAGGATATGAAAGATTTGAAGGTTGTCCTCGAAAAAGAGCAGCCGGCATACGTTGCGTCTGCAAAACCGAACTACACAATAGAGATCATCAAAAGAAACGGAAAGCATATTTCAGCGACACTCTATAAAGACGGTGCATTCATGCCCGGCTTCCCGGGTTTCTACGCTTACCTGTCCGGAAGCGGCTGGAAGATACTCTTCAGCGGTCAGGAAGTTCCGGAATGCGGAAAGGCTGACGCTCTGGGATTCCCGAGCGACATCGTTCCCGACTGCTGGAGCGCCACTGGACAAGTCAGAAGGTAGCAATACAATAACAACATGAAAACAAGCACACACAATCAAATGATCGTCTGTTGTTGCGGTCTTGGAATCGTTCCGAGATCCGCCTGTTCGTGCTGATAAAAAAATAGCACAAACCTGCAAAACTCTCGGAACACCCGAGAGTTTTTTTTATGTATCTCATATAACTTCAAAACCATGAAAAATTTATTACAAACCATTGGGAACACACCGATAATCAGACTGGAAAGAGTTCTCAAAAACAAAAACATACATCTGTTCGCAAAATTGGAGGGTCAAAATCCAGGAGGATCCATAAAAGATAGAGCCGCTCTGTATATGGTGAAACAAGCGGAAAAGCGGGGCGAGCTTACAAGGGGGAAAATAATACTGGAGGCTACGAGTGGCAATATGGGTATTGCCCTTGCCATGATCGGCGCCCATAAGGGATACAGAGTGCACATCGTCATGTCCGAAGGCATGAGTGAAGAACGAAAAATCATGCTGCGGGCGCTCGGCGCAAAGCTGATACTCACGGACAGAAGAGTCGGCACCGAAGGAGCGATAGCGAAAGCAAAAGAGCTCGCTGCAAACTCCCCTTCCCTATACTGGTTCTCCAATCAATTTAACAACCCGGATAATACCAAAGCGCACTATCACGGAATTGCGAAAGAGATACTGCAGGAAATTCCCGGCATTGATTACCTCATCGCAGGCATCGGAACTTCCGGAACCATTATGGGAATTGCTAGGAGATTTAAAAAGGATTCTCCGAAAACGAAAATCATCGGCGTAATCCCCCCGGTCGGCTACAAAATTCAGGGGCTGCAGAATCCGGAAAAAGATTTCCACGGAAAAATATACAAAAATGGTCTGATAGACGAATACTTTCATGTCTCAAAAGAGGATGCCTTCGCAATGGCAAGAAAAGTTTCCGCAAAAGAGGGGTTATTTGTGGGAATGAGCTCGGGAGCAGCGCTTTTTGTGGCAAAAAAAATAAGCAAGTTATTAAAAACCGGAACTGTGGTTGTTATCTGCCCGATAGAGGAGAAAAGTATGTAAGTACTGAATTATTCACATAAAAAAATAAGTCACTTTATATCACCGTTGCTTTTCTAAAGTAAAAGTAACAATATTGAAGAACCAACGCCACTAATCGAATTATTCATCACGAATGAATACTGAAGATGTAAGAAAATTATCGAAAGAAATTGATGGCTGGCTTACGGATAGTGAAGGAGAACTGCTTTTTCGTCTTGCGAAGAATTGCAGGGGGCCAGGAACAATTGTTGAGATTGGTTCCTGGAAAGGAAAATCCACAGTGTGGTTAGGTTGTGGATCAAAAAGCGGGAACAAGGTGAAGATCTATGCGGTTGATCCGCACACCGGCTCCTCCGAACACCAAAAAATGTACGGAAAGGTTTGGACTTTTGAGGAGTTTAAAAAAAACATACTGAAAGCAGAGGTTGATGACATAGTTGTTCCGCTCGTGCGAACTTCGGAGGATGCGGCCAGAAATTTTCATGAACCGGTTGAACTCATTTTCATTGATGGCGCACATGAGTATGAATATGTGAAGTTAGACTTTGATACGTGGTTCCCACTAGTAATAGACGGCGGAATGATGGCCTTCCATGACTCTACCAGCGCGCAAGGCCCCAAAAGGGTGGTTGCCGATCTTGTGTACAAATCCCGCCGTTTCAGAAATGTGAGACTTGTTGACTCCATCACTGTTGCTCAAAAGGTAAAACAAAACACTATAAAAGACCGCATAAGAAACAGATACATACTTTTTTTAAAAAACATTTATGATTTTGCGGGTAAGTTGCATCCGCCAAAACCAATAGTAATCATTGGAAAAAAAATCATGCGCATGCTGCAGGGATAACCACTTTATATCACCGTTGCTTTTCTAAAGTAAAAGTAACAATATTGAAGTACTCGTAACCAAAGTATCCATGTTTAAGGAATTTAAGAATTTTGCCATAAAGGGAAACGTGATGGATATGGCGATAGGTATCATTATCGGCGGCGCCTTCGGAAAAATAGTGAGCTCTTTCGTCACCGATATCATAATGCCGCCACTGGGTGTACTCACCGGCGGAATGGATTTTTCAAAACTCGCATTTATCTTAAAGAAAGCAACCGAGACGACACCGGCAGTAACCCTGAACTATGGCATGTTTATTAACAGCATCATAGACTTCCTCATCATCACCTTCTCAATCTTCTTCGTCATACGACAGTTAAATAAGTTGAAAAAGAAGGAGGAGCATAAGCCAGCGGTTCCGGCAGAGGAAATAGTGCTTCTGCGGGAAATACGGGATGCTCTAAAAAAATAGTCTTTCGACTACCTCTTTTCTCTCCACATGAAAAAGATTCTTACCATCGCTGGCATAGGCATAATAATTGCCATCTCGACTTTCGTTTTCGTAAGCAGGAACAAAGAGACATCAATGACAGCGGAAAACACGCTGTTGACGTTTTTCGATCACGTAAGCAGGAATCAGTTTGAAAAAGCTTCCAGGCTGTTGGAACCGGAGAATTCCGGAACCCTGTGGGAAGAGCTGAAAAATTTCAGCCTTCCGGAACAGAGGGAGGACAAAGCGACAGTACTCAAAAATTACTGTGAAGCTGTAGGAACCTGCCTTCCGGCAGAAATACTGAAAACAGCCAAGGAATCCGACAACATATATATGTTCACCGTCCAGTTTAGGAAACCGGACAAGACAATATTCATTCTTGGACCCTGCTGTGGGGCAACAGAGGAAGAGATGCCGTCAAAAACCGAGTTTGATTTCACCGTCAAAAAAATCGACAGCACATTCAGAATTACAACGCCACCGGTATACGTCCCGTAAGATCGCAATTACCTATTCAGCAAAACCCTGAATAAACTTCATTACCTCTTCTTTCGAAAGAAGCGGATTATGTTTCAAGTCCTCACCATCTTTTTTAATCTTCACTTTGTCTTCCGGCGAACGCGTGGCATCCCTGCCGAGATCAAAAACTATAGAGTCGATAGCAGCCTCAAGATCCTCTATTTTTACAGATTCTTTGCTGACATGCTCAAGCGCCCTTTTCTTTGCCCAGCCGGTAAAGCTCTCTGTAACAGGTTCAGATATCGGAGAAACGGGATCCATGCCAGACTCTGGGGAATCGAGACCCATATGCTTATGTGTTACATAAATAAACGAGTGCGGTATCGTAACATAATTCAATATATCTAGCAACACTCACGGCAAAAATACGGATGGAAATGGGCGAAATGAAGGGATATAAGCCATATACAGAGAGTATGGGCAATCGTAGTATTATACCACATATAACGCGCCGAATCGAGCATGCGAAAGCCGTAACAATACAAATACCGCAAAACAAAAACTTGACAATTTAGCATTTTAGAGTAATATAACACTCTGTAAAAATAACACACCATCACTATGCATCTCCAGGAGTCATTACGGGAAAATAATGGTCCATTGGATCAGGCATTGGCCAATGTGAATAAGGCCGATACGAAACTTTGCAAATTTATAGATGAATACCTCACAACGGAACAACTGCCGGGACAAGAGGCATTCATGAAAGAGCTCTGTATTGGACGACGATCTCCATTCTCCGGAATCGGGGGACTGAAAAACGAACAGTGTGAGGTGGTATTCAGTAATGTTGAAAATATGGAAGGCTCACTGTACGTAAAATTTGATAACAACACCCTGCGTTTCCGATGGGGAGGAACCTCCGACAGACACATATATCTCCATACGGACAACAAAGAAGAAGTCTTCGTAATCAGCGGTAAAGAAGGGGCACAGATAAGAAGAATAAACGAATTGGAAATCGATGGACAGGAGGGAGACACTCTTACGGCAAGAATGTATAAGGATGTGATGGGATGGAAAAAGAACATGCTGGATTACACGCGGCAGGTTCAAGAGTATCAAGAACTTACAAGAAACAGAATACGACGCTTCGTCACAAAACTCCGCAACGGATCTCTTCCGGAAGAACCGGTGGAACCAAAAAAATCCGAACCGACAAGAATCCCCATGGTTACGGCAATAGAGAAATTGCAAACGCTCACGAGCGGGATCGAAAAAATGCTGAATCTTCTTCAGCAAAAAAGGGTGGAATTTGAAAAACTGGAAACGGTCAGCAATCAATAACCTAACTCCATAGAAAACAGCAGTACTTAGAACCGATGGAAAAGCTCATTATTCAGATTCTGAAAGCGCAGAAAGAGCAATGCAAATAAAAACATCAAAAAAGACCGCCGGTACGGCGGTCTTTTTTGTGAATACACAACCTCTCCTAGAGATTTCATGGTGAACCATAAAAATCGTTTCATTGGCATCAAAAAGATAGATCGGCATACGGCACACGTTTTCATAAAACTATGCAATATGGAGATCTTTATGCCGGGTTTCAGATTCAGTACAATCCATAAGGATCAAAAGGGATGAAAAAATATTCACAAAACTCGCCCATGAAAAAAATAGGACTAACAAAAAGGGAAGCGGAGAAAAAGCTTAAGAAATATGGCTTTAACGAAATTGAAGATATTTCGAAAGCAACAGCACTGAAGATTTTATTGCGACAGATAAAAAGCAATTTCATGGTATATCTGCTTTTTGTCGCGGCAATAATTTCACTCTCTGTGGGAAAAACTACCACGGCATACGCCATCTTTGGCGTAATAGTCATGGTAATTACAATTGGTTTTATTCAGGAATATCGCGCGGAAAAAGCAATAGAGTCGCTCAAGGAGATGCTCGTTGCCGTTTCGATAGTCATACGCGACGGAAAAGAGCGGGAAATACAGTCTTCACAGATTGTCCCGGGAGACATATTGGTTTTAAGAAACGGCGAAAAGATACCGGCAGACTGTTTATTGCTCGAAGAATGGGAATTGCGCGTAAATGAAGCCATACTTACCGGAGAATCAAAGGAGGTGAGAAAAAAGATAAAAAAGAAAAAGAAATACACTGACGAAAATCTTATTTTCATGGGTACATATATCGTAAACGGTCATTGCGTGGCCAAGGTTATTCACACAGGGATGAACACGCGATTCGGAAAAATAGCCAAATTGATATCCGGCACGGAAAAAGAAATGCCCCTGCAGAATAAAGTAAACAAAATAGTAAGATACATGGTGATACTGGCAATTACTATTTCCGTACTCACAGGCGCGGTAATGCTCTGGAGAAGCACGGCAATAGATGAAGAGGTTATCTTTAATGTACTTATTTTGGTAATAGCTCTGTCGGTATCCGCCTTCCCGGAGGGAATGCCGGTGGTAATGATAGCCACGCTTGCTTCGGGAGCGTATAAAATGGCAAAACAAAATGCCATTGTAAACAGAATGTCCGCTATTGAAACACTCGGGGAAACGACTGTAATATGCTCGGATAAAACGGGAACGATAACAAAGGGAGAGATGACGGTTAAAAAAATTTTTGCGGGAAATTTTTTCTATGAAATAACCGGAACGGGGTACGTGGGAAAGGGAGACTTTTTGAGAGGAGGGAAGAAAATAAAAACAGAAAAAGATATTGTACTCAAGTTGTTGATGAATAACTGTGTTTTATGCAATGACTCGGTTATAGAAAGAACCGGAACGGACATGGAATATAAAACCAACGGCTCACCGACAGAGTCGGCACTCTTGATCCTTGGGGCAAAGGCTGGAGTTTTTAAGGAGGATATTCAGTTTCAAAGAATGGAAGAGATCCCATTTAACTCCGACAGAAAAATGATGTCTGTCTTATGTAAGATAAATGGAGAAAAGATTGTTTACTCAAAAGGAGCCCCTGAATATATACTGAAAAAATGCAAGTTTATTCAGAAAGAGAACGGCATTTTTGCCTTAAAGCCAAATGAGAGAAGAAAACTGTTGGAAACCAACGGGAAAATGACCACAGGAGCGCTACGAACAATGGCTTTCGCATACAAAAAAGTAAGCAAACTCAAAAAAGACAACTTCGAGGAAGATCTTGTCTTTATAGGCCTCGTTGGAATGGAAGATCCTGCGCGCGAAGAAGTGAAGGAAGCTATAAAACAATGTGAAGTAGCGGGAATAAAGGTAAAAATGATCACCGGAGACAATAAAGAAACCGCAGGAGCGATAGCAAAAGAGGTCGGTCTGCATGGAAAATTAATAGAAGGATATGAGTTGGATAATCTTACTGATGACGAATTAGCAAAAATGGTCGACTCCATAGCAATCTTTTCTCGGGTAAAGCCGGAACACAAGCTTCGGATAGTAAACGCTCTCAAGGCCAATGGAGAACTTGTAACCATGACGGGAGACGGCGTGAACGACGCGCCTGCACTCAAGGAAGCTCATATTGGTATAGCCATGGGGAAAAAGGGTACCGATGTATCGCGCTCGGTCGCAGATATAACCCTGAAAGACGATAATTTTAAAACAATCGTATCGGCAATAGGCGAAGGAAGAACCATATTTAAAAATATCAGAAAGTTTTCGACATATCAGCTCTCCTGTAATTTCGCGGAACTCTTGATATTGTTCATAGGAGTGCTGTGCGCACCACTTCTGGGATGGCAGATACCAATACTTGTGGCAATCCAAATTCTTTTCATGAACCTGGTGACAGATAATCTTCCGGCAATAACACTCGGCCTCAACCCATCTTCGCGGGAATCCATGTTGGAAAAACCAAGAAAAAATTCTCAGATACTGAATGTAAATCTGATCATACTATTGATCTCCACGGGAATAATTATGACAATTCTGACCCTAAGCTCCTTCTTCTTAGTTTTCAATATAATTGGCGAAACAACGGAGCACGCAAGAACAACGGCACTCTTCACACTAATAAGTCTTGAGATAGTTTCGGCATACAATTTTCGTTCGTTCAAAAGAGGAGTTCTCAACAGACACCTCATGGCAAACCCATACCTGTTTTACGCTTCCGCAATTTCACTTATAGCGACATTCGCTATAATCTACGTGCCACAGCTGAATGGAATATTCGAAACCATCCCTATAGGAATCTATGACATCGGAGTTGCCGTCGTGCTATCATTGTTACTTGCGGTGATATTCGATATTTTCAAGCATCTTAATAAAAAACTGAAAATTCTCAATCTGGAACACGTATAAAACTATAATCATGTGAACATCATTGCCACCTGCGCTTTCGGTTTGGAAAAACTTGTCCATGACGAAATAAAAAAACTGGGCCTTTGGGTTATAAAAACCGAAGATGGCCGGGTTACTTTCAAAGGAGATGAACTTGCCATGATCCGCGCAAATTTGTGGCTTCGGTGCGCCGATCGCGTACAGATAAAGATGGGCGAATTCACGGCAACAACCTTCGACCAGCTTTTTGATGAAATAAACACACTTGAGTGGGAAACGTATATCGGAAAAACCGATGCCTTTCCTGTAGACGCGGTGAGCGTTAGGTGCGCACTGCATTCCGAACCCGCCATACAGAGCATCACGAAAAAAGCGATCGTAACAAGGCTTCAGAAAAAACATAAGACGGAAATTTTGCCGGAAAATTCAGGTACTGTGTATCAGATCATCGTAAAATCCAACAAAGATCAATTTGTTGTCACCATCGATTCATCCGGTGAAAGTTTGCACAAACGAGGATACCGCACGCAGGCGGGCGAAGCCCCCATAAAAGAGACTCTGGCCGCAGCCATGGTAATACTCTCCGGCTGGACGCCGGATCGGACACTGGTCGACCCATTCTGCGGAAGCGGAACCATAGCAATCGAGGCCGCCCTGATGGCACGAAACATTGCCCCCGGCTTCAAAAGACAGTTCGCATTTCACCAATGGAAATGGATCGACCCGAAAAAAAGAATAGAAGCCTACACGGAAGCAAATGAGGCTGTCAGCAAGAAAAAACTTTCCATACAGTGTTTCGATATCGATCCAAACGCTATCAAAGTTGCAAAAGAAAATGCCAGGTTTGCTGGCCAGGAGGACATCAAGTTTACCTGTTCGGATTTCAAGAATCTCGACTTCGGCAAATTAAAAGACTGCACCTTTGTCACCAACCCTCCGTATGGTGAACGCCTCGAAGATACCGATCGTGCTGAAGAAATATATAGAGAACTGGGAGAAAAATTTCCCCAAACCAAAAATTCTTCTCTCTTCCTCATAACCTCCAACGAAAGATTTCCGAAACTCTTCGGCAGACCCGCGGATAAAAACCGTAAACTTTACAACGGCAACATCCGTTGTTACCTGTATTCGTTTCTGTAAAGGCAAAGACGGAATCAACGCTTGTTTACGAAACAAGATTGATATTTAATAATCTCCAGCAAAAGAGATTCGTAACATATATATAAATGCAGAAAACAGGAATCAGAGAAAAATTATATAAACAGTTCGGAGTGGAACCTTTAAATGCTGAGCCACAGCAGATTTTTCAGCAGCTCAGCGCTTTCTGGCAGCACTTTGCGCTCTATAAACGCAAATGCGACAAGACCGGAAAGCAGATAGTGTCGGTTTTTGATGCAACCTGTCCGCATCCGGTCTGGCACCGTGATGAGTGGATCAAGAACGCCAATCCCCCATCGGCAGACTATGATTCAGGCCAGCCATTCTTCGATCAGCTTTGGGAACTTTTCCAAACTTGCCCCATACCGCACAACACGGGAGCCGGAAATGAAAACTGTGAATACACGGACGACTGGTGGTACAGCAAAAACTGTTATCTCTGCCACTCGGGACTTAAGTGCGAAGATCTTTCGTACTGCTTCAGGGTACTCAATCTTCGCGATTGTCAGTTCTGCGTGTTCTCATTTGATTCAGAGCTCTCAGTCGACCTGATAAACTGTATGAATTGCTACAATGTGCAGTACGCAATCGACAGCAGACAGTGCAAAGACAGCGCGTTTCTCTTTGACTGCCGAAACTGCTCTCATTGTCTGTTTTGCTGGAATCTGCGAAACAAGCAGTACTGCATTAATAACGAACAGCTCACCAAAGAACAGTTCGAAAAGGAGTACGCAAAGTATGACTTCTCGTCACGCAAAGTATACGAAGAGGCAAAAGAGACATCTTTTCGAATATTCTCCGCACAAAAGCATGGTGGAAAAACACGGTTCAGGAAGAATGTGAGAATTGCACAGGCGACAAAATCGCAAAATGTAAAAATTGTGAAGACTGTTATCTCCTGCAGGAAAGCGAAGACTGCGCGAACACCATACGGGGATTCGGAGTAAAAGACACCCTCAACGCCGTGAGCGCAATGACAAGCGAACTCGTATATTTAAGCAGCATGGCACAGGATCACTGTTATAACGTACGATTCTGTTACGACATTATTCAATGCAGAGAAATGGAATACAGCGCCCACTGTTACCAATGTAAAAACTGTTTCGGTTGTTGCGGACTGGTTGGAAAACAATATTACATATTCAATAAACCTTACTCGGAAGAGGAATATGAAAAAAAAGTAAAAGAGATCAGAGAAAAACTGATCGATGAAAAAGTATACGGACAATTTTTCCCATCGCACTTCGCCGCGTGCCCGTACGAAGAAAGCCTCGCCGGCTTTCATTGGCCGCTTACACGATCCGAACAGCAGATACAGGGGTACAGAGTAAAAACAACGGATGAAAAAAGGGAAGGAAGTTACTTCTCGCCCGAAGAGATCCCGGATTCTTCGAAGGAAGCGAAAAAAGATATCACGGAAACAACCTTTTGGGATAACGAGTACTCCAGACCGTTCAAAATAACACCTGTGGATCTGAAATTCTGCCAGCGGAACAAAGTTCCGCTCCCGAATCAGTACTACCTGCACCGATTAAAAGATAATTTCCGGACAATTTTCTTTACCGGAACGCTCCGGCCAACAAAATGCGCCAAAACCGGAAAACCGCTTCTCACTTCGCTTCCGCAGGCGCTCGACAGCCGCATCCTAAGTGAGGAGGCGTATCTGGAACTCATTCATTAATTCGTATTATTAATAAAACTATTCATGAAAAAGATCCTGCTCATCCTTGTGGCAATCGGCGTCATTACTCTTATTGCCCTGTACGCGTACAGGCAATACTCGGTCACGCAGATGTTTAAAAATCCCCCAGTCCTTGGCGGAGATCGTGACACACACGGTTGCATCGGCTCAGCCGGATACTCGTGGTGCGAAGCGAAAAATAAGTGTCTCAGAATCTGGGAAGAAAGCTGTGAACAGGATATTGCCGATGAAACGGCGGATTGGGAGATATACAAGAATGAAAACGTCGGTTTTGAACTTAAGTTTCCGAAAACATGGGAAGGATACAGGGTAACCGAAGGCTCATATCCAACCTACAGCTACACCGGATTCAGCTTCCACGGTGAAAAACGTCAGCCATTCGAAATTTTCAAGATCGTACAATACAACAAACAGCAATGGGAAGAGGTAAAGAACATTCCGGCATTAAAAATGTTGCATCAGTCCGGTGAGTTTACGTTTGCATGCGACGGTTGCTGTGAAGAAGGGGGTGACTTCAGAGGCGGCGGACAATTCGATGAATTCCAGATGGAACGATGCAAGGAAGTCCCACAGATCGTAAAGACGTTCAGGTATACAAAGTAGATAATTACCCTGCATGCTCACCGCACTGCGCCGCTATATTGTCGGCAAAATACCGTTTCGCAGAAACATAGTATCCCCTCCAAAAAATAAGATTTTTGTAGGGAACGGCGACTTTAGGAAAATCGGAAATGAATTTTTCCGGTACTTCATAAAATTCGGAAAATTAAAACCAACCGAGAAAATACTGGATGTCGGATGCGGCATCGGCCGAATGGCCGTGCCCCTTACAAAATTTCTGGATAAAAAAACGGTTTACGAGGGATTTGATATTGTGGTAGACGGTATAGACTGGTGCAAAAAAGAAATTTCATCGAAATTTCCGAATTTTCACTTCCAGTTGGCCGACATATACAATAAGGCCTATAACCCCGCAGGAAAAAACAAGGCATCGGAATATCGTTTTCCCTATGAAAATGAATATTTCGACTTTGTCTTTTTGACATCCGTATTCACACATATGCTCCCGGCGGATATGGATCATTACATAAGTGAAATCGCACGCGTGCTAAAAAAGGACGGCAGGTGTTTCATTACATTCTTTTTATTGAACGAGGAGTCCTTACGCCTCCTGGATGGCGGAAAAAGCACCATAGCTTTTAAACATGTCGTTGAAACATTCCGTGTCGACAACATCGACGTTCCGGAGGGAGCTGTTGCCTACCGCGAATCAGACATTATCGAGCTTCTGAAAAAATATGGACTTCATACTGAACAGTCAGCTCGCTACGGCTCCTGGTGTGGTAGAAAAAAATTCACAAGCTACCAGGACATTGTCCTGGCAACAAAGAGAGGCAATTAAGATACTAAGCCGCAATAGGCGTCGCCCGAACTATTCGCTTGTTAAATACACCCGAAAGGCATAAAGTCTGTAGGCTTAAAAAGCAGTTTATTATTCACATTGTAATATGAGAACGTTTAATAGTAGAGGGCCAAGAGATGACCGAGGCGGTAACCGTTTCGGAAAAAAAGATTTTGGCGGAAGAGGTTTCAGAGATAATGATCGCGGAGGAAGTTTTGAGAGGAGAGGGCCTGCCACGATGCATAAAGCCACTTGCTCGGAATGCGGAAGCTCGTGCGAGGTTCCATTCCGACCAACGGGAGATCGTCCGGTACTTTGCAGCGATTGTTTCAAGGGTGCAGGACACGACAGATCTGACAGATCTGACAGATCCGGCGGAAGACAAAGATTCGAAGAAAGACAAATGTATTCGGCAACATGCGCAAAGTGCGGGGAATCTTGTGAAGTTCCATTCCGACCAATGGGAGGCAAACCGGTATACTGCAGCAACTGTTTCGAAGGCCGCGACAGCGGAAGTGGTAGAAGTAGTGGCGGAAACAGGGGTGGTGGACAAATGGAAGGCCAGCTCACTGCGATAAACAAAAAACTCGATCGCATTTTGGAAGCACTCGCACCGATTATCGAAATGGAAGTGGTTGATGAAGACGCAACGGATACCACGAAAACCGTGAAGGCTCCGGAATCCGTTAAATACTCAAAGACTGTGAAGACGGAAACGGTTGAGCATAAGAAACCGGAAGCGAAAAAAGATGAAGAGAAGAAAGTAAAGCCGGAGGAGAAAAAGGAAAAGAAATCAGTAGAGCTAAAGAAACCAGAGAAGAAAATTGAGAAAATTGAGAAAAAGAAGGCTGTGGAAAAAAAGCCGGTCGCAAAGAAGAAGCCGGCAAAGAAGAAATAGACTTACGTAAATACGCGAAACTCAATAAGAAGAAGAAACTATTTGTTTCTTCTTCTTTCATGTTCGGTAAGATACTTCTTGCGAAGTCGTACGGATAGCGGAGTAATCTCAACAAACTCGTCTTCTTTGATATATTCCAAAGCCTTTTCCAGCGTCATTTCAATGGGAGTAATGAGGTTTATAGCCTCATCGGAACCAGAAGCGCGCATATTCGTAAGCTTCTTCCCCTTCGTGGAATTCACCGTCAAATCGGTTCCACGATTATGCTCTCCGATAATCATACCTTCATAAACCTTGGTCTGAGGATGAATGAATATGGCTCCACGCTCTTGCAGCTTCCATAATGAATACGCAGTAGCCATCCCGGCCTCACCGGAAATCATGGAACCAACGGACCTCTTTTCAATCGGACCGAAATGCGGAGCGAATTTTTCCAAAGAATGGTACAGAGTCCCCTCTCCGCGAGTCATGACGACAAACATCGACCGGAAACCAAGAAGTCCGCGAGTCGGAATCATGAATTCAACGGTAGCATTTCCACTATGAATCGACATATTTATCATCTCACCCTTGCGTTTGGAAAGAATCTCTATGATCTTTCCCATAAGTTCCTCTGCAACAGTGACAATCGCATACTCAACCGGCTCGCAAAGCACTCCGTCAATTTCGCGAGTAATTACCTGTGGCTGAGATACCTGAAGCTCAAATCCTTCGCGACGCATCTTCTCTATAAGAACAGCCAAATGCATCTCACCACGCCCGTATACTTTAAACACGTCCGTTCCTTCAGGCATATCCACCTTGAGACCAACGTTTACTTCCAGTTCCTTTTTTAATCTCTCACGAATATGGCGGCTGGTAACATACTTACCCTCCGTCCCCGCAAAGGGGGAAGAATTTACCATAAAATTCATTGCCAGCGCCGGCTCATCCACCTTGATAGCCGGAAGTGCGGGAGCCTCCGGATCGGAAGCAATGGTCTCGCCAACATAAATATCGGGAATTCCGGCAAGAGCAACGATATCACCGGCAAGCACTTCATCAACCTCTACGCGCTTGAGCCCCTTAAAGGTAAAAATCTTTGTAAGTTTTGCCGCCCTCCTTACTCCATCCGGAGTAACTACAGTAACCGGCGACGCAGCTTTGATAGATCCTTCGTATATTCGCCCGATAGCAATACGCCCAAGGTAATTATCGTACGCCAGAGACGAAGGCTGCATGCGAAAACTTTTTTTTGTATCATGGTTTGCCTCGGGAACATGTTCCAAAATAAAATCGAGCAGCGGAATAATGTTTTTCTTTTCGTCGGTAAGAGAACGGATGGCAACAGCCTCACGAGCAATGGTAAATATGTACGGAAAATCGAGCTGCTTGTCTGAAGCTCCGAGTTTCACAAAAAGATCGAAGGTGGCATCCACAACCTGCTCCGGTCGCGCGCCGGTTTTATCAATTTTATTGATAATAACAAGAACCGGTAATCCGAGAGCGAGTGACTTCGAAAGAACAAACTTCGTTTGTGGCATCGGTCCTTCTGCGGCATCCACTAAAAGCAGTGTCGCATCAACCGTTCGTAGAACACGCTCAACTTCGGAGCCGAAATCCGCATGTCCGGGAGTGTCCACAATATTAATCTTTGTTCCCTTGTAGGTAATGGAAGCGTTTTTCGCGTAAATGGTAATTCCCCTCTCCTTTTCCTGCTCATCGCTGTCCATAACGCAGGTATCAACCTTCTCATATGATTCAAAAGCTCCGCCGGCACGCAAAAGCGCATCCACCAAAGTGGTCTTCCCATGATCGACGTGCGCGATAATGGCGATATTCCTGATTTTCATAAAAACAGTAGGCGTAACAAAAAACTCCGGGAGGCCAGCACTATAAGCGTAAGAGGCTTAAAAGTAAAGCCAACTGAACGGTACGGCGAGACAAAAAAACACCTCGCGGATAATGGTGACTGAGGGTAGAATGGGAGAAATTTTTGCGATCACAAAAACACATGAATATCATCACTATCCTTGGCATAGCCGTAGGCCTCTCCATGGATGCATTCGCCGTTGCCGTCGCGTGCGGATTCTCATCGAGGAATGTTCGCGTACGCGATGCGTCCCGCATCGCCATATATTTTGGATTGTTTCAGGCGATCATGCCGATACTCGGCTGGGCATCGGGACTCTGCATCAAAGACGTCATTCAGAATCTGGACCACTGGATCGCTTTCGGACTCCTCTCGATTATCGGAGGAAAAATGATCTACGAATCATTTTCTCTCACGGAAGAGCAGAGCGCGGGATGCAACGTAAAAACACTAAAGCTTCTCGGGCTTTCGGTTGCCACCAGCATCGACGCCCTCGCGGTAGGACTAAGTCTCTCATTTCTCAATATCAAAATTGCGCTCCCCTCGCTCATCATTGGTGCCATTACCTTTACCCTTTCATTTGCCGGCGTTTTCTTAGGCAAACGTTTCGGCCACCTCTTCGAGAAAAAAATAGAAGTCTTAGGCGGCCTGATTCTTATAGGAATCGGCGTCAAGATCCTGCTGGAACACATGCTGTGAATTAAAAAACCCCGCTCCTTTAAGAGCGGGGTTTTTCCTCATGCAAAAGTTTATTCGAGTGATTCAGCCTTTACTCCGGCCTCACTTTGAATTTTTTCCAAAATTCTCCAGATCATCTCGGCCATCTCGCCTCGATTCACCATTTGCCCAAACTGCCTGAATGACGTTGGTACGTAATTCTTATTGGTCATAGACTCAACGAATTCGCTGTACCACTCGTTGCCCTCCGGTGCCACTTTTCCAACACCAAGAGTGTTCACAAGAATCTTGGCAGCCTCGGCAAGATTGATGGTATCGGCAGGCTTAAACTTACCATCGGAATATCCGCTGACAATACCATGCTGCTTTGCGTAGCACACATAGCTTGCATACCACTGATCCTCAGGAACATCACTGAAACAGTTGGAAGCGTACGACTTGGGATCATACCCGAGTTTGGCACCGACAAGTATCTTGGTGAACTCAGCACGATTTACGGATCGTGACGGCTTGAATGTATCATCGGCATACCCCTTGATAACATCGGCCATCTGGAGATATTCAATGGCACGATGGTTTCTGTGTTTACTCGAAACATCCGCAAACTTCTTCAAAGTGATCTTCTCTCCGGTATTCTCAATCGCAAAGTCGGTAAAGTGCGTCGTCTCGAAGTATACCTTGCCGGCCTTCACGATAGCCTGACCTTCAAGCTTCCAAACCCCATCGGTCTTTTCGCTGTATATATTCACTTTGGTTCCGGTAGGTAGTCCGGAAACAGGGATGACAAGTAATACGGGATTGCTGAATGTGAGCGAACTGTTCGCGGATCCCACAAAAATAATAGCGGAAACATTATCCCTAAGAAGTCTTTGTGTGGAACCATCAATATCATCACCGACAGTTGCGATAGTAGAAACCGCTTTCAAAACCGGCGGCTGGATAACACCATCCCAATTTTTGTCAGTCGTAACGGTTGTGCTGGCGGGAATAACGGCAGAAATGGTCGCCTGCGTACCCGGCTGAAGCGTAATAGCCCCATCCTCAGAAGTAAGCTTGGCAGTAGCAGTACCGGCTGCGGTATCAACGGAAATGAGCGAAGACTTAATCTCAATCGGAGAAGTATACACTGTGGAATTACGAATAATTCTGTTTACCACAGCAGGGATCGAAGAGGTCGTCGTATTCGCAAGATTCGAAAGTGCAACACTCAAATTTGCAGAAGCTACTCCTCCTCCACCGCCACCGCCGGATACCGAGCTACTGCTCGAAGGGCTGTAGCTGGCAATACCGGAGTGATCAAGAGGAGAGATAACCGCGGTAGTACTATCCATAGTACAGGTTACCGTAGTACTATCGCTCGGATCCGTAGCAGAACCGGGACAGTTGAGAACAAATTTATTATCACCCGAACATGAATCGTTAGCCACAAGAGTAAGAGTATCAGTATCCTGTACGCAAACCGTGGAAGGAGAAGAAGCAAAATACACTGTTTTTGTAGTCCCCTCAGGCATCCCCTCGATCTTCAAAAGTTCCCCAGCTTCCTCGGTAATTCGAAGTTCAGTAGTGGACGTTGTCATGGTGGCAGTAAAGATAACACGGTCTGTTGCTTCTTCCTTAACGGTAACCGTATTACTGTCGGGCTGTTCGACCTTATAATCTCCCCCTTCGGGTTCACCAATGATGAGATCATCATCATCCACGATGCCATCATCATCCGAATCAACCTCACATGCATCACCAACACCATCATTATCCGCATCACTTTGATCCTCGTTAACAACATCCAGACAGTTATCGCAAGCATCACCAACAAGATCACCGGGCACCCAATAATAGATCACAAGATCGCTTCCTTCATCTTTATGTCTTTCATCAGCCCAAACTATATGGGGCGTATTATCAGCATCGGTATCCAAAAAGGCAAAAGTCCAGTTCGCACTATCCGCCGTATAACCGGTAATCTGTGTATCGCTTACAAGCGTTTCACCGGTACTTCCATCCACCTTTTGGTAATGCAAATAACCACTATCATCACCACTCCAGTTGTCATACCAGGTACCATGTAAATTCCCTTCAAGATCAACGACATGAGCGGCATAATTTGATTTATTGTTATCATTGGAAGTAAACGCGGTATCATCAGTTATCGTAGTAACGGTTCCCTCCTCAGAATTTGGATAAATCTTGGTATAGAAAACTTCTCGCTCTCCTTCACCCTCTCCCACCTGGAATCGATCATCCTCCCACATTATAAACACGTTACCACCAGCAGCGCTAATGGTCGGAAGCTCCGATGCATCACCGTCATCATCAGAAATAACCGTGGGAGAAACAAGAGCCTCACCAGTCTCGCCACTCATCATGGCATAAATGATTTCGGTAGTACTCGTACCATATTGTTGCTGCCAGGCAATATGCGCATTGCCGTTAGAATCGGCTGTGATATCCGGATTCGCCTGATTAGTCTCTCCGTCAGACACGGCAGTGTGAGCAATAACAGTATCACCGTCACTATCCAGTTTTTGATAATAAACGGAAGTTCTGCTGGCAACATTATCATAGGTAAAATGAACTGAATCATTCCCATCAATAGAAGCTCGCACGCCGGTGTACTTATGGAGATCGCCATCAAGATCTGCCGTTTTCGCCGTAGCTTCCACTAACGTGGTAACAGTACTGGCATCAACGTTGGGTTGAATTTTCGTATAGTAAACGTCGGTATAACTATTGCTGTTATAGGGTTGTTTATCGTTCCAGAAAATATGGACATTCCCTTCACTATCCACCACCACCACCGGCCTCTGGGAATTCATCCCATCCGACTCGGTAAGTTGAGTCAGTCCGATAACTGTGTCTCCGTTATCATCAAGCATGGTGTAAAAAATCTCCCACGAAGAATCGTTTTGCTGCGAATACACAATGTGAGAGTTGCCAACGGCGTCAATAAATATATCAGGGTGATCAGCCTGCTGTTCTGAATCTGAATCAGTTATTCTTTTTTCAATCTCATCGGAATTCGCCTGATCCTCGTTGGATATATCCGGACAGTTATCGGCACTGTCACGCGCTCCATCGCAGTCCTTATCATCCTGGTTTGGATCATACAAATCGGGACACTGATCACAGATATCACCAACATCATCGTTACCGCCATAAATACAAACAAGACCACCGCTATTGCCATATGATACATTGGATCAGTCGGATTTAAGCGATTCATTACAGGTACACATCGGAAAATCGTGGTACCACATCTCAATTCCATCCGGACTGTAGAGAACGTCCAGACTGGAATCGATCGACACTCCATACTGAGTATTCCATGCAAGACTCTCGTCGTAGTTTGAAACCCTGCCATTATGAGCATCACAGATGTCAAAAGTGTCACCATTGGTACAACCTACAGCATCACAAATCGGGTCACTCTGTCTTGGTAATGCGTCCATAACAATGGTTCCACCATCATAATCCACCTCTACGCAACCACCATAACAGTCAGGCTCCAAACCATCACCCTCGCTATCTTCCTGCCCAGGATTGTACGTAGATGCACAGTTATCGCAATCATCACCGATGCCATCATCGTCCGTATCCTCCTGACCAGGGTTGTACTCATTGGGACAGTTGTCACAAACATCACCAAAACCATCACCTACCCCCCATGCCTTTCTTGTATAGGAAAAACCACCACCTCCGCCAGACTCCCACGATATCCAATGAACATCATAATAATTATCTCCCGCTACATGCAGACAGGTATCATCACCGGGAAGGCTTTCCATATTCCCCTCATGAGCATCTTTCAGATCACTGTAAAAATCTTCCGATTCGCTATTCGAACATGTACTGTTAGCCCACTCAATATCAGCACTCTCTGAATTATAAGGAGAGCCCTTACAATCCCTTTGTATGCAAACACCATCCTCAATTCCATCGCAAACAGGACTGATAAGGGTTTCGTGAATAAATTCCCCTACCAAACCATCTCTTGTGTAAGAAAAACCACCGCCCCCACCTGACTGCCAACTGGTCCAATACACATTGTAATAATTATCGGAATCGACAACATGCAAACATGTATTCGTTCCCGGCAAGGTACTCATATCCCCAGGTAGACATGCTGCACTTCTGTAGAGATCATTAACATTAGAGTAGTAACTCGATGTCTCTTCACCGCACGTTCCGCAAGCCCATTCAATATTGGAACTTTCGATATTGTACGCTGACCCCTCACAATCGCGCGTAATACAAACCGCCCCCGGTTCTACGGGATCACAATCTCCCAACGAACCTGAAAGAGACTCCTGTTCGTACTCTATTTCCAAAGGATCGCCATCCTCCTGTCCCGGGTTGTAATCACTGGGACAATTATCCCCCGAATCAAAAACACCATCATCATCAGTATCTTCACAAGCATCACCAACTCCATCGGAATCCACATCCGCCTGATCGGGGTTTGCGGTGTCTACACAGTTATCTACCCCATCAAGAACACCATCACAATCAGCATCATCAGGATCCCCATAACATGGATCCTCGCCGGTATTGATGAGTAATAAATCAAAAGCAGTGTTCCCGTTCAAGTCAGTAACATCCGCATACACGTTATAGGAAAAAGAGACTGGTCCGGTCGCGTACGTTCGCATCACAGAACCATTCCAAACATAGGTTCTGATAGAATCATCTGTACCGGCAGTGATAGCCGCCTCTACCGCCGCCTTGCCGTCTGAACTAAGTTCCTCGCTAAAATTAAGCATAGCACCATAAGTATCACCACGATTACAGGCCGTCGAAGGACAGGTGTCGAAGAATTGATAGTCAGAACTACCATCACCCAACGGAGTCACTGTAGGCGGTTCGGTATCACCTTCGCACGATCCGCAGTCTATATCACAAATTGAACAGTCCTCATCAAAATCACAGGTTCCATCTCCACAGAATGGACATATGCCACAGTCTATTTCACAACTGGCACAATCTTCACCACTATCACAGGATCCATTCCCACACCATTCAGAATCACAGGCATCACCCATGCCATCTAAATCAGAATCCTCCTGACTGGGATTCCCTGTTTCTGGACAGTTATCCGTATTCTCGCAAACTTCATCACCATCCGCATCGTTCTCCATATCAAGTGGACAGAGATCACAAGCATCACCCATGCTATCCGAATCGGAATCTGTCTGATCGGAATTTGGATCAGTTAAACAGTTATCGCACGTATCACCAACACTATCCGCGTCCCAATCATCCTGACCGAGGTTAGAAGCAAAAACACAGTTATCGCAGGCATCACCCACGGTATCACCATCGGCATCAGATTGATCCGGATTGATATTCGATTGGCAGTTATCGCAAGCATCACCCACAGTATCACCATCGCTATCCGTCTGATCAGAGCTTGAGGTGCTCGGACAGTTGTCGCACAGATCACCAAAGTCATCGCCATCCCATCCGTCTGATCAAGATTCGAGACACCTACACAGTTATCACAAACATCACCCACGCCATCACTATCCACCATCCGATTGGTCGGCATTCAATGTAGAAGGACAGTTATCCTCCAAATCCCTAACCCCATCTCCATCACTATCCGCAGTAGCCATCGCCGTAGGCGATTGACTCAGATTAAAAACAGTTATATTCGGAATAAGAGTGTTCGCCAAAAGCAGCACGAGACCGCATGCGGCGACGAAACGCTGAAGCTTCTTCATATGCAGGGAGAATACATAATAAATTTCTTTCACTGTACATGGAATCAAACCCTATAGGCAATCATGGAAAATGGTATTTTCTTGACGAAAAAGGATTGCATGATGAATTCGTTGAGGCTTTTTTTAAACAAAAAAAAGTTTTTGGACTTTTAAAAAAACTTCGGCTATCATGCCGCGCGACCAAGTTCCTCCAAACCCCTCTTTGCCCCTTAGGGCAAGAAGGCAAAAGGGATACGGGAACCATATAAATAACATCTAAAAAAATGTCACTGGAATCACACGATTATGATGAAGAGATCGAATACGATGAGAATATTTCCACGGTAGAGCCGGAACTCTCAAGGGATATCATCGACAGACATTTTGGGAAGAACGGTATAAGCAGGGACGCCATAAACGCATGGGCGTATATGTCCCTCAGGGTGGAGATGCCAAACGGATTAATGAAAATTAACCCGGTACCTCACTATGAGGAATTTTTTCAAAAAATGTATCCCGTATGCTCAGAATACATCATCGGAAGAACCTCGAAAGAATCTATGGATGAATTTAACCGTTTAGCAGACACATTTAACAAGGACTTGGCGAGAATACAGAAAGAAAACGACATTCAGACCGTCCGGGATTATCTGAAAAAAATCACTGAGCTCCTGTCCTGATTTAAGAAAAGGGAGACATTCGCCATTTCATGAAAAAAGACCACTTTTTGCTTCCCAAAGTGGCGGTTTTAGTATAGAATCCCCCCGCAATCTGGATCGCTTTCTAAGGCTTTCCTTTACGGCAAGGTCAGGAATGTGCACAGTACACGACCTGCTAAATCGAGAGTTGATTGCGAAAGGGTTGCGTGTTTTATACTCATTTTTTATACGTTCAATGTCAAAGAAATTGTTCGTTGGAAGTCTTGAATGGGGAGTAACCAGTGAAGACTTACAACAGGCGTTCGGTCAGTACGGAGCAGTCGAAGATGCAGTTGTCATCAAAGACAAGTTCTCCGGACGCTCAAAGGGTTTTGGATTCGTTACCTTCACAAATGATGAAGATGCGAACAAGGCCGTCACAGAACTCAACGGAACCGATATGAAGGGAAGAAAGATTATGGTGAGCGAAGCTCGACCACAAGAAGAGAGACCACGAAGAGAGTTCTAATCTCAAAAATGAAAAAACAGAATGTGTGCAGTTCTGTTTTTTTGTGCCCGGAAATAGGAAGAACTACTTCTCGTAGGAGTAAGAAACTTCGAGAACCTCCGCAAGAAAAGCATGGCTCAAGGCCTGCGCTTTTTCGAAATCCTTCTCGTACATATCCTCTTTCGGATTATGACTTGCGCCCGGATGGCGAACAAACGTCATAGTGGTTTTAACACCCGCTTGGCTAAATCTGCTGGCATCATGTCCGGGCATCGATGGCATTTCATATGCATCCAGACTTAGGATTTTGGCGATTCTCCGCTTTGTTTCCGTGGCAATCTCGCACACCTTAGAAAAAGGTTTTTTGACGTTACTGAGAAGCTCCAGCGCGGAAAGCTCAGGAATCCGGGCGAGAAAATAGCCAACTTCATTCTGTAAATAATCCCCCCCTTTAAGATCGATATCACGATAGTCGATCTTGAACTGAACGCCCTTACTGCAACAAATAATAAAATCGGTAACGGTGGCTCGCACCTTCCCTATGCCACCCTGTTTGTGAACAAGACGCCGGCCAAGCTCTTCCACAAAAAGCGGCACTTTCAAGAAATGCACAACATGGTCAGCATCGCACGCCGTGAAAGATCCGGGCGGCACGTCCTTTGCATCCTCGTAACTCAGTGTGGTTTTCTTGAATTTCGGAAGAAGCTTGTAGTGTTTCAAAATATCCTCGAACCGCGAAATCTGATTCGCTGGAACAATACACTGGATAACTTGCTCCGGAGTGACGGTGGTGAATCCCCTTTCCTGCGGAACACACATATTCTCAAAATGCACATCAACGCCGTCTCGCAGACAACGACTCAACACATGTTTCATGAAATGGGCGGCAGAAACGAGAGCATCGGATCGATACCACGTCGCCCCCTCGCCCGTAACACTAAACCTGGGATTCGGAGGAGCCCCTGCAGTGTGAGCCTCTTCGCCAAGAAATTTCAGAATAAAGCGCTTGTGAGGATTCTCTTGTGTCACATGAACGGAGTGCATCGGAAGTTTCGCAGGAGAAAGGCAGTATTTTTCCCTTCGCGCCCCACCGATACCATCGACAACAATACCAAACTCCTTGCTATCCTGAAGGATAACACTGCTCTGCTCAATATGAAGCTCTTCATACAATTCTGTGTTCTCCGGACGAAAAGGAGGATTCTGTATTTCCTGCAAAACATTCCGCCAACCATCCTCGCCATCACGGGAAATAAAATGGTCCTTGAGTGTTCTATGAATATCATCACGACAGTACTTCATCGAAAGCAGTTCCGGAACAGTAATGGTTCCGGTAGCGATACCGCTGCCGAGACATGCCGAAATATCTGAAGGACTCGACTCCTCAGCGCGAAAAGCCACAAAACAGTAATTGTATTTCGGAATCTGTTTCGAATGAACAAGATACTCAAGAAAATTATAAGCCGACTGAACACCGGCAACCCCGTCAAACTTTCCACCATCTTTCACGCTATCCACATGCGAGCCGGAAACTACGGTTTTTTCACGGTTGCGGCCAAAGAAGGTCACAAAAAGACTCCCGAAAGCATCCTTTTTGATATCATAACAATTCTGCGGAACACCGTTTCTTTCAAAAAGTTGTTTCACGCAATCTTTGACACAGG
The DNA here is from genome assembly GCA_963775025.1 of uncultured bacterium. Lineage (GTDB taxonomy): Bacteria > Patescibacteriota > Gracilibacteria > JAUYGZ01 > DAOVYC01 > CAVZHD01. The sequence continues at coordinate 349,113 of CAVZHD010000001.1, forward strand.
AAATAGCTTTATCCTCAGCATCGGAAAGCGCAAAACACTGCCGACCAACAGCCGCCTTGGGATCCGGACATATGTCTCCGGATGAAACACTACTACGTGCAATATCATTCAGAAGCTCAAGACTCATACAATCGGTAAAATAAAGTCAAATATTCTATACTCTATCACCCTACTGTCAAGTAGGATAGAAAACACACTACTGATACAATCGTAAACGAAAATAACACAATTACATGAAAAAAATCCTGATCGCACTCGTAATTTCCATTACGTTCGTGATAACTTCAGTATTCTTAAGGTTTATTTTCGGCGGCCCGGAAGACGGATGGATATGCCAAAAAGATGGTTGGGTACAACACGGAAATCCGAACACGGAAATGCCGAAGGAAAAATGCGGAGAAGAGAAAGAAAAAAGTGAGTGCGGACAAACTCCCGGTTTTGAATGGTGCGAATCAAAAAAGCGATGCATACAAAAAGACTGGGAACCGTGCCAGGTATACGAGTTCGGGCTTACGGAAATCCAGCAGAAAACCAGAAGTTATATCGAACAGAACATTAAGACCATAAGTCCGGTTGATCCGGTGCTCGGAGGCACCTGGTATGTTACCAGTGTGGACTTTACAGACGATGATAAAGTTCTGGTAACCTGCGAAGATGGCCACATTCAGGCCAGGTTCACAGCAAACTATAGCCTGAAAAACGATGAAATCGTACTGGAAAACATCACCGAAAGACCGTAGGGGTCAGGATTTGACAAATTAAAGAACTTATAGTATAAACATAGCTCCGCATTGCCAACATATACCTATAAGGTATATATTCCAGTCAGCTAAACACCCCGCAAAAGGGGTATCTATATGTCAAAAAAATCACCGAGATCAAAGCCACGCAAGGTACGGAGTAATGTTGCCGTCGCAGTAGCGGCGGCACCACAAACGACCTCAGGTCAGAAAAAGCAGGCGGAAAGCCTGCAGAGCTACGAAGAGTGGGAATCTCAACGCATGCAGGAAGGAGTAAGTATGAACCAATCAGAGACAATGAGGCGTGTGTCCAGCGTCCAGAGCCCATTTCCAGAACTCTAGATCCTTAGCGCTTAATAATCCTTAATGCTCTTTAAGGCTCTTTATAATCCTTAAGGCTCTTAGTAATATTCCACTTCCAATTTCCAACCCAAAGGGTCTTGTAAAACACCCGATTTTCTGCTATAATGTAACGACAGTCAGTTATAGAAGTTTCCCCTTTGGGGATCGATTCTGTTTCACGGGGTTTCGGCCTCCGATGACAGAATTGGACAATCTGGAGAGAAACATTGGATACGTTCAATGTCATCAAAAGAAAGTTACTCACTAGGCTGGCTGTCTTTTTTATCCTACAAAAAAGAGGAGCTGTGTGCTATTCTTGCGCCAAAGAAAACGCACATGATAGAAGAAAAATTACAGGAAATTCTTAAGAAAGCGGTAAAGAAGGCAACAGGTAAAGATGTTGCCGTTGATCTTGATTATCCGCATGAGGAAACTCATGGTGATTACGCGTGCGCAGTCGCTATGCGACTTTCAAAAGAACTCGGAGAAAATCCGAGGGAACTGGCTTCGCAGATAGTGAAAAACATCGAAAAAAACAGTCTCATAGAAAAGACGGATATCGCCGGACCGGGATTCATCAACCTGACCGTTGCCAACGAAGCATATTCGAAGTGCCTGGAGCAACTTATGAAGGACGTAGCCTCTGAAAAATTCGGAAGAGAGAAAAAGGAAACGGAAAAAGTTATTGTGGAATATTCCCAGCCAAATATCGCAAAGCCGCTCGGTGTACATCATCTTCTATCGACCATCATCGGGCAATCGCTCGCGAATATCTTAAAATTCAGAAATTACAAAGTAACCAGTATTAACTATCTGGGAGACTGGGGCACGCAATTCGGAAAACTCATATACGCATATAAGAACTGGGGTAAAAAGGATGTCATTGAAAAAGATCCGATTCCGGAACTTCTCAAGCTCTATGTCCGCTTCCACGAAGAAGCGGAAAAAAATGAAAAACTTGAAGACTCCGGTCGTGAAGAGTTTAAAAAACTCGAAAACGGCGATAAGGAAAACACGAAGCTCTGGGAATGGGTTCGGGACATCAGCCTGAAGGATATTGAAAAAACATACAAGAAACTCGGAGGCATCCACTTTGATCATTATTGGGGAGAAGAGCACGTAAGAGAAAAAGCGGAAGATGTGATTGAGGACGGAAAGAAGCAGGGGTTATTGAAAGAAGGTGAGGAAGGGGCACTCATGGTTTTCTTTCCGGAAGAAAAACTCCCCCCATACATGATCCAGAAAAAAGACGGAACAACGCTCTACTCCACACGCGATCTCGCAACAATAAAAGAACGCGAAGAAATGGTGGGCAACGGAAGAATTCTCTATGTCGTCGACGTGGCGCAGAAGCTCCACTTTGAACAGATGTTCGAAACGGCACGACTTTTGGGCTACGTGAAGAAATCACATCCTATGCATGTGATCTTCGGCAGAATGGAATTCCCCGAAGGCGGCATGAGCACAAGAAAGGGAAAGGTGGTGCTTTTAGACAGCGTTATAGATGAGTCGGTTAAAAGAGCCGCTGCAAAGATCGAGGAGCACAAGAGTCCCCTTTCCACGAGTGAAAAGAGCGCGCTTGCGGAGATGCTTGGCATCGGCGCCATCAAGTACAATGTACTTTCCCAGAACAGATTAAAGAACTACACGTTCGTCTGGGATAACATGCTGTCATTCGAAGGAAATTCCGCGCCGTATCTGCAATATGCGTTTACAAGAACACAAAGCCTCATCCGAAAATCAACGGAGAAACTCTCCTGCGAACCGGAAATCACAAAACCGGAAGAAAAAAATCTCCTGAAAGAGATTCTTAAATTCAACGCTTCGCTCGATCTGACGCTTAAGGAATATAAACCGAATCTTCTCTGCGGATATTTGTTCGAGCTCGCACAAAAATTCAGCCTCCTGTATAACAACCTTTCCATTCTGTCGGCGGAAAGCGCGGTCGAGCGCAGGACAAGACTCATGCTCACCGAGGCGGTCGCGTATGTTTTAAAAACAGGACTCGAGCTTCTCGGTATTCAGGTTCCTGAAAAAATGTAACAAACAAAATGCCGTCCGCTTTTTAAGCGGGCGGCATTTTTATATGCGTAAAAGCCTTATACCAAATTGTATACGGCATTCACCAAAATCCCTCCGGCAGCAAGCATCACAAGACCACAGAACATCAGATGCGTTTTACCGAATTTGAATGCGAGCATAATGTCGGGCTTGAACATAAGAATAACGCCCTTCACAATGCAAAGCCAACCCGTAAGCGTGATGATCACCTGATAATCGAGGACCCATTCTCGGTAAAGACTGAGAACGATAAGCCCAAGGATCAGGTTCACGAACGCCCCGTACAGTAGAACAGGATCGTTCCCCGTCCCCTTCTTGAAAGCGGCAAGCATTTTGAGTGCTCTGTCGCTGTTGGCAAGAAGCCAGATTCCGACCACAAGATAAAATGGTCCCAGAATCCATGCGAGATGGAGTGTGACACCCATTATGAAATTGGGTTAAAGAATGAATTGAGAAAATATTACATTGAACAACTTTTTTAGTCAAAGAACCGAAAAAATATCGGCTTGCGTATAAAGAAATTATTTTCTGGTACAAAAACACACGAAAAATCAGATCGGCAGCGGAAAATGGTGTTCCGCCTCGGCTTCCCCGACTTCAGTAACGGGAACATCGGGATACAGGTTGCGTATTCGCGATATAAAATCCTGAACCAGATCCTCGGGAACGGAGGCTCCGGCGGTAATGCCGATATTGCTCGCTCGGGTGAGCGAACGAGGAGTCTTTGTAATGTCAGATACAAGCTCCGAATCCCTGCCCTCAGCTTTTGCGGCAAGAACGAGACTTTGGGAGTTTGAGCTCATGTTCGACCCGATCACAAGAATCAGATCACAGATTTTGGCCAACGCCTTAACGGCGTTCTGGCGGTTTTGCGTGGCAAAACAAATGTTGCCGGTCTGCCCCATATGAATATCCGGATATTTGGCGCGAAGAGCGGACAAAAAAGTTTTTGTCTCGTCAATCGATAGTGTCGTTTGTGTGATAACGGCAATCTTTTCCGATGGATCAAGAGTGAGTTTCTCAATATCGGAAAGATTTTCAAGAAGCATAACGGGAGCATATCCCATGGTCCCAACAACTTCCTGATGCCCCTTGTGTCCGATAAGCAAAATTTTGTACCCGCGTGAATTCAGCTGCTCCGCTTCCATGTGCACCTTAACAACAAGAGGACAGGTGGCATCGATCACGCGAAATCTGTTCCTTGCCTGTTCGGCAAGATCCTTTGGCGACCCGTGCGCACTGAGAAGCAAGCATGCGCCATCGGGAACCTCCGAAAGATTTTCCACGAAAATCGCTCCCAGTTTCTGCAGGCGTGAAATCACATGTTCATTGTGAACAATCGCGTGCCGGACATACACGGGCTTGCCGTATAAGCGAAGGGCTTCTTCGACACTTGCAACAGCCCTTCTGACACCGGCGCAAAAACCGCGCGCCCGGGCAATATAAATATGTTCGATCATAAGTACGGTAAGCAAAAACAACTATACTCAAAGTTCTTGAGAAAATAAAACGGCCGTGTTACTTTTTTCGTAAATCAACTTATTAATATAGTAACAATGCAATTCACCCAAGAACCACTCGGTTACAAGTTTGACGCGTTAGAGCCGCACCTCGATGCGGCAACCATGGAACTGCACTACGGGAAACACCACGCAACGTATATCACAAAGCTTAATGCCGCTCTCGAGAATGTGAACATTCCGGACATGCCGCTTGAAAAACTCCTCCGGAATATCGACACACTTCCGGAAGACAAAAGAAAGGCGGTGAACAACAACGGCTTTCAGCACTTCAATCACGCGTTCTACTGGAAGATCATGATTCCGGGAGGCAGTAAGGAGCCGGTTGGAAAACTGGCGGAAGCCATCAAGTCTTCTTTCGGAAGTAAGGAAGAGTTCACGAAAAGATTTTCAGAGTCCGCCGCAACACACTTCGGCAGCGGCTGGACATGGCTGTATGGGAACGGTAAAAAAGAGCTGGTCATCGAATCACTATCCAACGAAGGGTCTCCCGTAAAAACTCCGGGAAATTTCCCCATACTCTGTCTTGATCTCTGGGAACACGCCTATTACCTCAAATACCAAAACAGACGACCGGAATTCATCGAAAACTGGTGGAAAGTTGTGAACTGGGACATGGCGGAAACGTTGTACCTCAACGGCGCAAAAAGCTAAGGAAGCTTGTTCACATTCACCATGTTGATCCTGTTAACCGGCTTCAAAAACGTCCTCACGAGAAGCTTTGCAACCTCCCCTCTCGTAAGAAGCCTTTCGGGAAAAACATTTTGTTGTGGCTGAACCTCATCCAAAATCCCCTCCCGGTACGCGGTCTGAACATACCTGCTGAACCAGTCATCCGGATCGACATCCCCAAACCAAACGTCCAGAGACTCCTTAAGTTCAATGTCGGTAATCTGTAGCATCATCTTTAAAGCTTCCGCGAGGTTCACGGACGAGGTCGGACGAAAATAGTTATCAGGATACCCCTGAACAATATCAAGATTCTTCGCGTAGTGAACATAGGACGCGTACCACTGACCGTCTATAACATCCGGAAATGCGTATGAAAATGCCGTTGTTGGCACAGCCACTCGAGCCGTACCAAAAAGCATTTTCAAAAATTCCGCCCTGCTTACAAGTTTATCAGGTTTCACAGAGCCATCGGGATACCCCTGAACAACACCAAGCGCATAGAGATCGTAGAGATACTCGCGATATTTGTGATTCGCCGGCATATCCCAGAAAATGGTATTCCTGTCACTGATCTTCACGCGAACGAACAAAGGATCGGAAATAAGCGAATGCCCGACACAACTCTCCTTAAGTCGAAATCTCACGGTAAAATCACCCGCCTCCGTGGATGAAAAACTCGCATTGCCAAGATCATCAACGGCAAAAGAAAAATCGGGACCGGAAACGGTATCCCAAAGATACACATACTCATCGCAAAGCCCGTCGGGATCCTCAACGGAAAGAACATCTACAGAAAGTGGCTGGTGCAGAAAAGCAAAAATCGTGTCCCTATCAAGCGTCGCAAGAGGCTTGTGCCTATTGGACTCGCTCTGATTCACATAAAGACTTCCCTGCTGTGTACGTTGTCGCGTAATTACCGTTTTTTCCGGAACACATGCGTTGGGTGCAAGAATACTGCCCGAAGAAAATTCAGAGCAAAGATCGGAAATATCTCTGACATGATCAGTTTTATATTGTTCAAACTCATGAGCGTCAGAAATCCTCTGTTGTCTCTGCCTATCAAGATCGTACTGATTGTGCGGATAGAAATAAATAATCACACGAAACTCCATTTCTCTTCTGTAGAGATCATCGTATGGTTGACTGAAATGGAGCACCACTTTGCCCGGTTTAAATACCTGAAGTCCATCGCCCACCGGAACAGGATCACCACCGTCATTGGGGAGAAACAGAACATCTTTGTTGGGATCTATGCCGCCATACGGAGCATCACCACCCTTTTCCCTGTCAACAAACACGGCAATCTGCCCCGAAGGATAGACATCAACTTCCTGCGTAAAAGTTTTTTGAAATCCGTACGAAACACTATCGATATCTTTACATAACACTTCGTTGCAAAGCTCGGGATTGGCACAGGCAGCCAAGCATCCCTGCGCTATATAAGTTCTGTCCAAAAGCTTCGTGGTACGCAAAGCATACGCACTGGTAGCGAAAACAAGAATGAGAAGAAAGGAAACGATGAACAATGTAAGAGCTTTCTTCATAGTCGCGTGGGAGAAAACATGGATAAAACAACGTATATAATACTAAACCGAAACTCGTAAGCACAATATCTTATTTTTTCTCGGGCTGGGAGATCTTTAAGTCACCCTGCTGAACGGAACAACTTCCGCACTGTTGCCTATTCTGCAGATCATAAAAAACATCCCAGATAGCCTTAGTAACGGGGAATGCATCACTGCCCTTCTTTGCCGGATCCGCACTCACAGTAGTTCTTAATGTATTAAGAAACTCACCCATAACATCCCGAAGAGATGTGGTTACTCCATCAGACCCATCTTCATAAAGAGCCTGATACATCGCTCGTTGTTTGGCAATATCGACCTGGAATTGATACAACGTCCATTCATCAAGCTGAACAGACATAACATTCTGCATGGTGGCATCCAGATCCGCCGCGATGATTTCGCTTAATCCTTTAGGCGGAGCCAGGGAATTGATAGCTTTTTGCAATCCTCGCTCAAGCGCCTGTCGGAAGGTCGTATTCGCCTTAGTGGGCCGCTGGCAGTAAGCAACACCGTCAATCTCGCCAAAATACGGAAGATCACGCAATGTTCCGCCGACTGCCTTCCTGGTTGCAATAATCCTATTGCAGATTCTGTCATACGTAGCCATTTTCGCTTCACGGATTCGTTTCTGCAACCTTTCTTTAAAGCCGGTAAAGAGCTGCTCAAACGATTGTATGGAGAATATTTTTTCAAACGTATTCACAAAATCACCAAGAACACTATTGGTGCACATGTGTACACGCTTTTGGAAATACGGCATCAGAACAAGAAGTGGTTGCAAATGGTCTTTGATATCAGCCTGAACCTGACTATCAAGAGCAGAGAAAAGCGGATATTGGGATGACGTATCGGTAGTGCCAAGGAAGGTGCCAGCCGACGCGCCCATGGCTGACCATTTAACAGCACAGCTATTGAGAACTCTCTTTCTCTTTTCCTTTTCATCCTCCTTAACGCCGGTAAGAACATAGGCAGGATTCCAGTCGGGATCCTCGAGCTCAACTCCGATAATATTTTTATTCAGAAAATACGGACAATAATACGGATGGTCGCCGGTATTGCGTAAAATTCCAAAAATTTCACGATACAAAGCATCGCTAAAGTTAGAATAACCGTATATGTCCTTTTTATTATCGGCAGTAAGCTCCGTCCCCTTTGAACCAAATTCGCGATAGAGACTCAAGCCCGTACGCATGGAACGGATGGAATCATAAAGTCTGCCCCGTTCGGCCTTGAGACCCTCGAGTGTAGATTCATTGGATGTGTCCTTCATGATATCAATACGATTTTGCTCAACACAAATCTGGGCACTCACCTGACCATACTGCATGGAAAGTTCATCAATGGCATCATCTATTTCCCAGATGATCGTTCGGTAACAGCTCGTCCTTTGAAGATCAATAAACGGCTGAAGAAAAATGTTATTAAGAGTCGAACCAAATGCTTCAATAGACAAAGCAAGTTCTGAAGCCAAAGCGACGGCACTGCAGAGCTCAGCAACCTGTTTGAACAAAAGTTCGCTCGCACCCTGTTCAATGGATTCGCGCACTCCGGACAGAAGATCATCGTTGTCCTGCTGGGACTGTGCAATAGCCCGGGAAGGACAAAGCCCAACGATTAAAACAATAAACGCGATAACCAACGCAAAGCCGGATTGATGAAAAAACTGTTTCATATTATGGCGTTTCTTTTTCAGATAACTTTTTAAGAACGGATCCGTCCTCAGGTCGTCGCAGAGATTCCAGAGCATCCTTCATTCCGCTGAAATGGGAAGCCATTTCCATGATCTCCCGTTCCAGGAGCGAAGCCCCCTGCGAAGCTGCATCAAATCGGACACCTGCATTTTTTATAAGCCTATTGTCGGCATACCGCTCACTGACACTGCGTGAATAATCAGCAACCTGATCGTAAACAGCGGCTATAGATTCCGGCTCCATGCTCAAAATTCTTTCAGTCACAACAGACTCGGTAGTTTCCGACGCACCGGCGGAGGAAACGGTCGAGAGTAAGTCTTTATGATATGTATCGAGCACATCCTTAAACTCATCATTGGTTTCACCTCCAATGTTGGAACCACAACCGGTCTCTTTTTCATAATCTTCCTGCAACCCCCTCCATTGCTCAAGCACGACAAGATTTTTCTCACGCATCTCATCCCTTTTGGATTCGAGAAGCGCAATGTTTAAATCCATAGCATAGATGGAAGAGGTGAGCGTGTCATATCCGGCAGTACCTTTCGTATCTCTGCGCTGCCGGACAAGATTGGCTCTCTTAACATAGAGCGCATCGATGCTATCCTGTAAATTCAGCATGACTTTCAGATATGCCACCTGGATACCCCGCATCTTATTCTTGGAAAGATCTATCTCAGGCAAAGATCCGTCGACCTTTGGATAACATGCATCCTTATAAAAATTGAGCGGCTTGGCTATAGCCAAAAGCTGCATACCCATCTCCGCCTCATTGGCCTCATTGCAATAACTGCCACCACCTATCAAGCCTTCATTTTTCCTCGCCTTAAGACTGTAAGGAAGTAATTTGCTTTTAAAAGTATCAACCATCGCGTTTACATGGCACGCAAGACAGCTGTCATCTTTATAGATCTTCGGATTTCCATACGTTCCGGATTCAAACTTATAACAGAATTGGATATCGAAATCCGCAGCCCAGCAATCTTCCTCTTTAAACTCATCCTCAGGAGTAAGACTTTCCTCCGTTATGCCAAGATCAGCGGGAGATTCGACCGACGTAACACTGGCAACACCGCTCTTCGTTTCATCATCAATCGCAAGTCCAGAGATATCCGCAGGTATCTCGCCGGTAGACCCGGTAACGGCTGTAACCTCATTGGCAATCTGCCTTTTCTCGAGAATATCAATCCTGCTCGCGGGACCAAAATCGAGATCGATATCCTTGTCAAAACGACACTCGCCGCCGGAATCGTATCCGCTGCCGGTTGTACCGGAAACAAGAATGGTTCTTGTATCGTATACATCCTGCACGGAAAGCGGCTGATCGAGAGTGGCCGGGCCGGAACCCGTCCCCGGAGTGTCAACGGTCGTCGTATCATCATCGGAAGAAGGTGTAGATGTGGGAGTGGAACCGGTTGAACCTGGCGGCACGCTTTCCGGAGATTCATCACCGTCACCGGACTTCCCCTTATTGCGAAGTGCGGAAAAATCGAATCCTATGCCATCACCGCCGGGAGAAAGATTTTTCATTTCATTCACCCCGAAAATAAGATAATCAATGGCTTCAAGATCGCGAATAAGATCAAACTTAGTCGCTCCGGAAATCTGATCAACGGAAACATCGGTGACATCACCAAAGAGAGTACCGATAAGTGGTATCGTCTGCATGGCATCAACAACCTCTTTTGTCGTGACGCGCAGGTGAACATCACTGCTTCCGGCCATATCACCAAGATCACCATTGGCAAATATTTCCGTAGCTTTAGTCTCTTCCTCAAGAGAAATTTCAAACTCCGCCAGAGATCGCTCAAAAGCAAAATCTGAAACAAGCTGCTCTTGGGCAGCAAGAAGCTGTCGTGTTTGATCGGTTTCGCTGTCGGACATCAGCAACGACTTTCGCAACCTGTCACGCTCTTCCTGCAATGCCGGCCTCTCAGATTCGGCAGCACCCGCAAGAAGACGTTCAGCCTGAGCAAGTTTTGTAAGATCCGAACGGTAGAGCGCAATACGCTCATCATTCCAGTCGCGCATGATCTTAATGCGCGCAACACCCTGATAGTCAGAGAGTGAATCAAACTTTTCACCACGCGCAATGGCAACCATGTCGCTGTCGGTGATACCCATCTTCTGCACAACGGCTTTTGCAGCCCTCTCTCCAATCTCCGAAGAAACCCGCTCATAAATGCTCGTATAAAATCCACCCCGTATGCTCTCTTCATCTTTAGCGAAAACAGGTATCGCAAAGAGAATAAGAATACCGGTAACGAAAAGCAGAATTGTTGAGAAAAGTTTTTTCATAGCAAGCACTTATTCACACTTAGTGGTGGATTGATTAACAAATTTTGACGGGAGGCACGACATCAGACTTCGTAAGTACCCAAGCTGCTCGCGATACAGCGCGAGCTCCTTAATGACTTCACGATTTTTCAAATGAAGTGAAAAGGCGGAAGTGTACTGATCATACGTGCCAAGCGCGATATCAAGAGCCTTTTTAGAATCCTGCAATTCTTTCTTCCAATCGGTTATGGAATCCTGCGTGGCCTTGATAAGCTCGGCAGCAGTCTTCCCCTGCTCGCTCGCATCCGTGGGAACAGTGTTCGGATTTGAGAAATAATCAACATATTTCGAATATTTCTCATAACTGCAAATGAGCGTGCTCGCCAACTGCCATGTGCTCAAACTTTTTTCACGCAAAATGGAATCAACCCCCTTCTGGTCAACCTCAGCTGCACGGGAAAGAAGGTAAGAAAGAATCGAGACACTTACTTCAAAGCGTTTGTTGAGATACTTGTGGTAAGCACTGCGTTCTTTTGAAAGACTGTCCGAATATTCTGTGTACGAAAGGCCCGGAACCTCTTCTTTGGTTGTAGAGCTGTACACGGCAACGGAAGCACACTCCTTGCTTCTCACGGCGAGAGCCTCCGGCATTTTCTTTTCCTGCGCGAGGGAGCTCACGGAAAAATACGAATGAGCCACAAGTGAAAACAGAATCGATATGATAAGAAATTTTTTCATATTACTGCTGACAAGTTCCGGTAATAATATTTCCAAGTGCCGCATTGAATTTCACAATCAACTGAACAAGCTGAACGACATCTTCGGATAGTTGCCTCAATTTCTTGTTAATCTCCTGGTATTTCTTTACGAGTCGTGTCGACTGCTGTTCCTGTGATTGCTGAAGAATAACCATTCGAAGATGGTCCTTCAGAAAATCGAGATAAAAATTCATTCTTTTATCACAATATAAGGCGAGATTGAGTGATTCATCGATGGAGAATTCATGGTCGGCACACCCGACAATCCCCTTTTCATAAGCAACATCAACGGGAACAATTCTGCTGGTCGTATTCTCACCATAAGGATTTCGAAGTACGGAACATGTTGCATCCATATCCTCATGGATTTCACGAAGATACAGCACGGCCTCATTCACAAGATTGCTGCCGGAAAGTCCGGTTGAATACAATGCGTCAATCTTCTTTAGGAAACCGACCGTGTCGTACGTGACCACGCCTTCGGCATTTTTTCCGGATCCAAAAATATATGACTGAAATCCGCCATCAATGGCGTCGATACAGGCATCCACTCCTTCGGCATTAGCATGAACAAGGGGCGCAAAGAAAGTTGCCGCCCCAAAGAGCGTAACAAGCAGAAGAAGAAACGAGATGAAATGTTTAATGCGCATAGAATTCATACATGTCTGAAAACAATAGTAATGTTACTCTGGCCCGCGTCGCAATTCATTACTTTTTCTCCAAACCTTCTGGTTGAAGAAATCAGAAATAACCGCGTAGAAAATATCGCCCTCGATAGCGTCAGCTATCGGCTCCACAAGAAGGCAGAGCGCCGGATCTCTTGTGACATAAATACCGCTCTGTTTTGGCATCTCCACCACCTGATATCCGAGAGTCTGAAGAGCCCTTTCCGGACAACCGTCGGTATCATTATAAGCATCGACATCTTCGGGAAGACACACGCAGGCATCACCGGAGTTAGCAATACCATCTTTATCAAAATCATCTCCGGCGAACTGGCCGATAAGTTTGTTCAAAACCTTTACCGCCATCTCCGCCATCTCGCCTCGTGTTATCTTCCTTTCAGGATACACTCTCCCTGCCAAATCAGGTTCAAGAAGACCAAGCTCCACAGCGGTAAAAATATAGTTAAGTTCAGGACCATAATACCAACCCTCGGAAATATCATTTCCATCCTCATCGGTAGCATCGTAAGTGACACGGGATGAAAGCACGGTAAAGTTAGCGGCTTCCAAAAATACCTTCACTGCCTCAGCGCGGGAGATATTGGTAAGCGGCAGGAAAAGACCCGTCGCATTCCTTCCAAGATCATCAGCACCCTTGTATCCATGAACAACCCCCATCTTGGTGGCAATTTCAACGCAGTAGAAGAACCAGTCACTTACCGTTACGTCCGGATAATGAATAATGGAATTAAGAGATACCTTCGAAAGATCGAACGCGAGAGATTTCGAAGAGGCGGCCGAAAGTGAATTAAACTCGAGCAGATCCGGATTCGTACTTACGGGATCATAAAGAGCCTTCGTGTCAGCGGAAGGACTCGAGCAGCTTTCACAACTCGTTGTACCCAGAATAATTTTCAAAAGCTCCGCGCGGGAAATATTTTGCCCCGGTCTGTATGTATTGTCTTCAAAACCCTGTATCACCCCTTCTTTATAGAGCCTCTGAATAGCGGAGTAATACTGGTGACCCTTTGGGCACATCGTTAAACTGATGTTCGGCGGCAAACTCATTCAACGGATCATTCTCGCCGCGAACTTCAATATTATCCTGCACACCATCCCTGTCGGTATCCGCCAGGAACGGATTCGTACCGGCACGGTACTCTTCAAGATTGGTAAGAAGATCCATGTCGGGATCAGCGGATGCAACCTCTTCGGGTGAACCGGTAAGGCCATAAAATCTCTCCCAGCTGTCGAGAATGTTATTTTTATTAAGATCAAAATACTGTCCACGAAGATCAGCACCAAAGGAGATATCCTTAAGTTCGGTATACTCTCCGGCAATAAAGATTTCAGCAAGAAGCGTGTTGCCATCAAGAAGTTCAAAGACAACGGGATCGGTATCGTCAAAAGTAAACTGCACTCGTAACTGAAGAGTATCCTTTGCAAAGTTCACATCGCCGCGGGAACTTACGTAAGCGCTGGCCTGACCGGATGAATCCTTCAGGACAACTCCTCCGGGATAAAATTCAGCATCACCTGGTATCTCTTCGAAAACATACGAAGAGTTCATCGGTTTAACATGTACGCCGTGAAGTGGCAGAACATTCTCTTTCGAATACTCCATAAGCGGAGCATCGATAACCACATCGGAATCCTGCTCCGGCGAATAGTAAACCGAAGCAACGGCAACCCCGCTTTTCGAATATACGACAATTCTCATGGGAAGTTCGCCGGAAGACGGATGAACCTTCAGTTCATACTCATTCGCAAAATCAGGATGAATGATCACGCGTCCATTGTCAGAAAGTATTCTGACAATTTCCGCGTAATCGCTGTCGAGAATATGGTACCCGCGTGTGAGGTCAAAAATATCGAGCGCAAATTCTCCGGCAGCGTTCGTGTAGTATTTGAGATTCTCATCCGGGCCGACGAATTCTTCGGCGGCATCAAGAGAAAGAAACTCTGTTCGGGTCGGTCTCACGCGGACAACGGAAACAGGATAGTCGGGAACCGCCGGCTCAACCCGGCCACGGATTTGATCACCGGAAGTAAAGTCGGTTTCAGAAATTTGAATCTGGGGGACAAATACACGAATACTGATCGGCTTCTGCACGAAAGCATTTTCTGGACCGGCAACATTCAGCACGACATCGTGAACACCGATATTCGTATATGGCCCGAACGTATATTCAACCCCTTCAGCATTGTTATCATTGGTGGGATCACCATCTCCGTCGGCATCCGAATAAGGATCCAGATCCCAGTAAACGCTCGTGCCATCAAGACGGTCAGCATAAGAATCAGCCGAAAGTGTTTTCTTGGCAAAAATGGCGATAGGCTCTTCAGCAAAATTATTTTCAAAAATCGGCTCGAGTATTTCATCCTTCGGAGACAGGTGCTCCTGCATGGACACGGTTCCGGGAGCTTCAGATCCCTTCGCCTGCAACAAGTGGGCATAGTGGTATCCGTTCTCCAACGGCAACGACGAAACATTCGTCGTATCCCCTCTCGCATCCAGAACGTAAAGCATTCCGGAATCAAATGCGTACTCGTATTCGGAATAAGCGAGGGAAAGAGATGATGAGACGGAGAATATATCGTTGGCGAAAACACGCATGCCAACATACGGCGCAATATGCGTTCGTGTTCCGGGTGTAATAACCTCCACAATACCGCTGATGACAAAGAGATCGGCATCTTTTTCCGTAAGAGAGAAGAATCCTTTTTTAAGAGGATATTCAGCCCCCTCATTCGAAATAACGGCATCAAACAAAGCGTGTACGTATTCACCGGCGGTAACACGGCATGATTCATTGGTCATGCACACTCGTCGTGAGTAGGTAAGCACATCGGATTTCATATCGGTCTGAGAAACAAGAACCTCAGAAGACTGAATGGCCGGAATAACATATGTCGTGTCAGAGGAAATTTCGAAAGGGAAATTTCCGGCATTGATCCGAACCGTACCATTTCCGCTGTCAACGGAAAGGCCTGAATTCAGGATACGCTCTGATGCGGAGACAACCTCCACCACGCCGGCCTGAAGACGAATCTCGCCGGAAGCAAAATCCGAAACGGTGAACTGTGAATTTTCACGAACGGTGACACGGGTATCATCCGAAACATCAAAGCTCACGGTACCATTCCGTGTGACAATAATATCCTGCGGATAGATTCGGGAGGAATCAGCTCTCAGTGAGGTGATAATAACATCACCGGTTTTCTCAAAAATGGGATAAGAATCGAAATACTGTTCACCACTCTGTTCTGCCGACGTGAATACAAAATACGATAACCGTTCATCGCCCGGACGCGACTCATCAATACGATCCTTCACGGAAACAACATAAGGAAGCGTGTATGAACGCATGGATTTGAGCCAGCTCACACTGGAACTCCTGCTGCGATCGGACACCGGCGTAAACATATCCGGAGCGGGAAGATTCGGATATATATCTCGAATGCTTTTCGGCGATACTACCTGCGGATAATAAGCCGACTTTGGAGAAGCGCCTTCGGCGCGCTTGAGATAGATATCCTGACCATAGGCATACACAACATCATTGTCGCCATCACTATCGACATCAAAAATCATAACATCACCCTGTTCCGAAGATTCATCATCATATTTTGTAAGACCAAATATTTTTCCGTTGGAAACTATATAAAGACCACTGAGTGAAACACTGCCGGTACCCGAAGCGGAAGCGGGAACATGAGAAGTGGAAGAAGATCCGGAACCGGTTTGCGCAATGATACGCGAAGCAAGCTGCTTATTCACAAGCGGCACAGTCTTCGCAAGCACCCTCTCATCACGAACCTCCTCCGGTTTTGATAAATCCGGAACATCAGAAATATCGCGCGTGGTAACCGACGACGCGAGCGAAAGAACATTCTGCACAGAAGTGGACTGTGAAATGCTTGTCATCACATGAGCACTGTCGCGAAGACTCTGAACATGCTGGCGGTATTGAGCCAGAACACGCTTCACATCCGCAACCTGACTGGAAGCAAAAGCAGTAAGCTCGGCAGTCTGGGCATCAGGAAGTTTAAATGAAGAAACATCATCGGTATATTCACCGAGATCAACATCAACGTCGGCCTCAAATTCCATATCAACAGTATCGATCGCCTCCTGCGCAGTTTCCGTGTAAGCATTGATAGCCTCACCGAGAGACGAGCTCATCTCGCTTGTTTTTCTGTTCGCCTCAGCGAACAGATCGGTAAAGAAGTTGTTCCAGGTATTCGCAATATCCCGGATAAACTGAACGAGAGACCCGGTCGCTGAAAATAGAACCGGCTCAATATCAAGTCTCGTACTCATTTTGAAAAACTCCGGAAAACTCTGGAATATATTTGCAGGTTTGGCATCCACAGCCATAGAAAGATCCATAGGTAAGAGAGGATCAAGAGGTCGGGCGGTAAGATTTTCCACCTGAGACTTGAGTTTCATCTCTTCAAAAGGAATGAGCGACTGATTAATAAGACAAACAATCTTCATGAATACTTTCACGATTTTAATAAGCGACTCCATCCATGAGAAAAGCTCAGGAAGTTTCGGCGGCAAAGGCAATACCGGTAATCGCAATTCCGGAAGCTCCGGCAAACTAAAGAGTTTTTTGATATCCGGAAGCTCCGGCGGTTCGGGAAGCAATGGTATGCCCGGTAACGAAAACTGAAAACTCAAGTCAGCACTGAGTGACAACTTAAGTTCATTAAGTTTCGGAAGTGTGATACGCGGCAATCCCGGCCAGTTGAGCTTGCCATCGTAAACAATATCAAAAACGGGAAGGGTGATGGGAATACCCATCTGTATCTGGCTGATGTCCAAAATGATATCAGGCCAGTTCGGGAACGGAATAACGGGTATTTCCGGCAGCGCTACAAAAAGTCGGAGAATAAAATCCTTCAAAGTGAAACGATCACTTTTGCAAAGACTGCAACTGGACTTGTAATCCTCAAAGAGCCCGATGAGGGCATGCCACAATTTGATATATTCCTCGAAGGTATACGCCGTCTGCGCCCAAAGACCAATCCTATCAACGTTTTTATTTATCCAGTCAACAAACTGCGCAAAAAGTTTGTCGACAAAGTTCGTAATGTCGGAAAGATATATTCCGAGAATGTCATAATACTGAACAAGTTTTCGCGGCAATTTTCGGTACTCCTGCAATATACGGTAATTAGTCTCGAGTGAAGAAACCAGTTCGGTAATCTGACCCAGAACATGAATACCAACCATGCCGGCCATACATTTGCCAACATCCTTGCCCGCAAAGTTCTTTGCATCCTTTGCTTTGGTATCAAGCTCCTGCTTCATCGTATCGGTAGTGGCATTTTGATACTGTGCCTGAGAAGAACCACCGCCAACAGCAGCGAGAAACCTGCGCATAAAATCGTTTAATCGATACTTGAGAAGCTGATTGAACGCGGACATTTTTCCGCCAAGATCACCTGCATTGTTATAAGACTGGAGATACTGCTCTTCCTCGGAGGGAGCTTTTCCCGCACCGGTCGTTGCCGGTTCTTTTTTCTCAATCAGATATTCACGGAGTCCGGTCCAGTGATTAAGATCCATCGCACCGCACGTCGCCCCCTTGAAAGAATCAAGAAAATCAATAACCTCTCCGAGAAAATCGGTCCACCATGATTTTGCATCAGCCTCAATCTCATCGAGAATATTGGAATCAATGATTATCGGAAGCTTAATGATAATCTTCTCGACCTTAACGTCCAAAAGCGGCACAAGTTTAATGGCATCGACAACATCACCCCATGAATCAATCTCTTCAAACTTTTTCATAAGAGCCCTTCGTTGCCCATCGGTTTTGCCACCATAAAGCTCCTCGACATCGGGGTAATAGAAAATAATATCGGAAAAATCAAAAAACGAATTTACGATTTCTTCCCACTGTTTATCGAACCACTTATCGAAAAATGCAGGGAATGAAGGCACACGCACATTGCTGGATGTTTTACCTGAAGACTCCGGAGGTAATGAAAACCCCTCAACTCCGTACTCAAGTCCCATGGACTCATTGTTCACCTGCCTCGAACTTCCGGCAGACGCATCTACGGAAACAACGCCAAAATCCGATTCATTCATCGCATCGTATTCAAGATTCTGAAAAGCGCCACCAAGTGTCGCCATGTTTCCGCTAAGCTCCTCGCATGATGTCCCCATAGCTTCAAGAAGCGCACCGGAAACCATACCGACAGGTATGGCCATTACAAAACATTGCCCCTGAAGATATGGTCCAAGACACAATGCCATTCCAAGTCCAAGATTCAATGTGGGATCAAGATAGAATCGGAAGAAGGAAGCGGGATTGGAACCGAATGTAATGAAAGGAGTTGCAGTCATGAGTGAGAAGATTGCAAAACCTGAGAAAAATCCCCCCGGAATTCCAAGGATATTCCACATTCCGGGAGTAAGCGGAGCGATGTTGATCGGAAGAGCAAGACATCCGCCACCACAGGTGAAACCTTTTATGGCACTTTCAACAGCTGAGGCGGATCCTTCAACGGAATCGGCGGCATTTGAGAGGGATGCATCGGTCGCATCACTTGTGGATGACAATGTTTCTGATTCAACCTGCCCGGCATCTTCATCAAACGGGCCGTAATCCTGCGCAAAGGCTTTTGGAATAAGTGAGAAATGGAAAGAGGTCGTCGTTGCGGAAGAGTCTGAAAAAATATCAAAGAGATCCGGAATGCCATCACCATCGGAATCGCTATTCATGGAATTCACATATTCCTGAGCCCTATCCCGTGTCTCCTCAGTGGTGTCATTCGCTTGTGAGGAAAGATCATTAAGCACATCCGGCTGAGGAATACCGCCGACAGTAACAGTCTTCATCTCAAAATCAGTACCCTGTTTCGAAATAAAATATACAAATGTCGCACCGGGAGACCCCTCAGGCTTCATCCTGATATCGAGATATGAATCCTCGGTGGTGCGAACTCCTGCCTCGGAATCAAAATATCCCGTGGCAAACGCAAAGCGTGGCAACGCCGTAACAAAAACATCATATCGAATGGTTGCGGCTCCCCCCGGAGACAATCGAAGCGAGTCATAAACATAAGTAAAGCTCCCCTCGTTAAGTTTCGGCAGAGCAGCCTTTCCGGAAGAATCCTTGCAGCCCTCACAAGAAATGCTATCGGGCTTAAGTTGAAAAACAGATGGAACGAGATCGCCAAACGCCATATCCGAAATAGTGCTCGCCGTGTCATTTCGCAGGGAAATGACAACGGAAAGTTTTTGTCCGGACGCCACCTTCCCGGAAGAACCGCTAGGAAGAGCAACGTGTTTTTCAATCGAGAGATTCGTATCGGCACCACCACGGAGAAAATACGTAAACGAAGGCAATGGAAGTTCGGTATTCTCTCCCTGCTCGGCGGCAAAGTTTGAAAATTGCTCATAGAGAGCTGCTGTTTCCGTAGCAAGAGCAAGCGCATCGGCATTGCGCGCAGTAGATTCGTTAAATAATTCCTCGGCGGAAAGTGTCGCGTAATGAGTACGCACGTAATCGGGAATGTATGTCGACTCAAGATAATTTTTCTCGGAACAGGAAGGATTCGTTGAATTTTCATAACAGGCGAAACTATCAAACTGCGGTTCAGGCATACCAGGATAATAGAACAGAAGAGAGTTGTTTAACTCAGCGTCGGCATCAACGGAAAGGCCAAGCTCACCTATCAGTTTTTTTGTAAGAAATAACCCGGAGGTGTTATAGACAACAAAAATATTTCCGGACGAATCAGAAACAACAATATCCGGATATCTGTCTTTATTGAAGTCGGCAACGACAAGACTCGTTGGTCTCTCAATATCCACCGTAACCTTGGTATTATAAAATTTTCCACCCCTGTTGGCCTGAAGACTTATCGTACCATCGGGAAGAAGTGCCATGAGATCATCATAACCGTCTTTCTCGAAATCATCGGCATACACAGAGATGGGACGATCGGAAAACGCGAACAGAGTACCGAGAGAATCAAATGGTGAGCGATCAGAAATACCCTTGAGAAGCTTTACCGTTCCATCTTCCAAAACAACAGCGATGTCATCAATACCATCATTGTTGAAATCGAAACGCACAAGCTCACCAATGTTGCCATCGGTTTCCCTGTATAACATTTCTCCTATGGAGAAATCGAACCCGATCTGGTTGAGACTATCGGGAAACGAAGGTGTGTTTGATGCATCACCGCCGGCTTCCTGCATCGCAAGCTTAAGGGAGATTACCGGATCTCCGAGAAGACACTCGATATCGGAAAGATAATGCGTGGCACTGGCACCAACCGTATTGCCGGAAGCAAAAAGCAGCATGTTTTTATAATCCCCTCTCCAGCCGATTCCGGGTTTGGTGTACACATCCTGCACACCATCAACGCGCCAACCGTAATCTTTTTCAACAATACTTTTGGTATTCAGAACCTCATAGCCGAATCCTCCCGAAGTGGAGGCACCGACAAAAATTTTTCTGGAGGTAAGAAACTGGTTATCAAGTGTTACAAGAATGATATCGCCGGAAACATTCGTCTGCGAACCGGAAGCGATACGAACTTCGATATCCGGAAAAACAAACACAACGGTCGCCATTATCGTCGGCCCGTTTTTAATATCGAAAGCAAACAGATCCCTGTCTAATTGCGTTGATGGCTCAAGAGTGAATATCGTATCAAATATTTCTATATCAAAATTATTCCCGATACGAATAAGTTCCTTTCCGAAAGCATCCCGCAGGGAAACGGCCGTATCGGTCTCCTCAAATGAAAATCCCGGAAATGAATGCGACACAACGGTTACACCGGTTTCATAACGGTCGGGATATGCAGCGTCTTCAAAACGATACATGGCAACCCCACTCGAATACGAAGGAGAAAGAGTGGCAAGAGAGTTGCCCTCGCTATCGAAAGCATGAATCACGTCGGCACCGTTGGTTTCAAAAGATATTTTTGCACCTGAGTCGGGATTGAAATGGAAATACCCGTTCGGCCCAACGGCAAAAATTCTTTCCGGTTCCTCGAAGCTGCGCGTAACGGCGGTAAGAGCCTGAAGTTTTCCATTGAAAAGAAAATGACCTCCAAGATAATCATCGACAGTGATATCCCCGATGGGAGCACCAAGAAAAGTGCCATAGAGTCCCTGAAGTGAAATACCTTTAAGTATTTCATGTGAGAGAATTGCTTTAACGGGAATAACCAGCGTGCCGGAAATAAGTCCCGTAGCCTCCGCGACCAGATGAACTTCCCCGGTATCGTTCACTTTGTTTACGGGAAACTCCGCGACTCCGTCTTGCGCCTGCATCTGAGTATCAAAATCAATAACCTCATTGGTTAATTCCGAAGCGGAGAGAGTAATGTTGGTAGCATTGTCGGAAACAACGGTGTTACCACCGATGTCGACAACTCTTGCGCGGATAACAAATGGATCCGTGCTGAACGCATCGATATATTTTCCGGACGGTTCAAGCGCAATCTTCTTGGGATCACCCGGGAGAACGGAAATAGTGTGCTCTCCGGAAATCCATCCGGGATGTGAAGCCGTGATACGAATATCGCCGGCACGGAGGCCGGGTATAAAAGCGGCCGACCCTGAACCGTTTTTAAATGTGATAACGGAATCACGGAAACTTCCTGAAGACACTCCGCCAACGGTAAACACAACATCGGAAGAAAGCGTATTGAGAGGATCACCGTTATGATCCTGAATAGAGAACCTGATGTTAACAGCTGAATCCGAACCGACTTTGGCGGAAGTACTGTCCGCTGAAAGTGCAATGACGATCGACGGCAAAACGATCACGGTAATATCCTGAGTGATTTCAAAATCATCTTCGATGATTTTGACCGAGAGAATACTTTCTGTTCGTTCACTGACAGATGGTGTGCGATATGAAAAATCCCCTTTGCCGGAAATAAGACCAACGCGCATCGTCGAAGGATCAGGAGATCCTACAAGTTGCCCCCGACCATCGGTTGTAACGATGGCGGATGGCGATGAAAGATACGCAAGATTTCCAAACGCATCCTGCAACTCAAGAAAAATTCTTGTTTCTGAATCCTTGGCAACAACACTCTCTTGAAACACAGCCAACTTCGTTGGCGTTCCGGGAATAACGTCCACGGTAGTCGGAGATTTGGAAACAGCGGAACCGTCAGACGCAGCAGCATTGATTTCAACGGACCCAGCCGCCTCTCGCTGTCGTAAATGCAAACCTGGCCTTTCCATCCTGTAAAGGCTTCGGGTCAGTTTCAATTTGTGAGAACAGCATTTCATCGGAAACCTGAAGCGAAACATTTGCGGTAGTAGTGGTATCAGCCGACCGCACTTCAACAAATCCCTCGTTTCCGCCAACGGCAATACTGTCCTCCACATAAGGACCATCCTCGCCGTACGCATACACCGTCATCTTGAGTTCTCCCAAAACCGTTTTTAAAGAAACGGTATTGCTCGTAACTGAAAGCTCTTCATTTTCATCATCAAAATATTTTCCGACGGCGCGCACCCGGATATCACCGGGAGTCTCCGTTCCGAATATGCGAAGTGCCCCCTGTCCGCTGGAAACAGTTACCGTGTCACTTGGAACGAACGTGCCAAACTCTTCACCGGAAACAATTTCAAACGTAATACTGCCACGGACAAAAGAGTCGAGCGCCACTCCGTCCGAATCAACATACCGCGCAGTGAGCAAAGTGGAAGATGCCGGATTAGCCAGGAAAGAAACATTTTCAGTCTCAAGTTTCAAAGATTCCGGATACGCTGTCGACGCAGCACCCTCCTCACCTTCCTCTTCAGGATAAATCACATATGGCGGAGTCATGGTATCTTCCGCCCAACAAATTACGTAAGGAACCCACGCCCACAAATCAACACCGTCCGTTGCTCCGTTGGAGCACCGGATATCGGCGCGCGTTGGAAGCGATACCGGTCGCTTCGGTGGTGCAAGCGCGGAAGATTGACTATCGGACTCGCTCTGCTTTTCTGCAAATTCACTGTCATCATCAACCGAGTATCCGGGATTAATGCCAACATCAATTCCCTCTTCCCCGCCATCGGCAACAAGATAGAAAGCTTCGTACCCGTTTGCGGAATCAAAAAAGTACGGAGTGATGGTTCCCAGATATCTTTCAAGAACATATCGATGCTTCTCATGTTTCGAAAGATTTTTCCAAGCAATAGCGTCAGCCAGCAGATCATACTGTTCCGCCGTGAGAAGTTCCGCGAAAAAATTCTCCGGAATAAATCCGGATGTTTCGAAAACAAATTTCTGCTCCGGACTTTTGTAAATAAGAATACCGGCAGCGACACTAATCGTGACCACAACATGTTCCGAGGAAACGGTGTCACCGTTATTCGCCAGAAAATCGTGGAGGGTCTTGAAATTACTGTGTTTCGTTTTCTGGAATCGTCCTCCTCCGCAAGTCCCGTCAAGACACTTGGTAATGTCATCAATCGGAGCGGCCTTGTCGCCATAGAGCTCATCAAAGGGAGCAGTAAGACTCGCCTTCTGTGAATCTGTAAGATTCCCGCGTCTTTTCATGTAGGCAGTGAACAACGCATCCGCATTACTGGAATCGATATCCGTATACATACCCTTAAGAACTGCCAGCGTTTTCTCTTTCCAAGAGGCGAATGCCGCCTCGTTATCAAAGGCGGGGGGCATGCGCTGTTTAAGATACGCTTTGAAAGATCCGATATTCCCGTTAAGCGTGCTCGTGTTGAGTTCGCGAGCTTTACCAGTAAGAATCTCCTTCACCCTGTCTATAATCCCCGAGTGCTCAACGGAATCAATAGCCCAGATATCGTTCGTAGGATAATCGATTCTTCTTGGAGATAAATCATCACCCTGAAAAGTCACATACCGTTTCCCATCAATCGGAAGATATTTGGAAAATCCTCCCGTAGGCGGATTTGCGGAAAGGTTAGGAAGTTGAGCCATAAGTGTATCACCGGTAGGCTCCTTGTGTGTAACAACGGAAGACATCCGGACAAAGGTTGCTTTATCGGTATTACTTGGAAGACTTTTGATACTCACCTTGTCATAACATTCGCGATAATCCGGATATTTTGCCTGATCAACTATCTGAGTTCCGGCAAGATCCCGAATAGAAAGTCTCGCCTCGTTAGGCTTACATGTGCCGGTGAAATAGCATCCCGCATACCGTTCCCTATCAGTCTCACTTGATGGTACGGTAGCGGTTGGATTATACGTCCTGTTCGCCTCAACAAGTTGAGACTCGCTCACAGCATCAAATGTTCCAAGATACAAAGAGCAATCCTGAGCCGAACCCAAAGCTCTCACGCGGATACCGTTAACGTACGACTCTTTTTTATCAAAGATATCGCTGTAATCGTCAATAAGCGTAATGTTCGACTGCAATTCGGGAACAATATCGTCCACCGCATCCTCAAGTACGGTTGAAAAACGATAGATCAGCTGCTGACTCGCCTTATCCTTTTTACTGATAAGAGAAACCGGAGTATCGAGACTTCCGGTATCCCATCGTCCTGAATTTTCTACATACGTATTAACCTCAGAAACAAATTTTTGAGCGGCATCATAAAATTCTTTCCACAGAGTACGAATAACATGAATAGAATGAATATCCGGAACAACGACATCCTCAGCGGGAATTTCACTCGTTGGCTGATCTGATGCTGCGGCCGCACTATCGTACTCTGCGGCAAGATCCGGATCGGCCGGAGGCGCATCACCGTTCAAAACATCATACACAATACCGGCACCCTCTTCGCGAATTCGTCCTTCTCTGTCATCCTGAAGTTTTTTTGCATAAGCTCCCGTAAACCTGCCATACGCTTCACGCTCCAATCCATCTATACGTTCATCATAAGAAGCAAGCGCCTCATTCTGGATCCACGCTTTCTCGTGATAGAAATCCGCAAAGAATATTTTTCTGTCAAAAACATGCGAGGTTCCGCTCTTCGTATAAAATTCATGATTCTTATCAAAAAAATTCATAAGCATCGTCTCTCCATCCTCACCCGTAGCCGGTGGAACAATGATGCCATGCCAGATTTCCGGCTGCGGTTCGACCCGAAGCGGATTCTCCACAAAAAAATCAACAGACGCATCATAGATGTATGCTTTTTTTTCGAAATCAACATACGGATAGATGCTCGGAAAAATCTCATCACCCTTTTTCACGACCGGAAGAGCAACATCGCCAACAATCACGGTGCCCATAAGACGGTTGTATTCATTCTGCGTACCATCGCCCTCGTAATACAGTCTTTCAAGAGCGGATTGAATCATTGCCGGATGTTCACCTTCGGGAACAGTGAAGATAAGAAACTTGGAATGTGGCAAAACACTCTGCGCATCCTCCGAATAACGAACCACCTTATCAAGAATCTGACTGTTGCTTGCAACACTCTCGCTTACAAGAACGGCAACGAGTCCGTATTTCGTCTTAGTCATCTCCCCATAAGCAACATCCACCTGCATCTGCGATGCAAGCAACGAAAGAATGATCATTCCAACGAGAATGCGCTTCAATTTTGGGAGAATCATAAGCGGGAGAAATGCGCTAACGGAAGGACAAAAAACCTTTCCGTTATCTTATCAGAAATATGACAAAACAAAAATGCAATGAGGCGTCTTTTTTGATTGCAGTCAACGAAATCGCAACGCGCACGAAGAAGGGCTTTTTTTGCTTTTAATAAGCCATTTTTAAAGCCACTAGCGGATGTATAAAACAGAGTTACAAAAGCTTGGCGGGATGGATGTCGGAAAAGCGTTCGACAATACGATCGGCGGATGAAAGATCGTGGGGATGATACCCCTTAAAACGGACCGCGATACATTTCATTCCGGCCGCCTTTGCGGACATCACGCCATGACGTGAATCTTCAATCGCAACACACTCACTTGGATCAAGTCCGAGTTTTTTTGCAGCAAGAAAATAAATTTCAGGAGACGGTTTGCTTTTTTTCACATCGGATGCGGACACTCGAACCTTGAAAAAATCTGAAAGACCTACTGCGGAAAGAACGGGATCGATAAGTTCATGCGGTGATGATGATGCAAGTGCGATAGAGAGTCCATGTTCCATGGACCGAACGATAAGATCACGACATCCGTGAATCGGCTGAAGATCAGAAATATTTTCCATGGCACGAAGAACACCGCTCACATGACGATGAGAAAGTTCTTCCACGCTGGCGGGGAACGAGTATATCTCTCTCACGTGCGTCCAGAATTCCGTAATGCCCGTCGCATGAAACTCATAAACGATTTTCCTGTCGAACGTTGCGTTGAAAGAGGAAAAAATTTCACGGCACGCAAGATCGTGCCAGGGCTCACTGTCAACGATAACGCCATCCATATCAAAAACAACCGCCTTCATAAAAGAATGCTTTAAGACGAGAGAAATGGTAGTGAACAATTACGAAAAATACCAGACGAAATACTACTCACCGACGGCACGCATCACTTCAGCCAGACTCGTTTTTCCTTCAAGAACTTTAATGATTCCATCCTCAATCATAAACAACATATTTTTCTCAAGAGTAACTTTGGAAACAAGATCGTGCAGTGACATGTTTGATAAAATTGCGTTCTTAAGATCATCATCGGTGGAAATAATTTCAGTGATGGCAAGTCTTCCGGAAAACCCGGAATTTCTGCAGGCATCACATCCGTGCGCATCAAAAACTTTTTCGGGAACAACGTATGAACTTTGTGGACGGATCTTCTGAATCCTTTCTATATGCGATGAGATCTCGCGTTTTTCAGATTCAGAGATTGGTCTTTCAGCTTTACACTTTTCGCAAAGAACACGAACGAGCCTTTGGGCCATAACGGTATGAATAGCCGGAGCAAGGACGAAAGGTTTTACACCCATATCAACAAGTCGCGCAATAGACTCAAGTGCGGAATTCGTATGGAGGGTCGAGAGAACAACGTGTCCGGTAAGAGCAGACTGACATGCGGTCTGCGCAGAAGATTTATCACGAATTTCTCCGATCATAATAACATCCGGATCCTGTCTGAGTATCGCCCTCAGTCCATCATTAAAATTATATCCTTCATCGGGATGCACTTCGGACTGGACTATCCCCGCGAGTTCATACTCCATCGGATCTTCAAGTGTGATCACTTTTTTTTCAGGCTTACTGAGATGCCGGAGACACGTATACAAAGTTGTCGTTTTTCCGGAACCGGTAGGACCGGTCACCAGAATCATTCCATAAG
Source organism: uncultured bacterium (assembly GCA_963775025.1). Taxonomy (GTDB): domain Bacteria; phylum Patescibacteriota; class Gracilibacteria; order JAUYGZ01; family DAOVYC01; genus CAVZHD01. The sequence goes on from CAVZHD010000001.1 coordinate 376,628, forward strand.
GAATACCCAGCGCCTCCTCCAAAACGAGAAGATTGCCCTTCTCAAAACCAAGTTGTTCAAAATCAATAAGCACACTGCTGGAATCCAGTACGCGAAGAACAACGGACTCACCAAGCTCTGTCGGAAGAGTGGACATTCTCACGCGAATTTTTCTATCCTGGTAAAGAAAATTATATTCACCGTCCTGTGGAATATTTTTCACATTAATTTTCACCCCGGCACTATGCTTAATCTGCACAACAATCTGTTCGTATCGATTTCTGTCGAAAGTGAAAGCATCTCTCAAGAGTCCGTCGATTCGGTATCGCAACACGGCGCCTTTTTCGGTAGGCTCAATATGAACATCACTTGCGCGAAGCTGTATCGAAAGAAGCTGAATGAAATTCAGCGCCTCGGCAATGGTAAGATTCTTCATCTGCTCAGCAAGCTTCGTAAAATCGACAGATGCGGATTTCGTAAGAGAAATCGCTTCTTCACCGAGAGCGCTTTTAAGTTCAATGGTTTTTCCGGCAACACCAACGTCATATTGTTTGAGCACATGAGTTATCCCCTCCCGTGAACACATAAAAATCTCCGCGGTAAAACCACGCGCGGTAAGCTCCTGAAGAATTTTTTGGGTTTCAGGACTTTTGGGATCAACACAGGCAACATGAAGAGAATTTCCGGATTTTGAAAACACGGCAACCTGCGCGCTCTCCACCTGTTCGCGCGTAAGTATGCGGATCACATCTCCGCGAAGCGGAATCAGGGGAAGCGACACATAGTTATACCCAAGATCCTTCGCCTCACGGGCAATATCCTTTTCAGCAATCTCCTGATGAATGTTCGCAAGTTGTTTTGCAAGAGTTCCCTGCCCCGTACCGGAACCGGCAGGAGCAGAAGAGGCGATTTTGGTCGCATCACGAATTTGGGATTGAATATCGTCAGCCATAAAAAAAGATTATGCCTTATCTGAAAATTATAGCATAAATAAGGCATAATCTCAATAACTATATTGGGAAAACGAAAGGAGAATACCGTCAGCCTACTCAGTCTTTACTACCATGATCTTTTTCACAATTTCATCAAGAATTTTCTTATTCCCTCGCAAAAATGCTTTCGCATTTTCTCGGCCCTGGCCAAGTTTGAGTTCACCGAAACTATAGAAAGCCCCGGATTTTGTAATGACGTCCCTTTTAGTAGCAATATCAAGAGTATCTCCCTCAAAGGAAATGCCCTCATTGTACATAATATCGAATTCCGCGATCTTGAATGGAGGAGCGGTTTTATTTTTTACCACCTTGATACGAGCGTGGATACCAATAATGTCCTTCTGATCGCCGGTTCCAACATCAATCTGTCCAGCAGAACGTATATCCATACGAACGGAAGAGTAGAACTTAAGAGCATTTCCGCCGGTAGTAGTTTCGGGATTCCCAAACATAATTCCGATCCTCATGCGAATCTGATTGATAAAAATCACCGTCGTTTTTGATTTGGAAACTATAGAAGTAAGTTTCCTTAAAGCCTGACTCATAAGCCTTGCCTGTAATCCCATGTGACTGTCGCCCATCTCCCCCTCAATCTCCGCACGCGGAGTAAGTGCGGCAACCGAGTCGATCACGATAACATCAAGAGCATTGGAACTCACCAGCGTCTCAACAATGGCAAGCGCCTGTTCGCCGCAATCCGGTTGAGAAATCAGAAGGTTGTCGGTATCCACACCGATTCTTTTTGCATACTCGGGATCAAGCGCATGCTCAGCATCAATAAAAGCACATTGCCCGCCCTTCTTCTGCGCCTCAGCAATAACATGAAGACAAACGGTCGTTTTTCCCGAAGATTCGGGCCCGAAAATCTCGACAACACGCCCCCGGGGCAGTCCACCACCCAGGGCAAGATCCAAAGAAAGAGATCCCGTTGGTATTCTTTCAATGGCGCTGTTCTGAACATCGCCAAGTTTCATGACAGTGCCTTGCCCAAAACTCTTTGAAATTTGAAGAAGCGCCGTTTGTATAGCGGCCTGCTTCGCCCTGTCTATGTCGGATTTTTGAATTTTACCGGCAACCATAAATAAAAATTAAAGAAATAAATATCACAGGGGAAAAATATATGAACATTTGTCCATAGTCAAGTTTTTTTTTAGGATTTTTCATAAATCCGTAATACACCACCCTATTTTGCGGGTTTTTCCTCACCTTCAACCAGCATTCCCCACTCCCGAAGATCAGCCTGCTTAATACGAAAATAGTTTATAATACTTTTTTCAGTACCATAAGCCACTTCATGACCATTACAAAGCGGGCAGGAAAATGAGTACCTTTTCTTCCCACGTCGGGTCTTCCCCTCGACGATACGTTTACAATCCTTGCAGAAATAAACAATCTTCGCGGGAGTCGTAGATTCGGGTTTTGCTGCCTCTGCAGGCATAACAAGGGAGATCAAAAACTAAAACGAAAACTTCATAGTATCTTTATCGGCTTCCTGAGCCTCCTTCGGATCCTGAGAATTGGAACCCAGCCCCTGATGTTCAGATACATAACTGTCCGAGAGTTCTTCAATGGTTTTTTCCTTTATAACCTCCTGTTCCGGCTCCTGATTGAGAATCTCTTCGGTTTCCGCAATCTCTTCAACCTCTTCAGCCTCTTCCTGAACACGATCAGAAACTTCAGCCTCCTTATGGGAAGAAAAACCTCTTACCTCCTGGCTCTCTTCAGGCATAAGCATCTCCTGCTCATTGGCGGTAAATCGGTCATTTTCCTCAGGCTCCATTTCAACTTCAGCAAATTCATTACGGATTCGTGGCATGTGAACAAAATCCTCCTGTAATCCCTTTCTGCGAAGATCGACAATATGTTTTCTCCAAAGAATATAGCCGGAAACAGCACCGATGAATGATGAAATAAGAGCCATATATAAACCAAATCTCACGCTACTGCCGGGAGCATCGAACACCGTGTATCGGGCATAAACAAACGAAAGCAAAATAAGAAGAAAAGATGCCTCTCCATGAAGCACAAGATGCGACAATGTATGTCTGAGAAATTTTGGGACCGGAAGTGAAAAAATCGGCGCAACAAGAGCGTAAGCAGACGCAAGAGCGATAACAAAAACCACATATCCGACAATATATCCTATATTGCTAAACCCGTTCCACCACTGATCCATAATGCGCGAGGTAATGCCATACCAGGGAAGAAAACACGCAAAAATGGTAAGAAGTGAAGAAATTCCTATAAGCTTTTCCTCAAAAGAAAGGCGATGGAGAAGCGAAAGGAGGGTTTTTTTACGAGGCATAGACGTAAGTTAATGAACGACACTCACGATACTAAAAATCCCCACCTTTGCAAGCAAAAGAGCAGCTAAATGGATCCTGTAACTACCCTGAAAACAGGTGAGAAATATTACTGGATAATATTTTAATAAAAAAACAATAATAAGAGAAATATTCGTACAGTAAAAATGAAAAAATCGATTTGATTGAAACTACACGCAACCTTATAATGCCGCCTTCTTGCGGCAGTGGCGCAAATATTATATTACGTGCCTTTTTACTGCGAGAAGACAGATCCTTGAAATATCGAATCTATGTGACAAATACAGAATTCAATAAAGTTACAGAAACAGGAGGTAACACATGAGTCATGTTATTGGAATCAATGGTAACCTTGTATCGGTCGCCATTGATGACACGAAGGTTATGCAAAATGAGGTCGGTTACGTTTGCACTGACAGTGGAGAAAAACTGTGTGCAGAAATTATTCGCATCGAAGACAAGGTGGCACACATGCAGGTCTTCGAATCAACCAGAGGTCTCAAAAAAGGAAATGCAGTGACCTTCAGAAAAGAACTTCTTTCAGTTTTGCTCGGTCCGGGAAATTTAGGACAGATCTTTGACGGACTTCAAAATCCGCTCGAAGAGATTGCAAAACAGAACGGTTTTTTCTTAAAGAGAGGAGCACAGGCACACCCTCTCGATCTCACAAAAAAATGGGATTTTACTCCCACAGTGAAGATCGGAGATCAGGTAAAAGCAGGTGTTCCCATTGGATGGGTTCAGGAAGGTATCTTTAAACACAGGATCATGATCCCCTTTTATTACAGGGGCACATTCACAATCAGCAAGATACAGGAACCGGGTTCATATTCTGTTGATGAGATCGTGGCGGAGATACAAAGAAACAACGAAACGCACCCAATCAAAATGGCTTTCTATTGGCCGGTAAAAATGGCCATCAAGGCCTACAAAAAAAGAATCGTTTCAGACGAACAACTCATTACCAAATACCGGACTATCGACACCTGTTTTCCTATTTCCAAAGGAAGAACTTTTTGTATTCCGGGTCCGTTCGGAGCCGGAAAAACAGTTCTTCAGCAGAACATCAGCAGGAACGCCGAAGTCGACATTGTGATCATCGCAGCCTGCGGTGAACGCGCCGGTGAAATCGTTGAAACACTGAAAGAATTTCCTGAGCTGAAAGATCCGAAGACAGGAAAATCCCTGATGGAAAGAACCATCATCATTGCCAACACGAGTTCCATGCCGGTCGCCGCACGCGAAGCTTCTGTTTACACAGCCATTACACTTGGTGAATACTACAGACAGATGGGACTCAATGTTCTTTTGCTCGCCGACTCAACATCCCGCTGGGCACAGGCCTTAAGGGAAATGAGCGGAAGACTCGAAGAAATACCGGGAGAAGAAGCATTTCCTGCCTATCTCTCTTCCAGAATCGCAGAATTTTACGAAAGGGCCGGATGCATCGAACTCTACGACGGAACAATTGGAAGTTTAACCATCGGTGGAACGGTAAGTCCCGCCGGAGGCAACTTTGAAGAACCAGTCACTCAGGCAACGCTCGCTGTAGTGGACACGTTTCTTGGTCTCACTTGGGAACGTTCAAACGCCAGAAAATTTCCCGCAATCGACCCGATCATAAGCTGGAGTAAATGCACGGGGGTCTCAAGCGAGGAAGACCAGGGTATACTTCTGGAAACAATCGAAAAAGGACTGAACATTAAAGAAATGATGACCGTTGTCGGAGAAGAAGGAACAACCATGGAAGATTTTATTGTCTTCCTGAAGTCCGAATTCGCTGACAGGGTATATCTTCAGCAGAATGCTTATGACGAAGTCGACATCGTCTGCTGTGGAAAAAGACAGTGCGCAATACTGGAAAGGGTTATTTTCGTTCTGAAAAAACCCATGCATTTTAAAAACAAGGAAAGCGCAAGACTCTTTTTCAATAAGATTCAGCAGATCTTCATCGACTGGCACAGTACCGCATTCAAAAGTGAAGAATTTTACAAAAAGGAAAAACATATTGAAGAGGAAGTGAACAATGAAAGCAACATGCAGTGAAATCGAAAATATTTCTGGGAATATCATCCAGATCCGCGTCGAAGACGCAACCTATGAAGAAATTGCCGAAGTTCACTCAGGTCACGGAATCTCACTTGCAAAAGTAATCAAGATCGACAGGGATCTCGTATCCCTGCAGGTCTTTACCGGAGGCAAGGGAGTTTCCAAGAAAGACAAAGTGATCTTCAAAAAAACACCAATGATGATCACGTCATCAGAAGACATCATCGGCAGAATCTTCAGCGGAAACGGAAACCCTGTGGATGGCGGCCCCGAACTCACATTAGAAATAGTTGAGATAGGCGGCCCATCGGTAAATCCCGTCAAAAGGATCATTCCTAAAAAAATGATAGAAACAAGAATACCGATGATAGACATTTTTAACACTCTGGTAAAATCCCAGAAAATTCCCATCTTTTCCATTCCGGGAGAACCATACAACGAACTCATCGCCCGCCTGGCAATTCAGACAAGCGCCGACATCATTATCATCGGCACCATGGGCATCAAATTCACGGAATTTGAAAAGATGAAAAACACTCTCGAAAAAGCAGGAATGCTTGGCAGGTGCGTAGTGTTCAAGCACGAAGCCTCGGATCCGATTATCGAGGCACTTAATGTGCCGGACATGGCACTCGCAGTTGGAGAAAAATTCGCTATAAACGGAAAAAATGTCTTGGTACTTCTTACGGATATGACATTTTTTGCAGACGCCATGAAAGAAGTGGCCATCACCATGGAACAGGTTCCAAGCAACCGCGGTTACCCCGGCGATCTTTACAGTCAGCTGGCAAGCCGTTATGAAAAAGCTGTTGACCTGGAAGGAGCCGGATCCATCACCATACTTGCCGTTACCACTATGCCCGGTGATGATGTCACTCATCCGGTTCCCGACAACACAGGGTACATTACCGAAGGACAGTTCTATCTGAAAAACGGAAGAATTGAACCGTTTGGTTCACTGTCCAGACTGAAACAGATGGTGAACGGAAAAACCAGGAAAGATCACAGACCAATCATGGACGCCATGCTGAGACTCTACAAAGAGGTTCAGGAAACAAGAGAAAAACAGAGCATGGGATTTAATATGAGCCCGTGGGATAAAAAACTTCTCGCTTTCGGAAAAGAATTTGAAGAGAAACTCATGAATCTTCAGGTAAACATCCCGCTCATGGAAGGTTTGAATCTTTGCTGGAAAATACTTAAAAAATCATTTTGAAAAACAGGAAATAGGCATCAGAACGGATATTTTGGAAGAGTTCTGGCCAAAGGAGATGTAATGAACGATAAAAAAACTGAAAACATCGAAAAGATCATCTCCCAGATCAATGAAAAGGGAGTAAAGGAAGCTGAGGAAAAAAAGGACGCAATTCTCAAGCAGGCATCACAGGAAGCACAAGCTGTTCTGCAGAAAGCAAAGGACGAAGCAGCAAAAATACTCGCAGACACAACACTTAAGACCAGCGAACTCACAACGAACGCTGAATACCAGATACGGAAGAGTCTTAAAAATGCTGCCGAATTGCTGAAACAGAAAACAGTAACCTTTCTCACCAATCTGCTCACCGAAATGACACAAAAAAAACTTGATGACAGCCAGTTTCTTGGTGATCTGATACAACAGGCTGTTAAAAAGTGGGTAAATGGGGAAAGGGTGACAATCAGCGCCAGCTCAAACATGCTGGAACACATGGACAAAAGCCTTCTCGAAGGAAAAACACTCGAAATCAATGATTCCCTTCACGGCTTCAACATTAAAAAAGAAGGCGACTCCATCACCTGGGAAGTGACTGACGAAAGCATTGTGGAAATACTCACGCCTCTGCTTTCGGCACAGATTACTGAGCTTTTCAAAAAAGCCGCTGAAAAGGAGGAGAAGTACCATGGATAAACATGTTTATCTCATGGCACAATTCCCCCTCCTCGAATTCGATACCCAAACATTCCCAAGCTCTGAAAATATCATAAGCGAATGTGACAAATGGATTTCCGAAAAAGAGGGAAATATTCTTCGGAATATTTCTCTCGGTGGAAATTCAGAAAATAACACTGATATCTTAAGAAAATGGGAAACGCATAAAACAAATGTTCAGGAGGAAGTTTCTCAGTGGAGAAGCGGTAAAAAGGCCAACCTCTTTTTTCTAAGGGATGATTTTGAAAAAATGAATCCGTTGGAAAGAGAAATGCATTTACTAAAAATGCATTGGAAATGGTTAGATGAGAGGATGATGGAAGCCCATATCAATATTGATTTCTCCTATCTCATCCTCTACCTTCTTCGAATTAAAATTCTTGAACATAAAAGAAAATTTAATGCGGAACGTGGCATGATGCATTTCAAAAAATATGATCATGCTTCATGGGGAGGAGAATAGATGCCACACATTAATATGACCCGCGTTGAGCTCAAGAAGCAGAAAGGCCTTCTGAACAAATATCGGAAATTCCTGCCAACACTTGAACTCAAAAAGAAACAACTCATGCTGTGTATCCGTGAAAAACAAAATGAGATTCTCCGACTCAGGAAACAAGAAGATGAGTTTATGAATAATCTCAAGAAATGGATTGCCGTATTTGGAGAAGAAATGGGAGAAGAATGGTTGCCGAAGTACAAAGCTATAATAGGAGACGACAACATCGCAGGAACTCAAATCCCAGTCTTCAAAAAAATCATTTTTTCCGTTGAGGAAAAAGATATCAGCGTCACACCCTTGTGGTTTGACGAAGGTATCAAAGCCTTAAGGGAATCGATTACTTACCAAGTCAAAATCCAGGTACTTGAAAAACAAAACTCTCTTCTTGCAAAAGAGCTGGAAAAAACTTCTCAGAGGATCAACCTCTTCGAAAAGAGAAAAATTCCGGAACATTCAGCAAACATCAGTAAAATAAAGATTGCTCTCGGCGACCAGCAGACCAATGCTGTCGCAAGGGGAAAAATTGCCAAAAATAAGGCAGTGAAAAAAAGGAGACAAAAAATATGATTGTTCCAATGAAAAAAATTACAGTTATCACTCTCTCCGAAAGGGGTCGTGATACTGTAAAAACATTGCAAGATCTTGGGGCAGTACATATTACATCTGCTCCAAGACCTCATGCTCCCATAGACAATCTGCAGCAGGAAATACACAAGATCCAGAACATCCTGAAACTGCTTCCGGATGAAGGAAATAACAGCAGTGTTGTATACAACACGTCAGAAATTCAGACCCTTCACGAAAAGATGCTGGAAAAGGAAAAACTGGAAAAAGAACTTGCCTCCCTGAATGGGGAAAAAGAATGGTACGACACATTTGGCAATGTTTCGCTGGCAGAAATATATAGTCTCGGAAAAAACGGAGTGAATATCACGTTTCACGAATTTTCCAAAAAGGAAGAAAAATTCTGCTCGAGAGAAGATGTGATAACTATAGCGCGAGAAAAAAAGAAAATTCTTGTCGCTCACATAACAACTTCATCAGAAGAACTTCCCGGAACCATTCCCCTGCCAAACAGGGAACTCAAGGAAATCAACGAGGATATAGCCCGATACAGTTGGGACAAGACAAGGATTAGTGGAGAGATAGAAAAAAAAGCACATTTCAGAAAACACATTCAGTCACACTTGGCTGAATTGGAAAAACAGCTCCGCCTTGAGTCCGCATACGCAAGTATGCAAAATCACAGTATCGTGGAAACCCTCGAAGGTTTCATTCCATACGATAAAGTAGAAGATATAAAAATCTGCGCTGAAAAACATGGTTGGAGTTACGTTATCGAAGACCCGGATGAAAAAGACACCCCGCCAACACTGATACGAAATCCACGGTGGGTATCACTGATCAATCCGATCTTAAGTTTCATGGGCACCATACCGGGATACCGTGAAATCGACATCAGTATGTTTTTCCTGATCTTCCTCTCCGTTTTCTTTGCACTACTCGTGGGAGACGCAGGATATGGCATGCTGTTCCTCGGTCTTACATTCGTAACAAGAAGGATACTCAAAAAACTTCAGTCTCAGCCGTTTGAACTCATGTACGTTTTCAGCGCCTGCACCATATTATGGGGAGCTATCACGGGAACATGGTTCGGCTCAGAAACATTATCCCAGCTACCGGTAATTCGACACATAACCATTCCCTCCATAGCGAGTTTCAGCCCGGGTGGAGGATTCAACGACAGTCAGGATATCATCATGGAAATGTGTTTTATCATCGGAAGCATTCATCTCACTCTCGCACACGTACTGAACGGACTGAGGCACATCGGATCGCTCAAGGCCATAGCCCAAATAGGATGGATAGCCATCATTTGGGGACTATACTTTGTGGTCGGCATGTTCGTTCTCAGTAAAACATTGCCAAATGTGGCCATATGGCTCATTGCGGCAGGATCGGCACTGGTAATGCTTTTCAGTAACCCGCAGAAAAACATACTTAAGGGAATTCTTTCATCGCTGACCAACTTGCCCTTAAGCATCATTAGTGGTTTTTCCGATGTAGTCTCGTACTTGAGACTTTTCGCGGTAGGATACGCCTCGCTTATCGTTGCATATAGCTTCAATCAGATGGCTATAGGTAACGGTATCGACGGACCAGTGAGCGGACTCATCGCCGCATTCGTCCTATTTTTCGGACACGGACTCAATATTCTTTTGGCAATGATGGGAGTCATCGTACACGGTGTACGACTCAATACATTGGAATTTTCTGGACACGTCGACCTTGAATGGTCGGGAAAAAAATACAATCCATTGAATTAACTACAGGAGGAAAATATCATGGTTAATTTCGGAGATATGTCTATTGTTCTTTCTCTCGCAGCTATCGGAAGTGCCATTGGTTGTGGAATAGCCGGCATGTCTGCCATAGGCGCATGGAAAAAAGCCTTCGCAAACAAAAAAGCTGCACCATTTATCCTTATTGCATTTGTTGGCGCCCCTTTAAGTCAGACCATTTATGGCATGATATTAAGGAATGCCATACAGGACGCCAAAATTCCGCCGGAATACTGGATACAAACACTCATACTTGGAGCATTTGCCGGTATTGCCATGGGGATCAGTGCTTACTATCAGGGAAAATGCGGCGCTCGCGCAGCAGATGCGCTCGCTGAAACGGGAGAAGGATTCGGAAAATACCTCATGGTTCTCGGCGTTGTTGAGACCGTTGCACTTTTCGTGATGGTCTTCTGCTTAATAGCCGTGCCGAAACCAACATAAGTCACAAAAATTCGATATAAAACCCTTCAGAATTAGGATTTCTTCCATGAAATATCTATTTCTGAGACAACAAGGATAACCGCACAACTCTATATTGTGCGGTTTTTCGTTACCTCAAAAAATTGAGAAAAACATGGCAACAAAAAACCCCTCACCGGAAAGGAAAAGGGGCTATCCACAAAGTTGTAGTCACAAAAGTACAATAGAGGTCATTCCGCATAATGCGGAAAGCGATCTCAATGATCCGGTGTTAAAAAACAACCGGAAATAAATTCTCCTCAAAAGGAGGTGATCCATCCGCAGGTTCTCCTACGGATACCTTGTTACGACTTAGTCCCAATCAGTGGTTTCACCTTAGGCCCCCGTCTGAAGGCTAAGGGTACTTCGGGCACTCCCACCTTTCATGACTTGACGGGCGGTGAGTACAAGACCCAGGAACATATTCACCGCGCCATGGCTGATTCACGATTACTAGCGATTCCAACTTCATGAAGGCGAGTTGCAGCCTTCAATCCGAACTGAGACCGGTTTTGATGGGATTGGCTCCACCTTACGGCTTTGCTGCCCATTGTACCGGCCATTGTAGCACGTGTGTAGCCCAAGACATAAGGGCCATGCTGATTTGACGTCATCCTCACCTTCCTCCGCCTTAGACGCCGGCAGTCTCCTATGAAATATACAACATAGGACAAGGGTTGCGCTCGTTTACGGACTTAACCGAACACCTCAAGGCACGAGCTGACGACAACCATGCAGCACCTGTCACCGAGTTCCTTACGGCACTTCCCCATTTCTAGGGAATTCTCGGGATGTCAAGTCTTGGTAAGGTTCCTCGTTTATTGTCGAATTAAACCACATGCTCCACCGCTTGTGTGGGTCCCCGTCTATTCCTTTGAGTTTTAATCTTGCGACCGTACTCCCCAGGCGGGATACTTAATGCGTTAGCTTAGGCACTGAAGGGGTCGAGTCCCCCAACACCTAGTATCCATCGTTTACGGCGTGGACTACCAGGGTATCTAATCCTGTTCGCTCCCCACGCTTTCGTCCCTGAGCGTCAGTAAAGGTCCAGCAAGCTGCCTTCGCTTTTGGTGTTCCTCTGCATATCAACGGATTTTACCCCTACATGCAGAATTCCACTTACCTCTACCATCACTCTAGTTCTGCCAGTTTTGGATACGATTTCCGAGTTGAGCTCCGAGATTTAACACCCAACTTAACAAACCGCCTACGGACGCTTTACGCCCAATGATTCCGGATAACGCTTGCATCCTACGTATTACCGCGGCTGCTGGCACGTAGTTAGCCGATGCTTATTCCTGAGGTACCGTCAGAACTTCTTCCCTCAGAAAAGGAGTTTACAATCCAAAGACCTTCATCCTCCACGCGGTGTCGCTCCGTCAGGCTTTCGCCCATTGCGGAAGATTCCTCACTGCTGCCTCCCGTAGGAGTATGGACCGTGTCTCAGTTCCATTGTGGCTGGTCGTCCTCTCAGACCAGCTACCCGTCATAGCCTTGGTGAGCCATTACCTCACCAACTAGCTGATAGACGCAGGCTCCTCCCGAAGCGCAAAAGCTTTACCCTTGCGGGACTATCCGGTATTAGCCTCTCTTTCGCGAGGTTATCCCTGACTTCGGGGCAGATTCCAACGTGTTACTCACCCGTCTGCCGCGTCGGCTCGAAGCCTCCGCTCGACTTGCATGTGTTAGACACACCGCCAGCGTTAATCCTGAGCCAGGATCAAACTCTTAGCAGAAAATGGGTATGTAACCCAAATAATTTCAAAGAAAAATATAGGCACCTCTATTGCACTATTTTGACTACAAAAACTGTATTACAAACAAATGTGGAATTTGTTTCTCCGGCCTTTCAATGTACACACACAAAAGCACCTCGTTTTGTGAGCAGGACGATTTTATTTATCGCGACCCCCAAAGTCAAGACCTTTATTTCTTTAAATGGGCATACCCCCATTTTCGCAAGCTGAAATAGCAAAACTACCACGACAGACCTAAAAAAACCGTCTGAATCTCGTTAGCCCACATATCACTCATTTTGACGATCCTTACGATCTTTATGTTCCTCACAATCCTTCCCCTTAATCACCTTCTCAATGCACTCATACCCCTCGCCATAAATGGCTCGTGCCAGGAGAGCGTAGGCATAATTATTGCTATTCGGACTTTTGGTAAGTGTTAACCCCAGAATGGTCACAATACTTTGAAGTCCTCTCTTGTAAAAAGCCATCTTGGGCCTTTCCCTGCACGGAATACTCATAAAAGTCTCCGGATTGTACTGTTCTCGGATACACTGCTTCCACTCTTCCGCCCCCCAGGATTCAGTTTTTTCACAATCATTAATAACCCCATCAATACATTTATGACCCTCGCCATATACCTCCCGAGCAAAAAGAGCCTGATTATATTTGGATGCAATTGGCCCACCTTCCAATTGTAATTCTAGGGAGGTGTTGGCAATAAATTTTAAACCTATTCCAAAAATTTTTATCGCTTCCAACCCCTTCTGTTTAAGTTGCATAAAATCTTCCGGTGAAAAACGATTCCGTAGCTCCCTTTTCCAATCATCAGGACTCATAGAAATAATTTTCTCTTCATAAGCAATAACATCATCAATGCACGAATAACCCTCTCCATAAACAGCTCTGGCCAAAAGAGCATAGCCATAATTATAGACCTGAGCATCCCTTATGGGCCCTAATTTGAAAACGGTATTTATGATATACGCAAGCTTATTGCCATGAACACTTAAGCTCGTTCTCTCTTTATACGTAGTTCTCATAAACTGTTCGGGCGTTTTGAATTGCTCCTGTATGCACCGCCTATATTCCTCCAGCAATTTCACGTCCACCTTCTCCCCACATCCACCCGGAGTAGACTGATCGGATACATCCTTACCGGAAAACAAAGCATGCTTCATCTGCTCTCCCCACGTCGGAATATCATCCGGAGAAAATCTGATTCTGGTAAGCTTGTTTGTACCGCATTTTCGCATTAATTCTGACTTGCTTAAACTAAAAACCAACTTTCGAGCCATCATTCCATTGTAAACAAAACTGGCTTCTCCATAGGCATTGCAAAGAAGAACCTGACTAACAAGGCGCGGTATCTCTACGAGAATATAACTCTCTGTTCTCATTTGGTTTGGAGAAACATCACCGCTAACAACAACAATGTCATCCGTATAAACTCTATTGTCGTGCAACAGATTGATAAATAAATTCAATTTTGGATACAAAGGAATATCTGCGAAACCACGACCACTGCCGGCAAGAATCGGTGAGCGGCCGGGTGGAAGAAGCACGCCTTTTTCGACAACGTGGACTATATTGAACTTTTTACAAAACGTATCGATATCGAGATCCTGGGGAAGTTGTGCTATTTTCCGGGCCAAATCAGCCAAAAGATCATCGATTGATTTTCTCACACCCGTTGTAAGTTCCATAATGTGCATTTCAACAAAATCCCGATTATTCGGAAGAGAATTCTTCTCGGCACAAGACACACTTAAGGCAAGCTTTCGTATCTCTTGCTCAAGATCAATAAGAGACTGAAGAGTTTTTTCAGCACCCGGCTGAGATTCACACAATCCTTGAAACTGCTTGTAGATATCAAGAACCGTCTGCTTTTCTGGCGCAAATTCTTGAGACATGATTGTTAAAAAGGACAATTATTTAAACATATATGTATAAATACGTCAACATTCAAGTTATCGACAGATAATACCAATAAACCGTGTCCGGTCAACCCCGTCTCATTGCGCAAATAGAGACTTTTTGATAGACTTGGTTGAAACAAGAGAGTGTAAATATAACCACTTGACGCCACATTTCTGGCACTCTACACTCTCGAGTGCTAAAACAGCATTCAGTTTCCCCGCCCTGAATCGTAATCGAAGATTTCTGATTCAGTGGCCATATTCCAACTTCCATATTCCATATCCCATATTCCATATTCTAACCCCAAACCTATGTCTCATCTCATTCCTACCGTAATCGAAAAAACCCATGCGGGCGAAAGAGCCTACGACATTTATTCAAGACTTCTCAAGGACAGAATAATTTTTTTGGGAGGAGCCGTGGATGATCACATCGCAAATAACATCATCGCTCAGATACTCTTTTTGGCATCCGAGGATGATACGAAAGATATAACATTATATATCCATTCACCCGGAGGTCATGTAACCGCCGGACTCGCCATTTACGACACCATGCAATATGTAAAACCGGATGTCGCAACAGTATGCGTAGGTCTTGCCGCATCCATGGGAGCCGTTCTTCTCGCCGGAGGCGCGAAGGGAAAGAGGTTCGCTCTTCCCCACTCCGAAGTGATGATTCATCAGCCTTGGGGCGGAACCGAGGGGCAGGCATCAGATATTCAGATAGCGGCAGAACACATTATCCAGACGAAAGAGACTCTCAATAAAATTCTTGCAAAACACACGGGACAGAAACTTCAGGTCATTGAAAAAAGTACTGATCGCGACAAGTACATGAAAGCTGAAGATGCAAAAAACTTCGGCCTCATCGACAAAGTCGTCACCTCACTTAAGACTAAGTAAACTGAATATCAGAACTGCCAAGGCTTACCAGCTTATCGCTTACCGCTTACAGCTTATTACTTACCGCTTACGGCTCAAGAATTCTAAATTCTAAATTCCATATTCCAAATGAACCACTTCGATAAATTCACGGACGACGCAAAAAAAGCATTGGTATTTGCCGAAGAGATAGCAAAGGAAGCAAAGTCGGCATACATAGGAACCGAGCATCTCCTGCTTGGAATTTTGTCACAGAAAAATTCACCGGGAGCAAACACGCTCATGCACTTCGGAGTTTCCCTGGAGAACGTCAAGCTGGTACTTGACTCAGTAGGTTCCGTCTCTATAAAGCCGGAATCAGAACCCCGTGAAAAGCTGAGCCGCTACGCAAAAAAGACACTCGAAGACAGTGTTGCAATAGCATACAAGTTCAATCACCCGATGGTATCCACACAGCACATGCTGTATGCCATCTGTCTTCAGCGTGAAACCGCTGCGACGGTGATCTTGGAAAACATGAAAATAAATTTGAACGATATTATTAAACACATCGAGGCAAGTTTTCTTGGTGAAACGGGTCAGATGCCAAAAGAAAACAAGCCGGGAGCAATGCCGCAACAGCAACCGTCTCCGGGATACGGAAATCCTTTTGAGGCTATTCTTGGCGGACTGCAGGGATTGCTCATGGGAAACCAGATGCAGCAACCGGGAGAGATGGCGGACGTGTTCAAGGGAACCGATGACGCGTCATCTTCTGTCGGGAAACAGAGAAAACCATCAAAGACTCCGGCACTCGACTATTTCACAAGCGACTTCACCGCAATGGCAAAAAAAGGGAAACTCGACCCGATTATCGGGAGAAACAAGGAGATCGAAAGAATAGTCGCCATCCTCAATAGAAAAACAAAGAACAATCCCCTTCTTATAGGAGAAGCCGGTGTGGGAAAAACCGCAATCGCGGAAGGACTCGCGCAGAGAATCGTAAAACAGGAAGTACCCGCAGGATTGTTTGATAAACGTGTTTTGGAACTTGATCTCACCGCTCTTGTCGCCGGTACAAAATACCGAGGTGAATTTGAAGAGAGAATAAAAAGAGTTATCGACGAAGCGGGAAAATCAGAGAACGAAGTAATTCTGTTCATCGATGAGCTCCACACGGTTGTGGGAGCCGGATCAGCCGAAGGATCTTTGGACGCGGCTAACATCTTGAAACCCGCCCTCGCGAGAGGAAAAATCCAGGTTATCGGAGCAACAACCCTCAATGAATATCAGAAACACATCGAAAAGGACAAGGCTCTCGAAAGAAGGTTTCAAACCATCATAGTTGATGAACCAAGCAAGGAGGACACGCTGAAAATACTCAAGGGTCTCCGCACAACCTACGAAGACTATCATGGCCTTATCTTGGACAACAGCGCCCTCGAGGCGGCCGTAGACCTTTCCAAAAGGTACATCACCAACAAGTTTTTGCCGGACAAGGCTATTGACCTTGTCGACGAAGCGGCATCGTTGAAAAGCCTGCAAAATAGCAGCAACAAAGAAAACATTAAAAAACTACAGCAAGATATTGAAAAGATCGTAAAGAAAAAGGAGGCCGCCGTATATTCACAGAACTACGACAAAGCTTCCATTTTCAGACAGCAGGAAATTGAATTGATTCAAAAATTGCAGGAAGCCAAACAGGAAAAAATCCCAAGGGAAAAAAGACCACACGTTTCCAAAGAAGATATCGCGGAGGTCATTGCCAAAGCGACCGGCATTCCGGCAAACGACCTTGTCGCATCCGATCTCGAGAGACTGAAAGAGATAGAAAAACAACTTATGGGAAGAGTGGTGGGTCAGGATGAAGCAATTAAAAAAATTGCCCAGGCGATCCGAAGATCCAGAACGCAAATTTCGTCAGAAAAAAGACCCATTGGATCATTTATGTTCTTAGGTCCAACGGGAGTCGGTAAAACGGAACTCGTAAAAGCTCTTGCTGAAGAGGTTTACGGCACAGCGGATGCACTGATAAAAATCGACATGTCCGAGTTTATGGAACGACACAATGTCTCCAGACTTCTTGGAGCCACAGCGGGATATGTGGGCTACGAGGAGGGCGGACAACTCACCGAAGCAATAAAAAGAAGGCCATATTCCATTGTCCTTTTCGACGAAATCGAAAAGGCCCATCCCGAAGTTCAAAACATTCTTTTGCAAATCATGGAAGACGGTGAGATCACCGATTCCAAAGGAAGAAAGGTTGATTTCAAAAATACCATCATCATCATGACTTCGAACGTCGGAGCCGAGAGACTCACAAACACAGCCAGCAAAATAGGTTTTGAAACCACAGCCGCAGAGCTCGAAAAGGCGGAGAAAGATTACAAAGCAATGCAGGATATGATCAAAGAAGAGGTGGGAGAATATTTCTCTCCGGAGTTCTTAAATAGACTCGATCAGGTCATTGTCTTCCGTGCCTTGAATCACGAAGACCTGAAAAAAATCGTAAGACTGCAGATTAAAGAACTCGAGGAAAGGCTCAAGAAACACGAAATTCCGTTAGCGGTAAACACACAGGCGCTTGAGTATATCGCACAAGCGAGTTTCAATCCTGCCTACGGAGCAAGGCCCGTTCGACGCACCATCCAGGATCTCATCGAGAACTATCTTTCCGAACAAATGCTTATCGGAAAACTCAAGAAGGGAGACAAGGTAAGTATCGGAAAAAATAAAAAGGAGGAAAAACTCTCCTTCAGCATCGGTAAGAAAAATTAAGCAAAAAAATAGCCTCCGCCTCTTCTCGCCCTTGTCTATAATGACAAGAGAGGAAAGAGACGGAGGCTTCGAGTATCAATAGACATACATCCGATACGTCCATGCAAAATAGTGTATGCATACGTGAAGGTGATTCTATTGATGTGTTATACGAAAACTACGTTCGAATAACATTCATTACGAAATGCTCGAACATTTCGCAAGACCCCTACCATACTTCCGTGTTTTAACGTCTTCACGATGACGCCCCAGTTTATTTTTGTTTTGAAAATGTCTCATACATGAAAACACGCAGAGAACTTTTAGCGGGGAGGAAATGAACAGTATGATGCAAGGCTGGTAGTTCAACCTAATTTTGCACAGTAGGAGAGAAGTAGAGACAATAATGATAATTATCTGCCACTCCACCCCCGCTGTTGACTCAAGGGTTGAAGGGTCGTTTAATGGGAAGGAACATGCTTAAGAAGCATTGTAATATTATAACATAGTCAAAAACTAATGTCAATAGTAGGAAAGGTGTTTTTCATACTCGGCCCGTCAGGAGTTGGAAAAGGAAAAACCATCGAGCTCCTTCGCGAACACCACAAAGAATTCACATACCCAAAATCATCCACCACACGTCCGATGAGGGAAAATGAATCAGAGGGAAACCCCTATCACTTCGTATCACAGGAACAGTTTGAAAAAGATATTCAGGAGAATAACTTTTTGGAGTATGCCAAAGTACACGACATGTATTATTACGGCACACCGAAGAAGCCGATTTTTGACGCTATGAGAAGCGGAAAAACCGTCATTAAGGAACTTGATATTCAGGGGTATCTTCAGGCAAGGAAGCATTTCAAGAAAGGAGAAGTGATCGGACTTTTCCTCATCCCCCCAAGTAAAGAGACGCTCATGCGAAGAATTCAAAAAAGATCAAAAATGAGTGAGCACGAACTCAATCACCGAATGGAAAGCCTGGAAAAAGAACTCGCTCAGGCAAAAGAGTGCGAGCTTTCCCTCAGGCTCGAAGAAGAAGACGATATCGAAAGACAGTACAAAAAAGTGGAGAAGATTATCCTGGAAAACATGTAGGGATTAAATCCTCACATCCAGAACTTTCGTATTCCCCTCGGAATCCACTTCGACAAGTTTCATAAAATCCACGTTCCCATGAGGCGAGTCCTCATTGCTCTCAATAAGTGACGCCTTAAGCTGTGACTTTTCCTGAAGATTCACCAGGAAATGCTGCACCCCGGGCTGTGAGCGAAGCACATCACCCTGAAGTGATCCGAATGTCGGCTCAGCACCGCCAAGCGGCACAAGATCTTCGGCATGAAAACCGGTTTCTTCAAGCACCGCATTGCTCACGGCCTGCGAAACAAGATCCTGCTCCGACTTCGCATCAAGCGGCGGCTCAGCAAGAACCACACCGGTAAAATAGCCGGAAACAGCAGCAAAAACACCGGCAACAAAGAGAACAAGATAATGTGAAGGCTTAAAATTCATCATACGGAAAATTCAGGTAAAACATACGTATTAAAAACTCGCGTAGCATCCTTTGGTAACTTTGAAGCATCGGTAGGAACCGTGTAGGTATCCCGAAGAGCCGCAAACTCTAAGATATCAAACTTGGTACGCAGAAAGTCATACATCTTCTTATATGAGTCATTGAAGTTACTCGCCTTATTGGCATCGACAAACAAAAGCCCTATGAGCGACTCTGAAAGGGCTTCGTACTCATCCGAACCGGCATACTGAGAAAACCTCGCATCACTTTTTACCTTTCCGTTCTCGAAAACAATTTTTTCCCACTCTTTTCTGTCAGCACTGGAAAGAATCTGGTCATGAAGAACGTGCCCAAGCTCATGGCGCAAAATGGCAATATATTCACGATCGGGTATCTGCCGAAGAGAATACGCATGAGGAGCAACAATATTCATCACCTTACCACCCTCCGTAACAAAGGCCCGTATCCCCTTCCCAAGCGCATCAAGCTTGTAGTGAATATAGATATGCAGCTCGGGAACATTCTTCAGCGTGTCCCGAAATGGATACAAGGCGAGTCGAATGAGATTCAGCTCATTCTTCCCAACGCCATCACCACCACCGGCAGCAACGGTCACATTGGAAGGAAACCACCCGTCGGGAACAATCTCGTGGTACCCAATCCCATCTGATATCTTTTCGAGATCCTGAACGGGTTCCGAAACAAGACTCTGACGCAAAATAGTACTCTTAGCCGTACTCTGTTTCGCTTTTTTGCTTGCAAGACGGCTTTTGACGGTCGAAGCGGCTGTTTTTGTTTTCAACAATTTGGACTGAACCTCGGTGGAGGAAAGTCCGCTGATATTTGAAAAAGGGGCGGTACAGCCCTCGCTATTTCTGCAAACAAAATATCCAAAAAACATGGACGCAACAAAAACCACGGAAACAAAAACACTGATCATGTACCAAGGCTTCTGCATACAAACACTTCAGAAAACTTGAACTTGTTCTCCGTCGCTCACATATTTTTGCTGATAGAACTCTGGAGAATGCGTTCTCCGAAGCTCTCGAGCATAGCGAGAGAGCGTAGGAGAATGGCTGGGGCGGAGGGATTCGAACCCCCGCATGCTGGTGCCAGAGACCAGTGCCTTACCACTTGGCGACGCCCCAAGATAACGAGGAAATTGTACGCAGAAGAGGGGGCGACTTCAAGCCTTTTATGAGCCACTGAAAGAAAGCGCCTGAAGAAAAAAGATATTATTATTAAAAAATGTATTAAGCATTGCTGCAATACCTCTTTCTTTACTTTTTTTATAATCTGATTATGATGACACGAAAACATGATTTTGATCCGTTGAGCCAATAGGCATTATTCAACGCTCGATCGCACAGTCACCGTTTTCATAGCTCCATGGACAACTTAGAAATATTCTTCCAACAATCAATCGAGGAAGCCAGCCGAATCTAAGGATCCAAGAACGGAGCAGAAAAGCACTTTGACAAAACAGATACTACAAACAAAAAGGTTTTCCCTGACCTATGCTGGCCAGAGAATACCATGAGAATGCGGGACGCTTGGGACACCCCAGGCATCCCCGCACCGTCTCATACCAAAAGCAAAGAACTGACCATCAGAAGCTTACCAGCTTACAGCTTACCGCTTACTGCTTACTGCTTATCAGCCCCTTGCTTTTGCTAGCCCCCTGAGGGCTGACGACCTCACGGGCAAAACAAAAAGTAAACAAAAACAAAGTTTACAAGGCTTACGTCATCATCTCCTATTACTGGAGATTGTTGACAGCGGCAACGGTCCGGTACGACCAAAACTACCATCGCAAATGGCAGGACCTATCGGAGCTAGAAACGTCAGCTCCCGGGGAAAGCCCATCCCTCGGTCAACATCAAATTTATTTGTTACCGGCACGGGAAGCTCAAACAAAACCCCAAACAAAACAAATAAAAAAAGCTCATGTAATGGGCTTTTTTTTATGCAAAAAACTTGCTTTTCTTAGGAAACGACTGGTAAAATGCCCGCGCATTTAGATAAGTTACACCCTGTACCATGCCAAGAGGAAAAAGCACAGTAATGGCCGTTTTCTGCGCCGAGACGAAAATGAGATTGGGAACTCTGCGATGGAACCCCAAGGGGACAGCAACCAAGGAGGAATTGGTCAAGAAGCTCAAGAAATACAATCCTAAGCTCAAAAAGATGGTGAAGATCAAGCTGGGAGAAGAGAAGAAATAGGCACAACTAAAAAAACAACCTCGTATCCGAGGTTGTTTTTTAATACTTTCTTAAGAAGTTCCAGAGCAGGCGAACCATCGCCCCGGTAGCACCAAGAACCTTGTAACCAGAAGCCTCCCTGCACCAGGCAGTACCGGCAATATCGAGGTGCGCCCAGGGTGTTTTATCGATAAACTCCGAAAGAAACGCCCCGCCCATAATAGTCCCTGCGTGAACACCGCTCGTAAAATTCTTTAGATCTGCAATATCTGACTTCACTTTCTTTACATAGTTCTGATGGAACGGAAGCTCCCAGAGCGGCTCCTGCGTTTCAAATGATGACTGCTTCAGCTTATCCATAAGCTTATGATTATTGGAGATCATCGCGGTAATTTCATACCCCAACGCCATAATGCAAACACCAGTAAGTGTCGCGATATCGATAATCGCCTCAGGTTTATAATGCTTCACGCAGTAAGAAAGAGCATCGGCAAGTACTAATCGCCCTTCGGCGTCAGTATTGGTAATCTCAACGGTCTTTTTGTTGTAAGCAGTTATGATATCACCGGGTTTATACGCCCCGCCCCCAATCTCATTCTCAGCGGCAGGAATAAAACCGACAACGTGGACAGGCACCCGCTTCTTCGCAAGCATCTGAAAAAGACCAAGAACTATAGCACCACCAGCCATATCCATCTTCATGTCCTCAATATACGGGCTGGGTTTAAGGTGCATGCCTCCCGTATCAAATGTGATCCCCTTTCCGACTATGGCAATCGGTTTTTTATTCTTTGGCTTATACTTATATTCCAGGACAGTAAACGTTGTTGGCTCGGTACTCGCCGCACCAACCGCATACAAAAGATTCATGCCCATTCGTTTAAGCTTCTTTTCATTGAAAACTTTAACGCGAATTCTTGGCGACGATCGTCCAATACGCTTTGCCTCATTGGCAAGAGTGGTCGGAGTCATGACGCTGGAAGGCGTGTTGATAAGATCTCTGACATAAGCAACACTTTTTGCTTCTTCGTAACCCTCTTTGGCAGCTTCGATAATTTTTTTCGCACCGCAATGCGAAATGAAACAAACGGTTTCCACAGGAAACTGATGTCTGTCTTTTTGCGTTACAAACTTTGAAAAACTATAAGAACCGAGAATAAAGCCAATCATAAAAGCCTCCGCGAGATCAAAGTGCTCAAAATCATCCGGCAAAAGACACCCAACCTTCACAGCCTTATGCTTCTTGGCGACGCGTGAGGCCTGAGCTGCAGCATTCCGAAAAACTTCAAAGCTAAAGTCGTTCCGATTCCCAAGTCCAAGGAGAACCACGCGCTTAGCATTATCGCCCTCAAGATAAAGAGTGAGTACATCCCCGTCATCACCGGAAAAATCATTTTCCTCAATCCTGTGCAAAATATGCCTCGTGGTATCCGAAGAAAGCTGGGTATACGGCAATCTGGGCTGTTTATTTTCTTGCTTAAAAAGAAAAACGAACAACGCATCACACACCGGCAACTGCTGAGAAACAACAACTTTCATAACACAATATAAAAACGAGGCCATTGTAATGCATCACGCGCGGATTCCAAAAAAATTCTGCCAGATAGGGGTTGTATTTTGACCAAATTTTTGATATAATATTATGACAGTCAGACGCTAAAGGTTCTTCCTTATCGAAGATAGCTGACTATATGAGATTCGTCTTGTATATAAGTTATGGTTCCATCAGTAATAAATTGGTTTTGATCAGTTTCTTACGAAGGTCCAACCCAAAGCTCTGGCTGTCTTTAAAATCAGAACACGGCAAGCACCGTGTTTTTTAATGCGGAATTCCAAGATTCAAAATTACTGCATTTCTGTAATTTTTGAATTTTCAATCTTTGAATCTTGAATAACAAGAGTCATCGCACCACCGCCAAGACAGTAATCCTCGGAGTAAAAAACGGCAAACTGTCCCGGCGCTATATATTCATCCGACCCCATCTCAACATGGAGTCCGTTTTGACCGGAAGAAACTTTACATGGGTGTATCTTCCCGCCATGGCGAATGCGAACACCAAACGAAGTCTTTTCGAGTGGCGGAACTTTTCCGGAAATCCAGTTGCAGCTTGGAACATGAAAAACATGCGTCGTTCCAGTGGCGGCACTATGCTCCCGGGAAATAAAGACAGTATTGGAATGAATATCTTTCTTCACAACATACCAGGGGCCACCCGAAAGCGGTATCCCCTTCCTCTGGCCAATTGTATAAAACCAGTATCCATCATGTTCACCAATTTTTTTATTGGTTTCGAATTCGACAAAATCACCGCGTCGTACACCAAGATTACTTTTTAAGAAATCACGAAATTCTATTTTACCAAGAAAACAAATCCCCTGACTGTCTTTTCTGTCTTTATTGGGAAGATCGTATTGAGAAGCCAATTCCCGCACTTCAGACTTCAAAAGTCCGCCGACAGGAAAAATAAGCCGTGAGATCTGATCCTGTCGAATATTGGCAAGAAAATATGTCTGATCTTTCACGGAATCAGCAGACATTTTCAGATACGTTAAACCACCCTTTGTTTTTGTCCGGGCATAATGCCCGGTGGCAACAAAAGTAAAGTCCGTAGGAAGTTTTTCCAAGAACGACCCAAACTTAATTCGTGAATTACAGAAAACATCAGGATTCGGAGTACGCCCCGCTTTTGCCTCCTCCAGAGTATAGCTGACAACACGATCAAAATACTCACGCTGTAGCGAGCAAATCTCAAGAGGAACGGCTAGAGACGAACAAATTTGTTGTACGTAAGAGAGATCTTCCTCCCAGGGACACGTACCTAAAAACGTAAGCTCATCTTCCAGCCAAATCTTAATATAAAAAGCTGTCACATCATGCCCCTGCTCCTTAAGAAGCTGAAGCGCCACGGAGCTATCGACTCCACCCGAAGTAAGAACGGCAATCTTCATATATAAAGAAACGAGATTACTATTGTAATCAATAATGTCTGATACTGCAAAAACTCCTGCACGGAAAACAGTAATCTTGAATCTTGAATTTTCGAATCTTGAATTTTTTATACTGCTTAAAGCAGCATAAAAAAAGACTCTATCTTGGCGTCGACCTACTCTCCCGGAGCCAAAGGCTCAAGTACCATTGGCGAAGAGTGGCTTAACTTCTGTGTTCGGGATGGGAACAGGTGTACCCCACTCTCGATAGACACCAAGATAGAATCTTTTTTATGAATTCTCAGGTATTGCTAGTTAATTGGTTTACTAGCAACCGACATTTACTTAATAAGTGCCGGTTCCAGCAAACCAAAATAAGGGTTCTAAAAAAGTACAATCGCCTATTAGTACCGCTCGGCTAAATACATTACTGTACTTAGACCTACGGCCTATCAACCATGTAGTCTTCATGGAGGCTGATGGGGAAATCTAATCTTAGGAACGGTTTCCCGCTTAGATGCTTTCAGCGGTTATCCGAGCCGAACATAGCTACTCAGCAGTGCCGATGACACGACAACTGATACACTAGAGGTTCGTCCATTCCGGTCCTCTCGTACTAGGAACAGATTCCTTCAAATTTCCAGCGATCATAGAAGATAGAGACCGAACTGTCTCACGACGTTCTGAACCCAGCTCGCGTACCGCTTTAAATGGCGAACAGCCATACCCTTGGGACCTTCTCCAGCCCCAGGATGCGACGAGCCGACATCGAGGTGCCAAACCGGTTCGTCGATATGAACTCTTGGAACCGATCAGCCTGTTATCCCCGGCGTAACTTTTATCCGTTGAGCGATATCCCACCCACGTGGAAATACCGGATCACTTTCGCCGCGTTTCCGCCCTGTTCGACTTGTAGGTCTCACAGTCAAGCTGGCTTATGCGAATACACTTTCAGCCTGATTTCCATACAGGCTAAGCCAACCTTTGCGCGCCTCCGTTACTCTTTAGGAGGCAACCGCCCCAGTTAAACTACCCACCAAACACTGTTCCCCTGCCTGAACGAACCAATAAGTATGATATCCAGCTCTTAGCACCTAGAAACGAGTCGAAACCTGTAACTAGGTACTAAAAGCTGAACACCAAAGACTTATTGACTCATTGAGGCAGGAGTTAGGCACAAGACATAACAAGGGTGGTATCTCAAGGACGGCTCCACCAGGACCAAAATCCGGGCTTCAAAGCCTCCCACCTATCCTGCGCAAGTCATGACTCGTGTCAGTGCCAAGCTATAGTAAAGCTGCACGGGGTCTTTTCGTCTTTCTATGATTAAACGGCATTTTTACCGTTCTTGTAATTTCACCGAGACTATTGTTGAGACAGTATCCATAGTCATTACGCCATTCGTGCGGGTCGGAACTTACCCGACAAGGAATTTCGCTACCTTAGGACCGTTATAGTTACGGCCGCCGTTCACCAGGGCTTAGATTCAGAGCGTTAACCCCTCCTCTTGACCTTCTGGCACTGGGCAGGCGTCAGCCCCTATACATCGACTTACGTCTTTGCAGAGACCTGTGTTTTTGATAAACAGTTGCATGGATTCTTTCGCTGCGCCCTAACACATCCTTTGATAATCGCAGAATATGAAAGGGAGTCCTTATCCCGAAGTTACGGACGCTTCTGTTGCCGAGTTCCTTAACAATAGTTATCTCGTTCACCTTGGTATACTCTACCCACCCACCGGTGTTGGATTGGTACGGAAACGTAACACTCTCGCAAACGAGGTTTTTCTTGGCAGCTGAACGCATCGAATCTCTCCCTCACCGAAGTGAGGAAAATTTGATTAGAGGCTTACGAATCGTGGCGGATTTGCCTACCACGACATAAGATCACCTCTTGCACCGGAATTCAATAACCGGCTCGAACTATCCACCTGCGTCCCCCTGAGTCTAACGCGCCATTCAGTCGGCAAAACATTCTTCATCCCACCGAAGTGGAAATCAGAACAAATCGCCTTCCTCCAGGTTTGCTTGGGCGAGAATTACGCTGTACAGGAATATTAACCTGTTGTCCATCGCCTACGCCTTTCGGCCTGAGCTTAGGTCCGACTAACCCCACGTCGATTACCGTCGCTTGGGAAACCTTGGGTTATTCGGTGTGCAGATTTTTCGTCTGCATCAAGTTACTTATACCAACATTTTCTCTTCTGATATCTCCAGCTGACCTCGCAGTCAACCTTCACAGACATACAGAACGCTCCTCTACCACTCATGAAGTATAACCTCCATAAGTCCACATCTTCGGTTAGAGTCTTAAGCCCCGTTGAATTTTCGGCGCAAGAACACTCGACCAGTGAGCTGTTACGCACTCTTTAAAGGAATGGCTGCTTCTAAGCCAACCTCCTGGTTGTTTGAGCGACTCTCACATCCTTCTCCACTTAGACTCTATTAGGGACCTTAGATAGTGATCTGGGCTGTTACCCTTTTGACAATGGCACTTAGCTGTCACTGTCTGACTGCCGTGTGGATACGCCGCGGTATTCGAAGTTTGTCTAGGTTTGGTAAGCTTATTTAACTCCCTAGCCTTGACAGAGCTCTACCCCCGCAGGTTAACACACAACGCTAGCCCTAAAGTTATTTCGAGGAGAACCAGCTATCTCCGAGTTCGATAGGAATTTCACCCCTAGCCACAGCTCATCCCTGGATTTTGCAACATCCTGAGTTCGGCCCTCCACCTCGTTTTACCGAGGCTTCAGCCTGGCCATGGTTGGCTCACCCGGTTTCGGGTCTAGTGCATGAGACTAACGGGCTATTCACCCTCGCTTTCACTGCGGCTCCGGATAAAACTCCCTTAACCTTGCGCTCATACAACTAACTCGTTGGTCCGTTCTCCAAAAAGTACGCAGTCATCCCGTCAAAGGCGGGCTCCTACTCCTTGTAAGCACAGAATTTCAGGATCTATTTCACCCCCCTTCCCGGGGTACTTTTCACCTTTCCCTCACGGTACTTGTTCACTATCGATCACCTAGTCTATTTAGCCTTGGAAAGTGGTCTTCCCAGCTTCGGGCCGGATTACACGTGTCCGACCTTACTCAGGAACATCCTACCGTCTCAACTCCATTTCGCCTACGGGGCTATTACCCTCTTTGGCTACACTTTCCAGAGTTCTTCAGCTATGAAGATGAGACAGATGTTGGAGTCCTACAACCCCCGCCAAAGGCGGGTTTGGGCTATTCCCTCTTCGCTCGTCACTACTAAGGGAATCTCTATTGATTTCTTCTCCGCAGTTACGTGAGATATTTCAGTTCACTGCGTGCTCTCTCTCTATCCTATAAATTCAGATAGGAGTCCTCCCGCATAACGGGAGGGGGTTTCCCCATTCGGAAATCCTCGGGTCAAAGCCTGCTTACTGGCTCACCGGGGCTTATCGCAAGTTGCAACGTCCTTCATCGAAACAAGGTGCCAAGGCATCCATTCTGTGCATTAAGTAACTTTTTTAGTATACCCTTACATTTAACTAGCAATATCTAACAATTCATTTTGTAGATTGCTCCGACATTTCAAGGGTCTTAAGTACCTCTTCATCGTCCATTTCAGTCGAAAAAAAGAGTGTGCTTCCGCACACTCTCAAACGCAAATCCCTGCCGAAAACAGATTCACGGTTGAGAGTGTGCTAAAGGCTTTACCATAAAGTATTAACGAAAAAAGCATAGAGAGTTTAATTATCCGAAGATACTTAGTCAAGAAAAAAGTATTATATTTTCTGTATTTTCTGTCCCCACATAAAAAACCGCTTACGCAAGACCTGCGTAAACAAAAAAACAAGCTCCTCTTGAACAAAAAAGGTGGATTCTTTTTTACCATCGACAGAGCCAATAAAATCCCCAAAATTACAAAAATAATTTTTCAAACTACCGCTGCACGGAATTCTGATTTGAGGAAACTTGCATTCGCCAGAAAAAACGATACCCTGAAAAACGAACTAAGCCCGTCCTATGAGCCTCTTTTGTGACGAAACGAAAATCAAAGTCACCGCCGGAAACGGTGGAAATGGCTGTATGTCCTTTCGCAGGGAAAAGTATATCCCCAAAGGGGGTCCGGATGGTGGAAACGGGGGGAAAGGCGGCAATGTAGTATTCAAAGTAAACCAGAACATTAATACGCTGACACACCTCGACACATGCAAGCAATTTAGAGCTGAAGAGGGAAAGTCAGGACAGGGCCAAAAAAAAAGCGGGAGAATAGGAAAGGATCTTGTACTTGAAATTCCACTGGGAACAATAATCCGCAATGCTGAAACCCATGAACTCCTCTGTGACCTAAACAGAAAAAACATGGAATTTGTTGCGGCACAGGGAGGACGTGGAGGATTTGGAAACGAACATTTTAAATCATCCATCCGACAAGCTCCCAAGTTTGCGGAACTCGGCGAGCAGGGAGAATCACTCGAACTCGAACTTGAACTAAAACTCGTGGCCGATGTTGCAATAATCGGAATTCCATCATGTGGAAAATCAACACTGATATCGGTTATTTCAAATGCAAAACCAAAAATAGCAGCCTATCCATTCACTACTCTTATCCCACACCTAGGAATTGCAAAAATTCATGACCGGGAAGTGATTTTCGCCGACATCCCGGGACTCATTGAGGGAGCGCATAGGGGCAAGGGTTTGGGCGACGAATTCTTAAGACATATTGAACGCACAAAAACTCTCATTCACCTTATTGATCCAACCGTTGAAGAAGACCCGCTGAAAAATTTTGAACTGATTAATAAAGAACTGGAGTACTTCAACCCGGATCTCGCAAAAAAACCACAAATAGTGGTTGTAAATAAAATCGACGTTCTTAATGATCAGCAAATTAAGGAATTGAAGAGAAAACTTGCGCCACTGCATCCTCACTTCATTTCCGCAGCAACAAGAAAAAATTTACGTGAACTGCTCGATGCAACCCTGAAGCAACTTGAGAATTTCGAAAAAAACGAAACACCGGAGATCGTAAACGAAGAGGAAGAAGAAACGATAAAGGTTTTCAAGCCTCACGAAGAAGATTCTCGTTATTCCGCAGTGGAAAGGATCAGGAGCGATGCATTTAGAATTTCGGGAAAACGCATAGAACAAATTGCTGTCATGACAAACACAACAAATTACGAAGCGTTGTTCCGCTTGTATGATGTAATGAAAAAAACCGGCATCCAGAAGGAACTCAAAAAGCTCGGAGTGAAAGAAGGCGATAAACTCAAGATCGGAAAAACAACCGTGGAGTACCACGAAACATAAAAAAATTGATCGAAAACGCAACCGGGACTAGAATACGGGACTTCAATATATCAAATGAACCACTCGGAGGAATTTCCAGACCGAAAAAATAATCAGGAAAATCAGGAAACGCTTCCCGTAGGAGAGGCTGGTGATGTTATTAAGAAAACGAGAAAGGAACTGGGCGGAGGACTGAGAATAATAAGTAAAAATACCTTCATACGAAAGTGGCGGGAGCATGCAAACAATGCGGAGACCACTATCCAGACAAAAGAGCAGGAGAGTGATGCATTCATCACCATGGATGCGGAAAATCTTAAAGCACTGGGAATAAAAAGAGCCATGCTGGAAAGGGAGGGCTTCGTTTTTCAGGCCATCCAGAAATTCGTAAATGACATCTATATCAAACAAGTGATTGAGGAAGCGATCACGGAATTGGAAGCGGTGGGAGAAAAGGATAAAGAGCAATCCCCTCTTCTCTCACCAAAATTTCTGGAACCGTTCAGGCCGCTTGTGGATGACCCCGAAGGACTCACGGGAGCAAGGGAAATGGTGAAGAATTTATTGCAAAACAAGAGAACAGACTGGATCTGCCGTACGGATATGGAAAATGTTCACGGAAAAATCTGCGGAGCCATTGTGTTTCGATATATCACAAATAAACACATTACCGAAAGACTGCTGAAGAACGCAGAAAATATTTTGAGAGAGATTGTACAAAAATTCATTGACCAAACGAATCTTGCACCGACACTATCCAATCTAGAAGAGGATCTGATCAAGGGTGTGATAATGAGCCCATCGGAGATGAACAATGTAATTGAGGAAACATATAAGAATAAAGGGTTTTACCGAAGAGGCAACCCGAACACACAAATGTGCCATGAACCACGAGAAAATGCTCGAAGAGTTCATAAGATATGTAGCACAAATCCTTAAGCTTGCGCTTCTATCCAGAGCCAAGGGAAAAACAGGCAGGGACACCAAAGACTGGATTGAAACCTTCAAATCCGAACATCCTGAAATTATCGATATCCTCAAAAAGTGCAAAAAAGAAGGCTTAGACTGGCAAGAGGAGGTGCTCGAAGTGATCTAAATACCGTACCGGAAACCTTTAAATAATACCCATAATCTGGTATAATATAGAGATGGATTATGGCTTTTTTACGGTAAAAAAATGCAGTTTAAGGTACCCCAAAACGTTCAGAGGGAAGACACGATTATAGCCAATATTACGATAAAACAGCTCGTCATTCTGCTCGCAGGAGGCGGACTCGATTACATTATCTACATTGGCTTTACGAAAAAGGGATTTGGCGCACCATTCTGGTTCCCGCCGGTACTCATTATCGGATTACTCACGGTAGCGTTCGCTTTTATAAAAATTAACAGTATCCCCTTTCATAAATACCTGTTGCTCGCAATCGAAAGATATATGATCCCGCAAAAAAGGATGTGGAAAAAGGGAGCAGCGGAAGTGTATCGGGGAATCTTCGCACCAAAAAACATTGGATCAAAAAAGGGAATGAAAGAAAAACAGGACGAAACAAAAGAGAAAAAAGAAACATTATCTCGCTTAGGCAAGTTATCGCAGGTACTCGACACAGTAGATATGAAAAATACGGAAACGCACAAAAAAATTGAAGAGACACCGGATAGCGAATTGCTCCATGTGGCATTCGGAACCGGAATCGACACGAAATCAGCAAACGCAAAAAAAGAGGCTATCAAAAAAATCATAGTGAGACCAAAGGAAGAGGTGGTAAAACCCGAAGAAGAAACAAAACAGCAGACAGCAATGGAAACACAAAAAGCCGAACCGGCCACGCAAAAAGTTGAGAAAGAAAAGGTCATCAGTAAACCCGTTATGCAACCGACAGAAAAAGTGAAAACGGAAAATCAGACAATCGGAAAAATTGAAAAACAAGAGGATACTGCAAAAAAAGACGAACCGGGAGTAATAGACTTCTCCAAAAAACAGGGAACCATAGAATTAAAAAAATAACCCAACCACACAATGACAGAATCAAAAAAGACAAAAGATACGGTAAAACAAAGAAAAACTTTGCAGGCAGCGGCAGCACAAAAATATCTGCCGATCGCAGAGATAAAAAACAATACCATCGTTCTAAAAAACGGAGGCTTGAGAGGGGTGATTCAGACATCCTCGGTCAACTTCAATCTCAAGTCGGAAGACGAACAAAATTCACTGATTTACGCATATCAGAACTTTTTAAACACACTCGAATTCCCTGTTCAGATACTCATCCGGTCGAAAAAACTGGATATCGATAATTACATAGAAAATCTCCGAAAGATTTCCGAGAACCAAACGCAGCAATTGCTGCAAAGACAAACGGAAGAGTATATCGAATACATCTCAAAACTCATTGAGTACGCAGACATAATGGAAAAAAAGTTTTATGTTATCGTTCCGGCGGACATTGATGCGGGACCAAAGCTCGGATTCTTCGAAAAATTCTGGGAGCACCTGCATCCGCAGGATACACTCGCAAAAATGATATCAAGACAGCGAGATTTCCAGACAAGACGAAAAACGCTCACGCAGAGAGTAAATACGGTAAAGCAGGGACTTGAAAACTGCAACCTTCGCGTAACGGAACTGACAACACAGGAACTGATTGAACTTATGTATCAGGTTTATAACCCGATCACATCCCGCGAACAAAAGCTGACAAACGTCAAAGAGACAAACATCGAAAAAGACCCGGAATAAAAAGTCTGCCTTACTGCTTCACAGCACGAAACTTTCCGGTGGTGCGTTCGGTAGAAACATACCGAAACTCTTTGTGATCTTCCTTTCTGTCAAAAAGGTACGAAAGAACAAAGAACCCGACAAAGAGGAACGGAACAATAAGAACAAGCTGATCAAGCCTCATAAGATGATTGAATATACCATGGAGGATAACGACAATCATAAGCCCCTCCATCATTTTTTCCTCATGGAAAAGAACCGATCCTCTCATGTGGAGAAATTTATGAAGAAGACGAATGAACGTATGTCTGTTCTGATGAACCTCTTCATAATAAATCGCGGTGGCAAAGTGCGCGACGCCATAGTAATAACCAAAGATCCCGGAAAAAAACACATGGGCAAAAACTGAGAGAATGGATCTTACAATAAACACCTGAGCAAATGTCCCGGTTCTCCATGCAAGAAAGAAATAGAAAATATTTTCCGTAAAAGCAAAACCCAGACCAACGAGAATGGAATACTCCATAGCATCATCGATACAAGTAATTCTGTTATCATCCACAAAACGAACGACAAGATGCTTCACGAACTCTTCAAGGGCGGCAAAAGAAACAGTGACAATAAGAGCCTCGGCGGCGGAATAGCCGGAATACACAACGAGAATGGCAAACACGGCAATGCAGAGACCAACGATTTTAAAATTCGTATCCTCCTCCATAACAGCCCTGATAACGTTCGTGAAAACCCCCTTGGTCCATGTAAGAAGCGCTACAAGCATTACTGAAAGCGCACTGGTAATGGCGGCGAGAAACGCAATAACCTCACTCGCAATTACGAAAAAGCCGACCGTATACCACCCGGGACTGTGTATAAGCTGAGGAATATAGTAGTGGATACTGATATCGGGAATATACGACCAGCTGAACTGATAGAGGAGAACTGGAATGATAGCGCAAGTTCCGGCAAAAAACGTAACGACAGCCGTCCGTTTCGGGATAGCCTTTTTGCGATAAAAAAAGTATCCCCACGCAACAACAGGAATAAGTGCCAGCACTATAGAAGCAACAAACGTACCCGGATGACGTAAGAGTTGTTCAAACATGAAATGGAAAGTTATTCCACAATAACAGTACGTGTAAACGTACTGATGTTCTGGGAAATATCCTGAACTTCAAGTTTCACGGTATACGTTCCCGGCTCATCAAAAAAATGTTCCGGATTCTTTACCTTCGATATACCACCGTCCCCAAAATCCCATGAGTACGTGGAGATATTCCCTGTCGAGGAGTTGGCATCAAAGAAAACCTCGAGCGGAGCCTCTCCGCTCGCCGGACGAAAATCGAATTTCGCCTGAAGCGGAACAGCAAGAACGCTAATATAGATATCAACGGGTTTCTCCTGTCCGGAATTGGTAACGACAGTAACGCGCGCAATGAAACTCCCCTCTTTCACATATCGGTGTGTCTGTTGCGCAGATCCGGAGACGGGCGCAGTGCCGTCACCGAAATCATAACGATACGCAACAATCTTATCTTCATCCGTTACAAAAGATCCTGAAGAATCAAAAATAACATCCAAAGGAAGTACACCGGATGTCGGCGTGGCTGAGACTTTTACGACAAGCCCGGGCTCTTTGACAACAGCCTTAAGAGTTACCGTACCGATATTATCATCGGCATCAACCGCCTGAAGAGTAATGGTGTATTCTCCGGCTTCACTATAGGTATGGGTCACCTTCTCACCGGATTCATCAATGGTTTCGGGATTCGCATAACTCCATCGGTATTCAATAATGTTATCGTCCTTATCGGTGGATTTTGAGGCCGAGAGAGAAAGCGTAAGGGGAACATCACCCTCAACGACACCATCCTTTGGGGCAGGTGTAACCTCAATAACAGCAACGGGAACGGCCCTCGGAGCGGACACAATTATGGAAACTGCCGTGGACTCCTTTCGGCCATCGGCACCGGTAATCTCGAGAGCAACAACATACGAACCTTCCTTGGTGAATGTATGCGTGGCGGTTCGACTACGCTCATCCTTGCTACCGTCACCAAAACTCCATTTGTACGATCGGATCTCTGTTCTCGGCATAACGGAACGGGATGCATCAAATAACACTTCAAAGGGTGCCGTGCCGGAAAGTCCCGGCTTGGCATCAATAAGCACTTCGGTCTTCTCTGTTTTTTCGACGGTAACTATCTGCTCACTCGTACTGGTAGCCGCGTTATTATCGGTAACGCGAAGCATAACACGATGAGTCCCGACATCCTCAAAAATATGTTTGGTTGTAACACCTTCCGCATCGTATCTGGCATCATCATCAAAATCCCATTCGTATCGAACAATGCTTCCGTCGGGATCCCTGGATTCGGAGGCATCAAAGGAAACTTCAAAAGGAGTGAAACCCTTCAATCCGGGGGTTGCAGAAAAAACCACCATCGGAAGAATATTGGAAATAGTCACCTGTTTGGTAACAACAACCGGCTTTCCTTTTTCAAAGACGACCTCAACTCCAACATTAAAGAGACCGTTGTTATCCCCCTTATCGGTAAATGTATGAACAATCTGCTCGCCACTTCCTTCGGTATATTTTCCATCCCCATTAAAATCCCAGTTGTAGGCAATGATTTTGCTTGTTTTGTATCGCTCGCGAATCCCCTGCGCTGAGAAAGTAATCTGCACCGGCGCAGCAAGCTGAGTTACCTCAGCAGGTTGCGTAATAATACCGCTGTACACCCGTATCCCCACCTGGAGCTGACTGATGTAGAAATACAGAAGCACCCAGATGAAAATCGTAATAACAGTGGCGGAAAGTGCGGCAGCAGACATAAATATTGATTTTTTTCTGGCAGCCGCATCACCCTTTGGCGCCGTCCAGATTTTGAAAAGACCGATCGCGACAAAGATAAGACCTATGAATGACAAAAATCCAAACACACCATTCACTATCCCTGAAAGGATAGACCGAAGGGATGTCGGCTCGATTCCAAGAAGCTCAAGAAGCGGATTACTGTCGGGGTTCGAGGCAAGCATGAGAACCAGAAGAATCATTCCTAAAACGAACAAAACCAAGAAGATCACCACAATACCTATAATAACGTTCTCTTTTTTAAGAGGTTTCGGACCCTTCTTGGGAGCAGCCGCGCCGGCAGGAGTGCCGGGAGTCGGGGGAATAGGCTTTACTGGAGAAACGGCGGGCTGTTGAGCCTGAGTAACAGGAGCCGGAGCAGGCTGCACCGAAGGTGCAGCTGGCTGTGGCGCAGCCGGTGGCTGCGATTGTGGCTGTGGAACACTCTGCTGGCCGGAAGATGGCTGCGGAGACGCCTGAGGAGTGGGCTGCTGAGAACTGGGTTGATTCCCGGCATTCGGCACCGGAGATGAAGATCCTGGTTGTGTATTGTCAGCCATAGGGTGGGAGAAAAATGCAAAAATGTTGAAAAAAGTATATCAAAGAGCCACTTGAACGGCAATTGCACAGAAAAGATTCTTGTGGTCAAATACAGGGACCAGAAATAAGGGAGACATGTATTGACAGTCACCCGGAAAAAATATAGAAAGCAACAAAGAGGAAGTAACACATACTTGTTAGAAGATCATAATATTTTCACTACACTCTCGATGGGACACCTGGGCAGAGTATCACCGGATGTAATAAAAAGAATTGAGGCGCTCACTGAAAAAAGCGCTATGAAAAAACAGATGGAAGAAATGAAAAACACTCGTAGTGAAGTATTGGAAAAGATACAAAAGAACAGAGAGATACTCAACACCACAATATCCCCCAAGGAAACACAAACACCAAACACAAATCCGGTCTCGAAAGAGACAGGCGAAAAGACGGAAATTGGCAATATCTTCGGAAGCGAAGCGAGCAATAGCGACTCGTGTGAAACAATAAAAGAAAAACCCGAACAACCCTTCGAAGAGGAGGATGAATCGGAATCCGAAATCACTTCAATACTCAAGGATCTCATGCATGTGAAGGATTTTCAGACACGAGATGACCTTCGAACAAAAATAATAAAACAGCAGGAAGAAGCAGTACCGGAACTGGTCAGCTCTCTGGCAAAAATAGTTTCGGGCAAAGAAAAAATTCCGCTCTCGGAAGCAGATCTCAAACTCATGAAGGAGATTATTTGGTTCATTGATTACTTTTCAAGACACATCAATGCCACAAACGCCACAAAGATGATACCGGAGAACAAAAAACCTGACACAAAATGGTTTTCAAATACTTTAAAGGGGGCAAAAATTGACGTACTGACCAATGGAATCGACATACTTTTCAAAACGATGACTTTTTGCAATAACAAGAAAACCAAAGAAAATACTATGGAGTTAACAGCCATACAAAAAACTATTTTACAGGAAATTATCCCGGCCATCGGCGAGGGGGCTGTGGACCTCTTGATACACCTGTATTCAAAAACCAAAGATGGAAGTCAGAAAACATTCATAGAAAACTACCTGGGAACTCTCGAGGAGGTCGTAAGAAGCAAATGGCACAAAAACAAAGACGATACGGATAAAATACGCATCGTCGACAAACTATCACAGTTCAGAAAAAGAAGATAATCTGGACATTCTTCTACTTCTTCTTCAGCCAATCCGGAATCGGCCCCTCCGCATCACCTGACGGTGATTTCTTTTCCGTATCTTTAGGCTGGCTGACATCGGCAGGCTTCTGTTCCTCCTTTACACTGGGAGCGGATGGAGCGGGAACCTCGGGTTTTTCCGGTACAACGGGTTTCTTTTCGACAACAACCTCAACTGCAGGAGTTGAAGGAGCGGGAGACGCTTGCGGAGCAACTCCAGGCACTCCGCCGGCCATAAGCCCCTCACTATGCGCCATTTGCTCTTTGATTTTGTTGAGGATAAAGAAGACTGCAACTATAACCCCAAAAACGAAAACGATAACAACAACAATAAACAACCATCCGAATCCGCCACTAGACTCTTCTGCAACAGGCTCGGTAACAGGAACTACCTCCTCAGAAGCAATCACCTCTTCTTCGATAATCTCCGGCTGTTCGGGAACAACCTCCTCCGAAATCAAAATCTCTTCGGTAACCTGAGGTGAAGTTACAACGGCAGCGGCACCGGGAGTAAGAGCAAGCAAACGAAGTTTTGTATCTTTTCGCTCGGCACTATCCACAACATTCAGTACAACATTATATGTACCGTAATCATCAAAAACGACAACGGGACTTTCGATCGTTGAAGTTTGTACAAACTTCTGACCACTCAAGGCCTTGGCTTCCGAAGAAATCTTCGTTACCGCCGAATCTTTCGAAACGGCAAGCCCGTATATACCGGCGCGCGTAATACTGAAAGAAAGAGTGTCATCATCACCGGTACTGGAAACCGACTCCCAAGATTTAGTGGAAAGATTGAAATAGAAAATCTCCGATTCGGAAAGACCGTTGTATCCGTTAAGCCTGAGTGTTGCAACAGCATTCTTGGTAAAAGTAACCGGCTTCACTGAAACAACAAGAAATGCATCGACCAGCTTCTTTTCGGCATCAAGCGATCCCTTGGGAGCAGAAATACTCTTCGGAACAGCAAGAGACTTTGTAAACTCACGATCATTCTCATCAACAAGACTGGTCCCCTTTTCAAGCACGAGATCAAAAGCATCCGAAGTTAAAACAACCGGACGGGTGATCTGCCCTTGATATGGAGTTACCTCACCGGTAACGCGAATAAGCTTGTCAGACTGCTCCTCGGAAAGAACAAGTGAATCCACAGTCTCACCGGAGGTGGAAACCTCCTTACCCTCTTCATCAAGAGGAATGAATTTCCATTCGTAATTCAACACATTACCGGGAAAACTGGTATCAAAACTTGAAAGGTTGGTGAATGTGACGGAAAGATCACTAATCTCGAAGCTAAAATCGGCTACTGGCGGATTGAAAACATCTCGAACAATAACGGTTTCAGCGTATTCAGCGTATAAACCACTCTCTGAGAATATTCCAATCATAACCTCATACGATCCATCGTCAGAAAAGACATACTGAGTAGTTGGTTCACCGGAAGCGATATCAATATCTCCATCACCGTTAAAGTCCCATCGATATTCCTTGATCTTTTCCTCCGGAAAAGATGAATCAGAAGCATCGAATGTGGCAGACTTTCCAACAATAAGCTCTTCCGCCTTCACGGAGAAGATGGCAATAGGAGCCATATCGGCAAGAACGAATACGCCATCGGCACTAAAGTTCTCTTCAAAAGGACTTTTACCGCTCTCATTGAGAATAATATCAATGGAAACCGAGTCGGTATTTCCCTGGAAATCTTCAACGGTAAGTTTTGCCCTCGGATTACCATCCTCGGCTGAATATGTATGCGCAAAAGGTGATCCGTCATCCAGAGAGGCATGGAGGGCATTATCGATATCATTGTCGGAAACACCATCGCCATCACTGTCACGCTGAGTATTAAGATCAAGCTTATAAGCCTTGATCTTACCGGTAGACCTTTTCATGATAAACAACACCTTTCTTTCCGAAGATTTCAAATAAATCTTTTTATCGAGAGAGTCCGCAGCGGGCTCAGTTTCAAGCACGGCACGAAGCTTCTTTTGAACTGAGGCACCAAGGGCACCAATATCTTCCTTCCTTACCGTAATAACCTTTCTTACAACATCATCCGTCTGCTCCATAATATCCGTAACAACAAGTCGCACCTCGATATCCCTTTCGGTATCGAGATCATATATATATGTTGGATTTGGCTGAGCGGAATCTACGTCATCATTTTTGTTGCCATTACCATCGGTATCGATAAGTGTATCAAAATCCCAAGCATGGCGGAGATCTGTTTTTTGAAGCTGAGAATCAACGGTAGAATTGCTGATAAAAGTAACCTTGTTTCCACTCTTCATGAAAAGGAAGGCTGCCTCCGGTTTTTCTGTAACCGCCTCTACGATAACTTCCATCTCAAATATCTCCGAAATCCCGTCAGAAATAACTTTGAGTTTCGGCAAAAAGGTTCCAGGCCTGTCATAGGTGAATTCAACCTGCGGTCCGACGATTTCTCTGTCATACCTGCCATCACCATAGAAATCCCATTTGTAATTGGTTGTTGGAATATATCGTCCGAGCGGATCCTTGGATGTAGATTTAAATGTAATCTTCTCTCCAACCTTTATGCGAGACTGATCAACGGTAAACTCAACGAGTGGAGCAAGGCTCGGGCCATTGGTAACCAAAAGGGCCTGACTTTTACCGAGAATGTCCTCGGTCAAAATCTTACCCCCATCGTTATCGCGAACCTCAACGGCAAAATAATATTTGCTTTCTATCCCCTCCTTCGCCCTTGGTCCGATGGTAAACACCGTTTTTGGTTCAGTGGTAACATGGACATCAATTTTTTTACCCGGAACCTGTGCGTCATAATACCACCATGTATAATCAAGAATTCTTCCGTCGGGATCTTTGGATCCGACAAGGTTGATAGGAACACTGATCGGCGTCACTTTCTCCGTAGGCTCGATAATATCGAGCGCGATAATTATCGGCCTGATATTCTCAACACGAACGGAAATCGGAAGAGATGTATCACTCTTACCCGTCGTTCTGTCGGTTACGGTCAGAGTTACTTTGTAACAATCGGAACCTACTGTAATCTCTTCAAACTTATGAACTGTCGATCTGCTGCTCGCCTTCTGTCCGTCATCAAAATCCCAAGTGTATTTAAGTCCGCGTGAAGTACCATCGGTATTCACGGCGGCTGAACCGTCGAACGTAAGTGTCGAAAGCCTGTCGGCAAGAACTCCTTCCCCGGATCCGCAGAGCCTTTCCTCAGGCTCTATTTCAAGCCCGTTAATGAGAACTCTCACTGCAGCAACCGGCGCGTCTTTGTCACCGATTCGAACCCTCTTGGAAATGGCATTTTCTTCACCGGAAAGATTATCAACGGTAAGCGTAATGGTATATGTTCCGGTCTTGGGATACGAATGCCTGTAAATTGCAGTTTCGGAATACTTCTTCACTCCATCCCCAAAATCCCAGAAATATCCGGCGGCAGTCGCGCTCTGAGCGGTAAATGTAATTTCCTGCTCGGGATAGGCGGAGAAACGGTCCGCCGTGAAATCGACATCAAGGGTCGAATCGATTTTCACAACGTGAGAAATCTTATCGGTAATACCGGTATTATCAGCAACAACAAGATCAACACGATGCTCTCCTACTGAATCAAAAGTGTAATTCCCCATCATGGGAACTTTATCATTACCTATAAGACTCACAGCCTCGCCATCAATGGTCCATTCAAAATTGAGAAGAGTGTTGGGATCCGGATCACTGCTGCCACTCGCATCAAAGAAAACAGTAGCGGGTTTGCGGTTATCCGAAACACGCCAATTGAATCGCGCAGCGGGTTTGCGGGAAAGAATCTGTACATCCGAAGAGGAGGTTCTTCTCTTATCACCGGATGTTGTGGAAACGGTTAACTTAACCTCATAGGTGCCCACTCTCGGAAAAACATAATTCACAACAGGGCCAATGAGTTCCCTGTTGGTTTCCGTAGAATCAATGAGAAGCCAGTTATCTTCCTCAGTGGTATCAACAACTTCCCAGAAATATGAGCCAATCTGCCCGCCCTCCACGCGTGAACCGGAGGCATCAAAAGTAAATTGAGTTGTCACATCACCCTTGCGGGAATCCGGAAGAATCTCAAGATCGGCAACAATGTCGGTAACATCAAGCTCTAAAACTTTTCTGCTCTGCTGATACCTGTCATCGCGAATCTCAAAAACAACATTATATACACCGGCATTCATATATGTATGTGTCTGCTGGGTGGCAAAACCATCAAATTCTTCGACATTGCCATCACCAAAATCCCAAGCCGTTTTCAAGATATGAGTTGTTTCACCGGCATAATCGCGGGATTCCGAAACATCAAATGTAATACCGTTGGTAATGTTGGAACTAAAGAGAACCTGATATTTTCTTTTATCAGTAACATCAACCGAAATATCACCCGAGCTTATCTTCATGCGGATGTTGGAATTCGGAGGATTGACCACAATGGTAATGGTCGAATACCCGTCCATGGCCGATTTGATACCATTAGTATCCGTATCGGCAGTCACCACTCTTAAGGAAACTGCATATACACCCGGCTCATCAAAAACATGTGTAACGTTGGAACCTATCTTCTTTTTACTGCTCGGACAACGGAGCGAATCGGCAACACTGGTATACCCGATACACCACTCAAAATTTTCATTCGGAATGGAAACAGCGGAAGGATCGACACTGCTCGAACCGCTAAATGCGGTGATGAACGGAGCAGATCCTTCGTTACTCGGAATAACAACAAGACTCGCCTGTACCTTCGGTGTCGAATTCACTATCGCACGCAACGATGTGATAAGCTCCAGAAGATTTCTAATGGCAATCTCGTCGGGATTGGCTGAGAAATTACTTATGGCAAGAATAAGCTTGCCATTCGTATCGTCACAAAGATTGTTCACCTGAGAAGTTTGCGGAAGTCTGCTGCAGGCAATAAGTACCTCTCTCTCAAACTGATTCATGAGGCTTGGGAACTGAGAATCAATAACAACAATTTGTGGTGTTGAACTCCCGGGAACCGCCTGAAGAATAGACGGGGCGTCTGGAACACCATCGCCATCGTTATCAGAATCATCCTTATCAAGCACACCATCATTATCATCATCACAATCGATATTGTCGATATATGCATTATCAGGAGTACATTCAGCCTCTTCCGGTCCGCCCGGAATACCATTGGAATACCCGTCGGTATCACTATCCCAAGCCCCCTCGTAGAGAGCACATCCAACACTGCGGGAATCATTTTCAGATCCGGGATACGTCGATGTACCCGGACGAACATACGGAGGAGTATCATCAAACCCTGTTCGAATCTGATCCTGTGTAAGAATACCATCTTCAATTTGATCCTTATAAGGCGGATACTGCCACGGTCTCGCAACTGAAAAGAGAAGAGTCTCCGGACAAAAGTCTTCAGTATCCAATACTCCGTCACCATCATCATCATTATCATCTTTGTCGGGAGTCCCATCGTTGTCATCATCCAAATCGAAAAGATTAATTACCTTGTCACCATCGGAGTCAGCAGGATATTCCCCGCTTGCACATCCGACAACGCTGGCCTTTTGGGTATATGAAGTACCGGGACAAAGATCCCCGATGTCACCGATATTATTGATAATTTCGAAGAGAGTATTCTCAAGAGTATCCAGTGTTGCTTCAACGTAATCCACCTGAACCCCCGTAGCCCCATCGGTACTTCCGGCCCCGGGTCTTCCACCACCGGCGCGCAAAAGTGCGTTCACGGCAGTGAACGAAAGAAGGATCACAATAATACCTACGGCGGAACCTGCAAGAATCTTCTTCCCCTTGCCCATTGAATCCTCATTGCCGAAATTGGCGACCATGATGTACCCGCCGTAAATAAAGGCAACCAAAGCGACTACTCCCACAAATCCGAGTGCCCAGTTGGTAAGGCGGATGATAAGACCAATAAGTCCGAGAATTTCACCGGTCTCCGGATCTCGCGCCACAATCCCCTGATCATATTTCTCTGCATGCTCCTCTGGCAACGTGAGAGAACCTGTGGGAACACCACCGGTAGCACCCTTCATCCATCCGCACTGAAAGTCATACGTAATATCAGCCCCGATCTCACCCCCCTCTGGATTCCTGAGTCTATATACATCACACTCCTCTTTTGTCCATTTCGCAAAAACAGTCCCGACAGAAGAAAATAAGACAACAGACAACAGTGCTGTCAGCACTCCAACCTTTACGATCTGTTTCCAAGTGTGTTTCATTTCTACATTACTGAATTACCATCTTAATTACATGTATAACTGCAAATCTGAACCTTACTGCTTACTGCTTACCGCTTACCAGCTACTTATTGCCCCACTTTGAGAAGCGTATTCACTATGGTGAACGCTGAATACACAAGTACGATACCAATAACCACATAAATCAAAATGCTCTTGGCCTTAGTATGAAGCTCCTCGTTGGTAAACGAGAGAATGTACATAAGCCCGGCCGCGACTATCGCGGCTATGGAAAGAACATTGACGTACGGCAAAAGAAAATTCGTCCACCCGATAATAAGATTAATAAGACTCCCCTCATGGGAAATTCCGCGAATCTCCGTCGCGGATCCGGCAGACTGATCGGGAAGCTCCAGCCCTCCTCCGGTATAAATGGGGGAACCAATGGAAGAAGGTGTCGACGCAGGCTTCAACCATTTGCAATTGAGTTCATACCAAGTATCTTTTTCAGAATGTGTAGCACGATAAACATCGCACTCCTGTTGCGTCCACGCAGCAAAAGCCTGGTGTGCAAACAAGCACGACATCGAAACAAGGAGAACGAAAATGAAAACTTTTGTGAATCGCATAGTGGGAGAATAATGGAGACTTTCCTTTTTCCGGTACAGTATAGTGAAATTAATTAAAGTTATAAATCAATTGTTTAATGCAACGAACCAAATTCGTTGAGACTGCAATTCATTCGCTACCCCCCAAGCCGCACGATAGCGGAAACAATGGTGTATGAAGAGAATGCAACAACAAGACCGATGGCAACATCTTTTACAATAGTCTTTGCCTTACTCACGGCTTCATCATTACCATAATTGGCAATCATAAGAATACCGG
This sequence comes from uncultured bacterium, assembly GCA_963775025.1. GTDB lineage: Bacteria > Patescibacteriota > Gracilibacteria > JAUYGZ01 > DAOVYC01 > CAVZHD01. The sequence goes on from CAVZHD010000001.1 coordinate 420,759, forward strand.
CATAAATGAGTGACGCCGCGGCAAGAACCGCAAGAAATCCCAAAATATAATTCGCAATTCCGGAAAGCTCCACTAAACCGGCACGAACATTTACCCCCTGCTGACCGGATTCACCGTAAAACGTATAGATGATTCGATCCGCCATGGTAATGACAATAAGACCCAGGGCGGCCCACATGAAAACCTTTTTCTGGGAGTTGATAACCTCTTCATTACCCGGACTCATGATGATGCGCATACCGGAAAGCACCACCGTGAGAACAGCAACGGTGCCCACAAAGGCGACAAAGAAATCCACAACCTGCCTGAGAAGTTTAAGCCCTTCTTTTGCGGCCATAATGGTGGCCTCCTCTGTCTGAAGAAAACCATCAATACTCGCCTTCGGAAAGAAAACTCGGTTAACGGCCTGATCCGCAATGGTCATAACAACAAAACCGATAGCAATCCACTGGAGGTTCTTTTTTTGCTTGGTAGCTTCCTCCTCAATCTCACCACCGGCAACAAGAAGTCGGTAACCGGCAATAAAAACATAAAGAACACCAACGGCACCAAAAACATACTGAAGATACCGGATAATCCTCTTCACAATAAACTCAAAACCCACCTCTCCGAGGTTGGTAGCATCAGAAAGCACCGGAAAACTGAATTGCTGACCTCCGACTTCCCCGAGCGTCGTGTCACCACCCTGAAGAAAAGGAACTTCAAAAGTTTGTGCAAACACAGCAGAACACGCAAAGTCAGAAACAAACAAGGCGGAAAAAACGGCAAGAACTACAATAAAAATATGTGCAATTTTTTTATTCATACTATCGGATAAACTCAGAAATAATAGTATATGCGGAATAAATAATCACAAGCCCCATAAGCGAACCGATAACCATCTTTTTACCCTTCTCCGTACTCTGTTCATGACCAATGGCCATTGAATACATAGCAGCACCGGCAATAAGGGAAATAACCGCCACGCCTCCGGCAAAAGCAAGAATCATATTGATAATCTGTGCGATAAGAGACTGTCCCGCCTGAATCTGAACCTCCCCGATAACAATCTGCTTATCTCCAATATCAACCGGGAATATTACCTTTTTAATAACAGTTTCTGCCGCCATCACGATAATAAGTGCCACAATACCCCACATAAATGCCTTCTTCGTCTTATCAAGAACATCCGACTCCTGTCCTCCTACAATTAAACCAAGCCCTGATCGGACAATGAAGAAAAACGCGATTCCCTGAATAATATAACGAAGAAACGTGATAAAAATATGCACCTGTTCATTAAATTTAAGCGCGCTCTGCTCCATAACGGAAATGGTTTTTCCGTCAACGGTGGTATCACCAATAAACGTTCCGCCCTGGAGAACAAAAACCTCTTTAACAACGAAGTCGGCAACCGCCACTATGGCAAGTCCGATAAAAATCATGAGAATGGAAGATTTTGCCTTACTGATGCGCTCCTCCTGACTGTTGGACACTATCATCTGTATGCCAAAATAGACGAGTACAAGCACGGCGACAGCCCCGATAACTTGCGTTATCGTTTTATATCCGACACCGAAAACAAAATAGTAAATAGCGGGAAGACCGGCTTTGCCACCGGTGACCGTCTTCGCGAGTTCCGCTCCGGCTAATTTTGTGTGCCGGGAAGCCTGAGCTGAGCCAAAAAAGTCTCTGAAAAAATACTGAATCCATTGGAATGGAGAACGAGAAGGAGGGTCAAGATGACGGCAAATACCCCAAAAAATGGAGCGGTTTTCCTCACGAAATTTCGAAGTTTTTTTGTGAACATGTACAATGATAAATCATGAAATTATAGCATAAAATAAACAAAAATTCAATGGTGACTGAAGGGTGCAAAAGAAGAAAATATGAAAAAACGGACACAATAGAAAAATAGTGTCGAAAAACAAAGAACCGCTTGCAAAAAGATCCAAGATGGCTACAATACAGCCCGGGCGAAGAAAAAGCCCTCTTTTTAAAATTACCCTTTTAGGAATCTATGCAGAAACTTAAAAACTACCTTTTAGGAAGCGTACGGGAATTACATCATGTCACGTGGCCAACTCAGAAACAGGCTGTCCGAATGACGGTAATTGCCATCGGCTTCATGATTGCAATGGCAATTGTAATAGGAGCTATGGACTGGATTTTCAGCTTTCTCTATACCTACCTTATTTCGATCGCGTAGGGACATTATTCGCTCATAACTTAACTACAGAATGACCGACGAAACTAAAGTACCCCAGGACGGGGCCACAGAAACGAAAGAGGAGGTTACAACTCCGGCAGAAGTAACAGAAACACCCACGGTTCAAGAGCAGGAAATAGCGGAAGAAATAGAAGATACGCACATAAACGAGGATGATAGGCAGACAATAATATCTCCCGGAAAAACAAAAGGGAAACAGGCAAAAAACACCGGAAGAAACTGGTATGTCATTCATACCTACTCCGGATACGAAGATGCCGTGGAAAAATCTCTAAGACAGAGAATTGAAACCTTTAACATGCAGGACTTCATCTTTGACGTTGTTGTACCGAAAGAATCAGCAATCTCAATCAAGAAAGGATCGCATGTAACCGAGAAAATACGAATGTTCCCCGGATACGTACTCATAGACATGATCGTAACGGACGACAGCTGGTACGTCGTCAGAAATACACCAAACGTGACCGGGTTTGTGGGATCAGGCACCATTCCGGTACCGGTGCTTCCCGAAGAATTCGAGAGAATCAAGAAACACAGCCAGCAGGAAGAGCCGAAATTCAAAGTGAAATTTCAGATTGGAGAAAACGTCCAGATCATCGATGGTCCATTCAAGGATTGTGAAGGTCTTATCGATGATATCGATGAAAAGAAGGGTAGAGTTAAGATTTTGGTTAACGTGTTTGGAAGAGAAACACCCATCGAACTTGAATTCACGCAAATTAAGAAAAAGTAGGTATGAAGAAAAAACTGCTGATTTTAGCGATTTTCCTGGGACTCGCATCAACGCTTCTTATGATCGAGTATACTGGTAATCGTAAACTCTCCGTAAGAGACTTAAGCGCCAGCATCATCAGGGAAACGAACCTCAACAGAGAGGCTGGAATGCCAAAACCTTTTACAGTGGAAAACCTGGGATCCTTACTCCCGGGAACGATCACGATAAAGGAGGAAATGACAAGTAACTTTCTTGATGCACTCTCGCTTCCGTCACTTCCTGCGAGAAAGAAAGTATTTCAGACGGATACTGTCTCCTTTATGGTGTATGAAATCGATAAAATCAAAAACTATCCGGTTATTCTTACGGAAAGTTATGTCGCGCAGGGAAACGGGCTCGAAGTATATGAGCTCAGCAAGAGCTCATTCCTGATTGAGAAAAACGACGGACAAATTCGATTTGTCACGCAGGGAAAAGACACTATAATCGGTCTGCTCTTTTCGAGGGAATTCGAAGCGGAAATGAAAAACGTCATCGGATCACTCGGGTACGAATCATTGTAACATCCATTTTTCTTATAAACACACTATGGCAAAGAAAATTGTTAAGATCATCAAGCTCCAAATTCAGGCGGGCAAAGCAAATCCAGCTCCTCCGATAGGTCCGGCTCTTGGCGCAGCGGGTATCAATATCCAGGAGTTCTGCAATCAGTTTAACAGCGCAACAAAGGATAAAGGTGACACCGTAATCCCGGCTGAGATCACCGTATTTGAAGACAAGAGCTTTAAATTCAAGCTTAAGACTCCTCCGGCAAATGTACTCATTCAAAAGGCCATCGGAATTCCAAAGGGATCCGGCGAACCGAATAAGAACAAGGTTGGAAAAATTACCAAGAAACAACTTCTCGAAATCGCCCAACAGAAAATGGAAGACCTGAATGCAAACGATCTCGAGGCGGCTGCAAAGATCATCGCCGGAACGGCGAAATCGATGGGTATCATCATCGAAAACTAAATCACCCACCGTGGGAGTTCGCGCCTTAAAAAACATCGCGAACGCTTTTACCACCTAATTATTTATTACCATGTCAGAAAAAGAAAAGACAGTTAAGGAAAAGGATCAAAAGAATGAAGTAAAGCCAACGACTGAAAAGGCTGAAAAGGCTGAAGCGAAAAAAGAGATGACAAAGAAAAAGAAGGCGGCAAAATCCGAACAGGGAGCGCCAAAAAAGAAGATCATCATAAAAAAGAGCACACGAGGAAAGAAGTACAAAGAGTACATCAAGACTTTTGAGAGAAGAAGAAGGTATCCCCTTTCCGAAGGCATAGATATCCTTCTTAACGGAAAAACTCTCACAAAGTTTGACGCGACAGCAGAGATACACATGAATCTCAATATCGATCAGAAACAATCTGATCAGATTGTTCGTTCAACGGTAGTTCTTCCTCATGGAACAGGTAAAAAACTCCGAATCGTTGCATTCGTCGACGAGAACAAAGTGAAAGAGGCAAAAGATGCTGGAGCGGTCGAGGCCGGTACCGAAACACTGATCGGAAAAATTGAGAAAGGATGGTTGGAGTTCGATGTTGCAATCGCAACCCCTGATCAAATGAAGGGGCTCGGAAAAATCGCAAAGACTCTCGGCCAGAAAGGCCTTATGCCAAACCCGAAAGCCGGCACGGTAACTTTGGAAATTACAAAGTCGATCAAAGAGATCTCCGGAGGCAAGGTGGAGTTTCGTGCGGACAAGCTCAGCAACCTGCACAACAGTGTCGGTAAACTTTCTTTCGGAAAGGAAAAACTTCTTGAAAACCTGAGAGCATATATCAAAGCGGTACAAGAAGCTAAACCGACCGGCGTAAAGGGAACCTACATCAATACCATCACCCTGGCATCAACCATGGGACCCGGTATCAAGATCGATTTAGGAAAAATCAACGACTAGAACACACATGAAAGTCGCCATCAAAAGAATTGATGTCTCGCTGCCACTGCCGGTGTATGAGACCAATGGGTCGGTTGGCTTTGATTTGCTGACCCGCGCTGAAACGCTCATTAAACCAAGAGAAATCGGACTGATCCCGACGAATGTAATAGTAAAAGTTCCAAAGGGATATATGCTCTTGGTCGCCGCCCGCAGTTCCACTCCGCGAAAAAAGGGGCTTCTTATCCCCCATGGTATCGGAATCATCGACCATGACTATTGCGGACCAAACGACGAGGTTTTGGTGCAGGTGTACAACTTCACAGAAAAAGATGTTGTCATTCAGCGTGGCGAAAAAATTGCACAGGGCGTGTTGGTAAAAATTGGAAAAGCATCATGGCGTGAAAAAGGTATATTAAAAAAAACCTCTCGCGGAGGATTTGGAAGTACCGATAAAAGGTAAAAACTAATACACCTGCAGGAACTCGTCTCGGGAAATGGTAAGCTGTTCACATCGCTTCATTTCCCAGAGTTTGCGCATGGCGGAAACAAGATCTGCAAGATCTTTATCCGTAAGAACATCCGATTCTCTCAACTTCCCGCGAAGACTAAAGCGAAGTTTTCCCATATACTGATTTCCACCCTTCTGACAAAGAAGAATGGTGATATCACCATTGGTAAAATCCTGATCGAGATAAATAAGGACGTCATCCTTGTAGAAAAATTTCGTAAAGGATGACTTCGTAAGAAAAAAATCCTTGATATGCTGAATGTCCTTATGCATGAAAGTAAATATTTTTCCTGCAGTAAATCATTTCATTATACCAAAAAAATCACCCCTTTAAAAGTCATAAAGGCTTGAGACAAGCCATATTCCGCTTGACAAATACTTGAGTCAAGGGTGTTCGCCGGCGGTAGTAATAAAAGGATTCTTACGTCAACTCTTTACTCCAATGGCTTCTTAAGGCGTATTTCCCGTTTGAATCGAAGCTTGTGAGAAAAGCCGTTTTTCTTCCCGGAAAGTGAGACGATTTTTTCATCTCCGAAAAAGATATCTCCCCGTAAAGTCGTAAGCATAGGATACTTAGAATCTACGGTAACACTCGCAGTCAAAGTCCTTCCATCACTCATAAGCGCAAATGGAATAATTGAGGCCTCGGGGACAAAACGCGCGTTGCTGGAAGAAAGCCGAAGGGAAATATCTCCATCGGTAAGATCCGACAAAAGACTGGCCGGCAACCCGGTGGTATCAATATCAAAACGAAGTTCTTTGGGCTCCCTGACCATAAAAAGAAACTCTGCGTTCTTTTGCTGAAGCGCCATGGTTTTCGAAGACAGATCCGGCTCCTGTACATCAAATTGTATGCTATCAAGCACAACACCGCGGGCAGCTCCGTCAATCTTCATACCACGCATACTCAGTTCCACGCGAACCGAGGTCGCTTTTCTTGCCCTGTTTTGAGGAGATATATCGAACGTAACGGGAATATCAATATATGTGTCATACGAGCGCACCTCCGAAGTATTCGCGCCCCCCAGGAGATATCGCTTCGCCTGTGCATTGGCAGGAGTTATCCTGAAGCGCCCCGAACCTAAATTGGCATTGGTTTTTATCGGATAGCGAAGCACAACACTTGCTTCCCCTCCAAGATAGAGCTTCTCTCCATTGAGAAGCAGGGAGGGATTACCGGCAACTTTAATAAAACCCTTCTCTCTGCGAATTTCAAAAAGAGCAGTTCTTCCGACACGTCTGAACCCTTCTTCATCTTTTACATACACACGCGCATTGGTTTTTTCCGAAAGAAAATCCATGCTGGATTCAAAGCTGAATGTCGCCACCGCTATCTCCCCGGCCTTCACTTCACCAACCACTGCCTGCATCCCGTTTCCAAGTTTTACAACAGTGGAAGAAAGATCCCTTCTTCCTTTATTCCAGAAACGCAGTTCCCATTTTGCATCCGAATCTCCGGGAACAAGACGCACAATCTCAGGGACATTTTCAAAAGCAATGTCGTAATCCAAAACAAGATACTCTTTCACCAGGGCAACCGCTCGGGTGAGACTGGCGGAAAGATTCGTTCCTGGACAACTCGTCGCCCCCTGCCCGATAAGCTTTTTCGTCACCGTACCAATATCCTTATGACCGACAACGTTCGGTAAAACGGTACCGCGAAATTTTGAAGATCCAAATGGATCAATTTCATACTCCCGTGAAAGATCGGCAATCAGCATACTGAGCGATTCAAGCTGGCGAGGCGGCACTGAGTCGTCATTAAAGTTTCCAAGCAGAGCAATACCTATGGTTCCCGTATTCTGACAAAGCACATGGGCACCAACAGGCATCCTCTTATAATCCCTTCCGGCACGACCCTCGTACACATTCCCCTGCGGATCGATAAGAAAATTGTACCCAACATCACCCCAACCACGAGTAACGGTATGAAAATTGTAAATACCCCGTATCTGCATGGCATAATCATCGGCATTAACTCTTCCATCATCATTGATATCACGGATATCGCTCGCGGTATGGTGCACGACAATCTTATATGCCTTTTTAGAATAACGAATCGGCCAGATAAGATCCTGGCCATCAAGCGTACTAATGGACTCTGAATACTGCTGGAACTCATCCGGATATGCAGACTCAATCGGAGCACAAATATTGGTACGTTTCCCGGCAGAACCATTTTCGTCAGACTCTTCAATAACATCAACACTCACTTCAGGCTGATAGATACGAAGCCCCTCATCCGCTCCCCAACCGCTTCTGGAAATAATGCGTGAAACACTTTCATCTCCAAATCCACCCAAGACAACACTGCGGGAAAAATCAGGTATCAGATAATCGTGAACAACGAATTCTGTACCCTGTGCCACTCGTAACAAAATACCCGAACTCTTTGAAAAGAATATAGGCTCAGAAAAAATTCTCCCGTCTACATCATTGGAATCATCGGGAATAAAAACCTTCCAGATATTTTCATCACGATAGGAAATAGATCCAAGCTCACCAGCCTTAAGTTCAATCACGGCGGTATTGGCATCACCGGAGAATGTGACATATAACTCCTCTCTCTGCACCAAAGAAACCTCTGAAAGCGACACGCCATAAGCGTGAGCGCTCAGGAGAAAAAACGCAAAAAACACGCTGGAAAGCACCGAAAATAAGAAAACGCGAATTCTCATGAATATAAAAAACTGCACGGATCATTCTACAATGCATACTCATGGAATCAACATGCCTTTCCTTGCTGAAACAAGGAAATTCTGGTATATCACACTTGATTAAACAGTCAAAAATGGATCAGGAAAACCAGAAAAACCCGCCGCCAAAACACACGGCATTCCAAAAAGCGTTGAGTCAGCATCGCGATGCTGAGATCCGCCCGGACACGCAAAGTATGCTCAATAAACCGATGGCTACAAAAATGAGCGAAGTAGACCATGAGTTTCTCGATATGGTAATAGCAAAGATCGAAAAGGGCGAAATCAACCTCTACACTCCCCAATCGCTCCTCAATAAAGATATCTATGCGAGTCTTGCTCCGGAAAAGGAACAAAAAGTTGACCTGACACTCCAGAGTCTGCTCTTTGAGTTAAGACAGATAAAAAACTGGCACGATGCGGGGGAAAACGAGAACGCACAAATGGACAACATGATTCGGGACGTGAGAATCAAAAAAGAGAATCTCGAAAAAGAAGTTGGAGACGTACTGAAAATCTAAACAGCAATCAAAAGAGCGGCTTAAGCCGCTCTTTTTTTACGTGTTACAACTACGCCTTGGCAGTGTTCTAGTCACTCTGCTCTTCCGGATCATACCAAAGAATCTGCACACCGCGCTCCTTCATACTATTTAAAGCGACAGGACCAAATCTGTCACAGACAAGAATAGCAATAGGATCATTGGAATCTAAGGATATCACACGAGTCCCGGGATATTGCTTGAGAGTATGGTTAATTACGTTTTGATCTCGGGTAAAACCGATAATGGGTGATTCCGGGAGATCCTGCACGAAGAAAAGCCATCAAAGACTTTTTGATTTTCTTATAAACCCCTTTGCCCTGATGCTCCTTGAGCACAACCCCCTTGGTAAGCTCGCATACATTACGCCCCTGAAATTCGCCCCAAAAATTAAACCCTTCTATCCCAATGGTTTCATCATTGAGTTTTCCCACCATAAGTTCTCCCATCGCAAGCAGGTGTCGGATCTCTTCACGATAGTACCGAACTGCCTTCTCAAAATCCGGTCCTCCAAGATGCTTCTCGGCTGGATGAAAAACGGACGTCACAAGGATTCTTGCAAACTCTTCCATACGCTCATCAGTAAGGTCTCCCGGCCTTCCAAAGTGCACCCGAACATCAGAATAATCTGAATTATGTTCATCGAAATTGGACTCAGGCGAATGATTCATAAAAATGAATTGAAGTGGAATATTGTATAACAATTAAAAAAATCTGCAATATCATCAAAGAAACTATTCATATTTCACATTTCCTTCATAACTCATTTGCAAGGTTTCGGAAAAACAGTCAGATTTGGGATTCGTAAGCCTATTTTGTGAAAAAAATTCACACAATCGCCGGTCTCGCATCATTCATCACGGGTATCGGTCTTTTCTATATCGAAATTTCATCTTTTCTTAGCCAAAAAGAGCTGGTATTGGCATCAATCCTCTTCGGATTGATCCTTGTCCTGCTTACAAGAAAAACGGGACAATGGATTTTGATCATCCCGACGTTTATTGCGCTGGGATTTCTGCGCGCACACATCGACGAAAGTTTTCGGCCGGCAAACACTATCGATCGCTATAACGATCAAGCAAAGTCTATCACCCTGATTGGCACCGTGTGCGACGAACCAGACAGAAGACCGGACAAACTCAAGCTCACGGTCTGCACGGAAAGCGTCATGAAAACAACGGAGGAAAAAATTGAAGGCAGGGTACTTATAAATACCGCCCTCTATCCTGAATACAAGTTTGGTGACATTCTGAAAGTCAGAGGAAAGCTGGAAACACCGGGAGAATTTAACGGATTCTCGTATAAGAACTATCTGTACCGATACGGAATCAATTCGGTCATGTATCTGCCAAGAATCGATTACGTCGGAAAATCGTTTCGATCCCGTTTTGCATTTCTCTATGAAATAAAAAGAATATTTGAAAGTAAACTGAATGAAGTTTTTCCCGAACCATTCGGATCATTCATGGCGGGAATAATCACCGGAAGCAGAAAAGGCATTCCGGAAAAACTCACGGAACAGTTTGCCACTACGGGCCTTTCGCACATCGTGGCCATAAGCGGATACAACATCACTATATTAGTCACGGTAATCATGGCGGTCTTACGACCGCTCGGAAAGAAGAGGGCCATCGCGCTCTCGGCAATCACGATTATTCTGTTCACCATTTCCGTCGGAGCCTCGGCGGCAGTCGTGCGCGCCTGCATCATGGGACTCATATCACTGCTCGCACTGCATTATGGAAGAAAGAGTGATGTAACCATCACTCTCCTTCTCGCAGCATCCGCAATGCTCCTCATAAATCCGAGAATTCTCGTATATGATGCCGGATTTCAGTTGTCATTTCTGGCAACGGCCGGACTCATATACGTTTCCCCGCTTCTCGATGGGTGGACAAAAAGAATCCCCGACATGTTTGGGATGAAGGAAAGCTTCACGCTCACCATGTCGGCACAAATCAGCACCCTTCCGGCACTGCTCATCCACTTTGACCAGCTCTCACTGGTTGCTCCGCTGGCAAATCTTCTTATAGCCGGCCCTTTTATCCCCTTTGCCATGCTGTCAGGTTTTTTGTCAGCAATAACAAGCCTTATTTCCGTTCCTCTGGCAAAACTTGTCGGATTTCCCGGATACATTTCACTTTCGTACATAATACAGGTGGTGGAAACCACATCCCAAATCCCCTACGCCGCACTCAAGATTCTTTGGTTTCACGCTTTCGGCGTGATAGTCTATTATGCGCTACTGGGAACAATCCTGATTCTGAAATTCAGGAAAGAATCCAAACGACAACAGATAGAAAAAACACCATGCATACAGACATTGAAAAAATCATCAGAGACGTACGCCGGGGAAAACTCATAATCATCACCGATGATCAAACGAGGGAAAATGAGGGCGATCTTTTTGTTGCCGCACAGAAAATCACGAAAGAAAATTTAAATTTTATGATCAAAGAGGGACGCGGCCTGGTTTGCGTTCCGCTTACTGAAGAAAGAGCAAAGCGTCTCGCGCTCCAGCCAATGACAAGTGAGAATACCGACCTGCACAGAACGAATTTCACCGTTTCGGTTGATCATAAGTCCACGGGAACCGGAATATCCGTGAAAGACAGGTTTCTCACCATCAAAGCTCTCTGCTGTAAAAAATCCGGGAAGGATGATTTCAGAAAACCCGGACATATCTTTCCGCTTTTGGCCCGCGAAGGCGGGGTGCTCAAAAGAGCCGGCCACACGGAAGCGGCAGTGGAACTCGCAGAACTTGCAGGACTTGAACCGGCAGGCGTCATTTGCGAAATCATTCGTGAAGACGGAAAAATGGCACGCATGAAAGACCTGATACAATTCGCAAAGAAGCACAAACTGAAAATCATCGCGATAAAAGATCTCATCCGGTACCGGATGAAACACCAGTGCTTCGTAAAAAAAGTGGCAAAGTCAAAAATCATGACAAGCTTCGGAGAGTTCGAGATTATCGTATTCAAAGATACCATTTGCGGGAAAGAACATGTCGCGCTGGTATACGGAAATATCAAAAATAAGAAACATGTACTCGTAAGAGTCCACTCCGAATGTCTGACGGGAGATGTGTTCGCTTCACTCCATTGCGACTGCGGATCGCAACTTAAAAGTGCCATGAAAAAAATTGCAGAAAAAGGTTCCGGAGTGATTCTGTACATGCGTCAGGAAGGAAGGGGCTTGGGACTCACGAATAAAATCAAGGCATACGCGCTGCAAAGAAAAGGACTCGATACGGTGGAAGCCAATCATACGCTTGGCTTTAAAGAAGATCTGCGCGATTACGGTACGGGCGCACAGATACTGAAAATGCTGGGGCTTAAAAACATTGATCTTCTCACGAATAATCCCCGAAAGATTATCGGACTTGAAGGGTATGGAATATCCGTAAGAAAACGCGTCCCGATAGAAATTACCCCGAATCGTTACAACAGGCGGTACCTCAAAACGAAGAAAACGAAAATGAACCATCTTCTTTCAATATAAGAGCCATGCACGAAAAATATATGCGGCTGTGCATCGATCTGGCAAGAAAAGGAGAAGGTCGCGTAGAACCAAATCCAAAAGTTGGAGCGATTATTGTAAACAACGGAAAGATTATCGGCCGTGGTTTTCATAAAAAATTCGGAGGACCGCATGCCGAAATTAACGCCATAAAAAATTGTAAAACATCACCACGGGGAGGAACTCTGTATGTAAATCTTGAACCGTGCTGCCATTTTGGAAAAACACCACCGTGCACAAAAGCGATAATCGAAGCTGGTATAAAAAAGGTTGTGTATGCCATGCGGGATCCCAATCCGCGTGTGTGCAATAAAGGATCAAATGCGCTTAGAAAGAAAAGAATCGAGGTTATATCGGGATATCTGGAAAAAGAGGCAAAAGAGCTTAACGGGAACTATATAAAGTGGATCACCAAACATATTCCGTACGTCACGGTAAAACTCGCCATGAGCGTAAATGGCATGATAGCGAAAAAAGATGGAACGCCGATCCATCTTACGGGAAAAGAATGGGACACCTTCAGTCACGAGTTGCGAAATAGAAATCAGGCGATACTTGTCGGAATAAACACCGTCCAAAATGATAATCCAAAACTCACCTGCAGATTGAAAAAAGGAAAGGGAAGAAATCCCCTGCGAGTGATCGTCGACTCGACCTTGAAAACACCAAGAAGAGCGAATGTTGTAAAAGATAAAAATTTTCTTCTTGTCACAACGACACACGCAACACCAAAAAAACTTTCACAGTGGAAAAAGGAAAACATTTTTGTCAGCGGACGAAAAAAGGAAGTAAATCTAAAAACGTTATTACAACACCTCGGAAAAACAGGAATTTCGAGCCTGCTGGTAGAAGGCGGAAGGAAAATAATAGAAAGTTTTCTCTCACAAAAACTCGTCGATGAAATATTTCTGTGTATTGCGTCAAAACAAGTGAAGCAGGGTATGGCGTGGTCGGAACCCGGAAAAAGCATCAAGCTGTCATCGGTACAAGTCTTTAAAAAGGGACAAGATGTGGTAATTCATGGAAAGCCCCTGGAATAGAGCTGGAGAGTTGAATTTGCGGAGAACTATGATATAAGTCACTAACCGATAAGAAACCAAAAATGTTTTTAAAAAGATTTAAAAGACTCATTGCGCCGACAAATCCCATAAGGCTTCTCTACCACAAGCTTTGGGCAATGTTCTCTTGCATACACTATAAATTTCCTGCAAATGAAATGATAGTGATCGGTGTCACGGGAACGGACGGAAAAACAACAACGTGTACACTCATACACAATATTCTCACGGCAGCCGGCTTAAAAGCCGGCATGACCTCGACAACGGAATTTCGAATCGGCACGAAAATCACGCGTAACGCAACGCACAAAACGACTCTTGGCAAAACACACCTGCAGAAATTATTAAGAACAATGAAAGATGAGGGATGTACGCACGTCGTCATAGAAACATCTTCACACGCACTCTCGCAAAACAGAACTTGGGGAATCCCATACGACATTGCCGTCTTCACCAACTTGTCGCCGGAACACCTCGACTACCACCGCACACTGAAAGAATACCGCAATGAAAAGGGAAAGCTTTTCAAATCTTTGCAGACCAGCAAAAAAAAGAATGTGTCAAAAACATCAATAGTAAACCTCGACGATGCGGAAGCCGACTACTTCCGGAATATCAAAACGGAAAGAGTAATAACGTACGGCAGAAAAACGGAAGCGGACGTTCAGGCGATAAATGAAGAAATAACGAATAATGGATCGACATTCACCATTATCACTACGGCACACAAAATTCCCGTGCATCTGAAACTTCCGTGCGACTTCAATATCCAGAACGCGCTCGCTGCAACCGCTGTCGGGATCGCGCTGAACCTCAATGAGGATGTCATACGTACAGGGTTAGAAAAAACAGAGCTTGTCCCCGGAAGAATGGAGAGAATCAAAGAGGGACAGGAATTCAATGTCATCATCGACTTTGCAATGACCGCAATAGGCTACGAAACTCTGCTAAGAAATATTCGTCCGCTTACGGAAAAACGAATCTGGCTGATTTTCGGGTGTTGCGGAGATCGGGATAAGCTGAAAAGACCGGTCATTGGAGAGATCGCAGGAAAACACGCAGACAGGGTAATTATTACCGACGATGAGTCATATACCGAAGATCCTGAACAGATACGAAACATGATTGAGGAGGGAATCAAAAAAACTCCAATGAAAAAAAATGTCGATTACTTCGTAATCCCCGATCGAAGAAAAGCATTCTTCTTCGCCTCAAGTCAGGCGGCAAAAGGAGATACGATAGTAATACCGGGCATGGGAGACCTGGAAGGCAGAACCATGAACGACGGGATCATCGACTGGAGCGACAGAGAAACAATGAAATCCGTCTTGCAGGAAGTACTCGCAAAGAGAGAGAAAAACTAAACGCGCACCCCCTGCCTCCAGACGATATTAAAAATACCAAGCATCGTCCGGTAAAACGAATCACTTTCAATAATGACGCCAAACGACTCGGATGAGCGGTCAGAAATGACGGCGGTTTTATTATCGTACAAAATCACAGCGGCCTGAAAAGGAATAGTCTTTGGCGACACATACCGTACCTGCCGAAGCTGTTTCCCATGGAGCTCGGAAAAAACCCTGTTAGCTTTATTATCGGGAAGAACAAGTTTGCACTCCATACCGGAGCGCAGACGTTTTGGAATATATTTCGAAAAAACAAACGTACGAAGCCCCTCGGAAATATTTGCCAAATCATGAATGAAAAAAACACACCCGTGAGATGACAGAGTATCTTCGTATACAGCCCGGATACCGGAAAGCCCGCTAAACGTTTTCACCTTCGGAGCAGAAACGGCGGGGTTCACAAGCGTCTGAAATTCTAAAATATGATCGCATAAGTTATGAAGGCTGGATTCAACACAGCTTTTCTTCTTTTCCACATAGGAAATGAGCCTTTCCGGAGGTTCTGCGGCAAAAAATGTCACATTGATGCGTTTCTGCGTGCTTACCACGCCCTTTTTCGCGAGTTCCTGCAGAATTTGATAGGCAGTAATACGATTTGCTCCGATAGTCCTGGCAATAGCACTGGCTGGCTGAGCGCCAAAATGGAGCAGGGCAAGATACAATTCCGCCTCTTTTTGCGTGAAACCGATATCGGTAAGCAACTGCTTGAGCACGCGAAAAAATAGAGAATAGACAAAATATAACAAAACCAAAGGAGAATTGCAAGTAATTTCTTTTTATTTTCTAATATACTATCAGAAATACTGTTTTGTGTTGTAATTTTCTAACAACAAACCAAAGGCTTGGCTTAAAAAAGCCATTTAAAGGACAACGGCAGGAATAGTCACGGGGTCTTTTCTTAAAGAAAAGAATATTTTATCGTAATACTATTCAATTTCTTAATTTTTTCGATATGCACACCATACATATCCAGCGCAGAGTGCTTATTGTCTCAAAGGAGCGGGCACTGACAACAAAACTCTGCAATCTGTTCTCAAGAGACCACTTTGTGGTCGATACGGCGGAGAGTGAGGAAATCGGAACGGCAAAGGGAATACACTTCACCTATGATCTCATCATCCTCGACGCGGAAATACCGACGGGAGAAATGGATATGGTCACAATTTTGCGAAACAAGATGATAAAAACACCGATTTTAGTATTTCACAAAAATCTTTCCGAAGAAGAGAAGGCAAAAAGACTCGAAGGAGGGGTAGACATTATCATAGAAAAAAATACGCAAAGAAAAGTTATCGTCGCGCAAATACGGGCTTTTATAAAAAGAATGAGTCCCGAGAAAGAAAAGGAGATCAATATAGGAAAATTGCGTCTGATCACCAGCAGGCGGGAAGCGTTATACGGAAAAAAGAGGATCGCCCTAAGAAAAAGGGAGTGCGCTCTGCTGGCATACCTTGCCAGTCACCCAAACATTGTTTTCACAAGAAACGAACTGTATACCATTGTCTGGAAAAGACGGGATATGAAATCAAATGTTATAGATTCCCATATAACACAAATACGAAAAAAGCTTGGAGAAAAAACTAACGGATTCATACGGACCGTGCATTCAAAAGGATATGCGCTTATTCCCGAAACTTAATACGTATGACACAAATACATCTGACACTTCCCGGAAAGTTTTGCTTTCACTTCGTTCATGCGAGCCGAAGATCCGAATACAAGGAGGGAGGAGCCGGAACCGGTAAGCATAACCTTCTCTAGCCCCATTGTGGCGAGCTCTTCGTAGAGAGCTTTAAGCCGCGGAAACGCAGAAAACACCGTTCCTTCAAAATCGTTATGAAAGAGCGGTATAAGACCACGCGCATCAAGCGTATGCCGACGAAGTTTGTCGATAAGCATCTCGGTTTGATGCATCCTCCGGGACGCCTGCGAAAGATCTAAAGCTTCATAAGCCTTTTTTGTCTCCACTTTGATTTTCGGATAAATAACAAGAAACTCAAAACGGGGAAATGGGGGCAGCGGAACTATCTTGTCACCAAAGTGAGTTCCGAGAGCGGTAGAATAATTACTTATGAAAAACGGCACATCCATGCCAACCTCACGACCAAGCTCAGAAAGAAGATCGGTTTCAAAGTGGAAAGAGAAAATATGATTGAGCGCAATAATGGTGGTAGCGGCATCCCCGCTGGCACCGCCCAGGCCGGCCCCTATGGGAATGGCCTTCTTAAGTTTGATGGAAACCGGAAGAGCACGTCCGACATGCTTACAAAAAACATGATAGGCTTTGGTAATCGTATTATCTTCCGGAAGTTTGCGGTTGGAACGAAAAACCAGCCCTCCATCCGGAAGAACGGAAAATTCCATCTCATCAAAAATATCAACGCGCTGAAAAACCGTCTGAATGAAATGATACCCACTTACCTCATCCTTCCTGAGAACATCGAGGGTGAAATTCACCTTGGCTGGAGATTTAAGCGAAAGATTCATTTTTTCTGCAAAAGATCACTGTTAAACTTATAGTAACCCTGTAAGCGGGGAAATTAAAGAGAGTTATTGACATTTCTGGTGCTTTGTTTTAAATTATTCATCCGTAAGTCACATCACAATGGATAAAACCCCAGAAAAACAGACCCCGAACAACAAAGAGATAGAAGCCCTCCACTTCGAACATTTTGAGACAAGAGTTGCAAACAACTTGCAGAACGCCAGCGAGGAAATTTTGGCAGTGGCAGAACAAAACAGGGAACTCATCAGACATTTATGGAACCTATTGGCAATAGACATTCAACAGAATGGAACTGAAATTGTCCTTGTGACCAGGGAAGAAACATTCCATATGCTAGCACCGTTCATCCAGGACGTAGTGGCAAATCTGGAAAACGATGCATTTACCTGGTTATTCCGTGCACACAACGAGAAAAAAGCGTTCATTATAAAATTCATGCACGTGACAATGAAAATTCCTCTGTGCGACATATTTGAAATAACACAAATGGAAAACTGGAATGATGAGGACGTTGTGAAAGCATGTTTCACAGCAGGAATACCCCCAGAAACAATATTAAAAACCTGCCTCATAAATGACTGGAGCAAGGAAGAAGTCGAAAGTGCCTTCAAATCCTGCGGCGTAGATTTGACTCAGTAGCTAAGTGCCGACCAGAAAAACCACGCACGTACATCGTATCCCCTCTCCCCTTCCAAAACTTGTAAGATCCTCACCCGTAGTCGCGGTGATACCGATGCGTTCCTTCGGAACGCCTAAAAGTTTGGAAATATTCGTTTTCATCACATCGGCAATCGGCTCGATTTTCGGTCGTGCGCATTCGAGTGACACCGACACCTGTCGCACAGCCATGTGACGAGCGGAAAGATCTGTAAGGAGTACCTTCAGATATTCCGAAGAGTCTGTAATCCCATTCCTGCACATAGCGTCCGCCACTGTGGAAATGGAGCCTTTGCCAAGCGCCGATGAAATGGCATTAAAGAGAGCATGGTAAATAACGTCGGCATCGGAGTTTCCATCAAGTCGGGGACAATCGGAAATCTCCATTCCGCCGAGAATAAGTTTTCCATTGTCGGAAAATTTGTGCGAGTCCTCACCGATACCGGTGAGTACCTCTGAACCAAAGAGCACTCCGTGAGCGCGTCGAAGATCTTCAGGAGTGGTAATTTTAAAATTACACGCAGATGCGGGAACAATCTTTATTTTTTCTCCCGCGCGTTCGGCAAGTTGTAACTCATCGGTCACATCTTCAACACCAAACTGTTTATAAAGTTTCTTAAGAACCCCATATCGGAATCCCTGCGGGGTTTGCATGAGACGAAGTTCGGATCTATCGAGTGTTTCAGCAACCTCTTCACTCATATTCACGCGTTTCACGGTATCGGTGACAATATGTCCGACAGAAACGACAGAATATTGTGAGAGAGCATGTATGGCATCCTGAATCTCCTCATCGGTAACCAGCGGATTCGACCCGTTGTGAATAAGAACGCTGTCGCCATCGGAACACGCAAGAGCATCGAATCCGTTTTTTACAGATTCGGCTCGGGAGTTACCACCGGGAACTACGGCTTGCACCTTGCCATAAGAAGTACAAATTTTTTGTACGGATTTAATGGACTCCGGATTGGCAACAACAATGATGACATCGACATCCTTCTGTCGCTGTATACGCTCAACAGTGTTTTCCAAAACGGTTTTGTCACCTAAAAGAGCGGACATTTTATCTCCGCCAAACCGCTCGCCCTTTCCCGCCGCTACGATAATGCATGCTACAGACATGTTTTTAATTGATTGAGTATTTCGGTGAAAGCAATTTTTCCATTCAAAAATTTCTGCACGGTCTCTTCATCCTTCATGACAAGATCGGAAAGTTTTTCCGGAGATTCTTTTGCAACTTTCAAAACAAAATCAAAGCACGGATACTTTCCCTCTTCAAGTTTGGCAAAATGAAAATTCGTATCAAAGTCGAATGAAGCTTCGGAAACGTTTTCCCTGGAAGGAAAAAGAAGCGCGTACTGAATGGGAAGTTTCATGTCCGGTTCCGACACAACCATCTTGGTGTGCGAATCGACGAACTCGACAATGGCATGCACTCTGCTCTCGCGATGAAGACGAACCTCAATTTTTTCGTAAGGAATACCAAAAAGATAATGCGCTTCGATAACTTCGAAAGCTTTATTCACGAGCGTGGCAGAGTCGACAGTCACCTTCTTTCCCATCTTCCATGTCGGATGGGAAAGCACCTCTTTGGGAGTGACTTTCACTTTCTCAGAATCAGTAAAATCACGCAGTGCTCCCCCGGAGGCGGTGATAATCACACGCCTGACGGAAGAGATATCCTCCCCGCGCAAACACTGAAAGATACCGGAATGCTCCGAGTCGACAGGTAAAACAAGAGGAGACACAAGGGCGGCCGGAGGGCCGCCACACACCTTAAGGATCTGATCTCCAAAAGAAACAACCACCTCTTTATTCGCGAGAGCTACGGGGATCCTGTTTTTCCAACAATGTACAAAAGCATCCAGAGAATCCGTGCCGCTCGCGCCACCTACAAGAAGATCAAATTCAAGTGATAAAACAAGGTCAACAAGACTCTGTCTGGTTCTATAGGAAGGATTGAGTGAAAAGTATTCACTCACACCAAACTCGGCAACTTGTTTGGAAAGAAGTTCAGAATTATTTCCGGCCGCGAGCCCGACAATGGAAAATTTGTCGGGAAAGGACCGCACAACGGAAAGAGTCTGCGTTCCTATGGAACCGGTCGATCCGAAAATAACGAGTCGTTTTTTCATACACCTGTTTCAGTAACGGGAACATCGGAAATTCCCGCTTCAAAATTCACAAAGCGGGCAAGGGTAAACAGATAATCCGATAATCGGTTGATATAAGAAATGAGCGGAACAAACTCTTTGTATTTTCTGCTTACAAGAACCAGCCTGCGCTCGGCCCGTCTGCAAACGGCCCTCGCAAGAAAAAGCTGCGTAGCGGCTTGGGTCCCCGAGTAAGCAATAAAACAAGTTATCTCCGGAAGTTTTTTTGTCATGGCATCAATGGCGCTCTCCAGACGCTGAGTTGAAGTGAAAACATCAAGCTCCGCGCACCCGGAAACAAGACAGTTGGCTTCATACAGTTCCTTCTGAAGTGTACGAATGTCACCAAGAACCCCTTCCGATACGCCGCTGGCCGCGGCAACACCAAGAAGTGATGACACCTCGTCAATTTCACCAAGAAGTTCAATCCGAAGATCATCTTTTTTCACTCTTCCCCCTTTTCCAAGGGAAGTATCGCCAGCATCACCGGTTTTTGTGTAAATTTTAGGCACAAAAAACATAATAAGCAGGCGCTTATTATATATGGCGGACGGCAAAAATTCTATGCCTCTTTCCTAGAGACCAAATACGCTTTTCACCTCGGAAATAATGCCGGAATGAGTTCCGGTTTTTAATGTACTGTGAGCCTGGCGGATCACCTCATGCGGATTTTTGCAGATCTTGTGAAAAACATCCTCATATTCACCGAATTTTGAGACAGCCTCTTTGGCCACCCGGGCCGCCTTCCCGCCAACCACGGCACTTTCTTCCACAACCTCGGCGGCAAGAGCACTCTTCTGCGCACCGGCAACGGCGGCACCCACGCGGGCAACGGCAGCACTGCTGATGGCAAGAATAAAAGCATCAGCGGTTAAAGCCCCCAGGCCATACGCCGTTGTATACTTCTGAATGACCATAGTCGCCACCGCCTTAAATGTCTGGATAGGGTGAAGAAAAATTCCGCGCGCAAAACTCTGCACAATATTGATAATGTGCAGTGGGTCAAACGCCAGATACGCGATATCCTCAAAAAGTTCAAAGATCCTGTCCACAAATCCCGCAATATACCGCGACAAAAATTTTCCGTGCTCTTTGTAATACTCACTTTTATGAACAAGTCCGAGCATCTGATACACATAATCGCGAAGATGATGGATCTTTTCCTCCACCTTCATTTCACTGGAATCGAGTTGTTTTACCAAAGCAACAGTATCCATATGCTAACTGTTAAGCGACGGTCCGGAATCAAAAAGAAGATCAAATGCCGCCTCGGGATTTTCCGCAATTTCTTTAGCAAGATCACCGATCTCCTGCTTGTTTCCCTCAACCTGTTCCGACGTAGCCTCCACAAAATTCCCAAGTGTATCAGCCATGGACAAACAAGCCTCCGCAATTTTTTTAACTGCTTCCGGATTCATTTTCTCGCTTTCCTTAAGAACCTCCTGAACTTCGGAAGGCAGCTGGAGAGTTTTAAGAGCCGTCTCTCTAGCTTCATGTTCGGAGTCGTCGGCACGATTCCGAGGAAGCTTCACGCCGGAATCGGATTTTTCAACCCGTGACAAAGCCTGCGCAGCAAGTTTTTGTGCAGAATCCTGAAGATCCTGAAGACTCTGACCTTCTTTCTTTTCTGCCATCTCTGGCTGTGCAACCTGTTGCTCAGATTTTTCCGGCATAAAAAATTTATAACTGCTGTAAAAGTTTTTCCTCCTCCTGCTCCTCAGAAGCTCTTTCCTGATCCTCTTTTGCCCTCATCTCCTTCGGAATAACTTCGTGAACTATTCTTTCAAGCTCAGCCTTATACGCAAGTAAAGCTTCCCTTCTCTGTGGCTCAGTCTCCGCCATACGTTTCGCGTAAACATCGTTGGCTTTCCGTATCTCATCAGCAAGTTTCACAAGCTCAGCATCGGCAAGGTTCCTTTTCGCAAAAAAGCAACAAGCGCAAGCTTGGTTTTTAAAGGAAAAACTGGTGTCTCTTCCACGAGGACAATAACCTCGTTTTTTTCCATAAAAAAACGTGCTAAATCCTTAGATTATAGCACGTTTTACTGTTTTTCTGAACCCTGATCCAAATCCTTATGGCTCGTTATGATCCTTATTATCCTTACTATCCTTTATTTTTGTACTCTCTCCACATAATCCGAATTATCTGTGTTTATGCGAATAACATCCCCCTCATTGATAAAGAGAGGCACGTTTACCACGATACCATTCTCCAAAGTCGCAGGCTTGGTTCCACCGGTAGCGGTATCACCCTTTACACCGGGCATAGTGCTGGTCACCTTGAAAGCCATCTTGGGAGGTAGCTGAAGACCAAAAGCCTTTCCATCAAGGAAGGAAACAAAAGCCTCCATATTATCCAAAAGAAACTTCCCCTTATCGCCAAGAACCTCCGCAGGTAACTCAAGTTGCTCAAAAGTGTCGTTATCCATAAAAACGTACGAAGTTCCGTCATTATAGAGATACTGCATCTTCTTATTTTCAACCTCGACACTATCAACAGTCTCACCGGACTTAAAGTTTACATCAAGAACCTTACCGGTCCTGATCTCCTTAAGTCGGGTCCTGTAAACAGCGGTTCCCTTTCCGGGATTCATGAATTCGCACTTGATAATCGTATAAGGGTTACCGTTATGTCGAATGTTAACACCAACTTTGAATGACGTAGTTGAGATGGACATACTGTGGATCAATAGGTAGTAAAATCTGCTAGACTATACACAGGGGTCAGCACCCTTTCAAGGCAAAGCCTCATCCATAAAATCCGCGAAAGGAAGAGCGTCGTGAATACTGTCAAGGCCCATAAGAACCATAAACATTCTATCGAGACCCAGGGCGATTCCGGAACACTCCGGCATCCCCTTTTCCAGCATCTTCAAAAAGTCTTCCGGCATAGGCAACGGATCTTTATCGCGCTCCGCACGGATCTTAAGCTCCTCCTCGAATCTGGCACGCTGCTCTTTTGCGTCAGTAAGCTCCGTAAAGGCGTTCGCAAGTTCAATACCACCGATATACAGCTCAAAGCGCTCGCAGACATCGCCACGCTTCTTCGAGAGCGCAGCCATGTGCGCGGGATAGTCATACAGAAAAACAGGACGATCGATCCCAAGGTTGGGTTCGATCTTCGTGAGAAATATTTTATAAAAAATATCGTCCCACGAATCAGAGTCGCTCACCGAAACGCCAATGCGTTTCGCACTCGCATTAAAGTCTGCGTCAGAAAGAACAAGTACATTGTCGATACCAGCATACTGCTTAAACGCATTTCGAACAGAGAGTCTTTCCCACGCTGGCTTGAGATCAATCTTTTTCCCCCGAAAAGAAAACTTTTCGCCGCCGTGAAGCTTTCGGCACACGAAGCGCAAGAGTTCTTCGGTATCTTTCATGACATCGTGGTAATCGGCATCAACCCGATACCACTCAAGCATGGAAAATTCCGGATTATGCAGATTTCCTCCTTCCTCCTGATTGCGGAAACACTTGCAGATTTGGAACATATTTCCAAATCCGGCACAGAGGAGCATCTTCATCTGATGCTCCGGACTGGTAATGAGATATCGCGGATATTCTCTTTCCGCACGATCGACGGCGGATGTCTGAAAAAGGGAAAGATTGGGCTCAAGTCCGGGCTGTCTCACCATCACGGGAGTCTCGACTTCGAGAAACTGATGTTTCTTGAAATACTCGCGAACAGCATCCAGAAAACGGGAACGCTCGACAAAAAGACGCTTGTAAGAAGCGTCATCTTTAAATTTCTGAAAATGCGAAAGCGCCTGAGACATACAAAAAAAGAAAGGGGCAGGTGAATACATCACCTGCCCAAGGTTTCATGCTTATTTGAGATACGCAACTATATTGACAGCCAGGATAAACGCAAAAGCAATAAACAAAAGAATAATTTTTGCCAAAAGCGGACAGTACCAAAGTTTCGTAAATGTAAAAAAGACAAAGCTATAAAGAAACAGAAGTGAAAGACCGCTAATACTAAGTTGCCATAACTCTGCTGCGGAAACAGTAACTATCATATATACCTCCCTCTCATGGAATAGAGAATAAGCAAGAAAAAAGAAGAGCGATCCTCTTTACTCGTGCTTATATGTGTCTCAAATGTCAAAGGTCAGGACAGGGGTAGAAAGACCTTACCAGACTTCTTATTGCTGTCAACAACGTAGTGAGGAATACACACGCCGGCAAGTTTTCCACGCAATTTCCGCATCAGCAGTTTCCCCTTGGCGGGCGAAACAAAGAAAGTGTGACGTCCCGCAAACAGGATCCAGCTGATGCAGGTAATACGGTTTCACTCCCACATCAACAAGCCCCGTAAACAGTTTTTCGAGAACGGAAATACTGTCGTTCACTCCGTGCAGAAGAACGGACTGACTTAAAAGCATCACGCCGGCAAGACGCAGGAGTTTCGTCGCACGGACAAACTCCCGCGAAATCTCCTTCGGATGATTCACATGAACAACAACAATGATCTGTACGGAAGATTTCTTGAAAAGATTGGCGAGGCTTTGAGTAATACGTGACGGAAGCACCACGGGAACTCTTGTGTGAATCCTGATAACGCGAATGTGAGAAATTTTTGCAATAGACCTAAGAAGTGAAGACAAAGCACGGTCACCCAGAAACAAAGGATCGCCTCCGCTGAAAATCACCTCACGTAATTCGGTGTGTTTGCGAAGATACGCAAGAACAGCACTCGCATTGAAACTGTTTTCACCAATAAGTTCTTTTCTGAAACAAAACCGGCAGTATGCCGGACACCGCATGGTGGGAAGTACAAGGCATCTATTTTGATACTTGTGAACAACACCATTTACAGGCGTAAACCGCCTGTCCCCAAGCGGATCAGAGAGTTCGTTCGGAGCAACGCGCAACTCACTCTCCGACGGAATAAACTGTAATCGGATAGGACACTGAAAATCCTTGGGATCAATCAGACGTAAAATGTGGGGAGTGATACGAAATCGGTCAGGAACATCTTTCGACATAAAATATTTTTTTTCACCCGGAGAAAGACGAACATGTTTTTTAAGTTCATCAAACGTTGTGACCGACCGGGATAGCTCCTTTTGCCAGCGTTCCATATTATTCCGGAATAAATCGTCTTTTTGGTTTGTTGCTGATCAGGAGACTGATATGGCTGAGGGCCGGAATATTAGCCATGATAATATTGAGCGTGGCCATGATGGGCACGGCAAGAAACATGCCGCTGATTCCCCAGAGCTTCCCCCAAACAAGAAGTGAAATCACAACAACAAGCGGGCTTAAATTGAGTTTGTTTCCCATTAGTCTTGGATCAATAACATTCCCGATGGATACCTGAATAATAAACATGCAAAGAGCCATGAGAAGCGCCATGCCGACGGATCCAAATTGTATGAGTGTTAGAACAACGGGAAATATGGAGGCGACAATGGAGCCGATAGCAGGAATGTAGTTAAACGCGAAAATGATGAACGCCCAGAGATACGGGGCATCAATTCCAAATACGGAAAATATGATAAGGGAAACAAACCCGGTCGCCAAACTGATAACCGTTTTCCAGACAATATAGTGTCGGACCTGTCGGTTGATATTTCGGATCACACTTTTAAAACCCATTTTCGCTCCCACCCTGCCGGAAAACTCCTCAGCTTTCTGACCTATGGCATCCCTCTCAAGCAAAATGAAAGCGGTGAAGAGGAGAACAAAAAGAGCGGATGACGCAAGCTTCACGACAAAATTGAAACTCCCCTGAAGTACCCCCTTGATATCAAATTGCTGCAAAACATCCTGAACCCCAAGAGATACATTATATTTCGCCGCAAGATCTATAAGCCCCTGTATCTCGCGACCAAGCGCCTGAATATACTTATCGGAAGAAAGATAGAAATCCCGGATATTCACAAATAAAACGTTCTGAAGTCCGAAAACCAAAGCAACGAGAACAAGCAAAATCACAATCACCGTGATCACTCTGGGCACATGAAATCTGTCATGTAGCAACACATACAAAGGATCGCTCAAGTACGCGAGAAATATCCCGAAAAAAAGAGGAATGAGCACGCTCGACCCAAGATGCACCACGTATCCTACGGCAATTACCGCAATAACCCCGATCATGTACTGAAGAACAAAGCTTCTCTGTTCCATAGTGTTCTAAAAAAAGCCTGAAATCGCCAAGAGTATAACAAAGGAGGAAGGTAAAATAAACGCATATCTTTAAAAAAATCCCCCCAAGCCCATCAGAGCCTGGAGGGATTTCCAAACACTTAAAGCAATGTCCTACTCGCACTTAGCGGGATTCTTGTTGCACCACCAGTCAGGACTTCCTTTATTCTCCTTATCCTTGCCCTGTACATCAATGACATCGGATATTCCGTCATTGTCATCATCGCTGTCAAAATCATCCGGAATACTATCTCCATCATTATCAGGAGTATCCTGCTCCTCACCGGCCATGGTCATCATGCCATTTGTATCAAGACAATCAGGAGCCCATCCTGTTTGAGAAGTCCAAACATTTATGGTTCCCGGGCTGCAACCATGCTTGTATTCACCACGATCATAACCAGGCTTGCATGCAAGTATCTGTTCACAATCACAACCATAGATAACAGTATCATCACCGGAATGGTTTGGCTTAAGAGATTGGGAAGGAACAATATTGCCAAGACCCATAGTGGTTCCCGGACACTTATCAACATCATCATTAAAGCCATCTCCATCGGAATCCGGATCCTGCGTAACAACATTCACAGTTCTTGTTACCTGAACGGCAGCATTCCCAGCCGCATCCGTCACATCATATGTCACTGTGTAAACCCCAGCCACATCAGTATCCACAGGGTTCACTGTAGCAATCGAAGCGGTGATATCTCCATCATGGTCATCCAAAGCAGTAGCTCCGTCATCAATGTAAACACTTCCAGTATCAACAGTCACAGGAGTAACTCCAAGAAGAGTGATAACCGGAATAGTCGTATCAACAACAACCTCCACCGCCGCATATTCGGACAATGTGGTAAGTTCTGCGTAGCAGAAGGTTCCATCACAGTAACTACCTTCAATCACCTCGCCATTTCTTGTAATAGCAGTAGCAGTACATCCATTTTGAGCAATCATCAGGCTTGCCGCAGGATCAAATGTGGTACCGGTCGGTTCAATAATAAACGTACCCGGAC
Source organism: uncultured bacterium (assembly GCA_963775025.1). Taxonomy (GTDB): domain Bacteria; phylum Patescibacteriota; class Gracilibacteria; order JAUYGZ01; family DAOVYC01; genus CAVZHD01. Next base: position 447,821 of record CAVZHD010000001.1, read on the forward strand.
ATCCCTTTATACCAACACCGGTAACGGTATTAGTGGTTTCTGTTATGGAAATAGTTGTTGCCGTAGCTAGAGAGTCCTGTGGGATGGTAAGAGTAGCTCCCGGGGTCCATAGTGAACCTCCGTTGGAATCAATCACAGTAGCGGTTCCATAAACACAGGTATCCGTATCGTCAGCGGGGCAAATATCGCAGAGATCACCGGCACCATCACTATCCTGATCTTCCTGCGCAGGATTTGCATGAACAGGACAGTTGTCATTGGTATCTTCCACTCCGTCAAAATCCATATCGGTAAGAGGTGTGAAAGTTGGTTTCGCCCAGAGTCCCTTTCCTCTCTCCTGAATGTTAAGGGAAACGGAGGAAACAGAGAAAGTATTGCCACTTCCGGCCGATGCCATATTCTCAACATTCAAGGTGAGAGTTTCACCCGCACTACCGGAAATATCACCGAAACAAGGATCGAGAGACACGGTGACAGGAGTGCTTGTTATACCAACCTGAGCACTACACACGGTCTCCTGACTCTGACCATTCTTAAGAGTCACACGCAAACTACAATTTTCTCCATTGGCATTGCCGCTGCAGTACGCCAAAGTGATCTCACCACCCTGGTGTACAACACTCGGAAGTTCATAATTATATGATGTGGCGGGAGTTGCACTGGCACCAACCTTCTGCCCCTCGGTAACCACACCAATGCTGGTAGTAGTAAGTTTTGTAAGATTGAAAGCATCAACAAATCCATAATTCCCCAGAGTAACAGAACCCGACGTCACCTGTATTTCCACCCGCATCTCATCACCCGTACTGAATGCTAAAGGCGTGGTAGCAACAAGAGGTATCTTTTGAACACCGGAACCAACCACCTGATGAGTACCACTCACGGAATCATTCTGCTCATCATATACAATAATGTTGAGAGTTCCACTGCCCTGTGCCTGGAAGAAAACATCAAACGCATTAAGATTCTGAGCATCTCCTGTCATCGTGGTGGTAAATGGAGCCGTCTCACCGGTTGCATACGTTCCTGCTCCGCCAAAGATATTGATACTGTGAATATCTCCAACGCCAACAGTGCCGGCAACATCAAACTCGGCACTTGATCCGGTATTGGTAAGAGTGAATGGAAAATTATTGAAACCAGTAACCTCACCCGGGAAATATCGTCGTGACCACTGTGTCGCAGAACTATCAAACCATCCGTTCAGCTGACCATTGAGATCATAGAAATCCCCCACCTGCGGATCGAGCGTAAAGCTTGTGGGATCCTGATTGGCATACGCGTTAACGGTAAATACCATCGGCACCTCCGCTCCGGCATCTACCATCGAATACGCATCAAGACTCGTCTCTTCCGACCCATCCAAAGTATCCGCATAAAGGAAACCACCCATAAATACCGGATACGTATAATCGCATCCGCTCGTCTGCCCATCGTCGGCATGAAGAGTGGAAGTCACGCAAACATTACCATCGCTACCGGCTGTGCTACTGCCCCCATCATTCGCCACATTGATATCGTAGTACGGTGAAGAATGCCCAAGGATCACATTACCTCCAAGTACTGCGGTTGAAGGATCAATGTTAACACCATCGGTACCATTATTGGTTATCAAATTAGTATTAATAAATCCGGGAGCTGTGAAACTCCCACCTAAAATATTAGGGCCACCAACAATATTCCCTGTCGAACCAGTAATTTTGAGACCTTCTTGGGCATTATAATTAATCATTAAATTAGAAATGGTATTGTTGTTCGATCCAACAAGGTAAACACCCTTCCCTAGATTTTGCGATACAAATCCATTGTAATTGGTAGGAAGAGAAGTTTGCCGGGAATCCCCATTGGTGGAAGATTTGGCGTTAAGGTTGGTAGTACTAGTGTATTGCCAGATGAGGAAGATAAATACGCACCATGACCACCATTTAGCCGTGACTCAAATCCATCTATCTGATTACCGGTAGAATTAATAAGTTCAAGTCCATTAGAAGATGAGAGCAGTATTTGTAGATGCCTTATTGTATTATTGTCCGAACCATCAAGTTTCATTCCAAAACCAGCAGAACGAATAGACTGAACGTAATCCACTAAATTGTTATCAGAATAAAGCAAAGCACCACCCTGACCATTTGCAAATATAAACACTTTACTAGTCGGATAAAGCCCCATTAAAGTAGTATTTGCCTGTTGGCCAAGCACGACACCATAACGGGAATTTCCACGCACTATTGCCTGCAATAAAGTATTATTGGGCGAATAAATACTTATTCCATCGACATTACCAGAAACATAAGTATTTCCACTTATCACATTATAACGTGAATTATTATTGATTAGAATACCACTAGCGATATTGTTTGTCACTTGCGAACTTATAAACATCACATAATTCGGAGCCTGTCCGATAAAAGCAAAATCGGCTAACTGATTAAAATCCGAACTGTCAATTAAAATACCGTTAGCAGCATTGCCTCTGGTTTCGAAGCCATAGAGCTTATTAGAATTTGAGTTATTTACAACAACGCCACTAGCACCATTATTGCGAATACGCGGAGTAAGGTATGGAAATGCAGTACCGGGAGCAGCACCAGGGTGTACCCAGGGCACCATTGATGTATTTGCCGACCCTCCATCAATAAGAACACCATAACTTGTATTATTATCTGCAACAATACCTTCTAATTTGTTCCCCGTTGCAGTAGTGCCCGTTATATGAAAACCAATATTGTTGTAGTTAGCAGAAGAGGGGGACTGAACAGGCCACTGAAAAGCCCCAGAAGTTACATAGTTATTTGCTCCAGTAATATAATAACCTTTATCAAAACCGGTAACGGAACAGGCTTCTACATAATTATTAGATCCGGTGATCTCAATTCCCACCCCAGCGCCAGCTGCGGAGGCCCCTATACCCGTAATGGTAATACCGGTCGAACAAAAAACATTAATTCCGCTTGTAGACGATATTATCAAGCCACGACCGGTACAGGTGGACTGCGTAACTGGATCAGCCGTAGTTAGAGTATGACCGGTTACCACCGTATCCCCACATGAACAAAGCACAGTGCCACCGCAGTTCGCCGCCATCGCACTCTCCGCACTCATCATCATGAAAGCGGACACGGCAAATACCGCCAAACCGATAAAAATAGTTTTCCTCATATACATATTGGGAGAAAATATGAAAACTTTGCAATGCTAGCGCGACAAAAATAGTCTGGCAAGAGACTGCGAAATAGAAAAAATAAATTGCAAGACGGAAGCGACAGGCAATTTTAAAAAAACTCCATCAATTATTTTCCCCGCGTCTTTTTCACAAACACATCTTTCCCCATCTTCACAATCTTTTTTACCTGAGGACTGATATTTTTCTGCGCCCGGTCATAATATCCTTTGTACTGCATACTCAATTCATTATCAGGAGACTCGCATGCTTCAACTTCATTCACGAATGTGAGAACCCTTTGCAAAAAATGATCGGAATGGGATTCGAATAAAGGCTGATTCAAACCCATGGTCATTATAGATATCTGGTGAGAATAATTTTTTACCTTCCAGTAAAAAAATGTGGAAGTTTTTATATCGGTAGAATCCTTGGAATCCTTCAGAGCTTTATACCCGTTCCATAAAGTCATAAGAGAGCTTAGGGAGGTCGGTCCGTTCTCAATGTAAAACTTCTTTCTCCACTCGCGATCCGCCGCATCAATTTGTTCCACAGTCAGGTGATCATGTTTTCTTTTTCGGGTGTGTCCAACCTCATCATCACGCAGACCGATCTGTGAATCGTTGAACTCTCCGGGAGCCACTAAAGCGGTTACTGAATGAGTCATCACCTGACGAGCGGCAAGATCTAAGCTACAGGACCACTCCATATCCGTCGCCAAATCCTCTTCGGTCTGCCCCTCGTACCCGACAAGAAAAGAACCGATAACACAGATGCCTGAACGCTGAAGATCCTGCACCAATTGCTTCACCTCCTCCGGAGTTGCCCCTCCGCGTTTGCCGAAAATATCCTTCTTTGCCTCTATGCCCATCCATACCGTCATAAATCCGCCTCTCACCAGTTCGGTGAAATCATGGTTGTGCGTCTTCCAGTATTCATACAAACCCTCTAGTTCACCAAACGCCGCAAAGTGAATATTCTCCCGTGAACCTCTTATGAGTTCGCAAAGTCTTTCGAGATTACTTATGGGACGGGCAAAATTTTCATCCCTGATATTGATGACCAGTTCAGGCACACCTCCTTCCGTTCTCAAAAACTTCGCCGTTTTTTCCATGATCGCAAAAAGTTCGTCAGGAGTCTCAATAAAAGTTTCCTTCCCTCCAAACATAAATCGGTTATTGCAGAAATCACACTTTCTTCCGCATCCAACCGCGTTAACAATATTATATGTATTGAAACCGGCATCCCCCAGACCCAGCTTTGTATGTATCGTGGACAGCAGAGAGCTTCGGGGCTTCGAATGTTTATCGGAAACAGGAAGCGAAATCTTCGGATCATCAGGCTCCGCGTACATGGGTATCCCCAATTTCGAAATTTTATTCTTAATAAAAAGCCTCATGTCCCGGACCCCCTCGCCGGTATATACAAACCCCCTCCATTCACTTATTTCATCCCGCTTTTCGGGCTGGTCCCACAAAACATGTATCTGATCATCCGATTCGCACGTCATCACGCCGGCCTTTTTGCCGGAAGCGGCCCCAAAGTTACCAAGTACCACCTCCACGTCAGGATTCAGACTCGCTTTTCGTAACTTGATAGCCAACTCATTCGCATCTATCGCGCGGTTTTCACATCCAACGGAAAGACCAATGATCTTTAGTCGCGTTTCCGAAACCAGCCTGAGTAATTCCTTCTCAGTAGGATATTCCACGATATCAATATCCACACCCTTCTTCGTATCTCTCCGTAAATTCTGTCTAATCAAATGTAAACCGGAATACGGCGCTTCGACTTTCGGATTAAATAAATACTGTAATTTCTTTCTGATGAAATTTTTAACACCATCGGGAAGAAACTTAAGATCCTTAAGTATAGGCCCCTGCGGCGCCTGCGCCACATTCATATCAAAATGACTCCCGGAAGCCCCAGGCATGCCCGCAAGAAGTATCTTGCCTTTTTCGAGCTGATCGCGCTCTTGCCCCAAAACCCAGAATAAATAACCAAAATAAACGGGAGAGACCAGTATAAAGGAAAGTTGATAAAAGGGAACACAAAAAAAACCTCGACCATAATGTCGAGGTAGAAAACAAGGACGTGTCCTCCGTAGCTCTCCGAAGTTTTCGAGTAAAACGAGAAAACGTAGGAGAGCGAAGGAGGATGGCGGAACGGACGGGATTCGAACCCGCGACCTCCACAGTGACAGTGTGGCGTTCTAACCAACTGAACTACCGCTCCAATTAAACTGCGAGAAACGCGATCCGAAGTGTATGGCTTGCAATCCTATCCGGCAAGCCAGAAACGTAGGACTCCGAAATGAAATTTACTTTGGAGTCAAAGGTTGAACCATCAAACAAAGTTAATTTCATTGAGGAGAGCGTTTCCCAGTTGAGCAGAACTGCGAGAAACGCGATCCACCCAAACAGATCACAGATTCCCTTCCCAACTTTTCAAATATCTTTTAGCCTTCAGCCCCCCACACTCACTGAAAAACTGTCACAGTTCTTCAAGGGGAAACCCCAGGCACCGCCATGCTATCAGAAGGGGTACTTTGAATCAAGACCGCATCTGGAAAAAATACCGAAATTGCGTTACGCTCTGCCGGCACACTATAAGACATGTGTCATGAAAGAACTTTCCGGAGAGAAAATCGTACTTAAACCCATCGAGGAGAAAAATATCCCTCTTTTTGTCGCCTGGACTTCGGATCCGGAGGTAAACATGTTTACAACGGGACGCGGTTTTTCGCTGGAGGAGGAAAAAGCCTGGTTTAAAGAAACGGTAAACAATTCAAACGAACATGTTTTCACGATCTACCTGAAAGAAAACGATACCCCGATCGGAAACTGCGGACTCCATGGAAATTTTGTTCTTAAAGAACCGTACAACGGAAAAACATTTTTAGGAATAATGATTGGTGAAAAATCACAGTGGGGAAAAGGATACGGAACAGATGTCATCATGACGTTACTGCGTCACGCAAAAACAGATCTTAAGGAAACCGAAATCTTCCTTTCGGTGGATGCCGCAAATACCAAAGCCATACACCTGTATGAAAAGTGCGGCTTTAAAAAGGTGGAACACTGGCACAACGAAAAAAGGGTCACCAAAACCAAGGAGGAATACATCATGCGAATAGAACTATAGAACCTATAGTTTTTGTACCGCCTCCTTAAACCTCTTCATCCCTTCCTCAATATTCTTCATTGAGGTGGCATAAGAGAACCTGATATACGGATCTATCGGATCTCCGCCAAAAGCGCTTCCGGGCGCAACGGCAATATGGCCTTCCGCAAGAAGATACTCCGCAAACTCGAGAGAGTTTTTCACGCGTCCGCCATACAGCTTTGATACATCAGGAAAAACGTAAAACGCGCCCTCCGGTTTATTGCAAACTACCCCCGGGACAGAATTGAGTTCTTTGTGAATATACTGTCTTCTTTCATCGAAAGCATTCCTTTGCGCGGCAACGGAATCCTGCGGACCCAAAAGCGCACCCACGGCCGCTTTTTGAGCTATGGAACAAGGGTTGGAAGCCGCATGTCCCTGAAAATCCGTCATGGCCTTGATAATACTTTTCGACCCGGCGGCATATCCGATTCTCCATCCGGCCATACCGTATGTTTTGGAAATGGCATGCACAATAAAAGTCTGCGCTTTTACCTCCGGAGAGATAGTCGCAAGCGACCGGAAAGATTTTCCGTCATACATGAAATGCTCATACACATCATCACTGATGATGAGAACATCATGTTTAAGACAAAGCTCCGCAATTTTTTCAAGCTCCTCCCACTCGATCACAGCACCACTGGGATTATTGGGACTATTAAGAAGAACCGCCTTGGTTTTCTTGGTAATAAATCTTTCAAGATCGGATGCCTTTAATTTAAATGATTCATCCGTCGGAACATACACCGGAACACCTTCCGCCAAGTTTGATCTGTTCGTCGTAGCTCACCCAGAAAGGAAGAGGGATCAAAACCTCATCCCCCGGATCAAGGATAGCCTGAAAAAGAGTGTACAGAATCTGCTTCCCGCCATTCGACGTCATGATTTCGTTCGTGGCAAACTCCAGCTGATTCTCACGTTTAAACTTCACGCATATAGCCTCAAGAAGCTCCGGTATTCCCTGCACCGCGGTATACTTATTAAAGTTACTGTTAATAGCTCCTATGGCGGCATCCTTTGCCGACTGCGGAGAATCAAAGTCCGATTCTCCGACACTGAAGGAGATAACATCAATCCCCTGACGCTTCAGTTCCAACGCCTTGGTATTCATACCAAGGGTCGCACTGGGAGTAATGTTCTTGACCCGCTTTGAAAGAATTTCCATTTTCATACAATCGATGTAAAGAATATGAAAACGGCTTACCGCTTACAAGCTTACTGCTTACAGCTTACAAGCTTACCGCTTACAAGCTTACTGCTTACAGCTTACAAGCTTACCGCTTACAAGCTTACTGCTTACCGCTTCCCTAGTTGCTCTCCACCTCGAAAAGCGCGTGAGTGATATCATCATCCAACCCCTTCCACTGCTTCATGTATTCCTTCCTCTCGGAATTCAGCTTCTTGACCCACTCATTATATTCAGAAGACCTGCCCTGATCCTCATAAAGCTTTCTCGGCTGAAGAAGACCTGAATCAGCATCATCAATGCCGGGAACATGTTTCGCAACAAGATATCCAAAGTCCGTATCGTTGTCCCAAGTGATAGTTTTCTCGGCAATTCCCTTCACGATAGCGGATGAATGAGGAATCTTTACCTTCTTAGATCCTGAATTTGATTCCGGACCACCGACCCTACCGGTATTCATGAGGTACACGTCCATGGATGGAAACTTAAGAAGTAACTCCTTAAGCCTGTTTCCCTGCATGGCGTGAAGAAGCGGAAAGAATGGATTCGTTCCGGGAACACGAAGGTTCTTACCGGCCTCCGCGGCACCACCGGCACTCGTACCCTTGGTTTCACCAAGCATAAAATATCCGGCTGCCTGCGCAGGATTCAGTTTCACAACGGCGGGAATAATATTCTCGTTACAGTTGAGAATAAGAAGAAAATTCGGAACTTCGATTTCATCGGCAGTGGCATATCCATCCACCTGATCCATACCAAAAACAGCACGCCCGTTCTGAGTATAGCTGGTATTAAAGAAGTCTATCTTACCGGCCTCATCCTGATACACATTTTCAAGATACGCCTTCGACTGACACACGGCCTTATATATAGTAGGCTCAAAATTCTTATCGAGCCCAAAAGTCTTGGCAAAGCAACCGTTCTCGGTTGCATATACCTTGCCATTCGGCATCCATGCCACAAAGTCATCCTGCACGGGGCTCGAATTATTCTGACGCGTGAATGTGGTCGTTGTCTTTCCCGTTCCCGAAAGTCCGACAATCAGGGCAACTCTTTTTCCCTCACTCGTTGGAATAATCTTACATCCGGCATGCAGAGGAATCCCTCCTCTCTCATGAATAATCTTGTTCCACATTCTAAGTCCCCCCTTCTTTGATTCTCCAAAATAATCGGAGTTGAAAACTCTCGTCACATAATTTTCAAGATCAACGGCAATCAGACGATCATCCGGATATCCCGGTGCTTTAAGATCCGGCGTCATAACAACGGTAATCTCCGGCTTATATCCTTCTGAGTATTCCTCAAGTGGATAGTACAAAGTCTTCTGCATCGCAGCCACATTCGCTCCGGAAATCTCGATTATAAGTCTTCCTCTTACCCTGAAATCCGGATCGCTCCCGATATATCCATCGATCACAATCATCTCCTGACCCTTCATGTAATCATTCTGCATATCAGAAACTCGCTGAAATTCTTTCCGCGTCAAAGTCTGATCCGAATGCTCCTCCGGAGAATCGCTCGCGATAAACGTGTTGTTTTTGCTTCTGGCCGTCACCTTCGTCTCGATATTCCAGTTATCAAACTCTGTTTTCTTGGCATTCGACACTACGCGCAATAAGTGCATCAAGCTCCTGAAAGGAAGGATTGAAATACACCTTTTTCGCCTCCATGGCGGTTCCGGGAATACGCATGAAAAAAAAGTTAAAAGTGATTTTCTCCACTCTATACTAAAACACGAAAAACCGGAAATATTGTTAAATGTGAATAAACATTGCGTAATACAATTGTGTGAAAAATAAGATTCCATTACACTCGGAACACTCATTGATAAAAAAATTACGTAAACACATGCGCCTATCAAAAGACATCACACAAACCACAAAAACCCAATTTAATGAAGCTACGGTCGACAGCCACCAATTGCTGTTACGAGCCGGTTTTTTGCGTCAGCTTTCAAGCGGCATATACATCTATATGCCCATGCTTCAGCGTGTACTTTTGAAAATAGCACAGATTATCCGTGAAGAAATGAATGCAAAAGGTGCGCAGGAACTCATGCTCCCGCAGCTCATGCCAAGAGAGCTTTGGGAAGAGACGGGACGCTGGACAACATATGAAAATGAAGGGCTTCTTTTTCACCTTACGGACAGAAAAAGCAACGAGTACTGCCTCGGCCCGACACACGAAGAGGCTATTACCGATGTTGCAAGACGAGAACTGAAGTCTTACAAACAGCTTCCGGTAAATCTGTACCAAATTCAGACAAAATTTCGTGATGAAATCCGCCCCCGTTTCGGGCTTATGCGCGGAAGAGAGTTTATTATGAAGGATGCCTACAGTTTTGGAGCGAGCCAGAACGATCTTGATGACGAGTACAAGAAAATGTACGAGGCCTACTGCGCAATCTGTGAACGCTGCGGCCTGGAATATAAAGTGGTCGAAGCGGATTCCGGAGCCATAGGAGGCACCGGCTCCGCCGAATTCATGGTGCTGGCGGATACCGGAGAAGATCTGATTCTGTACTGCGACAAATGCGCGTACGCCGCGAACGTTGAAAAAGCGGAATCAGCCATCAGGGAATACGAACAGGACAAAAAACCTCTCCCGATGGAAGAGATCAAGGGTGAAAACATTGTCGGCGTTGAAGCGTTGGCAAAATTTTTGAAAATCGCTGTTTGGAAAACAACAAAGACACTCCTTTTTGAAGCGGACGGAAAAATGGTGGCGGTCATGGTGCGTGGCGACTGTGACGTGAATGAAGTTAAGGTGAAAAATCATCTCAAGTGCCAGACTCTTAAACTCGCCTCTCCGGAAATGGTGAAAAAAATCACCGGAGCGGAGATCGGATATGCGGGCCCCGTAAATCTTCCGAAAAATGTAAAAATCCTTGGCGGACAACTGGATTAAGAACATGGTCAATCTGGAGTGCGGAGCGAATAAAACGAATTACCATAATATTAATGTTAATTATAAGCGCGATTTCCCGATGCCGGAATTCAGCGATTTTAAAATCGCCAAAGAGGGTGACGGATGCATACGTTGTAAAGCGGGAGTTTTAAGACAGGCGCGAGGAATCGAAGTGGGACACATATTTAAGTTGGGAACAAAATATTCCGAAAGTATGAAGGCCCATTACCTCGATCAGAATGGAAAAGAGCAACCGTTCATTATGGGATGCTACGGCATAGGAGTATCCAGAATCGCTGCCGCAGCCATCGAACAAAATCATGACGACAAAGGAATGATCTGGCCAAAGAATCTCACGCCATATCACGTTCATCTTGTGGGACTCAACATGGAGAAAGCTGAAGTAAAAAAAGAGTGCGAAGCACTCTATGAAGAGTTACAGAAACTCGGCTACGACGTCCTCTACGATGATCGCGACCTGCAGCCGGGCAACAAGTTCGCCGATGCTGACCTCATCGGCATACCGGTAAGGCTCACCATCAGCTCCCGCACCATCGCGGAAAATGTAGTTGAGATAAAACTTCGAAACGAAAAGGATTCAGCAAAGCTGACCAAATCAGAAACACTGTCTCAACTGAAATCCCTCTACAGATAAACAGGATTCTGGACTGCGAATTTTTTGAATTTTCAATTTTCAATTTTGAATGAGTAGTTGAGACGGCTTACCGCTTACCAGCTTACAGCTTACCCTGAATCCCGAATGAGTAGATGAGATGGCTTACCGCTTACAAGCTTACAGCTTACCGCTTACCCCCTACCTCGAATCTTAAATTCTAAATTCCCACCATGTCCTACCAAGAAACCCGCCTCAAGTTTTCCGAAATGACCGATAAAGAAATCGAAGGGGTTTTGCGTGAAAATAAAATCGGCTTAACAATTGCTGAAGTAAAGAAAATCGAAGAGCTTCTCGGTCGTGCGCCGACCTTAACCGAAGCTATTCTCTGGGGAATTCAGGGAAGCGAGCACTGTTCCTACAGATCGAGCAAAAAATATATCAAGATGCTTCCAACGAAAGCTCCAAATGTTATCTTGGGACCGACAGAAGATGCGGGCATTGTGGAAATTGCAAAAACAAAAGACGGAGACCGCTATGGAATTGTGATTTCACACGAGAGCCACAATCATCCCTCGCAGGTTGTCCCTTACGAGGGTGCCGCGACCGGAATCGGCGGCAACGTGCGAGATGTTGCGTGCATGGGAGCAAAAGTGATCGGATCTTTGGATCCTCTAAGGTTTGGAAATGTGGAAAAAAACGAGTGGTGCAGAATCGTTGCGGAAGAGGTGGTGAACGGAATCGGCGGATACGGAAATCCTATCGGAGTACCGGTACTTGGAGGAGATGTGTATTTTGACGATTGCTTCAATGAAAACTGTCTTGTGAACGTGGTAACCATCGGAATCCTGAAAGAGTCGGAGCTTATCCACTCCTTTGTTCCGGAACACGCGGCCGACGAACAGTGGGACATTATTTTCATCGGGAAACCAACCGACAATTCAGGCATGGGCGGTGCGGCCTTCGCCTCACTCACACTCAACGAAGAAGACAGGGAAGCGAACAAGGGCGCGGTTCAGGAACCAAACGCTTTTCTAAAAAGACATCTTCTTATTTCGACCTATGACCTCTTTAGAAAACTCAAAGAGGAAAATCTTCTGAAAAAGGTTGCCATGAAAGACATGGGAGCGGGAGGTAATACATGCGCAAGTGTGGAGATGGTGGCCCGGCATGAATTGGGAGCGGAAATCGATCTCGAAAAAATTCACATTGCAATGAAAGATCTTCCGCCATCAGTCATCGCTTGCGCCGAAACGCAGGAACGATTCTGTTGGATGTGTCACCCGGATCTCACGCAGATGATTCTCGATCACTATAATAAAGTATGGGATCTGCCGAAAATTGCGGCAAACGCAATGGCCAGCCTCGTTGGAAAAGTAAAAAGAGGAAACTACACTCTTCTTTTTAAAGGTGAGAATGTGTGCGATGCGAAAGCAACGGACATCACAGAGGGTCTGCGCTACGACCGACCGTTCAAGGAACCGAAAAGAAATCTTACGGAACCAAAAATTCCAAAAGATTTGGATCTGAAAGAGATGTTCACGAAAATCCTGGGCTCAGAAAATATTGCATCGAGAGAGGCTATGTACGAGCGTTATGACAAAACCGTTCAGGGCGCAACGGTAATAGATGCCGGACTCGCCGATGCCGGAGTACTTGCCCCGCTCATCGACGAAAAAGATGAAAATCTTAAATACATAGGCGTTGCAATAAAGGCTGATGGAAACGCGAGATATGGGCATATATCCCCATATTGGCAGGCGGCAAACGCGGTGTGCGAGTGTTGCCGAAATGTTGCGGCAGTAGGCGGAGTGCCACAGGCACTCACCGACTGTTTAAATTACGGCAATCCCGAGAAAGAGGACCAAATGTGGGAACTCGTGGAGGGACTACGGGGCTTGCGTGAATCCGCAGAAAGTATTGAACTGAAAAACATTCCCGGAAACCCGACCCCTTACATCGGCGGCAACGCGAGCTTGTACAACGAGTCAAAAAACGGATCCATCAATCCGTCAGCCATAGTCTCCTGTATCGCAGTAATGCAGGATTACAGAAAAGCGATCACCATGCAGTTCAAAAAAACCGGTTCCACACTGTTACTCGTCGGAGAAAGAAAAAACGAGTGCGGAGGTTCGGAGTACTACAAACAGTTGGGCACCTACGGAAAAAATATTCCGATGCCGGATTTCAAAGAGGTGCAAAACCAGGTTTTTGCAATTACCGATGCTATCGATAATGAACTCGTCTTAAGCGCGCACGACATATCCGAAGGCGGCCTTGCGGTCACCGTGGCAGAAATGGCAATGCGCGGAAAAATCGGATTCGAGATTGCATTGGACAACACCGGCAAACGTCTTTCTGTGGACAAAAAGCTCTTCTCTGAAACAGGAGGCCTGGTAATGGAGGTTGACAAAGAAAATGTGGAAAAGGTTATGGAAATCTTTGCAAAATACGGCCTCAAACCGGTAATCATAGGAAAAACCACTGAGAAACAATCGGCACTGTTCACTGAGGGCGGAAAATCGGTTATTGCAAGCAGCTTAGAGGAAATCCAGCAGATCTGGCACGAAAGCTTGCGCCCGAAGATTTTTGGATAGTATGCGAAAAAACACTGAGTAATTGACCGTCAACCGCTCTTTTTTTGTCGTGCTTGCCGCAAACATGGTTTTTAATTACACTGGGTAAGAATACTATCATTCTTAACTCCCCTTTTCATGAACCGCTGTAAAAAATTCTTCGGAGCTGCACTCGCAATATCACTTATGTTTGTAACCGGATGCGGACAAACAGCTGAAACAAATGAATCACCAGAGGTAGTCCTTTTGAAAATGCAGGAAGTAATGCAGAAAGAAAAATCGGAGAATATTATTGGCACAACCCAGGGCGATATTGGACTCAAACTGAACAGCGCAGAAGCGAATGTAGACGCCAAGGGCGACATTGCGGTTACTTACGACAGCGCCGATATAAATAACCCAAAGGCTGACATATCAATCTCCCTTGATGGCAATGGTGATGCGGGTGGAATTGAAGGATCTCTCAACACCTCACTTTCTCTAAGACTTCTTGATAAGAATATGTATGTAAACATAGCCAAACTCGCACTCGAGGCAAGCAGCAATCCGGAACTTTCACAGCAGGTTAGTGCCATGGCTCCAATGTTTACGAATAAGTGGTTCAAAATCCCGGTTCCGGAGGGACAAGGACTCAATATAAATAATCCCCTTTTCGGATCAATGACGGAAGAACAAAAAACAAAGATTGAGGAATTGGCAAAAACCATTCCCTTGACGAAGTTTATCTCCGACGCGGGAACAGGGGGCGGTAAATATCGATATAAAGTTGGGATTGATAAAGACAATCTCATGAAATTTGTCGAGGAAATAACCACCGTACTCGGAGAATCATTCACCGCTGCAGACAAGGAAGAGTTGAATGCCATACTCGCATCGACAACCGGAGAGGCAGTACTAGTAATCGACGGGTCGACATATCACCTCGATGAAGTTCAGAACGGAACCTTACAAATGATTCAGGACGGTAAGGATGTTAACGCAAATCTCAGCGCAAAGATGACCAATACGAAAACATTCGCCAGCCTAGGGATTACAGCCGAAGAAATGCAGATTACATTGGAGATCGATCTTGATACGCAGAAAAAATCCGGTGTGAATATCGTGGCACCGGCTGATGCCGAAGAGTTCGACCCAAGCATGATGATGGGCGGATTATAGAAGAATTAAGAATATAACATCAATTATATCTACCTATATGAAACTAAGAATTGGCATCATGGGCGCGGCATCAGGCCCGATTATAGAAAGCCCTAACTACCGGAAAAAAGCATATCTGGTCGGAAAAGCAGTGGCAGAACACAACTGTTTTCTTGTTAACGGCGCGTGTCCCGGACTTCCCGATGAAGCGGCTAAGGGAGCCAAAGAGGCCGGAGGATTTTGCATAGGACTTTCGCCCGCCTTCTCGGAAAGGGAACATGCCGAAGTCTACAAAAGCCCAACTGAGCATCATGATCTCATCATCTATACCGGATTCGGACTCATGGAACGTGATATCCTCAACATCAGAACGAGTAGCGGGATTGTTATTCTCGGAGGAGGTATTGGCACTCTCAATGAATTCACCGTTGCTTACGATGAAGGCCTCCCGATAGGAATACTTTTAAACTGTGGTGGAATTTCAAACTACATCCCAAAAATTCTCCAGATATGCCGAAGAAAGATCACAAAAAATATGATATTTGAGAGCAATCCGGAAAAGCTTGTTCTCAAGCTTATAAAACTGATTGAAAGCCACCCGAGGCCGCACTTCGAAGATGAGAGAGTAAAAGAGGTCAAGACGAACAAAGCCGTCAAGGTTCACAGATAAATGAAACGGAAAGTTCTAATCATTACGTGTTCCATGGGTTTTGGCCACCTTACGGCGGCCAAAAATACGGCGGAGATACTCCGCCGTCTTTACGGTGAAAAAATCTCACTCAGCGTGATCGATTTTCCCGATTATGTGAGCGGCACATTCAATAAGGCCGTAAGGCTGATGTATTACGCAGCGTTGAAAATATCCCCCAAAACATACAAGATCCTCTTCTCCGGATTTGATAATCCGATAAGCATGAAAGGACTGAGTGCCGTAAGTTTTTCTTTTGCGAAAAAGAGAGCGATACAACTGCTGAATGAAGAAAAACCCGATCTCATATTTTCAACATGGCCGGTTTTTGATCCGATTCTAAAAAAAGCTGCAAACAATATCCCATTTGTTTCCATGATTACGGACTCCGGAAATGTTCATCATGCGTGGACACTGGCAGATCCGGATTTTTATATCGTTACGGACGACATAACAAAAAACACACTTGAATCCATGGGGGTGGATACGAAAAAAATTCAGGTCCTCGGCTTTCCGGTGAATCCGTCGTTCTTTGATAACGTCAACGGGGAAAAAACAGATCACTCAATGACTGAAAATACATTTCGTATTCTCATGCTGGTAAGTCGGAGTAAGCACAGCCGCGACATCAGGATTATTGAAGCGTTAAAAAATACCGGAAAGAATCTTCTGATTACCGTAGTAACGGGAAAAAATACACGACTGGAAAGTAAGTTGCACAAAATGCACCTTCCAAAAAACTTTACAATTTTAGGCTGGAGCGATGACATAGTGAACCTCATGTGCACCTCCGATCTGATACTCACAAAATCAGGAGGCGCCACCATTCAGGAATGCGTAGCCGCAAAAAAACCTGTCATCATCCACGACAGCCTTCCGGGACAAGAAGAGGGAAATGTAAAACTCATCGAAACAAGCGGGATGGGAATCGTCATGCACAAAGAAAAACCGGAAAATATCGCGAAAAAAATTCTCGAACTCTCCCATCCGCAAAGCACGCTACGGAAAAACATGCAAAAAAACACTGAAAAACTTCACAAGAACAAATCCACGCAGTCCATCGGAAATTTTCTCTGGGAACTGCTCAAAAAAAAGATGCCGTAGGCATCTTGAGGAAAGAAAATCCGGATTGAAAAAACTTATCTCACGCCACCCATAACTATCGTATTCCAGTCATACGGGAATTTGTATGTCTCGCACGAACGGATAAATGAAGCAAAAAATGACCATGCATCCCCTTTCCGGTAAACGAACCCATTACCCCTCTCCTCAACCGGATTATAATCGATAGCCACGTTTCCAAGATGGGTAAGTGGAACACATTTGGATTTCCACGCCCGCTTCACTGCTTCAGAGCTGTCATCAAAAACCATGGCGACATCAGCGACATTAAAAAGTCGCTTTATTTCAGCGGCATTACCGTCGACGATAGCCACCTGGGCAGAAGAGGTTCTCAGAAGTCCGGCAATAAACTTGGAACATGTATCGTTCTTTTGTTTCACAAAAACAATCTGAACACCCTGACCAAGAATGCCATCGATAGTTGTGGAGAGTATATACAACCCCTCCTTCGTAATATCACCACCAACACAGTAGAGTGGTATTTTGGCATCAACTCTAAAGCCAACTCTGCGTTGAAAAGCCTCCTTTTGTGTTTTTTTGCTGGGTGTCATGAATGTGTATGTGTGTTTTTTCTTTCAGAAGTATTAAACCATTTTAGCAGATTTTACATCAAAATTCAAGGGTAATAACTGAAAGATATGTCAACCGGGGAAGAGGAAAAATCCCTTGAAAAAGGGTTCTTGGAAGGCATCTTTGTGATAACATGCCATCAGCCTCATACAAAAATATGGCCACGTTCGTACTTGTCGACGGAAATGCAATTATTCATAGGGCATATCACGCCATAAAACCCCTTACTACCCGGGAAGGTGAGTTGGTAAACGCCGTATACGGCTTCACATCGATCCTGATAACCATCCTTTCGGAAGATACACCGGAGTATATTGCCTGCACTTTTGATGCGGCCAAAAAAACATTCAGGCACGAACAATATGCCGAATATAAAGCAACCCGCGTGAAAGCTCCGGACGAACTCTATGCGCAGATCCCGAGAATTCATGAAATTGTCGATACCTTGGCAATTCCAAAATATCTCCTTGAAGGATATGAAGCGGATGATCTCATTGGAACACTTGCCGCAAAGGCGGAAAAGAAAAAAGAGATCGATAAAATCATCATTGTTACCGGCGACATGGATGCGCTTCAGCTCGTCTCCGAAAAAACCTGCGTGAAAAACCTCAACAAGGGTTACAAGGAGTCGAAATGCTTCAATCCGAAAGATGTGCTCGAAAAACACGGCATCAGACCCGACCAAATCATCGATTACAAAGGGCTCATAGGAGACAACTCCGATAACATTCCCGGAGTACTGGGCATAGGACCAAAAACCGCCGTAAAACTTCTTCAGACATACGAAAATCTTGAAACGATTTATGCAAACCTCACCGATATTTCGGAAACAACAAGAATCAAATTGGAAAAAGGAAAAGAGAGCGCCTTCTTTTCAAGAAACCTGGCAACCATTCAGAAGAAAGTCCCGATTGAGTTCGATTTGAATAAATGCGCAACAAAAGATTTTGATACCAATAAAGCAATAAAACTTTTTGAAAGTCTTCAGTTCTATTCGCTCATGAGAAGACTCAAGGAATGGAAAAACATGCCGCTGGATAGAAACGAAGATCACATGCCAAGAAAAATAATCGAGAAACCAAAAAAGGAAGACCAGCTTTCACTGTTCTCATGACAAGTATCGCTGACTGTATCGGCAAGGGTAAAAAACTACTCACCCCTTCTTCGGGAACTCCCGGTTTGGACACGGAACTTCTGCTGTGCTCCGTAATGAAAATCACGCGGGAAGATATATTTAAGAATCCTGAAAGAACGATTGCGAAGCCACAGGAAAAAACGTTCCTGCAGCTCCTGAAAAAAAGAGCGAAAGGCATACCGATTGCCTACCTCACAAAAACACAGGAATTTTTCGGAATTCCGATAGTGGTAAGCAGGGGGGTTCTTATCCCCCGCCCCGAAACCGAAGAGGTGGTGGAAGATGCCATCAGCTTCTGGAAACAACACCAGAAAATCCGGCTCTTCCTGGACATCGGAACGGGAAGCGGCTGCATTGCGATAGCGCTGGCAAAAACACTGCCGGAAATTCGGGTTATAGCCCTGGAAAAGTACGAAAAAGCGCTTGCGGTTGCGAAGCGAAACAGGAAAAAACAGGATTGTGAAAAAAACATCACCCTTCTTAAATCGGATCTCCTGTCCGCATTGCCAAAAAAAGAGCTAAAAACCCCAAAAATCATCATCGCAAACCTGCCATACATCGGAACACGGACAAATAATTTTATAGCGGCGAATGTACGTAAATTCGAGCCGAAAGAAGCCCTTTTGGGGGGCAAAGACGGCCTTGATCTCTACCGGAAGCTCATGGATCAGATCGTGAAGAAAAACATCCATTTTGACGCAATGTTCTTCGAGATAGGGTTTAGCCAGACGGAAGCCATAGAAAGAGAGATAAAAAAGCGCTTTCCAAAGAGAAAATTGCAGATAAAAAGAGACCTCGCCGGCTTCCCGAGAACGGTACAGATAACCTCATAAAAAAAACCGGATCAGTGGGTAAAAAATCCTCGTCAAAACATTGACAAAGATTGGTTTGTATGTTACTTTTTCTCACCCTCACAAGGGTGGAAAGACCCGCTTCCATATCTTTGTTTTAGCCCATGCCAGTTTCACCGGACGAAAAACCGAAGAATCCCGAAATCCCAGAGAATAAGGATACAAACCTTATCAATTTTGATAATAAAGAGGAGGAGTCCATTTTTGAAGATGAAGAAGATCAAAATGACACGGATGAAAAAATATCTGAAGAAGACGAGGATGAATCCGCAGACGTGATCGGAGAGACTACAAGGCGGGCGAAGCAAATTCTTGCTTCCCGCGGACTTCCGAAAGAAAATCAGGAAACAATAATGCGGAAAAAGACGAGAGAGACGATCGAGAGGAAACTGCACAGCAAACGCCTTCAGGCGGCAATACCAAACTTCGTACTCAAGGCGATCGACCAGGCTCCATACCTCGAGACAAACCACAACTGCAGCCACCTCTTTTGCGATCAGGCAAACTTTACGGGCTTAAGCGAACTTCTCACAAAAATCTACGGAAAGGAGGAATCCGGAAACAGAATTAACGAACTCATTAACGGCGCCATCGTCGCGTCTTTGGAGGTCGTAAACAAACTCGGAGGAGACACCGTGATGTTTGGTGGCGATGCCATACAGGTCATCTTCACCGGAGCACGCCACGAAGAAAGGGCGGCTCTCTCGGGAGTCCTGATGCAGATACATCTCCAGAAAAAACTTGATGAATATCTGACGCATGACCTGAAGCAGGGAACCAAAGTCCACGAATACCTGATGACGCCTCCCAAGGAGGCTGGCCTCGATTATGAGAAATCAGACAAAGAACTCATCGAAACGGTCATAAGCAAAAACAAAGCGGGGAAAACCACGGAAGAGATCGCCAACATTATGATTGTTGGCTTACTCAACAAGCATGAAAGAGACAGCAAGCAGATGATACTTGATGCCATCGATACGCACATGCGAAGCAAACAATCAGCCGTTCCCGAGAAAGGAAAAACCATCGAAGAGGAGATCCCAATTACCTACGAAATTATCGACACATCAAAAAAGGATCAGATCATCGCGCAACTCAGCGCCGGTCAGGAAAACATAGAGATTCCGAAAAAACAGATCACGTGCAAAATTAAAGTAATTGCAAAATATCGAAGTGAGGATAACACGCTGTACCGTGACTATGTACTTCCCTTGGAAAACCACGCGAAACCGGTAAGCCCCAAGTTCAACTGTACCCGCATCATGGGAAAGTTCAGTTTCCAGAGTGAAACGAACTCTTTCTCAAACGCCCCGTACGGCGTTGCCCTCAAGATCAAAAGAAGAGCGAGTGTTGGAGTACACACGGGAACAGGCTTTCTATCCGTCACTCCGGCACACGCGATAAACAAAGAGAATGGCATTCCTACACGCTACAACTTCCACGTTACCGGACCGGGCCCAAATGAAATGGAAATAATCCAGTCACAGGCGGCAAAAGACACAACCTATGTAAGTGAAGAAACCAAGAATCGCCTCGTGACCCTCGGCTGCGAAGAGTATATGGAATTTGTTCCAAGAGCACGAAAGGGAAAACCGGGCGTGACGGATTTTGAAGTGAGATTAAAAGAAGGAACCGACAAAATCCTGCTCCAAAAATATCACACCTTCCATCGGGCAACGATGGAAAACACGCCATTCCCGCATGAACTCGAAGAAAAGTGTAAAAACTGTTTCGAACCGCAGGTTTTGGAGAGGATTCTTCAGGCAAAAGAGCCGGTACTCGAGAGATTCTTCGTATCGTACATAAAAATTCCGCACATCGCGGAACTGGAAGAAGAGGTGGCACGCGGTGAAAAAAGTAATGAAGAACTCAAAGAAGCATACGACACCGTAAACAACATCCTCTTCCGCGTGGTTACAGCCTGGGGAGGAGTGATTAATAAGTTTAACGGATCCATCGGAGTCATCATCTTCTGGCCGCCAAAGCCGGACGATGCCGACACAGCCGTCGGCTGTGCCAATGAACTGTATGATGAACTCAAGAAAGCCGGTTTCGCGGCGTACCTAGGCTGCGAGCAGGGAACCAACCTGTTCGGCCCTGCGGGACAGGTAACGGAAGACACCTGTAACGATAACAAAAGAAGAAGGTGGGAAATAACCTGCATAGGAAATGAGGTAAATACCGCCGCCCGCGACGCCGCCACTCGCTATGCTTACGACAAAGACCATGTCGGTGGAGTTTTCTACAGCGAAACCGTAAGGCAACTCGTAAGCACCGAATCGGTACATCCCCTGTGGGTAACCATGAAGGGAAAATCGGAAGAGTCTGTCATCTGGCAATCTTCCGTGAGGAAAAAAGAGCGGGAACATGTTGGTGAACTTCTGGAATACAAAGATGAATTTTCGGAAGAGCTGAAAAAATTCTTCACTACGACAGGATATTCACGAATGCTGGTACAGGGCGCCGAAGGCGGAGGAAAATCGAGACTCGTGCTTGAGTGTGAACGGGAGATTGCAAAAAGAAACGGAAATGGAGAGAACATCTTTTTGGTAAAAACATGCTGTCAGCATAAAGAGCAGAACACGGCACTCGCTCCGTGGTTCGATATTCTGAGGAAAATATACGGAGAAGAGTTGAGTGAAAACAAAAGCGCCGGAGAGATACTCGAATTTGTAAAACAGACCCTGAAACCAAAGGAGCTCGACTACTTCGCGCCACTCCTTTTGGAATACCTTCTTCCCGAGGAAAAAAGAAAGGGAATACCAACCATCTCCCTGGATGCTACCGAGGAGAAAAGATTCTTAAGGGAAATCGTCGTTGCGTTCATCGAACAGAAAGCAAAAGCACAATCCGTTTGCGTTGCCATCGATGACCTGCACTTCGCTGATGAGTTCTCGCTCAAAGTAATCCGCAATTTAGAAAACGCGAAATGCGAAAATCCGGTTCACCTATTTTTAGCAACGCAGAATGGCGGCATAACTCCTACAGGAAAAGAAAAGAATCGGGCGGCCATGAGGATGGTGCAGTTTCTGGAGACGGGAGAAGATCCGGAAGCAAAGGATCAACCGGCAACAACAACCGGAGCAGCAACACTCAATTTCAAAATTCCGAAACTTCCCGAAGAAGCACTGGTACAACTTCTTCTGCAAAAAGTCCGCTTCCAGTCGGAAAGCCAGAATAGACATGAAGGCGAAAAAACAGTATTCCAGCTAAGTGAAGAGCTTCCAAGCTCCGTAATACTTACACTTTCGCAAACACTTCCGGAAAACTTAAAGAAAACATTCGCGGAAAAAAGAGAGAAGAGAAAAGCTTCCCAGAGTTATGTAACGCGCGGCGACGCGTTCACGGTTATTGAAGAGATAAAAGATGAAGCCGCAAAAGAGAAGCTCATTAAACTCATCAACAAAGATTACACTGAACCAACGGTTCTTTTCCAGGCAATAGCCGGAAAGTCGAATGGCAACCCCGTGAAGGCGGACCGTATTCTTTTCGATGTCCTAAGAAATAGTCAGTACATCGAAACAAGATTTGATGAAAACGGCCCCCTCCACATTCTCTCCGACAAGACCCTCGCCTTCACCATGGGCTCCACGGGCCTGGGCGCGAGTTCGGAGCTGGGTGTCTGGGAACAGCACATTTCTCCGTGGTGCGATGAAGCTCGTCTCTTTAAAAACAGACTCGAAAAACTCAACAAGGGATTCCAAAACATCATATTCCTCGCACTTCTGATGCCGGAAGGCTTTACCGCCTCCGACCTCAAACTGATAGCTGACATGAAAAGGGACTCATTCACCGATAATCAGCATCCCCTCCCCGACATGAACTTCGAAGAAATATCAGTGGCTCTGATGACGCTCTCCCGAAATCCGTACAACTTTCTTCAGAAAGCGGGAAAACGCGGAGGTGAACAGATCTTCAGAATCACCGAATCCAGCGCAGTCATGTCCGAAATATCCGGAACAGATAAAACCCAGATAATCAGCAAAGGGGCAGCAGAAAAAAAGGCGGCGGAAAAGAAGGCGGCGGAAAAAGCAAAGTTGGGAGATCCAAAAGACGTAGCCGACCACGCAAGATCCGCCTTCGGAAAAACCATGGCCATCATGAAGGACGCCAGTGGAGTCATTGCCGCCTACAAAGAAAATCGCCACCTCGCCGCAGCCTTCGCGCAGGAAAGACAGTTGGATATTGTCGGCACCAAAGCGGACCTATCAAGCGAAGCCTTCGAAATTATCAAAAACATCATCCGCTTCGACTCAGCCACAACAACAAAGCTCCTTCTGCAAAAACAACCGGAACTTGCCGTTACGGCAAAGAGGATAAGAAACTTCATGCAAAAAAATCCCAATGCCGACATCACGGAACTCAAAACATTGCTCACAAAAGTCACCGAGATATCCGAGACGCTGGAAGACTCACTGCTCTCGAACACTCAGGGCTTCACCCTCCCGCTCGATGAACTTGAAACCAAACTCGAAGTAAAAGCAGCCATTCCCGGAAGAATCAAGGAACTCAAAGAAAAGGTTGCCGCACTGGCAGCGGAAATAAAGAAAACGGGAGCGGAAGAAAAGAGAACAGCACTCGAAAGCGAGAAAAAACTCCTCGACACGGAACTCGCCGCAAAGAGTAAACAGCTCTCCGACCTCTCGCTCGAAATCACCGCACTCATCGAAAACGTAATCAAGTCATTCGGCGACCCCGCCGGAAAAACCATCAACGACTCACTCGTAACCTTCTTAAAGAGCGACTCCTTCAGTGAATCACTCACCCTGGCTCAGGAACAAATCGAATCCGACAAGAAAAACTTCGAAGACCTCAAAAAACTCCTCATCGAATCTATAGCGACTCACTACGATGAGGCCGCACAAAGACTTCAGACAAAGAAGACGGAGGCGGGAATGAAGGAGGAAGAGCTCCTGAAGATTGCGAATATAGAACAGATGGCGAAGGGATACTTGTTGAAGGCAGGACAGATGAACATTGCACACCCAAAAGCAATTCAGATTTACGGCAACGCATTAAAATACGTAGAGCCAAATAATCTCATTGAGAAATTTAACATAAAATTTGAGATGCAAAGGAGCATGACAAGAAACGGACTAATAATAGATTCGCTAGATCTAGCAAAAGAACTTAGGGAAATAGCAATTAATTTAAAAGATGAACAAAAACAAGCACTAATTGCAAATTCAACAAGCCAAATGATGGAACACAGAGTTAATGAAATACCATATCTCCAGGAGGCACTCGCTCTGGCAATTAAAGTAAAATCGGGGTCGATTATATTAACAGTATTGCGAAATATAGCAGTAGCAGCAAAAATGTTAAACAGCAGAAAATTAACAGAACGAGCAACAAAAGTGTTTAAAATGCTTTTTAAAAAACTCCCGGAAGCACAACAAGCAACAGCCGAAATAGATGCTACGGAAAGAGAAAAGCTAATAAACTTATTATCACTAGAAGAAATTCAATATATTGGAGAATTAATCCATGATTGTTTAACACGAGTAGATTTATATACAGAAAAAGTAAGACAAAGCACTTGCGAACAAATTGACACTATTTTAGAACAAACAGAAAACAGCAAAATAGAACTTGGTAAACTGGTAATTCAATCTACGATGGGAACATCAAAGGCACAACAAGGTAAAAGACACCAGAATATAATTGCCATAGCACTAGCAAATAATCTTGAAAGAGGTAAGTGGAAACAATTCAACACAAACGATGAAACAAAAAATGAATTTCATCACTTTGCCGAAGCAGAAAGTAAAAGAATTTTTTACGTCGAGCAATGGATCGCAAATAATGATCAATCATTCCTATCGCTTGCAAACGAACAGGCGTATATACAATTAGCAGAAATGGAAAGGGAGGGTGACTTTAAGCGTACAATATTTGCACAATTACACATCGCAGAGCTAGAATCTTTCAACGGTAATCCTGAGGCAGCAATTACAAGGCTCGAAAACGCAAAAAAAATACTTTCCAGAACAACAACATACGAAAGAATTCAGCAAGAAATTCATTCTGATTTAGCATTTGCACATTATTTGGTTGGCAATACAAAGGAAGCAGAAAATATGAGTTTACAGACTCCGGATAAAAATATGTTCGCAAGTGACAAATGCATTAGGGGCATGGCGATATCTGAGAATAAAACTCAAGATGCAAACAAATTATTAGTTGAGGCGATGGAAGAATTATTGGAGACAGCAAACAGAGAAGATATGAGTCCACAAAATACATTTGACTGGATTTATGTACGATACCTCAAGCAAAGACTCGACAGCCTGAAGGAAAAAGTAATAAGGCCGTACATCAAGTCAGAACTTCTGCCAATCGCACTAGAAATTTCAAATGAACTAGTATCCGAAAAACGATACGAAGACGCTTTGGTAATTTTAGATTACTTACCAAGAGAAAATCTTACATGCAAAGACGCCATACTCTACACAACAGCACTTGCTGGCGTTGGCAGGCCCGAAGACGCTGAAAAACTCTATAGCCAGTCACTCAAACTCCTCACGAAAGAATCGGCAAAATCCGGAATCCCCGTAGAGAATTCAAAAGAATGGCAACAGGTACTCGATCTTAAAAAAAGCCTCTCTATAAAAGAATAGGAAGGAGATTGCTCTGAAGCATGCGGACGCTACGTAGTTCCACTGCAGACAAAACGACAATCGGGACTATTTTTTAGAGTGTCGACAAAAACCTTTTAGAAATAAACTCTCCCAGGATTTTCTGCGCTTCACCAACAGTAAGCTGATCGTAAAGAGTCTTACCAAATTCAGTCGCCACATACAACGATGCCATATTTACAACATCCTCAGAAGCCATCTCGGAATAGTTTTGATGTCGTACTACCAAATCCACAATCACTTTTGCATTCATGGAATTATTAGACGAACGGGTATAACCTCTGGAATTATTTGCACCAAAATAATCCTGAAACAGACATACGAAAGCCTTCCCCGTAAGCACCTTGTCGCTTTCACCACAATTAGCAGCAACTAAATGCTTACCCACATTCCCAACAGCAAAACCGAAATTTAAATCGGGAAATGAGAAGCTGCGTGCGATAAGAGACACTAAAGAACCAAAGACTGGCGGAGAACTGTTCGACACACCATGGGAAAGTATGTTGTTCATATTTTCACCATCATCGCAACCAGGTTCACTTTGGATGGAACAATTCATAGTGTCACCATCATCGCAACCAGGTTCACTTTGGATGGAACAATTCATAGTGTCACCATCATCGCAACCAGGTTCACTTTGGATGGAACAATTCATAGTGTCACCATCATCGCAACCAGGTTCACTTTGGATGGAACAATTCATAGTGTCACCATCATCGCAACCAGGTTCACTTTGGATGGAACAATTCATAGTGTCACCATCATCGCAACCAGGTTCACTTTGGATGGAACAATTCATAGTGTCACCATCATCGCAACCAGGTTCACTTTGGATGGAACACTCCTCCCCCGCCGCCTCCATCGTCTGGTCTACAGGCAAAGTCGCTTCGCCAATACCAAGTATCTCAGCAATAATAGGATTTGCGCCAGGATTGCCACCACCGACACTCACGCTTACTGACAATACAGCACTAGTAGCACCCAGCTCGTCATTAACAAACAATTCAACATTGTATGTTCCGGCAGTCGGAAATGTAAATGATCCAGTATCGCCAACCGGGGCGACAACATTACCATTAAACTCCCATCGGTCGATAGTGAATGGAGGCACCGAGTTGCTCGTAGCAGAACTTGTACACGTCACCTGCAAATCGTCTGCAGAGCACGAGAAAGCAACGTTGGTATCAACAACCCTGAAAGAGTCTGTGCCCGAAGCAAAAACAGCCGGATTATTTATGTCACGATACTGGAACTCAACAATATAATCTCCGGAAAGCGCGGAAGTATTAATAATATACGGCGAACCCGTAGCAGTACCCGCATAAGCACCATTCAAATAAACAGCAACCTCAAGTTCGCTCGCAAAATAGTCTGACCCGGTACCGGTGGTAAGTGTATAAGACACGTCTGCACCCTGACGCACATTCAACTCATCAGAGACAGTAATAGTCGGAAGATCAAAATTTGTTGGTGTTTCAGTTAGTACAAAAGCCAAGTTGCGACTCACCTCAACTGTAGAACCATCTTCTGTGACGGTATAGTCAGGAGGAAGCACCGATGTAAACGCTGCCGCTACATCACCGAAAAAATTACCAGAATAATGGTGTAAATAATTGACACTCTCACCGGTAGAGAAGAGGTAATTATATTTGATGGCACCCGAACTATCCGGCTGTAAAGCATACGTTTCCGGAGCAGGATTCTGACCATAAGAAATTCCCGGAGGAGTCTGCACGTCAACACCTGATCCACTGTTAGTAAATGTAACAGTTGGATCATTTTGAGGTACAACAGTCCTAAACTCCACAACACCATCACCGGGCACCGCGTTCACAATCGATACACCCGGCGGAGAGAGGAGGCTGGCAAGAAACGCCTCATTATCAGAAGGGGTAAATCCAATAGGATCCACATTATATTTTATTGCATTCTGCCCAATATTTAGGTCAAAATCGTCCACACCCGGAGCATTGGTATAAGAAACAGTATATGTGGCACCAAGTATGGTGAATGAAAAGGAAGTGCCGCCCATAGTATCCGTTTTTGCTTCAAATGGAATATTAGCGTGTTCGCCAATAGAAAACGGACTACTTTCCATAATACTCCCCTTCAACCACTCACTCTTATCAGTCCCAAACACAGCCGTAGCCACTGTCAAAATCACTACTGCAAGAAACGCCATAAACTTCTTTCCAAACTTTCGGAAAAAAGGCGGTCGCCCATTCGATCCATGCGAACATCCACGTTTGGATGACGGATTAACGTTTACCATATGTGTTTTTGTTAGATATGAATTAACGAAGAGAAGAGAAACAAAAAAACCAAGCGTACTGCCATCGCATTAAGGCGACGGCTGGCTTGGCGGACTTATTTTTTTCAGAAGATATAATACTATAACATACTTTCAATTTATTTGCAAGTGTCGTTTCAATAATTTCCATTTCATGAAATTCCTCATATTTCTTTCGTCCGGCGATTGACTCTTTATGGAAAGTTGCCATACGATGAAAATCGTTTTCAATATTTTTATTTTTCTCCCACACCCCTCTATGAAAAAACTACTCACAGCACTATTACTCCTCGTCCTCCTGCCTCCGCTTCTCACCGGCTGCCAAAACACAGCGGTGGAAAATCAACAGGAACAAAATACAACGATAGAAAATGATCAGGAACAAAACACGGTTGTAGAAAACAAACAGGAAGTTGCGGTAACGGAAGAAAGTCAGATCACCGAAGAAGAGATCGATGCAATTATTGATGCAATGCCGGAAATCTCACCAACAGTCCAAATGGTAGAAGAAGAAAGAATGGTTCAGGAAACGAGAAACATGGAGGAACGAAAGTCCGATGTCGAAAAAGCTTCAGGCTTCACGCTAAGGAAATATAAAAACTACTGGATATTTGAAAACAGGAAGGAGGGGTTTGGCCTAAGACTCCCCTTTGATACGGGGTTCTTTTCATATAATGAAGAGTTTGGATATGTAGCAATATTCAGACCAAAAAATGACGACACAAAAGATACCGATCTAAGTTGTCGATCGGAAATGCACATTTTGGAAAACATCTCATTCGATGACTGGAAGGAGGGAGAGAAGAAAGTTTTTGCCATGCTGGAGGAAAAAACAACACAATACGGAAATCATGTGGTGTTCACAGACGTAACAAAAGATGAATTTGGAGCGACATACGGAACAACCGCAATTAAAGGAAACACTCATCTTTATGTTTTCGTAAATCCATTTCACGAAAATGACATTTGTAAAATAACACACAAAGAAATTGCCGATTCATATTTCAGAATCACAAAATAAATGAAGCACATAAAGAAAAATATTATAGTTGCTTGCCTCATCGCAGGAGTACTGACATCGCTAAGCGTGTACGCGGCAGGCTTGGAGAACATTTTGAAAATGGTTGTTCCGTTCAAGGAGCAAAAAGTGACAAATGGGATAATGCTGAATTGCGGTTATGAGTGCAACATGCACACGGGCAAAGATATATACGCGGTTGATTTTGATCTAAGCATAAAAAATTCCGATGAAATAATCGCAATTGCCTCCGGAACGGTTGTAGCAATCCACAAAACGGACGAAAAGAAGGGTTACGGAACATACATACTCATACGACACATCGCAGAGAATGGAGAAGTATACATAAGTAGATATGCACACTTACGAATAAATAGTGTTGACCACTTAAGTGTTGGCACCAGAATTGATCAAGGGGCTGTTGTAGGACTCGCGGGTAATACAGGGGGAGTTGTACCACTACCAACTAACGCTACCCCTTTCATCGGTGATCACCTCCACTTCGCCCTCTACAAAGAGGGCCCCAATGGAATCCTGACAGGAGTGAAGCCGGAGCCCATGTATGGAGACAGGATGTATGAAACGCTAGCGCAGGGCATGAGAATCAAGTCCGGCGACTCCCTGTTGAGGCTCGCCACAGTAAATCCGAATTCCAGCCTTTCAGTTGCAAATTATCCGCAGATGCTCGCGCCTTCCGGCGCTCGCTTTCAGGCACCGCTTACGGTAGGAGTTGTGCCGAAATTAAACGAAACGGCAACGTTTCGGGTGAATAACACGGCAAATCAAAATGTGCTCGTAAACTTTATTGATGTAACCGATAAAGAGAGTGTTCAAAATGTCGAACTGAATCCGCCGGAGGCGAAAACGGCTGAAATGGGTATTCTGACGGCACTCATGAAAACAAGCGCAGGCAGTCCTTCTGAGCTCGCGAAAGGGTTCGTGCAACTTTCGCTCGCCATGAGCGGAAATTCAGCGGCGGGAGCAAGCTGGGAAACAATGTTCCGGAAGTTGCTTCTGGAATCCGATCTCTCGCTTGTAAAAAGGCTTGCCGGAAGCCTTGGGCAGGGAATCTCCATCGAAAACATAGCAACGGAATTCAAAGGTCTCGTGGAATCACTCCCCATCCCCGCATCCCTCAAGTCCGCCATCCAAACCAACACCATAAATGCACAAACGGAAAAACAGCTGGCATCACTTGGGAGTTCCCTCGGAAGTAAAATAGAAACCCTCGTAAAAACAAGCGGCGGAGTCGCGATAGTGCTTTGCATCGCGCTGGCACTCGGAATCATCGGCTATATGCAAAAAGACAAAGTGAAAGCGGAAGCAAATTTGAAAAACATAATGAGTGCCGGAGCGGTCGCCGCATCCGTCGGAAAATACTGGAACCTGATGCCGGACGAAACAAAAAAGTGGCTCTCGGGTTTACGCCTGCAGCTGCAGTCGGCAGAAACAATCGCAAAATCTGTAAGTGGACAGATCAGTGGTTTAAAGCAAAGAAAAACGACGATACTGAAATCATCATTCATATCGAAAAAAAATCAGGAAGAGTTGATCAAGCTGAGCAACGGAATAACGTTGCTCGAAAGAATCGAAAAAAATCTCCTGCCCGCAAAAATCAGCCAGAACTCGTATGAAGAAATTTCAAGCTCCGCGCTGAATACATTCTTTGAGAAGCTCAGCCCGTTACTCTTTGTCCCGGGAAAGATCGCCGCAAAAATAGAAGATGCCGTGCAGCCAAGAGTGCTTGGAACCTGCACGGGAGCAATAAGAAATCCTGACGGAACAATCACAAAATACGATTCATGTCAGCAGATCACGAATGACCTGGAATCGGAGAAGATACGCCACTGGCTCAGGCAGTATGTCGTCGTTGGCTTAAATACGGGAGAATTCGTGGCCGCCGACGGAAAGAAATATCAGGACCTCAAAAAAGCATGGGACATAACCCGTACATATCTTGATTCCAAAAAAACACCGGTCGTATTTCACCGGGCGGAAAATGAAAAATTTCTCTCACTGAATTACATGCCGGAAAGAAATCCGCTACGCGGATATACCGGAACCTATATCCCCTATCCGGAAAAAGTTGCCGTCGCCTCGGCCGGAATATCCGATACTCGAATCACGACAAGTAAACAGGCTGAAGCGGAAAATGCCGCATGGCAGTTTGAAACCGGAGCAAAACGTCAGGCGGAATTGTACGGAATGAAAGTGGCATATGCCGACTACAACAGGGTGTGGGTCTACTTTCAGCCGAACAGTGACTACCCCATCGGAATGGATACAAAGGAACTCAGAACCGAAGCGGAAAAATGGGTAAATAGAATTATTGAAGAGGTGGATGACCCGTACACCATCATTCACCCGAGATGGTCCAGTACGATAGTCACCCCATGCTCGGCATCGGGATCAGTAATAGCGGGAGGAAACGGATCCGCCGATTATATAGACAACACCAAAAATCAGCTCCTCTTCCAAAAACTTATCGATGAAGCCACTGGCGTCACGAGAAAAAAAGAAAAATATTTCATGCCGGACACCTGCAGGGTATACAACGAGAAAAGCATGAACAATCTGGGCGTAAGAATCATTGAACCGCTGGAGCTCGCCCCCTCGCTCGAAGCCTGCAGAACCGGCGCGCGTGGAGGAGCGGAAGGGAAAATAGATGCCGAACTCTTCCGGAAAGCAATTACGAACATAGAAATCGATCGGGGACTCTTCCGCATGAAAAATCTCGGAATTCAGTCCAGAACATATACCAATATTAATGAAATTCTGGCTGAAAACCTCAAAATAGAGAGAGCACTGTATGAACAAAAACTGCAGGAAGAAAAACTCTCAAAAGCGGTAAAGCAACTGCAGAGAGACACTGAAATCCTGCGATCAGTCCGCCAATCCTTCGACAACATATTGCGAAATTCACAAAAAGGAATGATGTTCGAAATAGGAGGATACGGATACCTGTACGACAACTATATATTCAAAACAAAAGAAGACGTCGCAAAATACAAATTCTGGATGCAGTACGGCGGTATGGGTAACGTGGAATTGAAGAACCTGCTCAAAACCGTACGACCAAGCTCGGACCTCATCAAAGAAATCCCCTGTTCCGCAAGTTTCCAAACGATAGACGCAAGAACAACAAAACAGGATTGGAAAAAAATTGAACAAAATGAACTGCAAAGGAAAAAGGAACTCGCTCAATCGGAAAATTTCATAAAAAACATCACACAGGAAAAAACACCAAAAGAGATGATACCGGCGGAAATAGCAAACATCCCCGATTACGCGGAACTCATGACAAAATTACGCCAGGTAAACGGACAATTCGTTGTAAACAATCAATGGATCAACGGAGGCCTGAAGGAAGCCCTAAAAAAACAGATGGAGTACGAAACAATAATGCTCAGGCAAAAACTCAACGAAAAAATCGAATCGGAACTCGGCAAGGGTAACGTCATCACCCTCATACAAAACGGAAAAAATATTTTCCTCTCATCCGACGGAGTTGCCTACGAAAAAATGGAAGACGCGCTCAACGCGTCTTACCTCCTGAAAATGCGAGGGATCAGAGAAGTGAAAACCTGGCCGACACTGCAATCCATGTCATACCAGGATCTCAAATCATCCCTCCTCCAAAAACCGGTCGCGGGCAAATTGTCCGGTGAGCTTG
The DNA here is from genome assembly GCA_963775025.1 of uncultured bacterium. Classification (GTDB taxonomy): domain Bacteria; phylum Patescibacteriota; class Gracilibacteria; order JAUYGZ01; family DAOVYC01; genus CAVZHD01. Next base: position 480,550 of record CAVZHD010000001.1, read on the forward strand.
CAGGAATGAAAGTTACGTACGAGATGGTAAGCGGTATCACTATCCACAGAAGAGATTATTACGGTAACCCGCTTAAGACTTGTATAGACATGAATGGCAAAGAACAGCCTTCACTTAAAGACGCGCTATTCGCGAATAAAAAAGAGATAGAAAGAAGAAACAAGATATGGCAGGAAATAGCCAACGGAACACTGGGAAGCGCGAAGATCGCGCTTCGATACAACCCGATAACCAGCACCGGCAGGAAGAATTTCATCCTCGACTTAGAGCAGAAAATAAACAACGCCCTGCAAAACTACTGCATAGTATCCGATCCGGCAGGAAACGGATACTACGCACCGGACGGAAGAATATATTCATCCGAACAGGCAAAGGCTATCGCAAAAAGATACAGAGAAAATAACCTTACACCGACCTCCATCCAGCTGATGCCGGAATATATGAGAAATAAAACTTGGGACCAGTGGGACGAGCACTGGGCAAGCACACACTTCAACACCCTGGTTACCCTGGAAATCGGACAGGTGACAAAAACTCCAAGCGAAAGAACCTACCGCTGTATTGAAGACATCATCTATGCCCTCAAGAAATCAGAAATCTACGAAGGATCCGACACGGAGGCAAACATCCTCGCCACGGCTTATCTGAAAAATGCCTTAAAAGAACCGGTCTCCACAGTTATCCGAAACGCAATCGCCTTCACGAAAAAGATGGAGTTCTGCTAAAACTCCAACAACAGGAATGCCCTTCGACTCATTCGTTACACTCATTCGCTCATGACATTCGACTCCCTAGAGTTCTAGGGTGGTACACCATGAGCGACCCGCGTCCAGCGACGAATGCCATTCGGCTCATTCGTTACACTCATTCGCTCATGACATTCGACTCCCTAGAGTTCTAGGGTGGTACACCATGAGCGACCCGCGTCCAGCGGGGAGTCGAATGGTGCGCCAGAAGGGATTCGAACCCCTGGCCCTCGGTTCCGAAGACCGATGCTCTATCCAGCTGAGCTACTGGCGCACGAAACGAAAAAACTTAACCAAGAATAGGTTCCAACTGAATCACCTTGAGAGACCCTGGAGTGAAATGGACATCCTTAAGATCCAGCCTGTCAACCTTCTCCGGATCCTTAAGTCCAAGTTTGGACAGGAATTCAGCGTGATCAACGCTTGGCTTCTTTAAACCGGCAATCGAATACATCATAGGAATAATAACGCTCGGCTCCACATCCTCGGCTATCTCCAAAACCTCCTTTGGACCAATGGTGTCATCACCACCGGCGGGCGCAAGAAGAATATCAACCTTGCCAAGCTTATCGATAACCTGCGCTTCAGGCACGTGATCCAAAACCCCCAGGTGGCACAGCTGAATACCATCGACGGAAAATTTAAAAATAATCGTCTCCTTCCCGGTTTTCGGATGCTTGGAGTATATCCCGCTAAAACGCACATCTGCAGCCTCAAACTCCCCAGGCCAGCTGAACACCTTTATGGAATCGGTTGTTTTAAGTTCCTTTTGTGGAAATGAAAATGTAACAATATCCACCTTCAGATCCGGGAGTTTAATCCCAGCCTTACCTTCATCATACGGATCCAAAACAAAGGAAGTCTTTTTGTTGGTTAAGCTGAAGCAGGATTGTCCATGCCAAGAAAGAAACATAGAGAAGCAAATAAGAAATGAAATTACTGAATCGTAGGGATTATCTTCACAATATTGCCTTCAGAGTTTCTGAGAAACTCCAGGCTCTCAATAGACTTAAGATTCGAAGGATCCAAAGCCTGCTTAATCCACTGCCCCGCATCGGTCAACCACGGAATCGAGATAAAAATTCTGGAAAGAATAACGGTAACCAAACCAACAACAACCGTAGCTCCCACAAAAAAACCAAAACCACGAGCCACGCCGGCAAGAAGATTCATAAGAAGAATTCTGCCGGGACTACGCAAATACCTAACGTACTCCCTGACCCCCGAATCGAACGGAAGATCTGAAATCTTCTTAGAACGAGTACTCGCGGCACTGGGCGACAAAGGCGTAGCATGTTCGGATTTTTGAACTTTTTCCTGCACGAAAAAGGGGTTAGCTCGCCGGAAATACTACCATGAAAACATGGTACTGGAAAGCAAAATAATCGAATTTACGACACCCATTCCCTGCTATATAGTAAACGTACGAATATGTACCATGAAACAACCAAAGAAACAGATCAAGACCACAAAAAACGATATAGAAACCCGTGAGGCGGAACTTTTTCAGAAAATAAAAAGGATCGCCAAATCCACACCGAAAGGCCCCGGCGTATACCAGATGAAAAACGCAAAGGGTGAAATTCTGTACATCGGAAAAGCAAAAAGTTTGCATAACCGTGTACTGCAGTATTTTCAGGATTCAAAACACCATTCTCCGAAAACAAAAAAAATGGTGGAACAGATCGAGGACATCGCATACATCGAAACCGGATCGGAACTCGAGGCGATAATTCTGGAAACAAACCTCATTAAAAAGCACCGACCGAAATACAATATCCTGATGAGAGACGACAAAGGATATGTGTACATAAAAGTCACGGTAAACGAAGACTTCCCGCGCGTAGAGATAGTAAGACGCGTCACGGAAGACAAAGCGAAATACTTCGGACCCAAAACGAGCTCCGCAAAAGTGGAAAAAACACTGAATCTCTTACGAAAGATCTTCCGATACCGCACATGCAATCTCGATATGCACTTCACCGACGGAGAACTGACGGTAAAAGGCTCTTCTGCAATACCATGCATGGATTATCACATCAAAAGATGTGATGCGCCCTGTATAAAAAACATATCAAGAGAAGAATATCGTGAGATGGTGGAAAATCTCATAGATTTTCTCTCCGGCAATTACCAACAAACCATCACCCGACTCACGTACCGCATGATGAAAATGGCGGACGAAAAGAGATTTGAGACCGCAGCGCACATCCGTGATCAGATTAACGCCATCAAGGATATCTTCACACCACAAGCCGTTTCCGAACCGGACCTTATGTCCAGGGACGTGATAGGCATCCGAAGCGAATTCGAGCAGACGTACGTCAACCTCTTTCAGTTCAGGAGAGGAAAACTGATCGGTCAGGAAAATTTTGAACTCAGCTCACCGGAAAATGACGATAAAAACCGCGCGGAATCTTTCCTTCAGTGGTATTACGCGGATGCAACGGATATTCCGGATGAAATCTTCATCCGAGAAACATTGGAAGACAAAGACGCCATTGAAGAATGGCTGAAACAGAAATCTTCCCATTCGGTAAAAATAATGAATCCTCAGAAGGGTAAGAAAAATAAGATGCTGGAGCTCTCGGAAAAAAATGCGGGAAGTTTCGCGAAGCAAACGAAAGTGAAATGGGTAAGTGACTCGGAAAAAACAACGGGAGCATGTAAAGAATTGGCGGAATTCTTAGAAATAGAAAAGGAACTCAAAAGAATTGAATGTTATGACATCTCCCACATAGCCGGAGTGGAGACGGTGGGCTCCATGGTGGTATTCGAAAAGGGCTCACCAAAGCCGGAATATTACAGACGCTTCCGCATACAGCATCTTTCCCAGGGCGATATCGACGATTTCGCCTCCATGGAGGAAGTTCTGTCCCGCAGACTGAAAAAACTGGCGGCGTCCGAAGAGGTGACGGACTTCCGAACATCAAAACCGGTAAAAAAAGATATCTCACAGATATTCGGAATACTCAAAAAAGAAAAACTCGATACTAAAGATCTTCATTACGAAAATTTTCTTCTCTTTAAGAAGGAGAAGAAAATTATCGCACTCGGAAGAGTGCGATTCGCAGGAACCCTGCCGATAATCAGTTCACTCTGGGTCGACAAAGACTCCAGAGGAAAAAACCTCGGATATGCGATGATGCGAAAACTCATGGAAAAATTGAGACTGAGGAAAGCATACGTGTCATGCCTTGAGTCCTTCGCGCCATATTACGAGAAATTCGGTTTCAAGCGGCTTAAGGCCGTTCCTGAAGAGCTGAAGAAATACTGGAAAGAGTGCGCAAGGTGTTCCCAAAAACCCGTTCTGTTTGTATACAACCGTATAAAACTGGAGCAAGACGCCTCATTCTCCGAAACACCCGACCTGATCATTATCGACGGAGGAAAGGGGCAACTCAGCGCCGCCGTAACGGCGCTTAAGAAAACGGGGACGGATAATTTAGGGATTAACCTCTGTTCGCTCGCAAAAAAAGAGGAGGAGATATTCATGCCGGAAAAACTGGGCTCACTGAAGCTTCCGAGAAACTCTCAGGCGCTGTACCTCATCCAGCGCATAAGAGATGAAGCGCACCGGTTCGCGCATGATTTCAGCACCAGTTCTCACGCAAAGAAGATTACCAAGTCACAACTTGATCTTATCCCGGGTGTCGGAGTGATCATGAAACGAAAACTTCTAAAAACATTCGGATCGATTCAGTCAATAAAAGAAGCGCCGATGAATACGCTTATTGAATGTTGCGGAGAGTACATCGCAAAAAAATTAAAGGAAAATCTTTAACACCCACGCATGAAAAAACCATTCCTCGCAGTCGACCTGATCATTGAACACAAAGGAAAGATCGTGTTGATCGAAAGAAAATACAAGCCCTACGGGATAGCACTCCCCGGAGGCGGAGTGGAGTACGGTGAAACGGTGGAAGAAGCGGCAAGAAGGGAGGCACTCGAAGAAACAGGACTGAAAATTCACATACGCCGGATATTTGGTGTGTACTCCGATCCGAAAAGAGATCCGAGACGACACGCGGTAGCTGTCGTTTTTGTGGCTGAAGCAAGCGGGAAACCGCTTGCCGGCAGTGACGCAAAAAAAGTGATGCTTGTGGACAGCAAAGAGATCCCGAAAAATCTCGCTTTTGATCACAGCCGGATTCTCGACGACTACGTAAAGGGAAGAATTTCAAATTCATTTGAAAGACTCATGGGAATGACGGAAAAACTGCGCGGACCAAAAGGATGTCCGTGGGACAAGGCGCAAACGATCGAATCACTCATGAAGTGTTTCAACGAGGAGGCGGGAGAGGTACGAGCGGCACTCAAAAAGAAAGATATGGAAAATCTGGAAGAAGAGATGGGAGACGTTTGCTTCACGCTCGCACTCATGCTTCAGGTGGCAAAAGAAAAAAAATTGTTTACGCCGGAAAGCATGTTTAAAAAAGTGGCGGAGAAGATTATCGCCAGACACACATGGGTTTTTGAAAACGACAAAGTAAGCACCGCCGAGGAGGCGCTCAAGCTCTGGGAAAAAAATAAGAAGAGATTAAAGAAAGCTACATCTTCGGCAAAACAGCCTCGATAGCTCCCCACTCGCTCTCTCCAACATCCGGAATAATCAGACTGATCTGATCACCAAGGCTCGCTTTGTAGTATGTCACGGACGCAAGAAGAACACCGTATGTTTTGTCGTCCGTCATAATGCCGTACTTATTTCCGTCCCGAACCAAAGTTCCGATAACAGTTTTGCGAGGGATTGGACCTATCTGCTTATACAAAAGCTTTCCATCATCATGGATGGTGAGTTTAAGCACGTCTCCGGGAACAAGTTTCGATTTAGATGCGTAGTTCGCAGGTACGGGATACTCCTTACCATCGGGGCCGACCATTCTTTCACCATTAAAAACCCCCTCAATAACTTTCCCGCCGTCAGAAACGGCTCCAACGCGCTTCGCTTCAATGCCGTAATCGGCATGGGTAACAAGATCTCCTCCGGCAATATCGGAAAGAATCTCCTCGGCAGAAGCGATGGCGCTTCTGGCGGTATCGAGAAATCTTTTGAGTACAGAAAGTTTATCTTCCGTCATGTTTTTTGTGTTAAGAATCTTTGATATCTGTTTCGCTCAAAACCTTAAGGCGAGCGCACTGATTGTAAACCCGGTATATTCCAAGTCAACCCGAATCAATAAAAAGAAGGGAGATGTCACCAGTACATCTCCCCCCAAGACCTAAGAATTTACTTGGCAAGCTCAGTCGCCCGCTTCTCACGAATAACGTGAACCTTGATAACTCCTGGGAATTCGATATCGGATTCCACCTTTCTCGCAATATCCTTTGCAAGCTGCATGGTCTTAAGATCATCCACATTCTCCGGATCAACAAAGACTCTAAGGTCTCTTCCGGCCTGAATGGCATAGGATTTTTTAACACCCTCAAAACCATTGGCAATATCCTCAAGTTCCTTAAGACGCTTAATGTACGATTCAAGGGTTTCGCTTCGTGCGCCCGGACGCGCACCCGATATGGCATCAGCGGCCATCACGATACCGGCATAGATATTATCATCAGCGGAAATATCCTCATGGTGGGCGGCAACAGCCTGCACCACGATAGGATCAATTTTAAACTTCTCAAGAATATCTTTTCCGATAAGAGCATGTGGCCCTTCGACCTCATGGTCGACGGCCTTTCCGATATCATGGAAGAATCCTGCTTTTTTGGCGAGTTCCGGATCGACACCGACCTCTGAAGCAAGAGCACTGGCAAGATATCCAACCTCAATGGAGTGCTTAAGAATATTCTGCCCATAAGAAGTCCTGAATCGCAGTCGGCCGATAATCTTTACAAGATTCGGATGTACACCGGTTAAGCCCATCTCAAACACCGCCTTTTCACCACATTCTTTAATAAGCTGTGCGGCATCCTTGCGTACCTTCTCAATCTCCTCCTCAATTCTTGCCGGATGAATCCTTCCGTCTTCAACCAATCTCTCAAGAGCGACTTTAGCGATATATCTGCGGAGAAGGTCAAACCCGGAAATAACAATTGATCCCGGAGTGTCATCCACAATCACATCAACACCGGTAAGCTTCTCAAAGGTGTTAATATTTCGGCCCTCACGTCCGATAATACGACCCTTCATATCATCGCTTGGAAGCGATACGACAGTCGAAGTGGATTCCGAAGCCACCTCAGAAGCATACTTCTGAATGGCAAGAGTAATAATCTTTCTTGCCTTCCTTTCCGCCTCCTCCTTGGTTTCAAATTCAACCTTCTGAAGCATGATAACGGCATCTTCGCGGGCATCAGCCTCAATTTTTTTGAGGAAGAGATCCCGGGCCTCCGATTTCTGCAAACCGGATATGCGCTCAAGCTCCGAAAGCTCCTTTTCCATAAGCGCCTGAGTCTCCTTTTCACGCACGTGAATTCCCTCCTCACGCTTTTCGAGATCGCTCATCTTCTGGTCAATGGTAAGAACGCGTTTTTCAAGACTCCCCTCGCGTTCAATGAGCTTATGCTGAAGTTTTTCATACTTATCGCGCATCTCCTTTTCCTCCTGCTTAAGTTCCCGAGTGGCATCCATTGCCTTTTCCTGCAATTTGCTTGCCCTCTCGCGAGCATCAAGCTCAATCTGGCTTGCACGCTTCTCAGCCGCCTGAACAAGTTTTGACTGGTGCGCTTTAACTTCCTCTTCCCGATGTATAGCTTTCGGGCGAATGAACTGGTAGAAGACAATACTCGCGACCAGAGCGCCAACTATAAATGATATTGCAAGTTCCATAACATGAAAAAAATTAAGGTGTAAAACCCCTTAACAAAAGTGAAAACGACGAGGAAGTCTTATACAGTCAGCAACATCAGATCTCGACAATCCGGTGACAACAGAAAGGCCCGAGAAAAATGCGTATGTGCGTGAAGTAAGAGTGAATTCCCCATAGGGTATTGCTAGAAAATCGTTTCAGTCTTTCGTCAAGAGTTCGTAGTCTGGCTGAATTATATTTTGAACAAAAAGAATATTCAAACCAAGCTGATGACGGAGGCTGAAAGATACCAAAAAAAAGGCTTGACGTCCAAGCAAAATATACAGGTAAAATACATTCCTATCCTTTTAAAGATAGTATTTAACTACAAAATCCCTGGCTTTCTTAAGATTTTCGTTGACCTTTTTGTCATGCCCAACCCCCATTACCTTCGAATCAACGTTGAGAATGATGGGATTCTGAAACGCATCTTTCTTAAGCTTGGTAAGAAGGCTCTCGAGAGGCAAAACACCTTCCGTTGGCATGGAATGAAGCTTGCCGTTATGGACATTCGAAAGATGTACCGCAACAAGTGCCTTTTTTAAAGCCGCATACGCCCTCATGAGATCAATCTTCTTGGAATACAAAAAGGCGGTATCCAGACAAACCTCACCAAACCTTTTAAGATCACCGATATTATTCATAGCCCTGCCGGGGAGGATGCCAAAGAGCGTCTCTCCGGAACCATTCTTTAAAGCAACCGTAAGTCCAAGCTTCTTACGAAGAGCCGGAACCTGTGTTTTAAGCCAGCTGGCATACTTAAAGTCAAAAAATTTCGGAGGCTCCAAGATAACCATCTTGGCACCAATCTTCTTGGCAAAACCGCAGGCAAACTCCGATTTCTTCATCGTAGCGGTCGAGAATGATCTCACAACCTCCACAGGAACCTTATACTCAGCAATAAGACCATTCACATATTCGATATTCTGGGTATCGAAATCCTTCGTCGAAAGAGCAAGTTCGATCCCGTCGTACTGGTTATCGCGGGCAAAGCGAAAAATACGATTGAGACCATAGCCCTTGAGCGATTCTGTGGAAATCAGGAGCATGGGGAGAGAAGTTACTGATAAATGGCGTAGTGCCACCGGCGAAAACTATATCACACACGGAAAAAAATGAAAAACACCTACAAGATAATCATCAAATTTTCCAGAAGAAGCCTTTTGTTAACATTGGTCTCAAAAATAAGTTTACGTGCACGTTCAACGGCGGCAAAAAGCCTGAAAACTTTTTGCGAATCAACCTGCCCGGACTGCCTCATAAGAACACGCACGATATGAAGTATCGAATGGAAAAAGAGATCGAGATTTTTCTGAAGCTCCAAATCTTTAGCCTTAAGAAGATCCTCCACGAAACGAAATCTTGTAACTACGTCTTCGCTGCGTAAACACCGGAGAGTCTCATCATAGAGTTTACTGAACTGATCAAAATAGTCCGGCTGGTGAATAAAGCGAAATATTCTGCCCATCTTTCCATCGGAAAGTTCAAGCATAGCCTCAACCTGTTTTACGGAGAGCTTCGGTTCACGAAGCTCCTCAAGATACTGAAGCAAACTTTGTCTCGATATGTCCGAAAAACGGACAACGCGGGTACGCGATACCAAAGTCGGAAGCAGCCTGCTCGCTTTATCGGAAGTGAGGATAAAAACAACACCCGGCGGTGCTTCTTCGAGTGCTTTCAGCATACAGTTCGCGGCGGACAGGGTCATACGCTCGATATTCTCAACAATGCAAACGTGATAAGCACTGGAAAAGGACTGCTGCATCTTTTCCAGAACAACTCTGACATCCTGTATCTTCAGCGTTCCATCCGAAGCCGGAAAAATCAAAGTATCGGGGTGAGCGCGTTTATGGATAGCCTCGGTCACCGGAGAAAGCTCAGGTGATCCCGTTTGTAAATACGAAGCAAATGCTTTGGCGACAACCGTTTTTCCTATCTCAGCGGGGCCGACAAAGAGATACGCATGATGAACATCCTTGGAAAGAACGTCTTCTTCAAGTCGTTTAAGTTGTGCGTCATGACCCACAATAGTATTCCACATGGGAACGAAGAGAATGTGATCGGATTATTCTTTCATGATCTTCTCCGCCTGCAAAACCTCGTCGGTGGAACCGATGAAAATCGGTGTCTTCTGGCCTAGCTCCTTATTGGTAATCTCGAGAATTCTATTGCCCTGCCCGTCCGAAGCACGTCCCTTTAGCCTGCTCTGCAAGAAGCGCCATAGGATGACACTCAAAGAGAACTCGAAGTTTTCCGGAAGGATTATCTTTTGACGTCGGATAGGTAAATATCCCCTTTCCCTTCATGAATATATGATTGATATCCGGAACCATGCCACCGGAATACCTGAGTTTATACTTATTCTGTATCCAGAACGAAACAAGCTTATCGTACCGTTTGTTGATGCTGCATGCCTTAAGATCACCGGGAGCAAAAAGCTTCCCCTCCTTTCCGATAACTATATTCTTTCTGGAGAGGTAGTACTCTCCAACATCGTTGAGAATAAACTCACAGGTCCCCTGCCTCACGGTTAGCACGAGTGTTGTTCGCGGACCATACATCACATACATGGCCGCAACCTGATCATCACCGGTCTGCCCCAAAAACGTATCCCCTTTATAAATGGAGAATATTGAGCCAAGAGCAAAGTTAACATCAATAAGCGACGATCCGTCTAAGGGATCAAAGCATACGGCATAGCGACCGAAAAAATTATCATCAACCTTCACTACGGCATCCTCTTCCTCCGATGCGAGAACGGAAACAAGACCGGATCTCGAAAGTGATTTTTTAACAAGATCATTGGTGTACACATCAAGAGCCTTCTGCTCTTCCCCAAAGATGTTTTGTGTTCCGGTTACTCCAAGTTCAACCGTCTTGATCCTGTAAGAAATCTGCTTCCCGATACGCGCGATGGTATCGATAAGATAACGCAAATCATTCTCGACCTTCGCCTCATAAAGGTAATCGTGCAAGGTGAGTGGCCCGTGGGACATAGAAGATGTTTAAGGTACGAAAATTATACTACACTTCAAGTTCAAGAAAACATCAAACAGCCAAAAAACAGGACCGAAAAATTAAGCGCATGCCTGAAGAAATGCATCAACACTATCGAGCTTTTCCCAGGAAAATTCATTTCTGCCAAAATGCCCGTACGATGCCGTTTGACGGTATATGGGCCTTTTAAGATCAAGACGCGCAATGATATCGGCAGGCTTAAAAGAAAATGTTCGTAAAACAGCTTTCTTCAAAATCTCTTCCGAAACCTTACCGGTACCAAAAGTATCAATAAAAAGCGAAACGGGCTCCGCAACTCCTATGGCATAAGCAACCTGCACCTCGCACCGGTCCGCACATCCGGAAGCCACAATGTGTTTAGCGACATATCTCGCCATATACGCCCCGCTTCTATCGACTTTTGAAGGATCTTTTCCGGAAAAACATCCGCCCCCGTGTCTCCCCATCCCTCCGTAAGTATCAACAATAATTTTTCTGCCGGTAAGCCCCGTATCGGCCTGCGGACCACCGATAACAAACCTTCCGGTTGGATTCACGTGCACCACGGTATCGGAAGTAAGATAAGAACCGAGAACGGGAGAGATAACGTGCTGATAAATATCACCGTGAAGCACATCCTGAGAAACCTTCTCACTATGTTGTGCGGAAACCACAACGGCGGAAACGCGTTTCGGAACACCATTTTCATATTCAACACTTACCTGACTCTTCCCGTCAGGGCGAAGATATGGAAGCTCACCGCTTTTGCGCACCTCGGCAAGTTTTCTTGTCAGCCCATGGGCAAGCTGTATCGGCAGAGGCATGAATTCAGGTGTTTCATTGCAGGCATACCCAAACATCATCCCCTGATCCCCGGCCCCCTGCTCTTTCCCCTTACCGGCATCAACACCAATGGCAATGTCCCCGCTTTGTTCCTCAATGGCATTGAGCACACCGCAGGTTTCATAATCCAAACCGCATTTGCCGTCGATATAGCCGATATCGCGAACCGTGCCGCGAATAATACCCGGAATGTCGACATAACAGGTTGTACGGATCTCACCGCCGACAAGAACAAAACCGGTTTTTGTAAAAACCTCAACAGCACAGCGGGCCTCTTTGTCCTGGCTTAAGATGGCGTCAAGAACGGCATCGGAAATCTGATCACACACCTTATCGGGATGCCCCTCCGTAACAGATTCCGAAGTGAAAACAAATGATTTCATAAAAAAAATTAAAAAAAACGCTTCCCCAAACGGAAAGCGTACAACATGTATGTTTATCTTTCCCTTTAAAAGGGCTGGATGTGGCACCTTAGATAGTAGCGAGATTTGCGTCCTGGGGCGATGAGGCTTGTGAAGCAAGTCTCAAAGCGAAAGGCTTCGAAGTGTTATTTTGATTGGAGCCAAGGTTGAACAAGAAAACAATCAAAATAATACTGAGAAGAGCAAATCCCTATTGAACCCAATATTATTGAGTTCAAGCTAACCAGGTTGCCGGACGACCATATAAGCCAGTACTTTACACGTCCGCCTCAGGCGGACGATCGGTCATCACTCTTGATAAACTCTAGATCAAAGAACCATCGCGAGTGTAAAACAAAACATACCAACTTGTCAATGTGAGAACCTTGGAAAGAAAAGTGAAAATCTCTAGAATTACGGTATGGAAAAAACAAAAAATATCACACGGAGAATATTAGTCACCGCAACAGCATTGCTGCTGCTCTTTTTCTGTCAGACAGAAGAAACGTTTGCGAAAACTGAAATTATGGGACGTTCAAGGCTCACCGCTCCGCAGATGGAACAGTTTCTTCACAACGTAAACCCCGAAGCCCCCTCTCTTGCAGGAATATTCTTAAGCGAAGGAGCAAAAGAAGGAGTTCGTGGCGACATCGCATTTATGCAGAGCCTCAAGGAAACGGGATACTTCAGATTTGGAGGAGATGTTCTTCCGGAACAAAACAATTTTGCCGGCATTGGTGCGACCAATGTAACGGAAAAAGGGAAGGGCGCCTGGTTTTCTTCGGCGCGCGAAGGTATTCGCGCGCAGATCCAGCATCTCAAAGCGTACGCAAGCACCGAAAAATTGAAACTGTCGCTGATCGATCCGCGGTTTCATTTGGTAAAACGCGGATCAGCTCCCTGCGTCGAAGACCTGAACGGCAAATGGGCCGTTCCGGGAAACAGCTATGGGCAGGACATTATGAAAATGTACCAGACTATTGTGAAAACAGTAAAAAACGAAAAACTCCGGAGACTCCAGGAGAAACTAAAGGAACAAAGAGGGGGCACGAACTAAGCTTCTTCCGGATTTTTATCAAGCCACTGCTGTAGAATGCGCTGGGCGGCAAGAACATCAACCTTGCCTTTTTGTTCGCGGCTCGAAATATTCTGCTGCCGCAATATCCCTTCTGAAATCTTTGAAGTAAACCGTTCGTCCTCGTAAGCCACGGGAAGTTGTATGGAATCTGCAATCCTGTCACCAAAATCGCGGGCTTCGTATTCGAGCAGATCGGCATCGCCATCGAGAGACCGAGGAAGCCCTATCACAATGTATTCTATCTTTTCCGCCTGACAGAGTTTTTTAATGTGAACCATTGTCGCTTCATCATTAACAAGTATGTCGCGACCGAAAGCCATGCGAGTTTCAGTATCGCCAACGGCATAGCCGATACGTTTTGTGCCGAAATCAAGTCCGAGTACTTTCATAGTGGATGTGAATCAACCGGATCCTACCTAAAAAAAAGCGGCAAGAAAACAGAATCTTCTTGCCGCCAACGTACGATAAGAAAAACTATTCCTCAACGATCGGCGTCACCTTCACGGCAACCTCCACAGCAACCTCGGGAGTGAGCTGAAGAATGATAGAATAGTCACCAACCTGTTTAATATGCTCCTGCATTTTGATATTTCCAGGAAGAACCTCAATCTTGGCCTTCTCAGCAAGCGCATCAACAATCTTTTTCTCATCAATAGATCCATAGAGCTTACCCTTGGCACTCGCCTTGCCGGCAATTTCAAGAACAAAGGTAGCAAGTTGTTCCGAAATCGACTGAGCCTTCTTTCGAAGCTCCTCAGCGCGAAGAACACGCTCTTTTCTTTCGGCAGAAGTACGTGTAATTCGAGTCTCTGTCGCAAAATCTGCGAGACTGTTCGGATACAGAAAGTTCACAAAGTGACCTCGCTTGACGTTCACGAGATCTCCCTTATAACCAAGGTTTTTTACGTCTTTGGTAAGTACTACAAACATGGTAACGGGTAGTTAATTACGGGTGAATGAGAGATTATTATAAATCCATTCCATAAAGTCAGCAAGCCTCACACCTTCACGCAAAACCTTTTTCTGTCGCACGAACCACTGATGAATGCCTCCAAATCGGTCACTGTCGATACCAAGCTTTGAAAGGGACACACCCTGCACGTTGCGATCAACGGCATACTGGTATACGGGACGGTAGAGAAACACCGCCGGCGTATCCTCTATGAGTCTTTTCTTAAGTGAGTCCAGCTTTGTAGCCTTCTTGCCGTCATCAAACAGCGAACGAATCTCGGTAAGCAGGGCATCAGTCTCAAAACTCTTGTATTGTGACAGGTTCAAGCCACTTTCCACCTGGCTCGAATGCCAGAACGGAAAAGCGTCGAGATTATAGCCAAGAGTCTGCCCAAAAAGCAAGACATCGTAGTTATGAAGCTTGATTTTCTCTTGAAGAACATCGGGTTCATATACTTCGACAATAAGATCTACCCCGGCCTTAAGCCACTGTTCCTGAAGAAGCCTTGCCGTCGTAACATATTCTTTGGGCGAACTGGAGGTAATAAGTCTGAGTCTCAAAAAATTCCCCTGTGCGTCACGTCGGATTTCATCCGGATCAGGATTGAGAACAAAAACCTCCGCGGCATCCTCCGGCGGAACATAGTCGGAACGAACATCGGAAGCGGGAGCCGTAACATCCGGGGAACTGTCTGGCGAGGCGGGAACGGTAGTGGAATTCTCCGGCGGAACAGGTAGCGCTTGAGTAAGCACCTCATTGATAGCCGCCCTGGTAATAACAAAATCTTTTATGACCTCACCATCGAGCCCCAGTTTCTTTCCTTCCACATCGTTAACAAAAAAAGTAATACCACCGGCATCGCCAACACTCTCAAACATAAATTCTTTCTGAAAATCAAACTGCTTTTTGTCTCCGGCGGAAAGAAGTACCTCACCAATCTTTTTCCCATCAACAATAAGCGACACCGATGTATCGGCATGCGCTCGAATCTCAACATGAAGCTTTTCTTCTCCTGCCGGAACAGGATCTTTTTTTCCAAGTTTCCACTCGGTATCAAAAAAGGCACCCTTCGCACGAAGTTCATTGTACTCAATATCAAGCCCCTCCTTCGCCTCAAGAATCGGCGTATCAACGATCTCATTTCCTCCTCCAAGTTCTTTAAGTATCGCCTCCTTGTCGGTAGCAAGGAGAAAACCAAATCTTACCTTCGGAACAGAAAGGATGGGTGACTGAGTATTTAAGAAAGCTGCCACGTACTGCGGCAGGGAGTATTCAAGAACCCGGAACCTGTCATTTAAAGCATGTGCACTGTTTTGAGCATCATAGTCCTTTACCGCGGTAAGGGAATTCACATTGGCAAGCAATCCCCCCTCGTCCGGAAAAATTCGAAATACAACGGAGTCAATATAGGGACCATCCATGTGGTACTTCTCAAAACGTTTGAGAACAACGCGGGATTCCGACGGTTTGTTTTCAAGTGAAACAAACTCAAACGGACCGGAACCAACAGGGTTCTGATTAAAATCAGATTGCTCAAGATTCTCGATGGGCACCAGATTCAAAATATGCTTCGGCAAAATACCAACGGTAACGTTGGTAAGAAAGAAGGTATACGGCTGCTTAAGAACAAATATCACCTCATGGTCCGAAAGGCGCTGGATATCAACATCCTTAAACGCACCACGGAGAAATGTATTTTTAAAATAAGGATTCTGCAGAACAACCTTATATGTATAGATAACATCATCCGCAGTAACGGGTTCGCCATCATGCCAAAAAATATTGTCTTTAAGCGTAAATGTATATGTGAGTCTGTCACTGGAAAGCGTATGGGTGGCAAGATCCCCCTCTATCTGACCCGAGACTGGATTAAAACGCGTAAGCCCGGAAAAAATAAGTTGGGAAACATCCCTGTCCGCGGAAGAACGGGCAAGCAAAGGATTCAGGGTGGTAAGTCTTCCGACTACCCCTTCGGTATACACTCCGCCTTCGGCGGGCGCCGATGCGGAATTTTCATCCAAAAAATAACAATACACCTGCCACGAAAAAACACCGATTATCACAAGCAACAGAAAAACAACAACCCTCTCGATAAGCGGCGTATGACGGAACATAGAAATCTACATGAAAAGAGACAGTACGCTACTGCCAACAAAAACGAACGCGGTCACCATAGTGAAAAAGTAGAGAAACTTTTCCGGACCACGTCGGGTTAAATGAAAGGAGGTATTGCCGGATCCGCTGATAGCCGAAGAAAGACCACCGCCCTTTTGCTGAACAGCAATGGCAATTGTAAGAAGAATAGCGGCAATGACATGTACGAAAATGATAAGTGTTGTCATAATTTATCGAAATAATTTCCAAACGAAAAAATGAAACACGCTGTAGATCAGCGCGGCAATAATATACGTGAAGACACCATCAATTGCCAGTGTAATTTGGCCAATATGAACGAAGCTAAGAACGTACTCCGTAAGAAAAAGAATAAGGGCATTAATAATGATAAGAAAAAGCCCGAGCGTCAGAAAAATGACGGGAAGAGAAACAACTTTAACAAGAGGTTTCACGAGAAGATTCAGGATACCGACAAGAAAACCAATGCCGATGTATCCCCAAATCCCACCGGTAACAACAAACGCCGGCAAAATCATGTCGGCAATATACGTACCAACAGCATTAACGGCGATATGTGCGAGAGGCTTTCGTAGAAGCATGTAAGTTGAAAACAAAAAAAGTATATGGCGCGAAAGGCTCTGTGTCAAAAGCGTTGCCCTTTAAAAAAAGTTAATCCGCAAATAGCGGCAGCCACGGCGTCAGCAGCATCGTCGGAGCGAATGCCCGAAGGAAGACATAAAATAGACTGAACCATCTTTTGAACCTGATCCTTGGTAGCTTTACCATAACCGGTAACGGATTGCTTCACCTGCAGTGGCGTAAAGGATTGGCAGGGAAAATGCATCCTCACGGTAAGCTCCAAAAGAACCCCCCTAGCATGCGCAACCATTATGCCGGTCTTGACGTTTTTGACGAAAAAAAGTTCTTCCACGGCAACGGCATCCGGCTTGTGCTGAGAGAGAATCTGCTCCGCATCATTCCGGATTAAACACAACCGCTCTCCGAGAGGTAAATTTGCCTCGGTTTTGATGCAACCGAAATCAAGAAGCCGAATAACTCCGGAATCCGTTTCCTCAACAACACCGAACCCCACCCTCGCCACACCGGGATCAAAACCAACAACTCTCATAAAGAGAAGGTTACGGAAACGCGTTGGCTACAGAGTTGAAAACGCGGGAAGCACAGCGGTCAGAATGAGCGCAAGAACGGAAAGAATAACAACGGTCTTCAGAACAACATTCTTTGTTTTCATAGATACGTTTAATAAAAAATTATTCGCCCCAATAAAGTTTATTGCGAAGCGTCTTAAAGTAACCGCTTTCCGAAAGACGGATAAGACGCAACGACTTTGTTGAAGGTTTGATTTTCACAAGATCACCATGGACAAGCGAAAAACCTATTTGCCCGTCGAGAGTAAGATATATCGACTCACGTCGATGATTGGCATGAACCTCGAGCTTAATTCTCCTGTCCGCCGGAAGCACAATAGGCTTCTGCGTAAATGAATGAGCCGCGATGGGAGTAAGGATAACCGCAGGCAGGCTCGGATGGAGAATGGGGCCACCGAGAGAAAGATTGTACCCCGTGGATCCCGTTGGCGTTGCAACAATAATGCCATCGGATTTATACGTTGTAAGTTTTCTGTCATTCACCGTTGTTTTGAGACTGATAATTCTCGCAAACGCGTCTCTCGCAACAACAGCTTCGTTAAGAACTCTCTGTGTAAACACTTTGTCTTTGCCTCGAACAACCGTCACACGAAGCATCATGCGTTCATCAATCGTGTACTGTTTCTTCAGCACCTCCGGCAAAGCCTGCTTAAGATCATCAGCCGCAAGCTCGGTAAGAAAACCGAGAGTCCCCATGTTTACGCTCAAAATCGGCGTATTGAAATTCTTCATGAACTGTATGGTTCGGAGAATGGTTCCATCTCCGCCAAGAACAATAAGGAAATCATATTTCCTGTTAAAGTTCATAAGTGGCTTTTCGCCTAAAAGGTTACACCCCTTGGGACACAGGTGCACCTCGTGGCCACGGCGTCGAAGTGACCGTACCGCACCGGCCACAATACCATTCGGATCTTCAAGGTTACGCTTAGTGGTAATGCCAATCTTCATGGGAAGAGGTTGAAGTTGATAAAAAGATATACGAAAAACAACGAAAAGGAAACAACATTTTCTCGCGGAAAACGCAAAAAACATTGCATTGAATTCCACTGTTAATGCCGTAAACTAATGACCATCTTATTGCAACAACATGACAACCTACAAAGAATCGGGCGTGGACGTCTCAAGAAAAGATAGCGCAACGGGAATAGCATACAGCGAAGCGAAAAAAACATTCTCATCCAGAAAGGGCATGATTGGTGAGCCGGTCACGGATAACGGGGGTTATGCCGGCCTGCTTGATATGGGTGATTTTTACCTCGTCCAGAACGATGATGGAATCGGAACAAAAGTACTCATCGCGGAACAAGTGCAAAAGTTCGACACGCTTGGATACGACCTTCTCTGCATGGTTGCCGACGATGCCATCTGCATGGGGGCGGAAGTGATTTCCGCCTCGAATACCATGGATGTCGACAGAATTCAGACGGAAAAAGTCCGTGAGATGATGGGTGGATTCGCAAAAGCCGCACGTGAACAAAAAATCGTCATTCCCGGAGGAGAAATAGCCGAACTTAACGTGCTTTCAAACGGATACATCTGGAACTCAACCTCCGTCGGAGTCGTAAAGAAGGACAGATTGATAACGGGAAAGGATGTGGCGGTTGGCGACAAGCTCATCAGCCTGTATTCACCGGGATTCCGTTCAAACGGACTCTCTCTGGTAAGGCACATCTTGGAAAAAGCGTTCGGAAAAGAGTACGGAAAAAAGGAATATAAAAACGGGATAAGCTATGGCCACGCCGCTCTTACGCCATCCGTAATTTTTCATGCGGCCGTGTTAAATGTCATAGGAAGATTCCATGAAAAACCGAAAGTAAAAGTGAAAGGAATAGCGCATATAACAGGATGCAGCATTGCAGGTAATCTGCCGCGCATACTCAAGAAAAAAGGACTGGGAGCAAGAATCGATAACGCTTGGGAACCTGACGGTATCGTCCTCGAAATACAAAAACTCGGAAAAGTGGAAGACAGGGAAGCCTACGAAACATGGAACATGGGAAACGGGATGTTCATTGTTGCCAATGAAACTGAAAAAGTTATCAGTCTCCTGAAAGAAGGCGGAATACAGGCACGGGTAGCCGGAGAGATTGCCGACACGGGACATATCGAACTCATAAGCAAGGGCGCCATAACCCCCGGTGAAACACTTACGTGGAAGGTGGAGGAGTAATTCCGAAAAGAGACTACATGACCTGTGACATCATAAGAACCAGGTGAGCCGTTCTGCCAACGAACTTGGCAACGTTTGTGTATACAGGCTTATAAACAAGGAAATGGATGTACATGTTATATGTTCTTTTGTGATTGAGGATGACTGTCTTCATGTGTATTGATATTAATTTTTAGAGAGAGAAAGGAACCTAATGTCGCCGCTTGGGGGGTGGACCGTGCCGGGGATCCCCATGTGCGGCAACCGCCCGGTATCGTTTCCGCATAAGACATATAATGAGAATCGCTATGGCCAGAAGCGGCACGGCAAGAAAGGTAAGATGATACTGGTGAAACAGATTGAAGAAGGTATGCGAAACGGAAGCTCCGAGAAATCCCCTCACCTCATAAAGAACGGAGCGGGAAACCCCCAGCGAAAGAGCGCCACCAAGACTGGTAAACGACGTGTGAGCAAGCGTTCCGAAAATAAGACGCAAAATGGCAATGGAAACGACATCGCCATGCTCAAGAGCAGACGCGATGTAAACAACGTTCTCGAGATATGCAAATCCGAGACCCACGCCAACCCACTTTACCAAGGGGTCATTCCCTTTCGTTTTTTTATGAAAAGTATGATGAAAATGCTCAGCGCTTTTTTTACACACCTCCTCAATAACGGCAAACAGAAGGGTGGTAAAAATAATCCCGATGGAGTAATGCAAGCGAGACACCTCAATGAGATGAAACTCATGAACGAGAATCAGAGGCAATGTGCTTACAATACCAAGTCCGAAAGCCTTGAAGGCATACGAAAAACAGCTTCTCTTCCTGTACACGAAGTAAAGGATGAGAAAGTATATAGGGAAAAGAACAAGCGACACGATAAAAAGCTTGGCGGCCATACGTTTTTTGTATGTGTTTTTGTGTGAACCCTAACTGTCAGCCGCCAGGCGAAATTATTGCTTCGCTACCAAAAAAATGGTAGAATGGAATGAAAATGCTTCTCAGGAAAAGGCTTGGCGGCTTTTTGAAAGGGGGGCATTTTCCTGATGCGCATCAAAACACTGACTTCTCTACAGAAGGACAAGTGTCGGAGGCGCTTTGTGCGCAATAATAAATATGGTTTGTGTCGTAATGACATTATTATTATAACATATATTTTATTAAATGCAAGTATAATATGGTACACGGACTTTTAAAGGTTCTTCCTCTTAAGGAAGCGATTTGCTAGACTTTAGGCACACTTGACCTCAAATCCGGTGATAAGGAGAAAATTCGGCATAGCGGCAGGTATAACTACGGTTTTCGTAGTTTTCGGGCTCATCACCATATTCCCGCTTATTTTTCAGGAACCATCGGTTCGGGAGAGCAGAGAGGAAATTCATCGGATTTCGGCATCAGAGCCCCTCACCGTCACCTTCACACAGTGGATGGACAGAAGATCGGTCGAAAAAGCACTCGCAGTCAGCCCGAATATGGACTTTTCTTCAAAGTGGACAGGGAATTCATTAAAAATCACACCTCGGGAACCCCTCACCCCGGGAACACTCGTCTCCCTTGTGGTGGGTACCGACACGAAAAACATCTTCGGTAAAAATATAGAAAAGGAAATGGGGGTTGATTTTGAAATAACTAAACCCCCGGAAGTGATTCATATACATCCAAACGAAAAACTTACGGGAAAAGATGAGATATTTGTGAGTTTTTCAGAGGAAATGGAGAACACGAGAAATCCGGCCTCGCAAAAAAGCTTCATCATATCACCGCACGTCGAAGGACAGTGGCGATGGCTTTCGCCATCGATAGCAGTGTTCACTCCAAAGATCGGATATGCACAATCAACAACATACTCACTGGAAATTCCGGAGGGAACACGAAGCCTGCGTAACATTGGAACGGAAAGGGCTCAAGTTTTTACCCTGAAAACCGAACCGATTCGACTCATCTCATTGGAAAACTGGCACGGCAAACACAACACTCCCCTCGTAGTCACCTTAAGTCAGCCGGTTGATATCGAAAGCGCAAAAAAACGCATACTGATATCAAGAAATAATGAAGGGGAAAAAGAAATACGTTTACGTTATGTAACCGACGAGGGGGTAGAAGCTCCGGGAAAGCTGGAAATTATCCCGACATCCGGATGGAAATACGATGGAAAATACGCAGTAACCATACTGCACGGCATTAAGGGAAGAGAGGGAGACCTGGAAACGAACGAGTCCATGGAAATATCATTCGAAACGGAACAGGGACTCTTTATAACCGGACCGGATCTTCAAAAAAACATACGTGGAAAACACCTGAACGCAGTCATACGCTCAACACATAAAATAGACGTAAATGAACTGGTAAAAAATATCGCTTCCCAGCCAAAGCTCACACTAAAAATATCTCAAGTACCGGAATCGGACACGATGTACACACTCGAAAGTGTTGAAGAAACAACAGAGCCGGTAGAATTGACCATAAGCAAAAATCTTACTTTTTCCGACGGTAATTCGTATATCGGAGAAGACATGGTGTTTCCACTCGTATCACCGGAAGAAAACGAATGGTATGAGATCGCCACGTCAAAAATCAATGGGCATAAAACAATATGTCTCTATTCAAAAAGTCCCGTAGACATAAAATCAGTGAGAGAAAAACTGACGCTGGTTCCACCGGTGGAAATCACATCGTTATCATCTGAAAACATAAACGACGAAAAAAGTGAATGTTTTCGAACACAGTGGAGAGATAAGACGGCGACTGTGATCACCGCCAAATTTCAGCCAAACACAAAATATCAAGTCGCTATAGAAAAAGATGTGACGGATATGTACGGAAAATCCATCACTAGTTCGCTCGTGAGAGAAATAGAAACTCTGGCAATAAACAAAGATGATATAAAACTCGAAATCACCTCAGAAGCGAAGGACTCGCTCAACACCGAAACGCATAGTCGGGAAATCACCGTCACAAGTACAAATGCGGAACAGATTATACTGCAGGGATGTGCAATACAGCCACAGCTGTTTATTGCATTGGATTCTCAAAATCAAATAGATACCTGGAAACCAAACGAAATGGCATGCGAACGCTACATCGAAAAGGAATTTGAAAAAATCAGCACGTGGTGGGAAGAGAAAACGTTTACAACAAATATACTCGAGCTTTTCGGCGAGACCGTCAGCGAAGGCATATACCTCGTACGGGCATCGGATACAGCATCCGGGAAATCTTCAACGAATATACTCATACCCTCCACACTGAGCATAGTCGCAAAGGAATCAAAAAACGGAATTCTTACATGGATACTGAACACAAAGAGCAATGCCCCTGAAGGCGGCGTAAAAGTTCAGGGATTTAACCTGGACGGACAAAAACTTTTTGAAGGGACAACGGATACCAACGGGATATACGCAAAAAATTCCGAAACACCAACACATTATATTGTGGCAACAAAAGAAAGTAACATGGGACTTCTGCACATGAACTCTGATGAAATACAAACGGCACTGCAGGAAGAATCACAACATATGATTTCCATAATCACCGACAAAAAAAATTATAACGTCGGAGAGATGATATCCATGAAAGGTATAATAAGATCCCAAAATGACGGGATATACACAATTCCGAAAAACACAACAATAACACTCTCCATTCGTGATCCGGACGAATTGGAAATATATCAAAAAAAATTGTCGGTCATCGGCGGAGTGTTCGAGGACACAATTCAGTTATTTCAGGAAAATCCACCGGGTGCATACAAAATAATAGCCTGCCCATTCCCATTCATTAGGTACTGCGAAGGAACTGAGGAATACTTCACATTCACGGTTGGAGGTTTTTCTCCGGCAGCATATTCGGAAAAGAAAGAGCAGGAAAAACAAAATACAATTTCCGACCAGCAAAAGGAAAAACGAAGTATTACTTTTGACAAAGAAACATATCTGCCAAACGAACAGGCGAAATTGCGGGTGTATCAGGATCTCGCCGGACCGGCATTGGTGACAATTGAAAGAGGCAATATACATTTCTTTCAAACCTTCGAAGCGAACCAGGGATTCAATACTATAGATGTACCGGTGAAAACATCATATGTGCCACTCGTAAACACACGAATCGTAAGCGTGAACAGTAATACCATTACAGAAAAAGAGATAAAACTGCATGTTGATACTTCATCGGGTCTGCTGCCACTGAAAACATTGCTGGAAAAAACGATCTATTCTTCCGGAGAAGAGATCGAGATCCCAATAGAAATTGATCTGGAGAAAAAACAACCACTTGTCACCGTGCTCGTCGGCATCAAAAAATATGATACCAGCACAACAAACACTACCGATCTGCAGGGAGAACTTTTCGAAAAAGTATTCCCCAAAAAATGCTCATCGGTCACAACGTCATTTACCGGTACGGTAACGGAAACACGGCAAGAAAAATGCACTACTGATGAAAATATTGCCACTCCGACCAGTGGTATTTTTACCGGTGAGTCAAAAACCGTAATTTTTGAAACAAAAGCACCATCTCAGGAAAACAGCATTGCCATCACCGCACCGGAAGAGGAGGGAAAGTGGGAACTTGTTCTCGTTGCATTCACGGAAGACATGCAAATAGGAGCCACGTCGCTCATATTTGAAACCGGACAGCGGACAGATGTAAAAGTGTCGGGACCGGATTATCTCTTCGAAAACGACGAAGCGGAAATAGAAATTGGCATAAAAAACACACGCGAAGAAAACGAAAAAATTACCGTCAACATAGAAGCTGATACATTGAAAATTCTTGGTAAAAATGAACTCTCAGAAATAATATCAGCCGGGGAAACTGAAAGATTCACCTTTTCAGTCGTAGCAGATGAAGCGAGAAACAAGAAAACGGAAAGAATAAAAGTAACAATCGTCAGTGAAGACACCGGGGAAAAAAGAACAATGGAAAAAAATATTTCAATATATCCGACACGAAAAACCCTGCAGGCAGTAACGGCTGGAAAACTCGAATATGAGAAAGAGATAACAATACCTCCGGTGGATAAGAACGATCTCGATGAGATATCCGTGGCACTCGGACAAAGTCCGATCGCCTGGATACAAAGCGAAATGGAATCACTGCTGGCATATACTCCAAGAAATGTGGAAGAGCTCACAAGCAGAACATTGGCTATCGCGGAGATAGCGAAAGCGTGTCAGAAAGAAAAGGTCTGCAATGTGCCACCACTGAAAAACCAGGCGGGAGAAGAAATTTCTCTCGAGGATATCATTCAGGATTCCCTGAATACCATTTATGACACGCAACTGCAAAACGGCGGATGGAATGTAACGAGAAATGGAAACAGTGATCCGGAACTAAGTTCCCTGATACTCTCGGATCTCGTGCACATTCGGGATTTGGGATA
This sequence comes from uncultured bacterium, assembly GCA_963775025.1. Classification (GTDB taxonomy): domain Bacteria; phylum Patescibacteriota; class Gracilibacteria; order JAUYGZ01; family DAOVYC01; genus CAVZHD01. The sequence goes on from CAVZHD010000001.1 coordinate 505,176, forward strand.
TGCCGTCAGCAAAAATACAACATCGCGGGCATATGCTTTCATCACCGGTGAACTCTATGCAGGAAAGTTGCAAATTGATGAAGAAATTTCTGTGGCGACAACTCTCTCCAACATCAACAGATACGATATAGGATTACTCTGGAAATTATTGCAGAAACAGGACTCCCTCGATACGGACAGTAAACTGCTTTTACTGCTCGCAGCCACAAAGGCCGGTATGACAAAGGAAGCGAAGGGAATGCTTGCAAACATTATCTCCGCTCATACATATATCCCCGAATGGAAATCGTGTTCACCTCGGTGAAAATATGTCACATGAATCTATGACGGATACCGGAAGAACGGCAATATTCACGGAAGTCCTGCAGCAAATGAATCCTGATGACCCGCAGATCGACCATCTGCTGCAGTGGGCTGCAAATCAGCTTTCCAGCGATCTGGCGATATATGAAAGAGCGAAAATTATTTCGCTCCTGTCGCAATATGTGAAGGAAACAAAAATATCAGAGTCACCTCGCGTTCTTATTTCAGTAAACAATAAACAGCTTTCCGTAAATGCGGGAGAGACTTTCAAGCTGTCAAAGGAGGCAATGCGTAAAAATGAATCGAATAGCATCAAAATGAGAAATCTTTCCGGTCAAAAGATATATTTCGGAATCAGTGCAAAATATGAAGAGACGCGGAATCCGATAACATCGGAAAGCAACACTCTCGGAATAGAGAGAAAATATATTGTTCCGGAAAATACTTCCGGATTACTCAGTTCAAATATTTTTAAGAAAGGATCTCGCATCCGGGAAGAAATCACGCTCATTGTTGCAAGACCCGGTCAGCACATTCTTGTGGAAGAGAAACTGCCGGCAGGATGTATTTTTGAACAAATAATAGAAAACAGTGGCCAGCAATCCCCCATCACATCAGATATAAAGAACGGACAGATTACTCTGTTTTTGGATGATGTACCGGCGGGTGTTTACCGATACACATACGAGCTTCTCGCAATGTACAAAGGAAAATATCATCAGCCGCCAGCAATCACGCATGAACTCCGCAACCCAAAAAGAAGCGGTCAGACCGCTGAAGACCAGATCACAATCATAGACTAATCAGCGCTTGAGTCCGACAAACAGTTTCTTGATCTCGCCCTCGGCTAAGACCTCCTGTTTCAAAAGCTCTTCAGTAATACTATCGAGCTTTTTTCTGTTCTTTTTGAGAATCTCAGTAGCCTCCTCCAGCGCCTTGTCGATTATTCCCCGAACCTCATCATCAATAATCTTGGCAGTCTGTTCGGAATAGTCTCTCTCGTGAACAAGATCCTTTCCGAGAAACACGTTTCCATGATGCTCACCAAAGACAACCGGACCGAAGGTACCCATGCCATATCTTGTAACCATACTCCTGGCCATTTTGGAAGCACGCTCGATATCACTCGATGCCCCGGTAGTCATCTCGCCATATACCAGCTTCTCGGAAGCATAACCACCGAGTAATGAAATAATTTCATCAATAAACTTACTCTTGCTTCGAAGCACCTCATCCCTCTCCGGTAAAAACCATGTAACGCCAAGAGCCTGTCCGCGTGAAATGATGGATATTTTATGAACCGGATCGCAGTTCGGAAGAACAAAGCCGGTAAGCGCGTGCCCAACCTCGTGATACGCGGTAATCTGTCTCTCCTTGTCAGAAAGCACCCTCGATTTTTTCTCAGGTCCCATCATTACCTTTTCGATACTTTTCTCAACATCCTGCTGAGTGATCTTATGACGATTCTGTCGGGCGGCGAGAATTGCAGCCTCATTCAAAAGGTTCTCAAGATCGGCACCGGCAAATCCGGGTGTGTGGCGGGCAACGATTTCCAAATCAACCTGTTTATCAAGAGGCTTATTCCTGGCATGAACCTTAAGGATCGCAAGTCTCTCCTTAAGATCAGGCATATCAACAACCACCCTTCGGTCGAATCGACCGGGTCTCAAGAGGGCGGGGTCAAGAACGTCGGGCCTGTTTGTCGCCGCAACGACAATCACATTGGTTCCGGTTTCAAAACCATCCATTTCGCTTAAGATCTGATTCAACGTCTGCTCACGCTCATCATGACCGCCACCAAGACCGGCACCTCTATGTCGGCCGACAGCATCAATCTCATCGATAAAAACAATGCACGGAGCATTCTTTCGAGCCTTCTTGAAAAGATCCCTCACTCTCGAAGCGCCAACACCAACGAACATCTCAACAAACTCAGAACCGGAAATCGAGAAAAACGGAACATTGGCTTCACCGGCAACAGCTCTCGCAAGAAGCGTCTTACCGGTACCCGGCGGGCCGACAAGCAAAACACCTTTCGGAATTTTTGCCCCCATTTTGAGGTACTTCTTCGGACTTTTGAGAAAATCAACGACCTCCACAAGCTCTTCTTTGGCGCTATCGGTACCGGCAACATCATCAAAGGTAACTTTATTTTTAGACTTATCATAAGATCGGGCAGTACTCATGCCAAACGACATCGCGGTACGATTCGCACCGGCAACGCTCCTCATCATAATAAAGAGAAACCCGATAATAAGAAGGAATGGAACAATGGAAAGAAGAAGTTCCGTCCAGAATTTATTACCCTCGGTATCCTTGTATTCAAGCGGCACCTGCTCAGGGCTGTCAAAACCAAGATCCTTAATGGACTCCTCAGGCCCCTTAAACGCAACCAGCTTTGAACCGTCCTTTAAAGAGGCGATAACCCTATTCCCATCAATCACAATCTTCTGCAGGGTTCCCTTGCGATACTCGGTCTGCACGGCAGTAATCTCAACATTCTGTGTTCGGGTAACATCTTCACCTGAAAAGAACGTGATATAGATCGCTCCAAAAATGAGAGCGGCAATCAGAAGATAAACGATATTCGATCGACCGCGCGAAGGCAGTCTCGGCAAATCACCCATGTATAAAATAAGCTGGCTCGGATTGTATCAAATATAAAAGAAGGAAGGAAATATTTTTGAAAAAGAGATGACAGAAAGTCCAAATATGCGGGAAAGAAATCTCGACAATTACAGGAATTGCAGTACAATTCCGAGGCTATCGGACGATAAACTTCTGGTATATGTCAGAAAAAAATCCTTACGACATTTTGGGGGTCCCAAAAAACGCATCCGAGGACGAAATCAAAAAAGCGTACCGAAAACTTTCAAAAAAATATCATCCGGATCTCAATAAGGGAGATAAGGAATCTGAAAATAAATTTAAAGAGATCAACGCCGCATACGAGATTCTGTCAGATCGTCAAAAAAGAGCCCAGTACGATCAGTTTGGAAGCATGCCCGGCTCCGGTGGCTTTGGCACCGGCGGAGGGTTCCAGAACGCAGGATTCGACTTTTCAGGATTCGGCGGCGGCTTCGCGGACATATTCGAAACATTTTTCCACGCAGGAGCACCGAGGCAAGGCGCGCAATCCAAATATGAGAGGCAGACAAAGGGATCCGATATAGAAATTGCCATTCCTCTCTCTTTTGAAGAAGCGGTTTTTGGCGCTTCAAAAGAAATATCATTGGAACATTTCAAAAACTGCTCCACCTGCTCAGGTGCCGGATTCGAATCGGGAAGCAAGATTGTAACATGCAGCGAATGCGGAGGAACCGGGGAAACCACAGAGATGCACAACACGTTCTTCGGACAGATGCGATCATCAAAAATTTGTCCAAAGTGTTACGGGAGAGGAAAGACTCCGGAAAAATCATGCCCAGCATGCCGCGGTACCGGAAGAACGCGTTCAGCTTCGAAGGTAACGATTAATATTCCCGCCGGTGTGGACAACGGAACCGTATTGCGACTTTCAGGAAAGGGTAACGCCGGAACGCACGGAAATAAATCCGGAGATTTGTACGCACATATCAGCGTCAAGCCATCTCCAAAATTTTCCCGCGACGGAAATAACATAAAAACGTCGCTCTCAATTCACGTTGCACAGGCCGCATTGGGAGATGAAATTCAGATCGAAACCATTCATGGCAAAATAATACTCAAGGTTCCGGCAGGAACACAAAGTGAAACCATGCTTCGCCTTAAGGGATACGGGGTGCAAAAAATAAACTCCAGCCAAAAAGGAGATCACCTGGTAACCATTTTTGTCGAGATACCAAAAAAACTCACATCGGAAGAAAAAGAGCTGTTCACAAAACTCGGACAGATCGCAAAACAGAAACACGGAGGCGTATGGGGCAAATTTTTCTAAAACAGCGAAAGTATTGAGAAAAGAAGTGAGATGAAATAAAATGCAGCCAAGGCTAACAGGGAAATATGACAATCATTCCGACATGGGACCTCTTCGTTATTGTGTTCTTCATCATTATTATCGCCTATTCGTACATAATAGGCAGGAACAACACAATAAAAGTAATACTCGCGTCTTACATCGCCATTCTCGCGTCCAACGGGCTGGGGAACGTCTTTAATCAGTTTCTTGCAAGTCGGCCGTTTATTAATTTTATGCCGGAAAATTACGGCGTCAGTTCTATAGCTGTATTCAAAATAAGCATATTCATTGTTATCACTCTCCTACTGGTACTTAAGGGGGCATTTAACGTAAGTATTGCGGGACAAAAAACCAGACTCATGGCACTTTTTATGAATCTTGTCTACGGTTTCTTAAGTGCGGGACTCATCGTGAGCACACTCATGATTTACCTGACGGAAGATGCCCTGAGCGTCGCAGAGAACGTAGGTAATGTCGTGACACTCAGCACCAACATCGAGTTTCTCTCTCCCGTAATCTCTACAATGGTAAAGAATTACAGCCTCTGGTTCTCTATGCCTGCAATCGTGTTCATGATATCCTCATTCCTCTCTGCAGAAGAGGTGAAAATCGATAAGGTCAATCAATAATCGTTTGATGAAAAAACTTTTTCATTCGCTCGTTATAGCGAGCTACGTCGTCTTTGTCGTCTGTGTACTTTTTTACACAATGCTTAAGGTACACGGATATAAATATGATATCAGTGCCGGACAGATGCTGCTCACGGGAATCGTAGACATCACCACGCAGCCAAACGGAGCGGAGATTTACATCGATGGAGGCAAATTCGCCGACACGTCCAACGCCATTATCCGGCCCGAACCGGGAAATCGCACTCTTGATTTAAAGAAGGAAGGATTCCGCCCGATTCAGAAGGAAATCATTGTGGAACTCAATGATGCCGTACAGATCAATGAGCGTCTTTTGCCAAACAAGCACATTCTAAAACCGGAACGTGTCATAAAAAATATCGATATACTTTCTCAAAACAAATATGACGTAAATATATTCGCCCTGGTGAACAACGAAGAAAAAAGAATTTTCACCTACAACATGCAAGAGAAGAAAATTGAAAAAGCGTTGGAAGTGGAAAAAGCTATCAATCTTCTTGTCTGGAAAGACAGAAACACACTGGCTGTCCGAGATACGGAAAATAATTCCTTCAGTCTCAATCTCATAAGTGATGAAAAGAAGAGGATCACGCCGCGTGAAATAACGAAACTCATCTCTACCGACAAAGAAAAGGAGGAACTCATCTCGCTCGCCGGCTTCCTCACGGATAAAAAAATTCAGAACTTCAAGGTTTCATGGTCCGACCAAGAACTTCTCTACAACGATGAGTTTGAGGTGTTTAACTGTGATCTGAAAAACAAAATGTGCGAAACCGAGCTGCGACTCTCATTCCCTATCAGAAAAACACTGTACGGTAATTCAGGCGTATTTATTCAGACTGACAAAGAAATTTTACTCTATGACTACCAGAGCCTGCGAACCGTCATAGAAACGGAAGGTTCCCTTCCTCTAAGCTACCTCGAACATTCCGGTGAAATCATCTTCTCCTCCGGCAACATCCTCTTCCGCTGGAAAGTCATATACGAGTAAAGCAGCATACTGAAGAAACCTGGCGTGCCATGAACTTCACGAGCGTGCCATGGAGATTTATTCTTCATGGCGAAGCGAGTAATGCACACGGCAAACAAAGTGCCCATGAACTATTAAGAACTATGGCTTGCCATGAACTTTACGAGCGTGAAAAATGCACAGCAAAAAAGTGCCCATTCCATGAAGTAGAGAATGTTTCACATTCACACTTCATGCCATGAATTATTTCTCCAGGAATACTAGGGCGAGCCATGAATTTTTCATCGAGCGAAGCGAGAGGAAATAATTCATGGTGGGCGCTAAAGGAGTCGAACCTTTGACCTACTGGGTGTAAACCAGTCGCTCTAACCAACTGAGCTAAGCGCCCTTGAAGAAATACGGAAGCAAACTACTGAAAACTCCACGGCTCGATCAAGAGCACAGAATTAATAAACAAACTCTTCCCCATTTGCAAGGCGATTTTTTTAGACACCCATCGGAAAACCGATAAAAAAACCGGTTTTCTCAGGGTACTAATCGACGACAGGGCCTAAAGAGGAAACATGTAATGCAGGAGTAGAGCCAAGCCTATCGTCGATATTCCTAAACCGAACCCCATCAAAAGCGTTAATATGAGAGGATTGTTTCTCATGCTTTTGGCAATTAATTCTTCTTGAGAATAAGTGTCACGAGACTGGTAACAGCTATGACACTTAATGTCAGCAGAATAAACTCCAGATCCGTTGCGATGCGGATAAGTGCCTCTGCGCTTTCCATAGTGGTTATAAAATTAATTGTAAGGTTGATAGATCGTAATACGAGATATGCAAAAAACAAGGTATTCGCATATTTTCAAGTGGATATTGACTTTCCTTTTTTAAGGAATATTATAAAGCTTTTTTGGCTTAATTAAGCCATTTTTAAACAATCATTATATACCCATCTTTTAAAAAAAACAAGTCCTTTCGATTTGAAACCTGACAAAAAAGGGCAAAAAGCCAACGCCAAAAAACCCCAGCACATACAATGAGGGAAAAAATAAGCTATTGCGCTGCGTGCACCCCAACTCCAACTCGAACAACGCGCTTTTTCGCGTTGTACCTCGAATAAAGATCCTCATCGATCGTCTTTCCGTCGGCATAGGTAATCTGCCTTTCCCAATAGATAAGCTTTCCGTACGACCCACTTGCTTCCACAATCTCCTGTCCGGGAGCCAAGTTTGGATCTTCAATATAGTCAGTACCTATCCAAGTATTCGCCAGGTATTTCGGCCCGGCAACAGCCACAGTCCGTCCGTCTGCAGTTCCGTAAATCTGCACAACGGCATCCAAAGTATCATCATTGGTATAGGTCTGAACAAGAATGGGAGAAGAGAAATCATTCTTCACACGAAGATCCTTTCCATCCCATTCGCCATATCCAGGGTAAATAGTGGCATCCAGTCCATCCTGATATGCGGTGTAGTAGTGAACATACAAACTATGCGGGAACCTTTCAACAGTCTGGAAACCTCCATTGAAAAACGCACGGAAAAGAGTCGTGGAGACCTGGCATAATCCCCCGCCCGGAACTTTTTTAAGACCGCCGCCGCCAAATATGGCGAGTTCATCCTTGTATCCGGCTTCATTGGTCACCGGCATTACATGATCAACAGCAGAGAGAATCTCGTCAGGAAGAATAACTCGATTATGAAACTTGCTTAAGCCGAGCTTTACATTATGAATACGGTCATTGGATGAAGTGGCATAATTCGACATACCGACACTGACACGCTCCGGAAATGTATACGGCGAATCTTCCGGGGTAAGAATCTGTGCAGGAATATGGTCAACAACAATCTTGCTTTCGGTCACGGCATTCGCAATATGTTCAGTAAGTAATCGTAGGGTTTCGGAAAGATCAATTTTCACCCCATCCTGAGCAATGCCATCAGCAATGGCATAAAGCCTACCATTCTTTTTTTCAAAACCCGATATCTGAACATGCTGAACATCTCGCTCAATAAGCGGAGCCACTTCGTTGACAATATATTCAGCAATCATAACTTCATTGAGAGAAGCATCCCAGCCGCCGCCATTGTTTCTTGTGATAGTTAACCAGCTCTGGCCGTCATGAAAATCAACAGTGTACCTTCGAACCATCTTTCCAAACTCAAGCACAAGTATGTGATCATTGTCCGTAATCTTGCGAACCTTTGGCAAAAGCCCTTCGGCATCAGCGGTGGAAAAATCCGGTTTCACGGCATACACCTGAAGCGCCATTTCGCGCTTACCCGTAGTTCGTAACTGATCGGAAATCCAGCTCATAACAATGTCGGTATCGCCGGCATATCCATCCCTGCTGGGCTTAACCACCCACACACCCTTTTCAACAACAATCTGGGCATTCTGCGGACGCTCGAGCTCTTTCACACGCTCGGCAAGAAGACTTTTTGCCTTCTTTCCATCAAAAGCGATGGAAGAAAGAAATTCTTTTTCGCCAAAAAATTGCGAAACAGCGGTCATGTAATAACCAACACCGGATCCGCGATACGAATGAAGCTGTTCCAAAGTTTTTACCTCATCATAATAAACTCCAAGTTCTTCAGGGGAAAATGTGTAAACACTTTTCCCAACACGAATAACGATTGGAGATTCTCGTAAACTCTTAAAATGATCAGCAACAAAGATATCCAGAGCTTCACTCTGCATATCACCAATGTAGATACCATCAAGTTTTGCATTAGGACAAACAACATCGTCCGAAAAGGCAAATGCAATACACGCAAACGAGAAAACAAACACAACTGCTAAGATCGATACGGAAGCGAGGAAAAATCGTAGATGCCGAGGTGAAAGTGCGAGAAAAAGCATGTGTTTTTGTTTTTTGTGTATTTGTATATTGTTTTATTTTAATACATATTTTTAATAAAGTCAAGAGTCTTTCCTCCGTCACAACCTTTACCCCTGTTTCATTGATCATATAGTATGAACACGAATGTACGTAAAAGATCCCAATGGCCAATATATTAAGCATTGCATTCCTCGCTGCCACGATAATCGTTATTGTAACCATGCTGGCGCATGCCATACGCTATGCGCCATTCGTCCCCACGCCGTATCCGATCGTTAAAAAAATGATAGAAGCGGCAAGGCTCATGAAAAACGAACGTGTGGTAGATCTTGGAGCGGGAGACGGACGAATCACCATACTGGCAGAAAAAAAAGGCGCACACGCAACAGGTTTCGAATTAGCTCTGATCCCGTTCGTTCTCGCAAAACTCAATATATTCCTGCAAAAATCGGAGGCAAAGATCGTGAAAAAAAATTTCTTCAAAACATCACTGGTTGGAACCGACTGCGTTTTTTGCTACCTCTGGCCACGTCTTATGAACGACCTCAAGAAAAAGTTTGAAGCCGAATTGAAGGAAGGGGCAAGAATCATATCATATAGTTTTCCTATAAAAGACTGGACTCCAACCGAAAAAATTCCAACACAGGAAGGCAACGAAAAATCTTTTCTGATCTACGTGTATGAGATGGGAAAAAGTAATAAACACGCATGAATATTCTGATAACCAGATTCCCGTACGAATCGTCCCCTGGCGGAGAAGAATGGCACACGGTTGAGCTCGCAAAGAGCTTGCGAGCCAAAGGACACCAGTGCTGCTTTCTCGGAAACTGCCCGGTGCTTTTGGCCGATTTTAAAAGAGAGAAATTCGAAACGGAAAAATGCTGGACTCCGAAAATGCCGGTAACACCATTATCACTCGCAATATTTCTTCTGCTTCTGCCAATAACGTATGCGATCTTAAGAAAACGCTTTCTGAAGATTATTGAGAGAAAGAAAATCAACGTACTCTACTGCCTTTCGCTGACGGAAAAAATTCTTCTCACCCGGTTGGCACACAAGAAAAAGATTCGAACCGTTTGGGTTGAACATCAGCAGATAAGAAACTGGCTCATGAAAAGCCCGTTGCGTCTGGCATACGCGTGGCTCTCAAGATATGCGTACATTGTTCCCATCAGCGCTTGGAACAAGAAAAAGCTGGAAGCCCTCAGTGTACCGGAAAATCATATCGTTGATATACTCAACGGAATTCAATCGCTCGGAGAAAAGAAAGAGAAGACATTGAAGAAAATCATAATCGGCATCGCATCCAGGCTCACGGAAAAAAAAGGGATCAACACCGTTGTCGATATGGCAAGGATCCTAAAGAAACGTGAAAAAGATTTCGAAATAGAAATCATAGGAGACGGTCCGGAAAAAAAACACTTGGAAAAGAGCGTATCGGAAAACGGACTTAAAAATATTACCTTTGTGCAAAGATGCGGAAGGGATGAATTCAAAAAAAGATTTTTGAATTTCGACATCTATATCTTACCGTCGACCGATGATGCGGAGACATTCGGCCTCACGGCGGCCGAAGCTATGGATGCCGGAATCCCAACCATAGTCACCGCCGTATGCGGTATAGCAAAATACATAGAAAATAATCGTGACGCGTTTATCGTTCCGCCAAAGGACAGCGAGGCTCTCGCAAAAACAGTCGAGAGATTACTCTCGGACGAGAACGCAAGAAAACGTGTGGCAGCGAAAGGGAAAGAAAAAGCGAAATCTTTATTCGCATGGAACACAATGGTGGGAACATACGAAAATCTGATGCAGGGAAAACGAAAAAAACTGACAGTCATGATAATAGATCCCGCAAAAATCGTCGGCGGAGCCGAACTCTTTGCATCAGAAATGGCGGTCGGACTTGAGAAAAAAGGACATGATGTGCACGTTCTTACAAGCGGCGGTCACGAATACCAGGCTCTGTACAAAAATAGTAATGTAAAAATTCATAGAATCTTTATCCCAAAACTGAATCCCCTTTCCCCGCTCACCATTCTGCACTTCATAAGGAGTAGAAAAACCATCGGGAAAGCGTTGGCACGCATAACACCGGACATAGTGATAACAAATACCGTTCGCGCACATGTAGTGGCAAGTAAACCGGCAGTGTCGGCGGGAATCCCGCTTATCTGGATCATGCACGACGACACTTTCCCGGCATGGATTTTAAAAAGATTCATACAACTCCCCGGCCATATTTTTGCATGTTCGCGCTACATAGCCGACTGGGCCACCGGCATCGCGGGAAACGCAATGAAGAAAAAAATTGAGGTACTGTCGAATGGAATAGAATTGAAAGATATCGCCACAGAGCCCAAAAGGAGAACGGGAACCGTAACAATAGGAACTGTGGGAAGATTGGTTCCCTGGAAGGGTCAGGAGTTCCTCATTCTCGCTCTAAAAGAGCTCATAAAAAAATACCCGAATCTCTCATGCATCATTGCGGGAAAGACGGAAGAAACGCGAGAATCAAAAGAATATCTGAGGAAACTAAAGGACATGGTGAAGGAATATTCTCTGTCCGATCGCGTTGAGATAATCGAGAACGCAACAGATATACAAAATCACATGCGAAGGTTTGATATTTTTGTTCACACGGCAACAAGGCCGGAACCTTTCGGAAGAGTTATTATCGAAGCCATGGCGGCGGCAATTCCGGTAATTGCCAATCCCCTTGGAGGACCGGCAGAAATCATAGATGACGGGGTCGATGGATTTCTCATCCCCTCAAGTAATACCCAAGTACTCATGGACCGAATCCGACAGCTTGTGGAAAACGAAAAGCTCGCCGAGCTTTTCGCAATAAATGCACTCGGGAAAGTGCGCGAACAGTTCACCCTCGACAAGAGCATAAGAAAGCTCGAAAATACCATCAGAAACATGCTCGGATAAAACATGGAGATATATGAAAAGACAAAAGAAACTCAACAAGTACGAACAGCACACCCTTGCGGAAGACGAATTCGACTTCCACGGACTCGGCATTCTCATGGAACCGGAAATCGAGCAGATGGCACACGACTTCCTCTGGCAGGCGTACCAGCGCCGCCTGCATAAGGTGCGTATCATCACCGGAAAAGGCCTGCACTCAAAGACCGGAGGAGTAATAAAGCCGGTTCTTTCACGCTATATTCCAACCCTGCCGTTCGTACGAACGGTTGGACCGGCAAAACAGAATGAGGGCGGCGAAGGCGCCCTGGATATCACGCTTGAGGAAAACCCGTAAAATCAGCCTGAACGATTCGTATGGAACGAACGCTGTTCGTTCCGAACCTTTCCTGAAGCAGGGTAAGGAGCTTAGACGTAGACATGGAAAGCCTGTTGCATGAGGCAGAGCTTTTGGCTGCAACCCAAAGCACCTTATCCTTAAGGTATTGGGCTTTCACGGAATGGGAAAGCTTATCGCCGCATTCGCGTGCAACCAGACTGTTAAAAACATAGCACACCTCAGCAGCCTCAAACTGGCTTTTGAGACCATATTTGGCCGCAACTGAACTGAAAACAGACTGTATGGAAAAAAAACTCATAGACGTGGATACGCGGAAAATATGACATAAACACAAAGAAACAACAACACTGATCAGAAAAAAAATCATGAAAAAAAAGCCCGCCGTTAAGGCGGGACTCTTTTTTGAAAGAAACTGCTATTCTTTAGCGAACAGCATCCTTAAGACCCTTGCCAGCCTTGAATGCTGGAAGCTTCATTGCGGGGATCTTGATCTTCTCATTCGGATTTCGAGGATTCACACCCGTTCGGGCAGCCCTCTTGCTAACACGGAACGTGCCGAAACCAGTGATGGTAACGGTATCGCCCTTCTTGAGAGACTTTGTAATGGCATCGAGTACGCTCTCGAGCACATCACCAGCGGTCTTCTTGGTAACACCAGCTGCAGCTGCAGCTGCGTTAATAAGATCCTGCTTTGTCATCTGTAAAAAGTTAATGATAAAGCTGAGTGTATTATGGAGATCGCGGGGGCGAAGTCAAGATTTTCCCTTAGCAAAGGGATTTATGAGAATGACCAAATTTATTGCACTGAAGAAATGGCTTGCATAAGCCAAAAGCCAGTATTCGGCTAGTGTAAGCGGTTTTTTAAGGTTTTGCTACGGCATAACAAATAAAAAGATTAGTAAAGTTTTTTTGGCATGGGCTTTGCCAAACATACAAAAAAATGGCGTCGTATAGCCAAAATGGGGGTGCAAAAGAAAAACAAAGAGAAAAATTTGACGAAAACATGAAAAAAAACTAGTCTCTTCCATGGCAGAAAGGGGTAATTTCTTATGCACAACTTGTACACAACTTGTGCACAGTAAAGATAGTAATACTCTAGGCGAGCCACGAAACGGGAGAAAATTTTTAGAAAAATATTGAGTCATATTTGTATTCACCTAAAAACATAGTATTCCACAACAATTGAACAAAAATATCCACATCCCCGTCCTCATCGAAAAGATACTTCCCATGATTCGAGAAAAAGATGCAAAGATAGTGGATGCAACTTTGGGACTCGGCGGATACATTCAAAATATAGGGAAACTGGACATACAAAGAAAATATCTCGGGATCGATCAGGACCCAAATAACCTTGCCCTCGCAAAAACGAACCTTGAGACACTGGATGTAAGGTTCGAAAACGACAATTTCCGAAATATGAAGGAGATAGTAAAAAAACATCATTTTACCGATGCTGATATCTTTCTTTTTGACCTGGGACTTTGCCAGACTCACCTGAATGATGAGAAAAGAGGGTTTTCATTTCAGACAGAAGGCCCGCTCGATATGAGATTCTCATCCGAAGGCATGAGCGCCGGAGATTATGTGAATACCGCCGAAGAAAAAGATCTTGCGGAAACCCTGAAGCAATACGGCGAAGAGCCGCTCTTCAGAGACATCGCAAAAGCGATTGTGGAAAAACGGAAAAAAGAGAAATTCAAAACAACAACGGATCTTTCGGAAACGGTAAAAAACGTCTACCATGCACGCGGATGGAAGGAAAGCAGGAAAAACCCTGCAACAAGAACGTTTCAGGCACTTAGAATTCACGTTAATAATGAACTGGAAGTCCTGCGACAAGGACTGAAGGACACCATCGAGCTCATGAAGCCGGGATCAAGAATTTTTGTCGTCTCATACCACTCGCTCGAAGACAGAATCGCCAAAAACATACTGCGTGACGCAAAGAAGGAAGGAAAACTTATTCTGAAAAACAAAAAGGTGATAACTCCGGATGAAAACGAGTTGCAAACAAATCCAAAATCCAGAAGCGCAAAACTCCGTATCGCCGAAAAAATATGACTATTGCCGGTCCACTCCAGGAAAAAAACGCCCGACGAGCACCATTGAGCAGAAAAATCCTGCTAAGCTCGACGATTTTTATCGTCGTATTGATAGGAATGATTATCGTAATCAGCATGTTATATCTTGTGGAATTTAATAAGATTTCCACAATGGGAATACAGATAGATGAACTTAAAAAGGTGCGAGACAATATTATTGTTGAAAATGAGGTGTGGAATATGCGCATTGCAAGCCTCAAATCGCTCGATGTGATCCAGAATCAGGAGATCATCAGAAAAATGGTGAATATCAATGAAGTGGAATTCCTGGAAAGCGAAGAAAAAGAGAAATAAACGTGGCGTCATTCTGCGTTAACTGTAAACCCTTCTTTCACAAGGATTTGTTTGATTTACGGGAAAATGAAGCTACTATATACCAGAGTTTTAAACAATCTCCGTGACAAAATACATATTCGTAACTGGTGGAGTATGCTCTTCCCTCGGAAAGGGAATTGCTTCAGCCTCCATCGGGCATTTGCTTAAAGCATCGGGATTCAAGGTTTTCATGCAGAAACTTGACCCCTATTTGAACGTTGATCCGGGAACCATGAGCCCCTTCCAGCACGGAGAGGTTTTTGTAACGGACGACGGGGCGGAAACCGATCTTGATCTTGGTCACTACGAAAGATTTATTGATGAACCGCTTTCAAAATTTTCCTCGGTTACAACCGGGAAAATTTACACCGAAGTGCTTTCCAAAGAGAGACAGGGTGACTTCCTTGGAGGAACAATCCAGATTATTCCGCACATCACCAACGCGATTAAAACCCGCATTCTCGAAGCGGGAAAAAACAGCAAGGCCGACATAGTGATTATTGAAATCGGAGGAACCGTAGGAGACATCGAAGGACAGCCGTTTATTGAGGCTATCAGACAACTTCACAGGGAACTCGGAGGTGAGAACACACTCGTGGTACACCTGACACTTCTCCCCTACCTGCGCGGCTCAAAAGAGCTTAAGACTAAACCGACCCAGATGTCGGTCCGCGAGCTGCGTCGCATGGGTGTAAGTCCGGATATTATTCTGGCGAGATCGGACTTTGACGTGTCGCCGCAGATCATTAAGAAAATTGCTCTCTTCTGTGACGTTGATGAAAAAGCGGTAATCCCGGCACTCACGGTGGATTCCATTTACGAAGTACCCCTCAATTTTGAGAAATACAACATTTCAGAAATCATCGGTAAGAAATTAAAGCTCGGAAAAATCAAACCCGAACTGAAAGATTGGGAAAAATTAGTCCAAAAGATAAAGAATTCCAAAAAAACAATCAAAATTGCCATCGCCGGCAAATATACCGAACTCGACGACGCGTACCTTTCAGTCATGGAGTCGATAAAGGCGGCGGCATACCACTACGATGTAAAACCGGTGGTATCGTGGATTGATACGGAGAAAATTGAGGAAAATAACAAGTTGGTATGGGAACAGCTGAAAAAATGTGATGGCGTTATTGTCCCGGGCGGATTCGGCAATAGAGGAATTGAAGGAAAAATTCTGGTCGCGCAATATTGTAGAGAAAAAAAGGTTCCGTACCTTGGCCTTTGCTTAGGATCACAGATTATGGCCATTGAGTTTGCAAGAAATGTTGCGGGTTTAAAAAACGCAACATCCGAGGAGTTTGCGCCAAATTCAAAATATAAAATCGTTCACTTTCTTCCGGGCCAGTACGAAGCACGGGCAAAGGGCGGCACTCTAAGACTTGGAAGCTGGCCATGCGTCATTAAGAAAGGAACAAAGGCTTTTGATGCCTATGGAGTGACAAGAATCGACGAACGCCACAGACACCGATATGAGTTCAACAATGAGTATAGAAAAGAGTTTGAAAAACGCGGACTTGTTATTAGTGGAGAGTCACCGGACCACAACCTCATGGAGATTGTGGAAATAAAAGATCATCCGTTCATGCTTGGATCGCAATTTCATCCCGAATTCAAATCGAGACCGAATAGACCGCATCCTCTTTTTCGAGAGTTTATACGTGTCTCGCTAAAAAACATCTCCCACTCTTAATTGTTACGATATGCAAGATATCCAAAAGGAAGCACTGAAACTGCATAAACAAATGCAAGGAAAGATAGCAGTGTCATCAAAGGTACCCCTGAAAACAGAAAGAGATATCTGCACCGCCTGCACGCTTGGTGCAGCCGGAGTGGCCAAAAGAATCGCCGAAGACAGAAGAGCGGCTTGGATCTACACCGGAAAAGGCAACACGGTAGCAGTGGTAAGTGACGGAAGCCATGTGCTGGGCTTAGGAAATGTCGGCCCGTTAGCCTCCCTTCCTTCACTCGAAGGAAAGTGCGCGCTCCTTGCGGAGCTTGGGGGAGTAAATGCCGTACCGATAGCGATAGACACTCAAGACGCGCATAAGTTTGTTGAGATCATTAAGGGAATAAACCCGGGATTCGGTGCAGTTATGCTGGAGGATATTGAATTTCCGAAATGCGACATTATCACACAGAGATTAGAAAAAGAGCTGCGAATCCCTGTCTTTCATAATGACACGCAGATTACCGCTACCGTGGTACTCGCGGCGCTCACAAACGCACTTAAGGTGGCAAAAAAGAAACTTGAGAAGACACGCATCGTTATTTTGGGAGCCGGCGTAGCCGGGGCGGCAATTGCAAGAATGCTGCACGCGGCGGGCGCTGAGAACATGGTGGTATGCGACATCCGTGGCCCTATTTTCAATAAAAGGCCAAATATGAATGCGGGAACCAACCAACTCGTGGAAGATTGCCATCTTTCCAAAAAATCCGGATCGATAGAAGACGTCGTCAAAAAGGCTGATGTGCTGATCGGAGCTACCAAGAATGGAAAGATAACGGAGGATATGATCGCATCGATGGCGAAAGACCCGGTGGTCTTCGCTCTCTCACGACCGCAGCCGGAAATTACACCGGTCGAGGCTCATAAAGCAGGGGCAAGAGTGGTGGCAACCGGACTGTATGAATATGCGAATCATATTGATAACGCTGTTATCTTCCCGGGGCTTGTGCGCGCGCTTCTTGGAAGCGGCATGAATGACCTTCCGCAAGCACTGTTCCTCGAAATTGCCAAAGCGGTAGCTGAACTTGTGAAAAAACCTTCTGAAAAAGAGATTATCCCGGATGTATTCGAGAAGAAATTGCTGGAAACCATCGGGGAGATTGTCCGGAAATTCGCGCCGAAAGACGGCGCTGGGGGAAAGGAGGTACGAAAGATAAAAGTAAAGATTCGCGTGCAAAAGAAGAAGATGAAAAAAGTGGCCAGGAAGGCGGCAAAGAAAGTAAAAAAAGTGAAAAAGACAACGCAGGTGAAGAAAGCAAAAAAAGTAGTAAAAAAGAAGATTGCCTTCAGGAAAACGAAGATCAACAAAAAACCCGCGAAGAAAGGGAAGAAGGGGAAAAGAAAATAGTCGAAACTAAAAAAGCCCGGACGTATGTCCGGGCTTTTTCTTAGTTTATTGCGGAATGCCGGGAACCGGAAACTCCTGGCAGAACTCTTTGACCTCTTGTTTCATATTATGCAGATACCCGACATCATCAACGTGATTCACGGCATCCGAAATCCACTCCGCTATCTTCACCATCTCCTCCTCCATCATTCCGCGGGTAGTCACGGCAGGTGTCCCCAGGCGGACTCCCGACGGGTTCATCGGAGGATTCGGGTCAAACGGAACAGTGCTCATGGAAGCCGAAATGCCGGCATTATCAAGCGCATTCGTCACATCCTTACCGCTCTTTTTCTTCGATCGGAGATCCACCACCATAAGATGGTTATCCGTCCCATCGGACACAATCTTGAATCCCCTTTCCATGAGTTCATTCGCAAGTACCTTGGCATTCTTGATCACCTGCTTGGCATATTCCTGAAAATCAGCCGTCTGAGCCTCACCAAAAGCCACAGCTTTTCCAAAAGTAAGATTGTCATGAGGTCCGCCCTGTAGTCCCGGAAAAACGGCACGGTCTATGGCTTTGGCATATTTCTCTTTGCACATGATCATGGCACCCCTCGGACCGCGAAGAGTTTTATGTGTCGTGGTGGTCACAACGTCAAAAAGAGGAACGGGATTGCCGATCTGCTTTCCGGCGATCAGTCCGGCGATATGCGCGATATCGCCAAAAGTGATCGCGCCGATTTCATCGGCGATCTCCTGAAACCTCTCCCACTCCATCTCACGTGAATACGCGGAAAATCCGGCAACAATCATCTTAGGTTTTTCTTTCAAAGCAACCTCCCGCACCTTCTCCATATCAATCTTTCCCGTATTTTCATCAACCATGTACTGAACGAAGTTAAACATCATCCCGGAAAAGTTCACCGGATGCCCGTGTGACAAATGCCCACCATGATCTAGCTTAAGACCCAAAACCTTATCCCCGGGTTTAAGAAGAGCAAAATACACAGCCATATTGGCGGGACTTCCGGAAAGTGGCTGTACATTCACATGCTCAGCGTCAAACAAAGCTTTTGCGCGATCAATAGCGAGACTCTCAACATCATCAACCACCTCATTTCCGGCATAATATCTTTTTCCCGGGTACCCCTCGGAATACTTATTGGTAAAAACCGTTCCGATGGCCTCAAGCACTGCTGGACTCACATAATTCTCCGAGGCAATAAGCTCAATTTCATCCCTTTGTCTCTCAAGCTCCCTTTGAAGCATCCCCTGGGCAGCCGGATCCTGTTTTGATAAAAACGACATACAAAACGAGTAAAAAATGAAAAGCGCTACCATATTAAACAAACCTGGAAAAAAGAAAACATAATCCCAAAAAAACACGAATCACTCCCGTGCACTACCTCATAAACGCCTTTCGGGTTATAATCCGGCTATCCTAAAAAGATACTGTGGAACCGCAAAAAATCGCCATCGTTGCCGACTGGCTCACGAATATAGGTGGGGCGGAAAAGGTTATCGAGACACTCTGGCGACACTTCAAAAAACCCCCGATCTTCACAACTATATATAATCCGAAAAAAACTCCCGCCTTCGCGGGAGCCGAAGTACAAACCTCATTTCTGCAAAAATTCCCGTTCGCCAAACGAAAACACCAGCTGTTTCTTCCGTGGATGCCAAAGGCTGTGGAAAGCCTCAATCTCGATGGATACGACATCGTGATCTCCTCCAGCCACTCCTGCGCAAAAGGTGTCATCACATCTCCCGACACACTGCACGTTTGCTACTGCCACACTCCCATTCGCTACGCGTGGGAGATGCACTTCGACGAACGAATGAAAACGAAAAATCCCATCAAGCGATTTATCATCGAGCGACTGATGCACAAAATCCGCATCTGGGACCGCTTTGCGGCAGACCGTGTGGACTATTTTCTCGCTAACTCATCCTTCGTCGCCGAAAGAATTAAAAAATACTACCGGAGAGACGCGTTCGTAATCCACCCTCCGGTGGATACAAAAGAATTTTCTGTAAGCGCGCCAAAAGAGTACCTTTTGGCGGTGGGCAGGCTCATCCCCTACAAACGCTTCGATCTGATTATAGAAGTGGCAAACAAACTGAAAATGTCGTTAAAAATTGTGGGCGAGGGGCCGGAATATAAAAAATTAAAGAAAATGGCCGGCCCGACGGTGGAACTTTTGGGAAAAGTGACCAAGGAGGAACTCAAAACACTTCTATCCGAGTGCCGAGCCTTCGTCTTCCCGCAAATCGAAGACTTTGGCATAGCGCCCATAGAAGCCATGGCAAGCGGTCGCCCGGTGATAGCCTACAAAGGAGGCGGCGCGCTCGACTTCATTACCGAAAAAACCGGAATCTTCTTCGAAGAACAGTCGCTTAAGTCCCTGGAAAACGCGATCCTGAAACTCAAAACCGCAAACTTCAATCCGCACGAAATCAAAGCCCACGCCGAAAACTTCAGCACGGAGAATTTTCTCAAGAAATTCGATAATTATTTGCACTCACTGCTCGAAAAAAAGAAATAAAACCCAAATCTCCTTGCTCATCGAAGATATCTTTGGAAAAATACAAACCATGATGAACATTCTCCCCAAAAAATTCTTGCCCGCCATTCTGATCGCAATAATCGCGACTCAGTTCTTGGCATTGCCGGTAATGGCGCAGAGATGCGTTAGGTAGCGAAAAAAGTGTTGCAACACAGAGTCACAAAGTTACAAGTCGCGAAAAGCAACTACAACATTGTAAAAGCCTACGCTGAGTACGAAAAAAATCCGAGCGATGCAAAAGCACAGCAGACGCTCACTAAAGCGCTTGACATCCGCCGGATACACAGAATGTCGGCATAACATCTGACCGACACACGAAGCCACAAAGACGAGCATTAATACCGCAATGTCTGGAAAGGAATGGCATATACACCTATCGCGTACAACTGCCGACTACCCTTAAGGCCTCTGAGCAAACTCTCAAAGCTCGCCAGGCTGAATACGAGGTAGTTTTAGGAGAGCAAAACAGCAATAAACTGGAAACAAAATATGCAAGGATGCGACAAGAGCGACGGTCGCCCTGTCGGTACGACGCTTTCAAAGCATTGAAAGAATGCAGAAGCTTAATTGCGTAAGAACGGAGGAAGCCAAACCAGCCGGACCGGCATCAGCCCTCTGCGAACAACTGATAACGGAATATAACAATCTTTGTAAAGGTCTGTGAGAATTGCACGATTACTCCAACAAAAGATGATAAGGGTACCACGTTGTCACTAAAAGATTTTGATGACGCCCGCAAAGCGGTCGTAGCAGATGTTCAAAATGTAGAGAGCAAATTACAACAAGAGTTTAAGGAAACAATGGTAAAAGAGACACTGAAGGTAAGTGACATTCTTACGTACAAGGATTCGGAGGGAAATAAAATTCAGACAGACTACATTACAAAAGGCGGCATTGTGTACTTCATCAGCAGAGTGGTGGATAGCCTTGTAATAGCCGTAAGCTCGCTCGCGGTAGTAACACTTATTATCGGAGGCTACTTGCTCATCACCTCCGGCGGCGATGATCAAAAAAGGGAAAACGGAAAATCAGCAATTAAATATACTGTCATTGGTCTTCTCTTTGTTTTCGGCTCCTACGCCATAGTGAGCTTCATTATGGGACTTCTTTATTCGGTATAACCTTGTAACTCATGAAAAAAATCTCCCTCGCGCTCTGCGCGTCGCTTATTACCCTCATATCCCTTACGGGATGCACGGTTACTTCTTCACCACTTAAAGATATGATCGCAGTCATCGAAACCAACCACGGAACCATCAAGATCGATTTTTATGAAGACGAGGCTCCAACATTAAGTAAAAACTTCACCGAACTCGCGAAGAAAGGTTACTACGACGGAGTGATCTTCCACCGCATTATTCACGGATTCATGATTCAGGGCGGAGATCCTACCGGCACCGGCATGGGTGGTGAAAGCTACCTGGGCAAGGGCCTTGCCGACGAAGCCGGCGCACTGAAACTCAAGCACAAAAGAGGCGCAGTCGCCTGCGCCAAATCCTCGCTTCCGAATTCTATCGGAAGCCAGTTCTACATTGTCCACCAGCCATCCTACTTCCTCGACGGCAATTACTCCGTATTCGCTGAAGTCATCGAAGGCATGGAGGTAGTCGACAAGATCGCAAGCTTGCAAACCGACTCAAGCGACAAACCACTCGAGGAGGCTAAGATGCTCAAAGTCTACCTGGAACAGAAATAATAAGAGAACTGGAATATGGAAGTTGTCCCGCTACATTATTTTAAAATTTAAAGTAGACGGGATCCCGCAAGGCGGTGAGAAGTTAGAATTTGGAATTTTGAATCTTGAATAAGTATTGCTTACCGCTTACCAGCTTACCGCTTATCGCTTACCAGCTTATCGCTTACCAGCTTACCGCTTACCATGAACACCTTCTTCGCTTCCCTCCTTGCCGTTCTTCTCTCTGCTCCTTTCCCCAGCATCGTGCCCGCAGTCACCACCGATGCCGATCTTTCAACACAGGTCGCTGTGATTGAAACCAGCCAGGGAACTATCAAGTTTGAGTTTTACCCGGAAGCGGCGCCGAATCTTACAAGAAACTTTGCCGAACTCGCGAAAAAAGGCTATTACGACGGAACAATCTTCCATCGGGTAATCAGCGGATTCATGATCCAGGGCGGAGATCCTACCGGCACCGGACGCGGTGGCGAAAGCTACACCGGGCAGGGCCTGGCGGACGAAGCGGGAGCACTAAAACTCAAGCACGTTCGGGGCGCAGTTGCCTGCGCCAAATCCTCGCTTCCGAATTCCATACGAAGCCAGTTCTACATCGTCCATCAGCCCTCCCACTTCCTGGACGGCAACTACTCTGTTTTCGGTCAGGTAATCGAAGGAATGGAGGTGGTCGACAAAATCGCAAGTCTGCAGACCGACTCGAACGACAAACCTCTCGAAGAGGCTAAGATGCTCAAAGTCTACCTCGAACAGAAATAGGAAATTCGCAGAATTTCCGTAGAGGCATGCCATGGCATGCCTCTGTGTAGGGACGCGATTAATCGCGTCCCTACACCCCCAACACACGGCTAACAAGAAGGAGCAGGCTACAAACCTGCTCCAGCGAATGATCCCGATGATCCTTCAAATGGCTTCCGCCATTTATTTCACCTCCTTCATGATAGCCTGAAACACCTCCGGATGCTGGATGGCTATTTCTGAGAGCATCTTGCGGTTTAAGGCTATCTTCGCCTTAAACAACTTGCCCATAAACAGAGAATAGTTGGTTCCGGCCGCTCTACAGGCGGCATTAATACGGAGTATTCCAGAGATTTCGGAATGTTCTCTTCTTGCGTCTCCTGTCTCGGTAGGCATACTGACCGGCCTTCATGGCGGCACGCGATGCCATCTGGAAAACGTGGTTTCTAAGACCTCGATATCCCTTGGTGAGTTGCGTCACCTTCTTATGACGCCTGTGTGTGAGTGGTCCTGATGTAACTCTCATGTCAAATGGTACGTAAAGAATGAAATATTAGGAATGGAGAGCGTATTTTACCCTCCTTGCAAAACACTTGGAAACATCCAGTGGATGATTGCAGGCTCTCTTCTGTCTTTTGGATTTCTGCGTCAGAAGGTGATTGCGGCATGATTTTCGGAACTTAATCTTGCCGGTACCGGTAATCCGGATTCTTTTTTTAATCGCAGAATTGCTCTTGGGCTTCATATCGGAAAGGATAAAGAATTGAAATTATTTCGGTTTAAGCATCATAGTGATCTGGAATCCCTGAGACTTCGGAGGAGAATCGATGGAAGCCTCGGATTCAAGCGCCTTGGCAAACTCAAACATTTTTGATCTGGCAAGGTCTTTATAGGCAATTTCTCGTCCCCTTAAAATAAGGGTAACTTTTATAACAGCTCTTTTCTTGAGAAAACTTTGCGCCTGCTTCACTCTGATATCAAAATCGTGCTGACCTATGTTATACCCCAGGCGAATTCCCTTCACCTCCGTTTTTATCTGACCCCTCTTTTGCTTCTGCTCAGCCTTATTAAGGCGATACAGATACTTCCCGTAATCCATAATCTTGCAGACGGGAGGCATAGTAAGTGGAGATACTTCCACGAGATCAAGCTCCGCTTCCTCCGCCATCTTCTTTGCCTTCTCGATAGGCATCACACCAAGTTGCTCATGTTCCCCACCAACAAGCCGAACGGTGAGAGCCCGAATCCCGTCATTGATACGGAGTTTCTTCGTAACAAACGTATGAAGTATAAAAAAAAGCGTCCCATGAACGCAGAGCAGGGGTATTGTATGAGAAATAAGCCTTTTAAGTCAAGGAAATGAGATGATGAAAAAAAGGCAGACTTATTCGGCAATATCACCAAGAACACGGAGCGCTTCCGTAAGCTGTTCATCCTCTTCGGTTTCAGGATCGTTTTTCACAAGAATATCGGGATCAATGCCCTCTTCGAGGGCTTTACCATCAGGAGTAAGCCATTTGGCAATAGTTACCCGGAGAAGTCCTCCGTCGGAATAATCCAAAACCTCCTGAGCCGTACCTTTTCCGAAGGTTTTTTCACCAACAAGTTTGGCACCGGCATAGTACCGAAGCGCGGCAGCCAGAATCTCCGAAGCCGAAGCGGAACCCTCATTTACCAAAACCACCATGGGTAATTTATGAAAAATCGGCTTTCCGCGGGTATATTCACTGTGTGATCCCTCACCATTTCGGGACTCAACCTTGGTAACCTTTTTGCCGGCGGGAAGAAAAAGGGAAGCAACACGGGTTGCCTCGGTCAAAAATCCGCCTCCGTTATATCGAAGATCAAAAACAATACCACGCGGGTTTTTAATCTGAATCTTTTCAAGTTCAGCCTTAAGCTCTTTCTGAGCACTGTCGTCAAACATACGAAGGGCAACAACATACAACCCATTTTCCTTTTCTTCCCATTCAACGGCGGGAACATTAATAAGTTCCCTGACAATACAAATCTCTTCGGTATCGTCGGCATCCTTGTGGAGAATAGTAAGACACACCTCTGTCCCCTTTGGCCCCTTAATGCGCTTAACGGCATCAAAAAGCTCACTTCCCGCAGGCTCTCCGTCAATTTCCAGAATAATATCCTTAGGTAAAATTCCTTTTATTTCCGCAGGTGAACCCTTTAAAGGAGAAACAACCGTAATATACCCATCGCGATCAATGGTAAGCTCCGCACCAATACCCTCGAGCTCACTGTAGAGAAAATCCCGAAACTCTTCCGCCTCCTCGGGCGGAAAATAGGTGGTGTAGTAGTCCCCCAAGCTCGCAGCCAGACCGGAAATAGCCCCGCGCATCATGGTCTCGTCATCAATTTTGTCATCATAGAGAAATTTATCCTCAATATCCGCCTTCACTTTGTAGAGCATGCGAAAATCGAGAGGCGTTGTAGCCACGGCCTGTTCGTCCGAAATGCCGGAATATCTGGAACCGACCTCAAATCCGACAAAAAAGACCACGAAAACGGCAAGGACAAAGAAAACGGTCGTCATGCCAAAACGAGGCTTCTTTACATCAAAAAAGGGATCATACCCGTTCATCGGGAAAGAGTTTACGGATAAATTCGATGTGCTTCACTTTCCCCTTCTGGCAATCCACAATCATCCCGTTAAATTCCATCGGCCCCTCGGCGGGAATCTCGTGCCGCAAAGGGCACTGAGTGAGAAATTTCTGAACAATAATATCTTTCGCAACCCCAAGAACGGATTCCCGGGGACCAACCATTCCCATATCGGTGATATATGCCATTCCGCCTTTGGTGATCTGTGCATCAGCCGTGGGAATATGGGTGTGCGTGCCAAAAACACACGTAGCCCTGCCTTCGGCATACCAGCGGAAAGCCATCTTTTCGCTCGTTGCCTCGGCATGAAGATCCACAATAACCGCATCAATTTTCTTTTTTTTGTATTCGGAAAGAATGGCATCAAACGTTCGGAAAGGACAATCAAGATGAATACCCATAAACACACGCCCCATAAGAGAGATAACAAGAATTTTTTTCCCCGACTTCGTCGAAAAAATCTGATGCCCGCGACCCGGAGCTCCCGGAGGAAAATTGGCGGGACGCAAAACGGGAAATGTCGGATCATCAAGATGCTGCGCACCGACGGCATTCGCCCACACATGATTGCCGGTGGTGAAACAGTGTATGCCGGCACCCTGCATTTCGGTGATGGTATTCAAAGTGAGCCCCTTCCCATGCGCAATATTCTCGGCATTCGCCACAATAAAATCGAGTCCGTATTTCTTCTGAAGTTCCGGAAGGAACTTCTTCACCGTTTCTCTGCCGGGCCTGCCGTAAATGTCACCTATACACAGTATCTTCATAATCAACTGATAATCTTTTGAATTTTGAATTGAGTCTCGCTTACAGCTTACCAGCTTACCGCTTACAGCTTACCAGCTTACAGCTTAATTTGTGCAAACTTACGTTTGCCCACCTGCACCACCATCCCATCCTTCACCTGAATAACAGCATCAATCAAACCCACTTTCTCTCCATCTATCTTCACCCCACCCTGCTCCACCATTCTTCTGCCCTCACTCTTAGACTCAACAAGTTTGCTGCTCATGAGAAGATCCACAATGTTAATTTTTGAATCTTGAATCTTAATTTTTTGAATCTCATCCGGAAGTCCGCCCTTCTGAAACATATTTGCAAATTCCTTTTCGGCACTCTCGGCCGCATCGGCACTATGATAAAAAGTAACAATCTCCCGCGCCAGTCTCGCCTTGTAGTCCCGCGGATTCGCGCCCTTCTTCATCTCCTTCTCCATCTTTTTAATCTCATCCAAAGAAACCTCTGTGCACAGTTCAAACCCGCCAAAAATCATACCATCGGTCCACGACATCACTTTGCCATACATCTCATGCGGAGTATCAACAAGTGTGATCATGTTCCCTTCCGTCTTTCCCATCTTTTTTCCTGTTGGATCCGTAAGAAGCTTTGTCGTCATGACAAATTTTTCCTTATCCTTCACGGCCTTCATAAGCGTTCTTCCCGCAAGCATGTTAAATGTCTGGTCATTCCCGCCGATCTCTCCATCCACATTCATGGCGACACAGTCATACCCCTGCATAAGAGGATACAAAAATTCATGGAGCCCGATAGGCTTACCTTCCTTCATGCGCTTATCAAACATGTCTCGCGCCAACATCTGCTGTACGGTAAAGTTCGCCGCAAGCTCCACCACATCCTTGAAAGTAAGTTTTCCGAGCCAGTCATTATTAAAACGAATCTCCACGGGATTCTTTCCCCCGAAATCAAGAATTTTGGAAGCCTGCTCCTTATAACCCTTAAGATTCTCGCGAACCTGCTCGGGAGTAAGCTGCTTCCTTGTTGCACTCTTGTCGGTAGGATCACCGATCATTCCGGTAAAATCCCCCATAAGAAGAATGACCTTATGGCCCAACTGCTGAAACTGTCGAAGTTTCATAAGCGGGATAGCATGGCCGATATGCAAGCACGGCCCGGTAGGATCAATGCCAAGGTATAAACTCACCTTCCCCTTTTTGAGTCTCGACTCAAGATACTCTTTTGAAGGGTAAATATTTTCAACACTCCGTGAAAGCAATGTCTCTATGTCCATAGGAAAAATTCGCTAACAAATCGAAAAACATTTCAAAAGCAGTATATCACCGGCATTCTACAGAAAAAGCCTTATGTCAAAAAGCGTTTTTTGATAAGATGACGGGGATTTTCTAACTCCCTATATGAAAAAACTTTTTCTTTCTCTCGCGATAGGCTTGCTTGCCGTTATCGCGATACCGGTTCCCCAAATTCAGGGGGCCACTTTTCAAAGTGGCGACTCTTTGTTGCTCACAACAAGACTTGCCGATGATCTGTACGCTACCGCGAGAACACTCGGCATAAAAGGAAAAATCAGCGGAGATGTGGTTGCGGCCGCAGTTTCGTTTGAAACGGCGGACAGTATCACGGGTGATCTGATTGTGGCGGCAAACAACATAAGCATCACCGGAACCGTGGGAGATGACGTAAGGGCCGCCGGAAGCAACATTGATATCGTGGGAGATATTGGAGACGACCTTATAGTCATGGGAGGAAGAGTGGTGATAGGAGAAAATTCCTACATTGGCGGCGACATTCACGCAACCGTTGGTGAACTTATTGTAAAAGGTTTCGTAAAAGGAAACATCCGCGGAAGAGTCGGCACTCTTACCATCGAAGGCAAGGTTGAAAAAAATGTGGAAGTCATGGTCGATACGAGTCTGGACATCATAGGACAGGGTTTTGTAAAAGGAGATGTGAACTACTCTTCATGGAAACCGCTCGGCATAGCAAAGGAAAGGATCGGAGGAGAACTTATTTTCAGCAAGGGATTGAATGAAAAGACCGTAAAAGAGATGGTGAAAGAAAAGGCGCAAAGCAGCGTGTTTATTATTCTGGCGCTTTTTGTACTCGGCTTTTTCATAACGAAGTTCGCTCCAAAACTGAATGCAAGAACACTCACCGCCTGCCGCGCAAATTTCTGGAAAAATTTGGTGATCGGCATCTTCTGGACAGTACTGATACCGGCTCTCTCCGTGCTACTCATGATCACCATTATCGGAATACCGCTCGCACTGTTGTTGCTCGCGTTATACGCAATGATCATGCTCTTCGCCCTGCCGACCTCAGCCCTGCTGATCGGATCAACAATGTTCCGCCCCTTCGAAGCAAAGCCATGGGAACGCCTGGCACAGCTCCTCATTGGACTCGTTGTCCTCTGCCTGCTCTGGAACATCCCGGTCATCGGATGGATAACGGTCACACTGCTTATCCTAAGCTCTTCGGGGGCAGTGCTTTTGAGTTTACGAAATTCTGAAAGTATCAGAAAAGAAAATAAGAAACCGGCAAGTGATGCGGAAAAAAGAAAACAGCAAAAATAACGCGAATTGCAACTTCCGCACAGTAAAAATCCTCACGACCGAAATCGTGAGGATTTTTTTCCAGAATTTCCGGTTCACGGTATATATGTGTCTCCGTCAAACTCCTGCACAGGAGTGGGAACAAGGCTACAAATCCCCAGGGGATCATAGACCCAGTTCCATGAGTGCGAGAACGGATACACCACAGCATCACCATTATCAGACCAAAGAATATCGCCACCATTCTGCGCATCGCCATAAGAAGCGATGCTTACAACAAACGATCTTTGGGGAAGATTGGTGGCATCGGTGAGAGCATACACGCGGGCCCGTACACGGTACGACTTGCTCGTTCCGTAAGGAATAAACCGGTCATACCCCGTGAGAACAAAGAGAACGGTAGTCGTTACACTCGCGTGATCCGCATAGTAAGCGGGACTTCCGCCGGAAACCGTTGTCCTGTGAACCGCCGTACTGGTTGCCATGGGATTTACGGGATCCGAAGGCCCGTAGAGTTCAAATTGGTCAGCTTCGGCATCACCCTCCACAGTAACAGTAATACGGTCGATGAACACCTCTTTGGGATTGGCGGCATTGGTATTATCCGAAGCCGCGATTTCAAACCGGAAGATATCTCTGTCCGCACCACTCGCCCACCCTCTGTAGCCGGTGGGAGTATTGGATGAGAGCGTAAGCGTAAGCAGACTGTTGGCAATGTGCTGCGTATAAGTAACCTGACCATCGTTTGCGCCACAGCCAACGCTGTCCTGCGCGTTCACACCGGCGGGCTGATCTCCCACCACGTGATCATCGGAAGCGGTGGAACTGTTAACAAGAACACAGCCATTGCCGGAATCGATCGCCAGCAGATCTCCCGTCTCACCGGAACCGTTTGCCACACCGTTGGTATCGGAAGGGGTAGCGCCATCGGTCCAGTCGTCTTCCAGATTACGGATGACAAACCGAACCTTTCTGCCCGCAACATCCGCGACAACATTGCTGTCGGAGATGTTTGCCAGAACATCGATGGTAACCGAGGTGGCAAATGGAACCGCGATACTGAGATCATTCCACGCGGCATATCCGCCGGAAACCGTAGCGATCGTACTAGCAGAATTTTCCGCAATCCGGAGCTGGACACCGCTCACCGCCGCATCATTCCCCGATTCGGTTTGGCACAACCGAAGCTTCCGAAGCGTTACACCCGAACCGGTGGCAGTGAAAACAAACCTGGCAACGCACAGATCAACCGTACCGGCCTGAACCTGTCGCTCAACGGGAGTAGTAACATCCGTGGAAACAGAAATACGGGCATAGGTAACCAGTGGAACCGGAGGAGGATCATTGCCCCCATCATCGGGATTGCTATCGGCACTATCTCCAATCGGGCAACCAACAAGCCGCCCTTCCGCCTTGAGTACGGTAACAGCCTTACCGGTAAGAGGATCATTTTGAGTGACGCGCGTATCCAAAACCCCCTGAAGATCACCGACATGAAGAATGTATTCGTTATTGGTCGACTTCTGAATACTCTGTGATTCGTATCTGCCGTTTTTTCCGGCCCCCCATACCTCAAACAAAAGATACTCGCAGTGCGAAGTATCGGTAAACATATGCTCACCGGGAACATCCCAGCTTTGCGTGCCAAGAGTGCAGGGAGCGTGAACGGGATTCTGGGCGGTATAGATAGTCCAGGTAACGGTTGTGGGTCCGATGGTAAAGGTAACCGTCTCTTCCGAACCTGGAAGGGATGAAGACTGAGAACGAAGCGCCACGATATCCCCCGTGGCAACCATCACCGATGTTGAGCCCGTATTGTAGCCGTTTTTAACGATAGAAGTGCCTCTTCCCCCAACCGCAGTTACCGAAACAGGATGAATAAAACCACTGAGGACATTGGTGTTGGAAGTATAAAAGGTGTCCGGCTCCGCATCCGCGATATCCACAAAACTGATTATGCTCGGCTGAATGGCAGTCACACCGGGACTGACAACGGTAACGGTTTGAGTGGCCTCATGAGTCGCACTATTAACAGGATCGGTAACAGTAAGAGAAACAGTGTAATCTCCCGGTACGGCGGGAGTGAAAAAGACGGTTGGAAGAGTGGTGGAAGAAAGAGTAACGGTAGCACCGACGGGCGGAACAAGTGTCCACTGGAAAGTAAGATTCGGCGGAGGCCCGGGATTGAATGTTTGATGATCGGTTGTAGTGGAACTGGTGGCATCAAAAGCCAACGGATCCCCCGTTTCAAAACGGGAACTCTTCACATTAATCTTTGCCTTAGGCGTAGAATTATCGTTTCCACCGCCGGTTATGGTAAGACTCATCGGCGAACCGGAAAGCTCCACTTTGGCCCGAGTACTGTTATCAAGAGCATACGCTCGTATCTCGTACGTATTACCGGACACAAGGGTATAATCCTGAAAACGTACTATAAAAGAATGGTCGGCGGAAGGAGTAAGCCCCAGATCAACCAAGGACTGCAAAGGAATGTCGGCAATGGTGTTCTTATAGAGACTGCCGTCGATATAAATATGTACTTCCGACGGCAAACCTTTGTAATCAGCGTCGTATGCCCAACCCTGTACATATTCCTCATTAAGCTCCAGTATCTGCCCATTGGGATCCTGCCCTGCGACCACCGGACGCACGCCGGCAGTACTCACCAAAAGAGCAAGTGCGGTAAAGGAAGCGATGATGGAACGAAAAAGCTTCATGAATTAACGTGAAGGAACTACAGGTATGGTGGCAATCTTTTGATCGTGGACAAAAACATATTTTTTACCGACACCGCCCTCAAGATCATAGTATTTATTGGCATAATACGTCCTGACATTGGTGTTCATATTGCGCTTCTGCACCCTATTCCCCTTGGCATCATACAAATACCGGATGGTATCCGTTCCGTCGTCCGATTCAACAAGATAATCCTGGAAATTGTATGCATAATCCCATTCGGAATCCGAAACCATATTGCCATTGTCATCATACGTGAACTGAGTCCCGCCCGCCGAAGTCACCGCATGCGGATTACTGTTCACGGCACTGCAAGTATTCGGCTCACCTCCGGCATAAACATAAAGGCCGACATCGGAAGCTTCCAGCATATTGCCAACCGCATCGTAGCGATAATCCCTGGTATAATTCTGACCGCTCGCCACACCCGCAACCGTCACCTGAACCAAACGATAAAGATCGTCATATTGGTAATCGGAAATTTTTCTCGTATTGGTCTCCGAGGTATCGGTTATATACATGAGGTTACCGACGGGATCGTACTCATAGGCCAGGTCCTGAAGTTTCCGACTGCCAAGCAGCGTCTGCCTGCGCGTCAGGCGATACAATTTGGAAACATCAAACGTATCATTGGTGACAACTCCATTGGCAAATCGTATGCGAGACATTTTGCCATGCGGAGAATAATCAATCCAAGTTAGGATATCGGCAAACTCTCCATCAGCCTCTCCCTGAACTTTTTGCACCCAACCTGCGTTGTCCAAAATATAACGAACGTGCGATCCGTCGGGATAAGCAATCTCGCCAACCTTGCCCTGAAGACTGTACTGAAAACCGGTAACAAAAATAACATCATCGATAATCTTTTCTTCCTCAAGGGTGTTACCGAGAACATCATAGGTAAAAATCTCCGAGACCTTTGGTGAATGGTCATAATAGGTACCAACCGCTATGTCGATCCTATGAAGTCGCCCGATACCATAATCACCGGCATCGTACTGATAAGCGATTTCCGACCCGGAATGGGAAGCATTATCAATGGAAACAATGCGATCAAGCGAATCATACGCATAACGGACAACCTGTCCCTTGGGATCGGTTTCTTTTATTAAATTTCCGTTAACATCATATTCAAACCGCCAGGTGCCATACGTGGTGTCACCGACGACATGTACATCCTCCAGGCTTGTCCTGCGTCCCAAGAGATCATAAGTCATGGAACGAACATCACCATTCGCGTCTTCAATCTTTATAAGATGATTATTGGGATTATACGTATATTTGGTTTCATGCGCTTCGCCTCCAAGATATTCCCGAACTGTGGACAAATTCGTGCGGGCATCATACACAAAGTCCTTCCGAGTACCGTATTCATCGACAACGGATTTCTCCCAATCGTCATAAGAAATATACAGAGTACCAAGTGAATGCGTCTGGGAAACGGGTCGCGAAAGAGCATCATACACATATGTTGTGCCATATGCCTGAGCCGTCGGAGCCTGGTAGGAACCAGTATCGGTATACACGGGCAGTGTTTCTTTTAAGATTTCCACCTCTCATCGTACGACTTGCTCGTCGAAACAAACTGAGATCCCCTCGCCTCCTGTTTTACCTGTATCGGCCTGCCAAGTCCGTCGTAATACGTTCGGTGAGTTACCACTACGGGATAATTCTGAGCATCGTTCACATGTGAATATGCATTTTTGGTTATGGAGACAGGCCAGGCATTCATCTGATACGAATAATCGTTCAGAACAAGAAGAGCGCTAAGATCCTTCGGATCGCTTATTTTCTCCCGAATAATACGGCCGAAAACGTCATACTCGTACGCTTGTATAAGGGCGTTCTGATCGGTAACGCTTAATTTCTGTCCGGTGGGATAGTGATAGTTGAAAAACAGTTTCTGACCAAGAGCGTTAGTAACAACGCTCGGATACAGATGGAGCTGATCATACAGAATGGTGCTGGTGTAACCGCGAGCATTCGTTTTCGATATGGGCATTCCATAAGCGTCATACGCCATGGTTTCGGCGACATATCGCGAAGGAGCCTCGGTCAAAACTTCCGTCTTGGTAAGATTTCCTGTGGAAACCTGACCCAGTCCAAGACTGTCATAATAGTATTTCACATCACCAACGGTGACACCGTTGATATCGGTACGCAGTTCCCGCGCAATAAGGCGGTGAATGTATAAAGAGGCGCTATGCGCATATGTTTTATTGATAACAAGCTTATCATTCTCAATATCATTAAAATTTCCCGCGGTATCCCAAAGCTGAACCCGACCGTAATCGGTTTCTATTAAAACATTTCCGTAAGAATCGTAGACCATCTCCTTTGCCTTGGCGCGATAACTCTCATTGCCATCATAAGAGGCCTGAACTTCCCGGGACAAAAACACAAAGTGCCTGTCTTCATTCGGATCGGCATCCGTCAGAGCCTGTTTGCTCCACTTATAGAGACTGAGTTCATACAAATGGGCGGAATTGTCATACTGCTCAACCCGATAAGCCCTTCCTTTTTTACTGATATGGTCATCAAATTCTCCAAGAGGGGTGCTTTGAGTATTATCCGGTGAAAATTCGCTCTGGTGAAAAAAGATTTTCTGCACATTGCCGGCCGGATCCGTAACCCGCACTTCGTGAAACCCGGCATACTGTTTTTTAAAGGCATCCAGATTATCGTAGTAATAATGTCCGCCGGTATACGCATACTCGGTGGTATGCACCGGACCGTTCGGATTTGGCTGGAGCTGTTTCTGAAATAAGGTATGAATTACGAACGGCAACTTGGAGTTACCAAGATCCGCACCGACACGATAGGCAGT
Organism: uncultured bacterium; assembly: GCA_963775025.1. GTDB lineage: Bacteria > Patescibacteriota > Gracilibacteria > JAUYGZ01 > DAOVYC01 > CAVZHD01. The sequence goes on from CAVZHD010000001.1 coordinate 539,106, forward strand.
GGATGGTTTATACAAAAGAAACTCTTTTGCGCCATAGGGATAATCAACCTGCTTGAGAAGATGAATGGCGGAATAGTCATTCGTGTTGGTTTTATCATGATACTGAAAACTGACCGGTGGAAGAGAGTAATCTTCATACTCTATGGTAATCCGGGAAAGATGCACGATTGCATTATTCTGAATATCATATTCAAAATTATACGTGCGGATAAGTTCGGCGGTGCCGCTATGGTGGCTATACAAATCGATACCACCGATAAGAGAATCGGTGGTTACCGCAAATCCTCTTTCGTAGGAAGTATATGCATCCCTGTCCTCCAATCGAAATCGTACTTCATAAATACCGGGGTCGGTACCATGTCCGGTATAACGAATGATGCTGGGATATACCTGGCCACCATCCTTGCTGTAAGCAAAGGTCATGTAATTGCCATTGGCATCCTGCACTTTATTGAGAAGCCACTTATATATCCTGCTCGCATCATTCGGATCCTCCTGCCTGCTCGAAGAGTCCGTTCCGAAAAAATAGGTGACTCCGGCGGTATCGGTAACCACCCAGGCATTATTTCGAAAGAGATATCGAGTAAAACCGGATTCCGTTTTTGCCCGATACTCCTCCGCAGCCGCATTCACAAGAATAAGCTCGGAATACTCACCCCAGATATCGGAAGAAAAATCATTATCGTCATAGAGATAGTTCACACCCCTCTCCGTACTGCGATAAATGGCATTGGTCGGAAAAGACCAGCCATAACCGGCCAAAGAATCGAATTGCCTCATGTTGCTCGAGTACGACAAAGACAGGCGGGGCTGAATACCATTTCTGCCCGGCGGAGTCCACAAAGGATAACCGTAAGAGGCCGCTCCCGAAAAGAGGTCCACCGTAACTTTTTGGATATCTTTAAAGAAACTGTCGGGTTGAGTCTCATTCTGATTCGCAGATGATGATTCCGGTGTGGTAGTAGTGGTTGTGGTGGAAGTTGTAGACATCGTCTCCGGCGTCATGGCATTGGGTGCCATGTCACCGGTCCCCACGGACTCAGCTTCCAGAGAATCCTCCTCCGAAGAGTCAGCGCAAAGAGCCGGGGAAACACCAACGGCAGCAAAGACAAAAAAACAGATACAACAAAAGAACACCAGGAGAAGTCGGAAAGTTGATATGGGCGTCTTGCCTATGATCATGTAGAAAAACAGATAAATACTGTCTCTACCAGAAAAAACCCTACAACCCAGACTAATGCAAATGACATGCCAATGTCAATAACTCGCAACAAAAAATCATGAAATTTTCAAGAAATACGCATCAGACCGGTATATGACAAAAAACTACTTGGAAAATTCACGGCACATTCCGGCAAAATACCGGTGCACCCTTGAATCGCCGGTAAGCTCCGGATGAAATGTCGAAGCAAGAAGATTCCCCTGCTGCACAAGCACCGGGGAATTTTCATATTCCCCAAAAACCTGCACATCAGCACCAACAGAAAGAATTTTCGGAGCCCGAATAAACACCCCCTCTATCTGTTCTTCTGAATCACCAGTTTTTAAATTTTTAATTTTTAATTTTGCAAATTGATGGAAAGTTGTATCGTCCCGATAAAACTTTCCGCCTGCCTACCGTACGCGTTCCGCGCAACAGTGATGTCCATAAGCCCCAGATGAAAAAAATCATATCCTTGGATTTTTTTCGCAAGAAGAATGGCACCGGCACACGTTCCCCATATCGGCATCCCGGCCTCCCCTCGCTCGCGAATGGCCAACATGAGCCCCTCCTCTCTGAGAAACTGAGAAATCACCGTGCTCTCGCCTCCGGGTAGAACAAGCCCGCTCAAGTTCTGAAGATCCCCCGGGCTCCTCACCTCCCTCGTCTCAACATCAAAAGAGCGAAACATCTGCGCGTGTTCCTGAAAATCCCCCTGAACTGCTAGAATACCGATAATCATAATTCGAAAGATTTAAGATTCCCACCGCCTTGCGGGGTCCCGTCTACATTAGATCAAAGAATAAGGTAGCGGGAAAAGATTCAAAATGACCATTCTAAATATTCAAAGATTCAAGATTACAAAATTAGAGTATTTCTGTCTTTCTGTATTTCTGGTTAACCCTAATCTTTCGAATCTTGAATCTTGAATTTTGAATATGCATTCCAGTCCTACCGTTCCGCCATCCTCATCTTCAACTCTTCAGTATTGAGTCCCACCATCGGTTCTCCGAGTCCTTCCGAAACACGAGCAAGTATATCCGGATCATTATAATGTGTTACCGCCTTCACAATGGCGGCCGCGCGTTTCGCAGGATCACCCGACTTAAATATTCCCGAACCCACGAACACTCCTTCCATCCCCATCTGCATCATCATCGCCGCATCGGCGGGAGTAGCTATTCCTCCGGCAGCGAAATTGACTACGGGAAGTTTTCCTTCCCTCGCCACCTGCATCACAAGTTCTTTGGACACTCGCTCCTTCTCGATAAACTCCTCCAATTTTGTAATCTGATAATCCTGCAATTTTCGGATCTCGGAAGTTATCGCCTTCACGTGTCTTACCGCCTCCACAACATTACCCGTTCCCGCCTCACCCTTGGTTCGGATCATCGAAGCTCCTTCTTCTATTCTTCGAAGCGCCTCACCTAAATTTCTCGCTCCGCAGACAAACGGAGTCTTAAATTTCTTTTTATCAATATGCGCCTCCTCGTCTGCCGGCGTAAGCACTTCACTTTCATCGATATAATCAACTCCAAGAGCCTCCAGTATCTGCGCCTCCACAAAGTGGCCAATTCGTACCTTGGCCATAACAGGAATACTCACCGCCGCCATGATCTCGCGGATAAGCTTCGGGTCGCTCATTCGAGCGACTCCCCCATGCGCGCGGATGTCAGCAGGGACACGTTCCAGCGCCATCACGGCACACGCCCCGCGGCTTCAGCGATCTTCGCCTGATCCGCGGTGACAACATCCATAATCACTCCACCTTTGAGCATCTGCGCGAGTCCGGTATTTAGACGGGATTGATCGGAATTCATAAAAATCAAAAAACAGTTTTCATGTTATATCGTTTCAAGACAGCAAGGCAACAAGAAAGCCGGACTAGAAAACGAGATCTCTCGCCGACACATTTCTGAAAAACGTGGATATTATGGAAGAAGCAAAAAAGGGATTTCTTAATACACTGGAGGATGAAAGAGATGAATATATCGTTAATGCCGGAGGAATATATGAAGAATTTTTGAAAGGCGTGGATATTACGGAAGAAGCAAAAAGGGGATTTTTTAAAAGTTTGCGAAGGGAAAATATTTATCGCGCCAAAAGAATATATGAGAAATTTTTGAAGAAAGCGGAATGGACCGATGAAGAAAGGCAGATGATGAAGAACGAGACGAGGGAAAAGCTTCTGGAAGAAATGAAAACTGGATATATCGATTTTGCCAAGAAAACATATGAGATTTTTTCGGGAGGGATGGATATTACGGAAGAGGCAAAGAAGATATTTTTTGATAAACTGAAAAATGGAGATATTGATCATGCCAAAGAAATACGTAAGGCATTTTTGGAGAAGGCGGAATGGACCAAAGAAGAGAAGCGAGTAATTACAGATACTGCAAAGGAGCTGTTTTTTAGTTCGCTGATTGCTGGAAGAATTGATGATGTTCAAGATATACATGATAACTTTTTAGGAGATGAAGATGTTGAAGAAGAAGCAAAGGAAGTATTTTTAAAAGAACTAGAAAGTGGAAAAAATGGACACTATATTAGCATCGATGGCATCAAAGAAGCACACGATTATCTTTCGAAAAGAATAGGGTGGACCAAGGAAGAAAAACAGGTAATCATAAATGCGGCAAAGAAGATATTTGAGAATGAAATAGGAGAAATAGGAAATACACTCATCGAGTAATGCCAGGAAGATACGTGGGGAGTTTTTAAAGGGAGTGGATATTACGGAAGAAGCAAAGGAAGGGTTTTCAAAAAGTTTGCGAAGGGAAAATATTGATCGCGCCAAGAGAATACGTGAGGAGTTTTTAAAGGAAGTGGATATTACAGAAGAAGCAAAGGAAGAATTTATATATGCACTCACAAAAAAAATAATAAGGATGGCAACTGAGAAGTTCGGAAATCCGATTGATGTGGCCAATGAAATACATGAGGAGTTTTTAAAGGGAGTGGATATTACAGAAGAAGCAAAAAAAGGATTTTTAAAAAGTTTGCGAAGTGGAAATATTGATCGCGCCAAAGAAATCCGTGAGGAGTTTTTAAAAGGAGTGGATATTACGGAAGAAATTAAAACAACATTCCTTACTTCTTGTCTCGGAAATAATTCTTACGATAATACAATAACAATTTATCAGGAATTTTTAAAAAACACTGAGTGGCATCCAGACCAAAAAGACCTTATTGAAGAAAAAGCCAAAAAAGACGTAGTGTTCTTCCTGGGGCAAAACGAAATAAATAAAGCACGAGAATTTATTGAACTATTTCTTAGCAACAGCAGTATTGAAAAAGAAATAAGAGAAGCTTATTTTGATCGTATTAAAAATGATCTCCTAACAGAGGCCATGGCAATATCAACTAATTTTGCCAAGGAGGCCTCCTTCGAATTATCCAAGGATGAGTTTTATGAGGAGTTTAAAATTTGTCACATGCACATAGAACACATTCAGCCGGTGATAGACACAATAACAACGGGAGATTTCAATACTCTACTCAAAAAAAACAGCATTAGGAAAAATTTTCGGATGAGTGAACTAGCACTTGCACTTAAGGCAGGAGAAAGCCTGACAGATCTACAATCAAATGCAAAAAAAATCTCAGCAAAATACCGAGTACAACTGTTTAAGGACAAAACAAGCAACGTAATAGATTATTATGAGGATAAAAAATGGTTTTTTATGCTTGCAAAAGAATTTGGCCAAGAAAATATTGCTCAATTCATAGGTCTTTATAACACATCATACCTTCATATTGCCGGAAGAAATATTCTAACCATCTACAAAGCTTCGAATCTGGAATCCAAAACATTCGTAGGAAATATACTCCTACAGGTTGCGGATGACACCAGTGATTACGATGGGATGAGCAGTCACGACTATCTGAATGTGATTATCGAAGGAATGGATTCTGATGTTCAGAAGGTGCTTACGGAAGCGAGCGAATACAAAGATCTGGAAGATATGCAAAAACTCGTGGAGGAAATAAAAGGAAGTTCTCCGTTCGCAAGCTGGAAAATGCTAAAGAAATATTACGATCTCTGCCAGGCACTAAAGAAAAAAGAGGCGTTGGAAAAACTGAGTAAGCTCCGTAAGGAAGGGAAAGAGAAGCAATATGAGTTTTTCTCCAAACTCGCCTTCCATCCAAACATATCGATGGAAAAAGTGCTACAGCTCATGGAAAATCCCGCGGAATTTCTGGATATCAAAGAAATACACGCTTCAGAAGCTCATAGAAGGAAAAAGCCGTCGAACTATCTGCAATTCGATCATTTGGATATAACGGGAGAAGATCTCCGGGATGCGCTCACGGAAGGAGACCTGGATAAACTGCAGTTTTTCAGACCATTCAGCGCGGAATACGCAATACCACAGGAAACGTTGAGTAAAAAAGATATTATTGCCATACTAAAAAAGGCTCTTGGAAGCAAATCGGAAAACATACCGGGAACATCGAAGGATCCAAAAAAACTGTTCAAAAAAATAGACACGAAGCTTAAAGAATATAAAACAAACCTTAAAAACATTTATGAAAATAGTGAAATGATATCGGACGAATTAAAAGATGAGCTGGAAAACCTTGTTTTCGATCCGAAGATAGGGATAAAAGATGAAAGAAAGACCGAAGAGTTTCTGGTAACCATCCACGCAAAGTCCTCTCCCGATGGCCACGTCGCCGGAAACGATACCGCCTGCTGTATGTCTTTTGGTTCGGGAAAGAATAATGTCTACACGTTCAACTTAGGATGCGCGATTATGACCGTACAAAGAAAGGGAGGAAAGGGATACAGAACTATAGCGCAGAGTGTGCTCACTCCGGATATCGATCTGGGAAGTAATGTGGGAAATCTCATAGAAACATTTGAACAGGATCAGGAACAGGAGCAGAAAAAGAAAATGAAGAAACTGCATGAGATGATAGCCAATGACATCAGCAGGAACAGTGATATTTTCATTACGGCCGACAATATAGAGGTTACGAAAAATTACTTCGATAACGTAAACAAAGATAGGTATCTGGAATTCATATACCGAGATTTCCTTGGAAGCTACATAGAAAAAATGCAGGAGGTGATGGAAAAAAGAATGAGGTTCAATAAAGAAAAGATAGTGGTGGGCACAGGTTGCGCCGACGCAATGAAAACACTCAAAAGAGAGGAGAATACGTATGTTCCACTCATCCCCCCGGGGTACAGCGATAACCTGGGCTCAGAAAGCTACGTATTGAATCTCAAGAGCACGGCAAATCTGTCGGGAGTAAAAAAAGAGGAGAGAGATTTTATAAAAACGGAGAATCCCCAGGAGAAAAGCGAAGTATCGCTCGACGAAGGAATAAGACCGCTTACCGCGAAAGACACTGTGAGAGTTTCATATCTGGAAGGAAAAATCTACGCCGACAATGAGTCGCTTATTCAGTACATACACAGAATAGGCAATGAACTCATTGCCAAAGATATAAATAACCAGAGAAAAGGAAGACCCAATTTGTCTCTCGCGGCAGAAAACAAGGAAGGAGACCTGAAGGGATACGTCATCGCCTACGAGGGAGTGATAGATAAGGAAAAAACAGAAAACGACAACAGATGCATCTACATATCCGACCTTGCCGTACTGGAACCCGGCACGCTCGGAGGAGCAAAAACGGCACAGAGACTTCTCAATTCATTCGCGAAGTTGATTGAAGAACACTACCTCAACCCGGAAAAGAACAATCCCATACCGATTTTTGCGAAGGCGAGAGAGCAAACAAGTTTCAAGTTGGCGAAAAACAAACTGGATAGACTCGGAAAGAAATACGGCTACACCTTCCGCATGGAAGATCGGGAACAATACCCGGAGGGTGAAGACACCATGCACAAAATATTGCTGATACCCGAAAAAATCGGCTAAAAAAATTGTTGGCTATAAGTTCACGCGTACAACCTCCGGCTAAAACCGGAGATTTCTTGTTACCTCCTCCGCCGTAAACCTATTCCCTTTTTTCTTCTGTAACCTATCCCCCGCCTCCCCCTCTCTTCTTCACCGCCAGAAATCCCGCCTGGAATCCGGTAAGTCCCTGCGCCATCAGTCCGCCAACCACTCCCGCAAGCACATCCCCCGTCCCGCCTACCGTCATTCCCGCGTTTCCCGTCATGTTCAACTTGATCCGCCCCTCAGGACTGCAGACAACATCAATCACACCCTTAAGCACCGTAGTCACCCCCAGCAGCTCTGTAATCTGTTTCGCCACCTGTTTTCTGAAACTCAGAGATTCTAATTTTGAATCTTGAATCTTCAATTTTGAATTTTTAAGAAGCCTTATAGCTTCTCCAACATGAGGAGTTACAACAACGTCTCTCCCGGAGATTTTAGTTATCCCAGCGAGCCCATCCGCATCGATAACGAGTTTGCAGGAAGTTTTCTTGATAATCTGCTTCACAGCCTCCGTAGTTTCTCTTCTATCTCCTAGTCCCATCCCCATTACCAGCACATCAGATTTCCAGGCAAGTTTGAGAATTTCGGCAACATCCGAAACCCGCAAATGTTCTCCGGAAAAAGTACTCACGATAAAGTTGAGCGACCACTTACGCGCGAGTGTCTTCTGTGACTTCGGAACCACAAGCCTTACAAGATCCACGCCTGTGGCCTCCGCCCCAAGCGCCGAAAATATCGGCGCACCATGAAACTCCTCGTTCCCGCCGACTATCAGAACACGACCGTTCTCTCCCTTATGCGAAAATTTCTTGCGCCTGATACTCATACCCGAAGTATAGTCCTGTACACCAGATCTCTCAAATATCTAATAGCGATAATCCTTAATGCTCCTCGCCCTGAATCGTATCCGAAGAATTCTGATTCAGTGGTTCATTAGCACTTGACACTCTCGAGTGCTAAAAATACAATACCCCACGCATCGTCGAAGCGATAAGCAGTAAGCAAATAAGCTAGTAAGCCACGCAACTCGCACTTACCAGCTTACAAGCTTACCGCTTACAGCTCCCGATAAACCAGAATCTAAATATTCTTAATTACTCGATATGAAAGATGTCGGCAAGAAAATTCTCCCGCTCGAAGATCGCGTAGCGATCATGCCTCTTACAAAAGAAGAGGTCACTCAGTCCGGAATCATCATTCCGGAAACGGCAAGCAAGGAAAGACCGAATGAGGGCAAAGTCATTGCTGTTGGCCATGGAAAAATGGTGGACGACAAAAGGGTTCCGCTCGAGGTAAAAGTGGGTGACGTTGTTTTATATTCAAAGTATGCCGGTGATCCTATCAAGGTTGATGACGAAGAAGTAATTATCATTTCTCAGGACTCAGTTCTCGCAATCATCAAGAAATAGTTTTCCCTTTTTGAATCTAGAATCACCGCTTACCAGCTTATTGCTTACCGCTTACCAGCTTACCAGTTCCTTTTACCTTTTTACTTTTTACTTTTCTACCAATGGCAAAACAGATCTCATACGGCGATGAAGCTCGTCACAAGCTCCTTGAGGGCGTAAAGAAATTGTACGATGCCGTTCGCATCACCATGGGTCCGAAGGGAAGAAACGTCCTTTTGGACAAAAGCTTCGGATCAGGAACCATTACCAACGATGGTGTCACCATCGCAAAAGAGGTGGATCTGAAGGACAAATTTGAAAACATGGGCGCTCAGCTCGTAAAAGAGGTTGCTGTAAAAACCAACGACGTCGCGGGTGACGGAACAACAACAGCCATCGTACTCGCATACGCTTTGATATTCGAAGGAATCCGAAACGTTACCGCAGGAGCAAATCCAATGGACATTAAACTGGGAATAAAAAAGGCTGTTGAGAAAATTGTCGAGGAACTTAAGAAATCAGCAAAGCCGGTACTTACAAAAGAAAACATTGAACAGGTGGCAACCATTTCCGCCCAGGATCCTGAGGTCGGGAAACTTATAGCTGACCTGGAGGAACAGATTAAAAGCGGCGTCATCACGGTGGAAGAAGGACAAACCATGGGGCTCGCAAAGGAGGTGGTTGATGGAATGCAATTTGAAAACGGATACATTTCTCCATACATGGTTACCGATCCTGCCCGCATGGAGGCAATATCCGAAAATGCAAAGATCCTGATCGTCGACAAGAAGATCGGATCGATTAAAGAGCTCCTTCCTCTTTTGGAATCCATGGCACAGTCAGGCAGCAAGGATCTTGTGATTATCGCGGAGGATGTTGAGGGTGAGGCCCTCGCAACACTCGTGGTAAACAAACTTCGTGGCACATTCAATTCTCTCGCCATCAAAGCTCCCGCTTTCGGTGACAGAAGAAAAGAGATGCTCAAGGATATCGCCGCACTCACCGGAGGACGTGTTATCTCCGAGGAGGTCGGATTAAAGCTTGAAAACGTTACGATGGAAGATTTGGGTTCAGCAAGAAAAGTCATTGCGAACAAAGACAACACCACCATCGTTGGAGGAAAGGGAAAGAAAAAAGATATCGAAGCAAGAATTGCCGAAATAGACGTGCTCTACAAGAAATCAACATCCGACTACGACAAAGAAAAGCTCGCCGAAAGGAGAGCGAAGCTTTCCGGAGGGGTTGCTGTTATCAAGGTTGGCGCCGCAACAGAGGTTGAGTTGAAAGAAAAGAAGCACCGCATCGAAGATGCGGTAAACGCCACCCGTGCCGCAGTGGACGAAGGAATAGTCGCCGGTGGTGGAGTAGCTCTTCTATACGCAGCAAAGGCGCTCGAAACATTCAAGGGTGCAAATCAGGACGAGCAAACCGGAATCGCCATTGTGAAGAAGGCGCTCGAGGCACCGGTATACCAGATCGCACAAAACGCGGGAATCGATGGCGGAGTAGTGGTAAGCAAACTGAAGGAGTCAAAGAGTGAGACCTTCGGATTCGATGCTCAGGATTTAGAATACAAAGATATGCTCAAGGCCGGCATCATCGATCCGAAGAAGGTAACAAAATCAGCATTGCAAAACGCCGCTTCGCTTGCGGGAATCTTCCTTACAACCGAAGCAGCCGTGACAGAACTTCCGGAAGAAAAACCGGAACAGGGAATGCACGGAGGCATGGGCGGAGGAATGCCGATGGGCATGTAAACGGATTCGCACGGATAACAAAAAAGCAGGTTCACTTCTGAACCTGCTTTTTATATTCGTAGAATATGGCTACTGCACCTTCAGAGAACCTGCCATCTTTTCAAGGATAGGCTGGAGCGTCTTGCTGCCCTTTAAGACGAACGTAGTAACGTCATCCCGCGTAACATACATGTGAATATTTTGGTCTGATGAATACACATACACCGTATTATCTCCAAACTTAGAGAGCACGCCACGCTTCACTTCATTCAAAGAACCGGAAACTATATCGAGTGAGGCTATAAGATTTCCAAGATTGATGTCATCACCTGAATCCTGATACGTTTTATAGTCGGTAAACCCGTAACGATATATCGCACCGGTTACACCGGAAAACCCGGAGTAATACCAGCTTTTAGGAATATCAATACTGAATTTAAGTGAAGAACTCGTAAAGGTGGTGACTCCCTTTTCAATGGCCTTTGCCACCTCATCCGAAGTTAAAAATCCGGGCGCAGCGACATCGGGCGTAGTAACCACTGTCCCGCCATCGGTGGTAGTGGAAACTGGATTTTCCGGAGTCGATTCCTGCGGCTTTTTAGCATCGGCTGTTGTAGCGTCCTTCGTCTCGGCAGGTTTACTCGTAGAAACATCTCCCGCCTGCGCAGAAAAAACAAAACTGTCTATAAGGTTATAAAACGCCGCCTTCTCAGCCTGCAAATCCAAAGCCCATCGGCCATCAAAAAGAAAATGATAAATTCTGCCTTCAAAAGGAAGGCTTACGGAAATGACCTGGCTATCATCACTGCGATAAATTCTCCTGGTCGCATTTTTTCCGTCAACACGCATAAGCGTTTCAGCATCGAGTGAGTATCCATCGAACGAAAGTGTTTTCAGCCACTCCGCAAATCCCTCACCGATAGCCTCGATAGTAACGGAGAAAAACGGCTTATCCTTCCCCTCATTGGAAAAACGAACACCTTTTTCAAAATCCTCATACTTCGGCCACATTGGAGGATATTCGAAACGAAAAGGAGCAATGGACGAAATATACGTATATGTCCTTTTGATCCTCTCATCAGCTGCAACAAGAACATTAAGATCGTCGATATCCATAATTTTTTGTCCACCCTGTTTCGTATCCCGAACCACTCCGGAAACAGTCACTTCAGCCTCCTCAAACTGTGCCAAAGCAAATTTGCGGCTTTCGAGAATCAGGAGAAGAACATTATCCTTCTCGAGCCGATGAGTACCCTCCTGGTAAATAGTCACTCCAAGGGGCTTTACAACACCGGTAATCTCCCGCCACTCTCCGCCTCCATCGGACGAACCGCCTTCGTCACCACAGCCATACGTGCCAATGGCAACAAGAAGAAGAAAAACAGTAAAAATAATACGTTTCATGGAAAATATGCATGTTAAAGTTATCGGAAGAATTGTAATGGAACAGACGGGATTTGCAAGCCACGAGAACACATATTTTACAAGAAGTGAAGCGGCGAAAAACATGCACAATCTCACCTCTTTTCATAAGAGAAAAAAAGGATGATAGAATATACGGGCTGAATAAAAAACATGAGAGCAAACTTTGCCCGCACCATCATCGAAAAACTCAAGGAAAATTACACGCTCTTTGCGGAAGATTTTTCGCAAACCCGTGAGTTTGCGTGGCCGGAATTCGGCTGGATAAAGAACTTTATAGAAAAAGAGGATAAGATTCTTGAAATAGGCTGCGGCAACGGAAGATTCTTAAAAGAACTCACCGATCTGAATGTGGATTACACGGGAATAGATTTTTGCGCTCCGCTTGTGGCCATTGCGCGAAAAAGGTACCCAAAGGCAACGTTCATTAATGAAGATATCACGCGAACAACCCTTCCCGAGAAAGAATATGACGTGATACTGGCAATCGCGGTTCTGCACCACATTCCCTCAAAAAAACTTCGATCCAAAGTTATAAAAGAGATGTATAAAAGTCTGAAAGACGACGGAGTGATAATCATATCGGTCTGGAATCTTTTCAGAATGAAGTATTTCACAAGTATTCTGGAGGCCATAGCACGTTCAGCGCTTACTTTCGGACGTTACGCGTGGAACGATCTTTCCATTCCATGGAAAAAAGGGAGAAAAAAACCGCTGCAACGCTACTACCACGCCTTCACTCAGGGGGAGCTGAAACATCTGTTGCACAAAAATGGATTGAGTATCACCGAAAAATACACCGGAAATTCCAACAACATCACACTGGCATGTACAAAAAACCTGGTAAAAGCCGTACAACAACCGATTTTCGATAAGGAAGAAAAAGGAAATTTGAACCGCGCAACGCAACCGGCAACATCACAACAATGGCAATGAATAACGAACGACTGGAAATTTTAGGCATCCCCGTTGATTGCATATCGCGGGAGGAAATACTCGAGAAAATCGCAGGCTTTTTGAAAGAGATTGATCGCTTTCAGATTGTCACGCCCAACCCGGAAATTATTCTCGAAGCGCAAAAAAATCCCGTTTTCAGAAAAACTCTGCGAGAAGCGGCACTGTCAATACCCGATGGAACGGGTATCGTTTGGGCGGCTTCGCTCCTGCACAAAAGAAGAATTCAACGCATCACCGGAGTGGATCTTATGCGGGCAATATGTAAGGACTTCGGAAATCATAAAATATTTCTTCTGGGAGCAACGGAAGAGGTAAACTTAAGAACAAAAGAAACACTGGAGAAAAAACATCCCGGAATACAGATAGTCGGAAACTACAGCGGCACACCGAGCGGAAACTTGGAAAAAATTATCTGCAACATGATCAATACGTCCCAGGCGGAAATTCTTTTCGTAGCGTACGGAGCGCCAAAGCAAGAACTGTGGATCGCAAGAAACCTTCCGCATCTCAAAACGGTAAAAGTGGCCATGGGAGTCGGAGGCTCATTTGATTTTATTTCCGGACACAAAAAAAGAGCACCGCTCTGGATGCAAAGGATCGGACTCGAGTGGCTTTTTCGGCTTATGCAGGAACCTGCCAGAATCGGAAGAATCTTCAACGCAACCGTAATCTTCCCCGTGAAAATCTGGAGAGAAAAACTGAAGAAGGGCTCACGATAAAAAAATTAAGCCTTCTTTGGTAAAATTTTGGAAAGCTCCTCCTTCATAAGGAGAAGTGCGTCTTTTGCCGCCTGCGCAAAGTCCTGCGGAAGATATTTGGAATCCTGTTCGTACGCAAAGATAATCCCGCGGGAAGAGTTCACTATGGCGCCAAGCCCCTTGGAATCAAAACACGGCTTCACCTCTTTTGCACCAGCCCCCTGAGCTCCATATCCCGGCACAAGAAACAAAGAATGCGGCATAAGCTCCCGGAGAAGTTCCGCCTCCTGAGGGTATGTAGCCCCCACTACGGCACCGACACTGGAATATCCGCTTTCGCCAATACAACTATTCCCCCACTCGGCAACCTTTTTGGCCACCGACTGGTACACGGGCTGTAACCCTACGGTAAGATCCTGAATCTCCCGCGAAGAAGGGTTCGATGTTTTTACGAGAATGAAAAGACCCTTTCCTTTTTCTCCGCAATACTCAAGAAACGGCTGAATACTGTCAGTCCCCAGATAGGGATTTAAGGTAACCGCATCAACCTGGAAATCTTCATGCTCAAAATGCGCCTCCGCATATGCCTTTGCAGTCGAGCCGATATCATTTCTCTTGATATCACCGATAACAATCAGTCCTTTCGATTTCGCGTAGTGAACGCTCTCGCTGTAGGCCTGCATTCCCGAAAGCCCCAACGCCTCATAGAAAGCAATCTGCAATTTCACCACCGGAGCAATGCCGGAAATCGCATCAATAATACCCTTATTGAACTTCAAAACAGCCTCCCCTTTCGAAGAACTCTCGGTAACTAAAAAATCCGGAAGATGCGAAAAATGCGGATCAAGCCCCACGCACACCGGGCACGTCTCCTGCAACCTGGCGATAAGTCTGTCTGCAAAATGTTTCATAGGGAGTTTTGTAAGTGACTAATAAGTTGGGAATCAACCGCTCTATCGGAACCCTAGGGTGGAACCATGAATTTTGCCGAACACAGTGAGGAAATAATTCATGGTGACCCCGACAGGAATTGAACCTGTATTTAGACCTTAGGAGAGCCTCGTTCTATCCGTTGAACTACGGGGTCAGCAATAGCGAGTAAAGCGGTCCGAAGCGAAATGACTTCGAATGTGTTTTTTAAGAAGTCATGAAGCGAAGGATGCCGTAAAGAAATTTACATCGGAGCCAAATGCTGGGGAAATTAAACGATATAAATTTCTTGAAGGCAAGCTTTACCCTATTCGAGCAATAGCGAGAAAAGCGTCCTACTCCACTCTCATGGTCTCCCTGATACGTTCTGTAATCAAAATACCCTCCAAGTGATCAACCTCATGCTGAACAATTCTTGCATTAATCCCATCAAGCGACAAGAGACACTCTTCACTCTTTTCATTGAGAAACTTTACCGTAATCGATTTTGCTCGCTCCACCGGAAAAAATTCTCCCGGCAAACTTAAACACCCTTCTTCACCGGAACACTTCTCATCGGAAAAAAAGATAATCTCCGGATTAATCATGGAAACAAAACTGCTGTCCTTGCCAATCTCCTTACTCTTCTGAAGAGCAACAACAATAACGCGAATATTTTTACCCACCTGCGGGGCCGCAAGACCCAAGCCCCCCTCGGAAACAAGAGTCTCCCGCATATCCTTCGTAAAACGCACAATATCGCGCTCCACGGACGACACGGCTTTGCTTTTGGCAAGCAATATGGGATTATTTTCACCGGTTTGGATAGAAAGCTTCGTCATAAAAATCAAAAGCGCGCAAAGTATAACATCTACTCAGCCCCTGAGAAATGAAACTCTCCATATATAACGAAACAAATACCAGGATACCAAGAAAAAAAATTGTATCGGCATTTTCCGAAACAATACGCCTTTTGAAAAAACAAAAAAATCAGGGGACGGTCGAACTCACCCTTGTCACCCCGACGGCAATAAAGAAAATGAATTCACTCTACCGAAAGAAAAACGAAGTAACCGACGTGCTCTCATTTGAATACAAAGATAACGTAACGGAGCAGTTCAGCATCACCGGAGAAATCCTCATTTGCCCCGAACGGGCAAAGAAACAGAAAAGCAAATCCACAAGCCTTTCCGAAGAATTGATCACATTATTTGTTCACGGTTTGCTGCATATTTTTGGTTTTGATCACAAAACTGACCAAGATTTTTATACAATGAATACACTCGAAAAAAGAATAATGAAAGCCATTTCTTAAGAACAAAATTTTAATACATGGCTTGAGCAAGCCAAAAAATCGAGTAATTTATTTGCAAACTCAAATTTACTAACCTATACTGCCAAGGTGACAGTATTTTTTTGGCATGGAAAAATACGATCAAAAAGCCAAAAAGTAAGAAGACTATCTCCCCTAATCCATAACGAAACAAACAACGTGGCAAAAGAACAAATCATTGCGGGACTCGACATCGGAAATTCCAAAATCCGAACCGTTGTTGGCATAATTGAAGACGAAAAAATTCTGCCAAATGTTATTGGAGTCGGGATTACGGAATCCACAGGTTTAAGGAAGGGTACTATTGTAGACATTGAGGATACTATCCAAAGCATTACGGCCTCGCTCGAAGAGGCGGAGAGAATGGCGGGAGAAACCGTAGAGAGCCTATTCGTTGGCATTTCCGGCGGACACCTGGAGGCAATGTCCTCACGCGGCGTGGTGGCCATAGCAAACACCGCGGAAATTTCAAATGAGGATATTGAAAGAGTCCTTGAAGCGGCACAAACGATTCCCATTCCGCCAAACAGACAGATCCTAAGGATCGTCCCGCGATCGTTTACGATCGATGATCAGGAGAATATCCGACACCCCATCGGGATGTCCGGAATACGACTCGAAGTGGATGCTCAGGTGATCACCGGATCAATACCGGCCATAAAAAATATCGAAAAATGCATCAGACAGGTGGGAGTTGATATTGACGATCTTATCCCCTCACCCCTGGCAAGCGCCGAATCCGTTCTCACGAAGAGACAAAAAGAGTTGGGAGTCGTAAACATCGACATGGGAGCCGGATCCACATCAATTGCCGTTTATGAGGAGGGATCACTCATTCATACCGCCGTATTCCCCGTCGGAGGCACGAATGTTACCAATGATATCGCTATCGGTCTCCGGACAAGCGTAGACATTGCCGAAAGATTGAAGATCGAATATGGATCCTGCGATCCGCACGATGCAACCGAGCGCGACGAAATCGACCTTTCATTGATGTCAAAAATCGATTCTCACAAAGTGAGCAAAAAACACATGCTGGAAATTATCGAAGCAAGACTTCATGAAATTTTTGTCATGGTAAAAGACGAACTGGCAGCTATTGACCGGGACGGAAAACTCCCGGCTGGAGCTATTCTCACAGGCGGCAGTGTAAAGATTCCGGGCATCCTGGACCTTGCGAGAAATGTGCTTAATCTGCCGGTTCAGACGGGGTTTCCGACAGAAATAGAAGGGATAATTGACAAAATTGACGACCCATCGTATGCTACTCTCCTCGGTTTGATAACTATCGGTGCAAAAACACAAGATAGCAACTTTAGTTTCAAAAGTATCAACTTTACCAAAGCGTTCAAGGGCATAGGAGGATTTATTAAGAGGTTGTTTCCTTAAATCACAAAATTTTAATCAATTACCACTAATCACCACACCATGTCAGATTCACTCCGCTCGCTTTTTACGTCTAAACAAACAACAAAGTTTAGTACGCAAAAACTACCAGCCACCCCCATCATTCCGGATATCGCCCCTTTGGCGAAAATCATTGTCATTGGCGCAGGAGGCGGCGGCTCGAACGCTGTAAACAGAATGATCGACTGCAAACTGGAAAATGTGCACTTCATCGCGGTAAATACCGATGCTCAGGCACTCTATTATTCCAATGCCCCACACAAGATTAATATCGGAAAGGCAACAACTCGCGGCCTGGGAGCCGGATCTAATCCGGAAATTGGCCGGAAAGCAGCCGAAGAGTCTTCTGAGGAGATCAAGTCGGCACTCGAGGGAGCAGATATGGTGTTTGTTACTGCCGGCCTTGGTGGTGGAACCGGCTCGGGAGCAGCTCCAATCATTGCGGAAATAGCAAAGGAGATGGGAGCACTCACGGTTGGTGTTGTTACAAAACCATTCTCGTTCGAAGGTGCAAGAAGAGTAAAACAGGCCGAAGAGGCTCTCAAGAACCTCAAGGAACGGGTCGATACACTCATCACTATTCCCAACGACAAAATCCTCAACATTATCGACAAGAAAACTCCTCTCGTAGAAGCATTCACTATTGTTGATGATGTCCTAAGACAGGGTATTCAGGGTATTTCGGATCTCGTCACAGTAGCCGGTCTCATTAATGTGGACTTCGCGGATGTACGAACCATTATGGAAAATGCCGGTTCGGCACTCATGGGTATCGGTTACGGAAGCGGCGAGAACAGAGCCGTCGAAGCGGCACGAGCAGCTATCGATTCACCGTTGCTCGAGGTGGATATCTCCGGAGCTGAGGGCATTCTTCTCAATATCACTGGAGGCAATGACTTAAGCATGTTCGAGGTGGACGAAGCGGCACGCATTGTTACCGAGCAGGCAGATCCGGGAGCACACGTTATCTTCGGTGCTGTTATCAATGACGCTTATGCCGGAGAAATCAAGGTAACCGTGGTGGCAACAGGATTCGACGAAATCATGCAGGAAAAGAAAATCGCTGAGAAAACAGCCATTCAGGCGAAGAGATCAATCAAGCTGCGAGAAAGGAGTCTCTCCATGGACCAGCGAATGTCGGAGGAACTCGAAATACCGGCATTCATCAGGAAAAAGATGATCAGCAAGTAATAGCTCATACGCACATGAAAAAAGCCCGGCTTTCGCCGGGCTTTTTTGTAAATCTAAGCAATGTTCGCGCCCTTAGGGAAGAAGCGCAAAAAGGCACCGCCATACGACTTCTCCTGAACCCTGCGATCAAGAAGATATACATGCTTCTTGCTGCCGCTCTCAAGAGTCATTTTATCGAAAACAACACCGAAATTCTGAAGCGTTTTCGGCAAAGTATATTCAGTGAAGCTGTCGCGCATCAACTCACTCCTCTTTTGCAGAACCGGATCCCCGAAGGGATCGAAAGGAAGAGACTGGAAGAAGATAGAATGAAGCTGAAGATCTTCCTGCATAAACAATGGAAGAAAGCGATGTGTGCAGAAAAGAACAAGCTTATCTGAATGAAATCCTTCCTCTATAAGATCAACCATCTTTCCCCTGCCGCCGGTTATTCCTTCGGCAATATACGGAATACCATTCTCCGCAAGTCGTGGCTGAAGATCCATAAAAAACTTCTGCAAAACCCTGCGGGAACTAAAGACAAAGGCACTGCGTCCATGAGACGAGAGAACCTGCCGAAAAAAGAATTCCTGTTGTGACGGAGCATCTCCGTCGCGCTTCGTTCCGGAAATCTCAGAAATATCCGGAAGAACGATCTCCAAAGAATTCGCAAAGTCGGAAGATAGAACGTCTCTTTTTTCTCCATTAAATCCTATGGGTGCCGGAAAAAACCCGCGATCCGCGATAAGGGTGTGTGAAATACGATCAAGAACGCTTTCCTTAAAACGCGGTCCGACGGAAAGAGGACTTGCGTGAAGCGAAATAAAACCATTCGGATCAAAGCGCAACCAGCGAATATGCGAGGGGTCATTTCCAAAGAAAATATTGAGTACCGGATGCGAGAGAGCAAGCCCCTCAGCCTGGAGACGCCGATAATCGGCATCTTTCAGCGTCTCATGCAAAAGAATGGACTGCGTAAAAGGAGCACTCGGAATACGGGAGGAAACCCATGTATAAAAAGATTGTAAAAAGGACAGAGCCGCACCCTCCGCCTTTCTGTTGTCCAGAGTGTGACCCCAAATCCACGTAAGATTCTGCTCAAGAAGCTGGCAATCAAGAAAAACAATACGCGTAAATTTTGAAATGAAATGGGGATCGGATACCACTTTTTCAAAAAAGTGGTGCTGAGACATGCAGACGAGCGGCTTCTGTAAAAGCTCGGCAGTCTCATTGCTCCGTTCTTCATTTGCCTCATCAGAACTGACAGCGCTCCAGAACGGATCATCTTTTGGAAAGAGGGCGAGCCCACCGCGATGCACCTTTTGCCCCTTGTCATGGTGCAAAAGAATCCTGGTGGCAAAAACAGCCTCTTCCGAAGAAAAGGATGCACGCTGAAGAAAGACTTCGAGCTTACCCCAATCAAGATACGAAGAAGCTCTGTCAAAATGCACACCGTCAACATTGTGCGTCTGAAAAAACTGCAGAAGCTGGTCTAAGAAAAAATAGTACGCACCGACAACAAGCACGTGCTCACCTTTTTCAAGGTACTGAGAAATGGCTGATATGGCCATATCCCGCTTATCGACACCAAAACATTCAAGGAGAAGGGACTTGCCGGTAAAATCTTCCGCACGTTCTGAGTGCGTAAAAGAAAACTGCTTCCCTCGAAAAGAGGAAGTATAGCCGACCTTCGCCGGTAAAAGCCAGATATCCTTCAGTACCCACCCGCTTGCCTTAACGGCATCAGCAACAACCTGTTTTCTATGAGCATCAAAAACTCCAACCTCATCAACAAGCCGGAGCCAGAGTTCAGCGGTTGCCTGTGCGTCACCCAAAGCTCTGTGAGCCTCGTGGGATATATGAAACTGTTTACACAGCGATTCAAGACTATGGGACCGGAACGACGGGAATAGAATGCTCGAAAGGACATGTGAATCCCATTTTTCCTGCGGGAAAACAAGTCCTTTGTTTTCAAAAAATGCGATATCAAAAGGAATATTGTGACCAAGAAGAGGCATGTCGGAAACAAACTCCTTGAGCGAAGTGATAAGAGACTCAAAAGGAACAGCGTCAATCAAATCCGCATCGTGAATCCCGGTAATAATTGAAATCAGCGGGTCCAGAGGACCTTTTGGCTTCGCAAAGGCACGAAAGGTATCAGTAACCTTACCGTCAACAACCTTGCAGGCACCAACTTCAATTATGGAATCCTGCAGGGGATCCATGCCTGTAGCCTCGATATCAATGCTCACAAAAGAGCGAAATCTGTTTTTTTGCATACTGCAAAACAAAAAAATACCGTGTTGCAGACACCCTCAGGCACACTATACTATAAGCACCAGTTCAGAGAAACAATATGAGAAAACTCAAGGCCACATTCGCCGCAAACCGGATCGCTATATTAAAGTGGTTCTTTATTGCCTGTTTTATCATTGTGGCCGGAAGACTCTTTGAGCTGCAGATTATACGATATGACATATACCACAGCCTCGCCAGAGAGAGGGTGACCGACAAGGTAATTCAGGCCAAGAGAGGAAGGATTTTACTGCATGAAAGCGAACCGGGAAAATATTTTGAGCTGGCAAGCAATGTATCACTCGATCTCCTGTTTGCAGATCCAATCCTTATTGAAGATCCGGATGTAGTTGCTGAAAAAATTACACCACTCCTTTTTGAAGCCGCAAAAAATCAGCACAAGGCGTGCGGAAGCAATGAGCAGTGTTTACAGACAAAACTCGAAATACAGCTCATAGGAAAAAAGCCGGACGGAACCGAGGGGAAAGAAGAAACACTCTCCGAGAGTGAACTGAAAAAAATATTTCAGGCAAAAATACGGGAAAAGATCGCAAAAAAGGAAAGAGATTTTGTTCTGCTGAAAACAGGGCTTCTCAAGGAGAATCTCATACAAATTCAGGACCTGAAACTCGCCGGAATCTATACGAAAGAGGACTATGCATACGCTAACCCGCTTGAAATTTATGATCCCGCCGATACCGCAGGAAGATTACTCCCCTATCTTGCAGAGTACGCAAAAGACTCGCTTGAATTTGCCCTGTCCAAAAGACCAAATCGCTACGTAAAAATTCAGAACAAGATCGATTTCGAAACGGCCGAAGCTATAAAAAAACTCAACATCAAAGGCTTAGGCTTCGTAAAAGAACACTGGAGAAACTATTCGGAACAGGATGGTGACAGTTCTTTTGCATCACAGATCTTAGGTTTTATCGACCATGAAAACACACCGGTGTATGGGATAGAAAAAAGCATGGATGATCTTTTGAGAGGAAAAACCGGAGTCATTCGTGCCGATGTGGATATCAGCGGAAGAACACTCACCTCTCGCTCAAACACAATTATTGAGGAGGCGGAAAATGGATCCGATATCGTACTGACAATTGATCATGTTATCCAGAACGCGATAGAAAAATTCCTGCGTCAGCAAGTGGAAGAAAGTAGAGCGGTAAGCGGAGAAATCATTATTCAGGAACCAAAAACCGGAAGGATTCTCGCGATGGCAACGTATCCAAGTTTCAACCCAAATAAGTACGGAGAAGTATACGAACAGGAAGAGATTTTCTTGTCGGCAGAGGAACAAAAAAAAATCGTGGAGAAACAATCAAAGGAAGGTTCAAGATATTACTGGTATCAAAACCCAGGATATTTCATAGAGGTTTTTAAAAAGGGAGAGAAATGGTTCGCATACAAAAATAAAGTAGGTATCCGGGCATATCGAAACCCTATCGTTTCGGATATCTATGAGCCGGGATCCGTATTCAAAGCGATCGCTATGGCCGCGGCAATCGACGCAAAGGAGGTGACGCCCAACACGATATATCACGATAACGCTCCGCTCATTGTCGATAACGGCGACTTCACCATCCATAACTCCACGAATCGATATTACGGATCAGTATCCATGAAGGAGGTACTCGCACTGTCCCTCAATACGGGAATGGCATTCGTGGCCAAAAAACTCGGACCGGCAACACTCTACGAATACCTCAAGAATTTCGGCATGGGAGAGAGGACAAATATCGAGCTTCCTGATGAGGAAAAAGGTGTGCTTACATATCACAGAAGATGGCTTTCTGAATCCGATCTGATAACCAAAGCGTTCGGACAGGGTGTTGCGGCAACACCGCTGCAGGTGATAAATGCCCTTTCCGCACTGGCAAACGGAGGAGTGCTTATGCAACCGTACATAGTTGATGCGGTAATACACACTGATGGGAAAGTGGTGGAAACCGAACCGCAGGTCATCAGGCGTGTCATCAGTGAAGCATCATCACAGATTATCACAGCCATGCTGGTGTATGCGGCCGAAACCGGTGGTGCAAAAAAGGGAGCTCCCGATAACTATTACATCGCGGGAAAAACGGGAACATCACAGATCGCAACGGGAGGAATTTATGAAAAAGGTGACGGATCAACCGTAGCATCCTTTGGCGGCTTCGCGCCCATTAACGACCCAAAGTTCGTAATTCTCGTAAAAATCAACAGGCCAAGAAGCTCCCCCTGGGGTGAAGTCGTAGCCGCACCGCTATTCAAAAAAACGGCGGAGTTTTTATTCAACTACTACCACATTCAACCGGACAAGCAGGAAACATCTCCATCAATCAACAATGGGCAACAAATCATTGGCGACTAAAATATTCTCCATGCGCTATCTGATCATAGCAATTATTCTCGCATTCGCGTGCATACCGTTTGATTATTCAGTCGGACTGTTTATTGCGGATCTTCGGTGGGACGCGCTTGACCCCGTTATGACAACCGTAACAAGAATGGAGGTTATCTGGATCCTGCTCTTTCTGCTCTTCATCCCCTTTTTGGTATCACCGAAAAAAAGAGCCCTCCTGTTTCCCCTGTGGGGAAGCATAGCGGTGGCCCTCTTCGCTGCGCATGCCACAAAAAATCTCCTGCTTACGGAAAGACCGGACATCTTGGCACTCACCGTGGAAACCTCTCCGAGGTTTCCAAGCCTGCATACGGCAATAATGTTCTCAGTCATTCCGATACTCGCCACGTATCTAAAAGCAGCCCATAAGCCGTGGCTTATTCTGGCGCTTGTAATAGCCTTTTCAAGGTTGTACGTCGGAGTGCACTTCCTCGGTGATATTTTTGGAGGAATTGCTGTCGGCCTCGCAAGCGGAATGTTTTTTGTATGGCTGGAAGAAAAAAAGGATCTCTCAAAACGCATCTTGAAAATTCACTTCGAGCTTCGCAGACAGATCGCACACATGATCATCGGCTTTATAGCCATCGTCGGAGTGGATCAGGGGCTTATCTCGGTAAACGATATCGCCGTTGTTTTGGGAGTTGGGCTGGCTCTGGTACTCGTATATAAAAAATATCCCGATCGTGTACCGATTATCACTCCATTCCTCACGTTTTTCGAAAGAAAAGAGGACAGACAAAATTTTCCGGGGAAAGGATCGTTCTTTTTGGTACTTGGAATATTCCTGGCACTCCTCATATTCGAAAAACACATAGCCCTCGCCACCATAGCAATACTCTCGGTCGGTGACGCGATAACCAATGTTGTCGGAAGACATTTTGGCGAAATAGAAAATCCACTGAATCCAAAGAAAACCATCGAAGGATCCATGGCTGGATTCTTTTGCGCTCTGGGTGTAGCAAGCTTCTTCGTAAGCTTCTGGCCGGCATTTTTCGCATCCTTAGGGGCTATCCTGGTGGAATCTCTGGATCTTAAGATCGGTCGCCTCAAAATCGACGATAACCTCATAATCCCCCTCGCGGCAGGATGGATTTTAACCCTATGGTACGGGTAAATTGCCAAGAACAAACAAAAATGATATAATATGGAGAAACAAATACACATATGCCAACATTTCTGATAATTCTCATTGCGAGCCTGCTTGCTGCCGTTCCGGCAGTTTTTTGGTTTTTTCTCTACCGCTGGCTCGATAAAAAGGAACCGGAACCGCCAACAGCAATGGCGGCAGCCGGTTTTTTTGGCATCATCTCAACACTCCCGATTTTTGGTCTGCAATTCATGTTCAGTAATTTTCCGGACCTGAATTTTATGCAGATTTTGCAGGCAAACATGGCAAACCCCATCACCTTCTCCATGATATTTCTTGTATTCGTCGCGGTTATTGAAGAATTGGTAAAAGCATTTTCCACGGTAGGAATTACGGAAAAATACGATATTGAGTTCAATCAGGTAGTCGACGGAATAGTATACGCTGCATCCGTGGCGCTCGGGTTCTCGTTTGCCGAAAATATCTACTATTTCTTTATGGCACATAAGGCCCTCGGGTTTAGCACTGAATTCGTTTCGGTATATTCCATCAGATCCTTGGGCACCATGCTGGGACACACCATCTTTACGGGAGTATTCGGCCTGTATTACGCAAAAGCATATCTTGCTCCGTATATAGATGACGAATTACGAAAGAGAAAGGTATGGCACGATTTGCACCACACATGGAAGAAAGCTCTCACATTTCACGCAACAAGAAGATCTATCCTGCCACACAAGCAATACGGAAAACACGATGAACATCCCGGTATCGTGATTCTGGAAGGGTTTATACTGGCAACAGCACTTCACTTCATCTACAACTTCTTCGTAAAAATCGAGTTTTTCGGAAAAACATGGACATTTCTCATTGTCCCCTTTCTGTTTATCGCCACATGGGGACTCTGGAGGATGTTCTTTAAGCCCTTGTATACCAAGGTGTTTGTACGTCTCGACATAAGAAAGGGAAGATAATTGCCAAACAAAGACTTTTCCCATAGAGTAAACCCTTCTACAATCAGAAGGTGTATATTTGAAGTATGAAATTCAACCTGCAAATTCACGGATGCCAGATGAACTATTCGGACGCGGAACGCATACGAGCCGTCCTCGTTCAATCCGGCCATAAAGAAGAAAAAAGCCCGAAAAAAGCCGATCTCATTATTTTTGTCACATGTTCAATTAAGCAAAAGGCTGAGGACAAAGTAGTGGGTCATTTTAGAGAATTACTGAGAGAGAGAAAGAAAAGAAAAGATCTTCGCATCGGATTTACCGGCTGCATGATACGAATGACAAGCACGAAAAAAAGTGAACGAAGAGATCGATGGCTCAATAAGCTCAAAGGTCTGGATTTTGTTTTTCGAATCGAAGATGTCGAAAAACTTCCAACTTTGTTGGAAGATAAAGAGACGACTGAGCAAGGCTGTCAAAACCCCATAGGTTATTTTGAAATTAAGCCAAGTTATTCGGAAAAATTCCAGGCGTTTGTTCCAATCATGAATGGCTGCAATAAATTCTGTACCTACTGCATAGTGCCCTACGCAAGAGGACGGGAAATTTCCAGAAAAATGAGTGATATTGTAAACGAGATCAAAATATTGATCGAAAACGGATACAAAGAAATAACTCTTTTGGGACAAAACGTAAACTCGTACGGAAGAACGAATAATGTATATAATGACCAGCTGAAACAAAACGAGCTCGAGCCGTTTCCGCGACTCTTAAGCGAAATTGACGCACTTCCCGGAAAATTCTGGCTGCGTTTTACGTCACCGCACCCGCAGGACATGTCAGATCAAACCATAGAGACAATCTGCAAACTCGGATCAGTATGCAACAGCGTCCACTTACCACTGCAGTCCGGAGACAACACCGTGCTAAAAAAGATGAATCGCAGCTACGACGTGAAACACTTTCGCAAAATCGTAAAAAAATTCAGGGATTTAAGACCGGATATTTCCATATCGACCGACGTGATAGTGGGATTCTGCGGAGAAACGAAAAAGCAGTTCGAAAACACGCTGAAAATATTTCGCGAGTGTAAATTTGATCTGGCATACATTTCACAGTATTCGGAAAGGAAGGGAACTTTCGCTCAAAAAAATCTCAAAGACAACATCTCGGTTACGGAAAAACGAAGAAGATTCCACGAATTGAACAATCTCCTGAAGAAAATCTCACTCGGGAGAAATCTTTCGTACACAGGAAAAACATTGGAAGTTCTCATTGATAGTTGGGATAAGAAAAAGCAAATGGCGTTCGGAAAAACAAGCTGTAACAAAACCGTTGAGATACAGGGCGATCTGCCACCCATTGGTGAATTCTGCATGGTGATAATTACCGGAGCAAAGGAGTGGATTCTGGAAGGAAAACGCCAAAACGCAGTACAGCGGGCGATAAGAAAAATATATGAAAAAAGCATCACAACCTCACCGGTAACAACATGATTATTCACGCGCTCAATCCCGTTGCCATAACTCTGTGGTCAATAGATATACGCCACTACAGCCTGATGTACCTCGTGGGGCTGATCGTCACAATAGCGTTTCTGGGCCATTTTCAGAAAACCGATAAACGTTTTCCACTGAAAAAAAACGAGATCTTCGATCTCGTCTTCTGGGGATTTTTGGGACTCTTTATCGGAGCAAGGCTCGGAGGAACACTTTTATATCATCCGACATTCTATCTTTCAAAACCGCTTGAATTGCTTGCGATCTGGAAAGGCGGAATGAGTTTCCATGGCGGACTCCTGGGAACGATCATTGCACTGACAATCTTTTGTCGTACGAAAAAAATATCACCGCTCCTCATGGGTGACTATCTTGTAATCCCGCTCGCGGTTGCCCTTTTCTTCGGGAGAATGGGAAACTACATAAACGGAGAATTGTGGGGAAAGGTGACGGAAAATTTTTTCTGCATCGACTATTCCAAAAATCCGCATCTCACCCACGCGCCCGAAGGATGCAGACATCCGTCACAATGGTACGAGGCGATAAAAAATATCGTTATCTTCCTGATATTGTGGAAGCTCTATGAGAAATGGCACACGCGAAAAACGGGAGCACTCTTCTTTGTCTTCCTGCTGCTGTACGGAACACTTCGGACACTCGTCGAATTCGTCCGCGAGCCGGCGTGGATATTTCTCAACATTACAGCCGGCCAGTGGTTTTCCCTCCCGCTGATTCTTGTGGGAATCGCAGGGCTCCTGTGGGTACAGAGAAGAACTAGAAATTAACCTCTACGGGCCTGAAAACACCCTCATCAACGGAAGCTGCCATCTCACTTCCGAGACCGCGGGCTTTTTCAATATCATAGAATCTCATTTGCTCCTTCTTGAACATAAGCTCAACCCTGCCGATAGGACCATTACGGTTTTTGCGAATAAGAATATCGGTAATCCCCTGTCTGTCGGTATCAGGATCGTAGTAATCTTCACGGTAAAGCATGAGTACCACATCGGCATCCTGCTCAATGGCACCGGACTCTCTCAAGTCAGAAAGCTGCGGGTGCTTGTCGGGACGCTGCTCCACAGCTCTGGAAAGCTGTGAAACCGCCACAATAGGAACATGGAGCTCCCTGCCGAGAGACTTAAGCGCTCGTGATATCTCGGAAATCTCCTGAACACGGTTGGCAAAAGCAACGCCGGAGTGTGACATAAGTTGAAGATAGTCGACCAAAATAAGGTCAACACCATGTTCCATCTTAAGCCTTCGCGCCTTCGAGCGAAGTTCCACAAGCGAGCCACCGACGGAATCATCAATGAAAATATTCGCCTTTGAAAGTTCATCCATCACTCCGCCAATACGCGCAAAATCCTCATCGTCGAGTTTCCCCTTCTGGAGTTTCCAGGAATCCACCATAAGCATTGAGCAGAACATTCTGTCAACGAGCTGTTCCTTGGACATTTCGAGTGAAAAAATACCAACACTCTTACTGTAGCGAAGAGCCGCATTAAGAGCTATGGAGATACCAAAAGATGTCTTACCCATAGACGGACGTGCGGCAACCACAACAAGATCACTCGGCTTAAGACCGGATAAAAGATTATCCAAAGCCCTATACCCGGTCGGCACACCACGGATAGCATCCTTATCCTCAGCCTCGTGCAACTCCGCAAACTCTTCGTAGCGGGATTCGAGAACCTCCTTAACGTGCACAAACTTATTTTTCACATACGTTTGAGTCACCTCAAAGAGTCCCTGTTCAGCCTTGCTCAAAAGTTCATCAATATTCTCACCCTCATCATAGCCAAGCCCTTTAATACGATCTCCGGCAATAATAAGCCTTCGTAGGGTAGATTTACTTTTAACGATGGACGCATACTCGTGAATGTGCGAAGCGCTGGGAACCCCATCGGCAAGTTCAGCAAGAAACACCGCCCCTCCAATCTGATCCAAAAGCCCCTGCTCCTCCAGGTAATTCGAAAGCGTCAGAAGATCAATCGGCTTATGATTGTTAAAAAGATGGAGATATCCGTTAAAAACCTTCTTATGGGTATCAAAATAAAAATCCTCCGCCTTGAGAAAATCGGCAATTTTTGTAAGTGAATCAGAGTCAAGAAGCACGGAGCCAAGAACACTCCTTTCAGCCTCTTCGCTGTGCGGCGGTAAGGTGAGCTGCTCAGGTTTCATGAAGATTTCATGAAGAAAAAAAGACTCGTGACCGGCGTACCCTTCACGTGCCTAGCCATTCTATTCTCCCCTCCCCAAAAATCAATTGTCCATTATGCCTCTCTGTGTTACGTTTCGCTTGATAAAAACATTATGGAAAATATGGGGAAAAAAATTGCTCTTTTTTGTCTTCTGGCAGCGCTAATAGTCACTTCCGGATGTAAGAAAAATGAACCTTCCGTAAGCCTGCCGGACGGAACCAAAATAAGCGTGGAATTGGCAATTACCCCCGAGGAACAGCAGAAAGGCCTCATGTTCCGGGAAGAGCTTCAAGAAAACACCGGAATGCTTTTTGTCCAGAGCGAACCGAGACTTACGGCATTTTGGATGAAAAATACACTTATTTCCTTGGACATCATATTTATCGACGAAAACAGCAAAATCATCAACATCGAAAAGGCTGTTCCCTGCGAACAAACGGCATGCATCACATATCCGTCCAAGGATAAAGCAAAATACATACTGGAGATAAATGCCGGCGAGTCAAAAGCTCACAATCTTAAACCAAACGATCCACTTATCATTCATCTCCCCTGAAAATGACAAACGTTGTAACAAAAATCGGCCAGAAGCTAAAAAAACTGAACCTGGATGCTCTTTTGGTAACACATCCGAATAGCATCCGATACGTAACGGAATTTTTTGGTGAAAACCGGGGAGTGCTCGTTACAAGAAAGGCGGCGTATCTTATCATCGACCCGCGGGCGGACGATCGCATAGCAAAAAAGGAGCTTGGAAGCGGAAATATCTGTGTGGTTGAAACGAAGGATGTAAAAAAAACCCTGAAACAGCTCACGAAAGATTTTTCCAAAATCGGATTCGAGGAAACACATGTTACTGTTGCGGGACTGAAAAAACTTCAGAGATTGTTTCGGGGCAAAAAACTGAAAAGCAGCAAAGAGCTCATAGAATCGCTGCGCGTTCATAAAACTGAGGATGAGATCGAAAAAATGAGAAAGGCCTGCGAAATAACGGATATCATCATGCAGAGACTGAAGAAAAAAATGAAAATCGGAGTAACGGAGAAAGCGATGGCAACCGAGATGAGAAAGATGGCTCTTGAGCTTGGCTCGGAGGAACTCGCCTTCGATCCGATCATCGCATTTGGCGTAAACGCAAATGTCGGCCATCACGTCGGGAACGGGAAAAGACTGAAAAAAGATGACATCATCATGATAGACATCGGCGTGAAATATAAAGGCTACTGTAGCGACATGACACGGACATTTTTGCCTAAAAACGCCTCAAAAGAATTAAAAAGAATGTTCGCTGCGGTAAAAAAAGCGAAGGAAAACGCGGAAAAAATAGTCCGCCCCGGGCTGGCAACAAAAAAAGCCGACGAAGCGGCAAGAAAAACACTCGAAAAATACGGATACGGAAAACTGTTCAATCACGGACTCGGACACGGAATAGGAATGGATGTGCACGAAAAACCCTCTGTACGAAAGAAGTCCAAAGAGAAGTTCGAAAACAACATAGCTTTTACCATTGAGCCGGGAGTGTATTCGGAAACCTTCGGCGGAATACGAATCGAAGACACGTATATTCTGAAAAACGGTAAACCGGTGGCCTTGACCGGCTTAAAAGACTAAAGTGGATGGACGGCTTTAAGTAAGAAGAAAATAATCGAGAATAAAAAGCCGCCCACCCAACCATCACAGGCACTGAGTGGCTTTTATCGCCGGAGCTCTGTTGCAGAACATTTTATATCGGCGCCTCTTTTTCAGAAGCACCGACGGAGCCAGCTGCACCCTCACGGGAAGCTTAGGACACGTTGTCAGGAACACGGATTTCTTTTTGGACATCGGAAAATATCTCCTTACAAGACATCGGAATCCTCATCCTCAGGAAACAGCTCCTCAACGGAAGGCTCCTCCTGATCCTCAATCGGCTCTTCCTCGGGAACGATTTCAACCGTGTCCCCATCCATGGAATCAGCGTCCTGAGCGTCACCCATGACCTGCTCCACATCCTCCAGCTCCGGTGCTTTCAGTTCCTTTTTTTTCTCACCTTTCTCCATATCACCCGGGGATCCGTCTTCCATGCTGTGTTCCTTTCTTCAAGAAATGTAAAAGAAATGGCAGTACACAGCCCCTATGCTCGAGCATCACCTCCTTTCCTTAGTAGGCAATCACCCGAATGAGCGTTATGACACATGTAATAAGGATGCACATACCCATGAGCAAGCACCCGGGATCATCATCCTCATGAATCGATCCGGCACTGCGAACCAAAAGAATGTGTTCTTCGCGCTCCTCGGGAGCACAGGCGGTAACCTCATAGATGAATGTCACCCTGTCAGTCGCACTGAGATTCTCAACCTCATCCGCGAACGTTTGCCTCGCTTCCTGAGACAGTGAGTCCCACCAATTTGGCTCCTCACCACAATCGACCGGCCAACAAACAGCCTCCTCTGTTTTCAACGTATCACCTCCTCTCTCCTACACCAGCAGAAGAAGTATGGAAATGAATCCAACGGTACTCACGCCCAGTATTACGCCTATATCTATTGTTCTGATAACCGTGTTCCCATCCTGAAGCTTGCTAAACTTTTCCGTCCGTTCCTCGGTTCCGTAAAAGTAGAATATCCAAACAAAAAGCAGAGCCCATAGGAGAACAAGCATGAATTGGTATATCAAGTTTTACCTCCTTTCCAGACTCAGACGTAATCTTCTTCTTCGTCATCATCTTCCTCATCCTCTTCTTCGTCATCGTCGTAACGATCCATGATAAAAATAACCCCGAACAGTACAAACGTAAGCACAATAGAAGCGATCACAAAAAAGAGAATCCAGCCCATCAGCCCCCTCCTTTCGTTCAGATGAGGCGAGTTGCAACCCAGATAATAAGACCGATAACAGCACAGACAACGGTAATCAGTATCACAGCGCCGGCTATAACAAGCCTCTTGGCGAGCAGCCTTATGGCCTTCACTTCCTCTCTCTGCATTCCGTGCCTCCTTCCAACTGTCATCCATCCTTCAGACTTTCTTCTTGTATAAAAAAACCAAAGATTTCTACTACTCCTTAAAAAAAGGAGAATAAAAATCATAAGACTTTTTCAAAACCGTCCCACTTAAGTCTTTTAAACGATGGTTTCAAAGAACACTCAAAGTGCGGAAATATATCACATTCCTGTATATCTGAAAATGCAAAATGGCCGGAAAAACATCGGAGTACAATTTCTCAATCCGCAGTTTATAGCGCAAAATTCCAGAGAGCCAAAACAAACAACTTGATTAAAAGAAAATGAGGATGCTAGGATGGAAAAAGGCGATTATTCTTAATAAGAAAATATGAAGCGAAAAGTAGAAAAAAAGGGAGGGTACTGGGGCTTTATTATCATCGGCCTCATCGCCTTCTTTGAGGGCATATTTTTCCTGCCACTCGCCGCCACGGCAATGGCTGAAATGAAACCACTGACAGCACTTCTGCTTGTTATACTGGGCATATTTTTCATCGCAACATCCGTTGGCATTCACAACAGGAAAAAATGGGCATTCTACGGCGGTATGACACTGGGAATAAAATACCTAATCACTTTTGGGACATGCGTGATAGTTATTGTTGCCACAACATCCCATGGCTACAACAGGCTCACGGAGAAAATCATATTAGATTCGGCAATTTCAATAATTGTCTCACTCACTCTGGCACTCGGTATAATCATCTATCTTTACAAACACAGGCAATCGTTCAAATAAACGATTGCATCACGCTGAAAACGGATAACGCGTATTGTGTGTCGAGTGTTACTTCACCGTAACACTCTTCGCCAAATTCCTTGGCATATCTGGATTGCATCCGCGGAGTGTCGCGAGATGGTATGCAAGGAGTTGAACAGGAATCAGATTGGCAATCGGCGATGCATGTGAACAGTCAGGAACCTTGATCCACTCGTCAAAAACATCAAAGCGTTCGGGACCAATGCCGATAATGTAGGCACCTCTGGCCTTCAGTTCGATCGTGTTACTTAAGATATCCTTCTTCACTTCGTCGTTGGCAAAAAGAGCAATACACGGAGTCCCCTGTGAAATAAGGGCGATCGGACCATGTTTCAGTTCGCCTCCGGCGAACCCCTCAGCGTGAACGTACGAAACCTCCTGAATTTTTATAGCGGACTCAAGGGCAATGGGATAATTGGCCGCTTTGCCGATAATATAACAGTTTTCCGAAGACCTGATCTTATAAGCAACCCTTTTAAGATACATAAGAAATCTCGGATTCAGCATATCGTTGATCTTGGAAGCGGTTTCAATAAGAAGCTGCTTGCCGGCCTCAAGTCGGCCGTCTATGGCGAAGGCGATAAGCATAAGAAGAGCGAGCTGTGCGGTGGCAGCCTTGGTGGAAGCGACCGCTTTTTCCGGCCCGGCGTTAATACGCAGAGAAAAATCGGAACTGCGATCAATGGAGGATCCTTTCACGTTTACAATGGAAAGAACTTTCGCGCCCTTTGATTTAGCGACACTCATGGCCTCCAGAACATCCGCGGTCTCACCGCTCTGGGAAACGACGAAAAGCAAACTCTCCGGACGCAGAAAATGATGATAGACCGGAAACTCCGAGGCCGGAGCGTAGTTCACATGTCTCTTGGCGATGATAGAGAAGAAATACTCAGCCGCCATACACACTTTTCCGGCGGTTCCGCACCCCGAAAAGAAACAACCGCGGCATTTCTTAATCTCTTCGGCAATGCGAAGAATCTCAGCCTCATTCTGGTTGATGGCGCGCATAATAGTCTCTTTCTGTTCAAAAATTTCCTTGAGCATAAAATGCTCGAATTCACCTTTTTCGGCGTGTTCGGATCCCCACTCTATCTGCACATCTCTTTTTCCGATACCGATATTATCAACAAAATTGTAAAACTTCGGTTTCTTATCAATAACCACCATCTCTCCATCATCGATATAGTTCACAACATTGGTATGAGAAAGAAATGCCGGAATATCGGAAGCGAGAAAATATTCAGAATCAGCAACCCCGAGAATGAGAGGCGACCCTCTTCTGGCCCCCAGCATCTTCCTGGATCCACACTCAATGGCAACAATGGCAAAACGCCCCTCCAGACGGCTCAATGTCTTCTTGAAGGCCTCTTCAAAGCCCAGATCCATATAGCTTTCGATCAGGTGGGGAATAACTTCCGTATCCGTTTCGCTTAAAAACCTTTCTTCACCAAGTTCTTTTTTAAGTTCCAGATAATTCTCAATGATGCCGTTGTGAACAACGGCTATCTTCCCGTCGCGGGAAATGTGCGGATGAGCATTCACCTCCGTCACCCCACCATGGGTCGCCCATCGCGAATGACCAATGGCCATGGAAGATGTAAAACCATGGAAATCGGATTCTGAAACTTCAGAAATCTTTCCAACAGCTTTTTTTACGGTCAGTTTTCCTTTTTCGCACCAACCAACACCCCACGAATCATATCCACGATATTCAAGCTTTTTAAGCCCCTGGATAACAAGAACGGGAGCATTCTCTTGAGTTCCGATATACCCGAAAATTCCACACATAATTTAGTCGGAATAGGTTAAAGATAACGTACCACAACACTTTTATTTCGCAACGTCAAAAACTATCTCACCGTCACCGGCACTTTGCCGGAAATAAGGGTTTGTTCGTCCGAAAGATACACCTTGAAAACAAGATCATACTCCGAACTATTTTTCGGAATCCATGCGGACACAAACGTAGTACCGTCACCGGAACCACTGACCTCCCCAACCACCACTCGTCCGGCCGAAACACCGCCGCTTTTATCTCTCGCTATAAATTCCGCTTTCTGCACCTTCCCGGCCAAACCGGAAGATACTTTCCCGAACAGAAAGACCGTTTCATTCACATTCACGATATCGTTGGAACGTGGTTCCAGAAGAACAACGGTAGTGGGTTCAAAAATAACCGACTCTTCAAGGGTAATGGAAATCTGCGTAGTCGCCTGATTTCCTGACTGATCAAAGGCGACAGCCTTGAGTGAAAGTTCACCGGGAACATCACCAAGAATCGTACTGAAAATAAAAGGCGGTTCCGAAGATGATCCCACCTCCTGACTGCCAAGAAAATACGTCACCTTTTGGACATCTCCTTCCCGGTCAAAGGCGGAAACACGAAGAGCAGCAACGGAACCAACGGGAATACGGCTTCCGTTCTGAGGAAAAACAAAAGAAATTTCAGGACTCCTTGTATCCTTGCCGCCAAGATCAATAGTCACAGAGTCACTGTCGGCATAAAGAAGATTATCAAGCACCTTCGCCGTAAGGGCAATCTTTTGTGGAGATATGTCCTCTTTTGCAACTGAGAAACTTGCACGGAAAGGCGTTTTTCTCTGAGTATCAACAAGCTTGTCACCAAGATAATACTCAACACGTCGGACATCTCGTTTGGAATCCACCTCAACAACAACACCAATTTTTCCAAAACTCACAATTCCATTATCGGAAGGTGAGAGAATGCGAATGGACGGAAGAATTTTCCCCGTTTGTTCATTGTGGACATCATCGTATTCCGTAGGAATCTCCTTGAGGAACCGCTTATCAAAATAGTGTTCGTCCACCCACTCCTGCACCGGTTTTTCCCAATTCGGAAAATCCGGTTTCTCGGAATGAAAGTTAAGCAGAACAGCGTTCTCAATAGCGCTTTCCGGAGTAAAATCCGTAGGTAGTTTGCCGCTCACTCCATCCACTGGGATTTCGGCATATACATCATCAACCTCCGTCGGCTTGTTATACTGCGTGAAAATTTCGGTCACTATCTCCTCCTCCGGAGTAAACTCCGATGGAAGTTTTCCGGACAGCTTGGCAACCTTGATCTCCTCAATACCTTCGGGAACCGGGAACGGTTCCACGGGATAATCTTCAGTCGCCTTCGTCATAACGGCATTCCATACCGGAGCAGCTACCGAAACACCCGATGAAGAATATGACATGGGAGAATTATCGTTATTTCCACCCCATACACCCGTAACAACACGAGTCGTATATCCAAGCGTCCAGACATCACCCGGTTTGATGGTTTCATTTGCAGCACCCTCATTAATAACTCTGTTAGAAGTACCTGTTTTCACGGCATAAATTCTTCCCGGCATATTCAAAGCTCCCCACGCTTCCGGTCGGGCAGTGCCATCGGAAAGAACATGGGTAACAGAGTATGCAATCTGCTGGTCGAGCACCTGTTCGCTCCGGGTTTTAACATTCTCAAGGTTTTCAATAACATTCCCGCGACTATCCTCAATTCGAAGAATAGGATTAAAATCTATTCTTGAGCCACCCCTTGCAAGGGTGGTGTAGGCACGCACCATTTCAATCAAAGGAACCTCACCGGTACCGAGTCCGATCGAAATTCCGTAAAGATCCGGGTCATCCACAAGGCTTGTCGCTCCGCAATCGCGGGCCACCCGGATAACATTATCGATACCGGCAAGAAAAGCCATTTTAATGGCCGGAATGTTGAGTGAATATCCAAGAGACTTTCTCGCAGAAACCGGACCGTTGAATGTACCATCAAAATTTTTCGGTTTGTAGTTATTCCCAAAGTCGGTCTCGACATCAAAAAGAAGTGTCGACGGAGCATATCCGGCAAGAAATGCGGCGGCATACACAAACGGCTTAAAAGATGATCCCGGAGACCGTGGTCTTGTCACCACATTCACATTTCCGTCGATAGTGTCATCAAAATAATCAACCGATCCGACCATGGCCAGTATCTGCCCATTGGTGGCATCAACGGTCAAAAGAGCCATATTGCTCGCAGCATAGTTCGTAAGATTTCTCTCCTTACGCTCCTGAATGGTCTTCTCAGCAAAATCCTGAACCTTAGGATCTATAGTGGTGTAAACCTTAAGTCCGCCCGCCTCCACACCAAGATCTCCAAATTTATTCTCAAGAATCTCACGAACATAAAAAACAAAATGCGGATATTTGATATTTTCACGATACTTTTCAAACTCGAGTGACTTCAGTTCTCCCTGCGCCTGAAGTTTTTGTTTCTCAGTAATGTACCCGAGTTCCAACATGCGATCGAGAACAATGTCTTTGCGACCGGAAATATAGTTTCCACTTTCATCCCAGTATCCCGTAAGTTTGGCTTTATTCGGCCCGTACGGTGAAAGCCAGGAGGGAGCCTTGGGAAGAGACGCAATAATCGACGACTCAAGAAGGGACAGATCCTTTGCGTTCTTATTGAAAAAAGTTTTGGCAGCCATCTGCACGCCATACGCATTCGATCCGTAAGGAATACGATTGAGGTAAAGCTCCAGAATCTCATCCTTCGTAAGCGCCTGTTCAAGCCTCATGGCAAGAATAAGCTCTTTCGCCTTTCGAACATAACTCCTTTCGGGTGTGAGGAACACGTTCTTTACAAGCTGTTGAGTAATGGTAGAGCCTCCTCGCGGGTTTCCAATACTGGTAACCTCATAGAGGACAGCTTTAAGAATGCCTCCAAGGTCAAAACCCGGATGCGAATAAAACTGGTCATCCTCAATGGCGATAGTGGCATCAATGTAATGCTTGGGAATATCGGAAAGCACAATATTTTCCCTGTTCTCTTCCCCGTGCACCGTATACAGCACATTCCCCTCACGATCATAAATCAACGTGGACTGCGAAGTCACAAAATTCGTTAGGTCATTCACGTCCGGAAGATCAGAACCAAGTATCCAGATGGCAGCCGAAAAGCCAAGTACCGAAAGGGCAAAAAGCGTCGCACACACACTCAATCCCCATCCAAACACCTTCCCCCAGGAAACACGCTTCATTTCAGCCCTTTTCCGGTCAATCATCCGCCTGTGAATCTTCACTTTGATAAAAGAGAATACCTTTTTTTGCATAATAAGCTGTATACGAAAAGATCCTCGACATTATAGGTTTCAAAGGGGATCAAAGCAACGCAGGAGCAGCGCTTAAGAAAGTTTTTACCCCGAAAAATCAAGCCCTTTTTACATACGAAAGAGCAGGGCAAAATGTCACTAAAAACCTTACCAAAAGCCATAAATTATGGTATAATGCACAGATACTGGTGAATCAAATAATGGAAAACAAAGACAAAAATAACGGCATCTCCATTGCAGACAACTCCCTGGAAAAAGAGGAGCTGGAAACAAAATCCGCGGAGAATGTCCAGGAAGATATGAAAAAATTTATAAAAAATGCGCCAAAAGAGGTCGCAAATATTTTTGAAAACTGGGAAAAGGAGGAAGAAGGAAAAGATAAAACAACCCGGCAGGATCTAAAAGCCTTCGATGAACTGCAAAAAAAACCAATCGATAAAAATGCAACAACAGAAGCCGACACAAGAGAAACGGTAAATGAAAATATGCAGGAGAAAGGGGGAACGGAACTGAGAGAAACGGTACATATGGAAGCAAGCGATTTTGTGGAAATAGCGAGAGGAAAATCGCTCATAGATAATTTCTCACCAGATGAACAAGCACTTTTAAAAAAAGAAAGCTACATCTTTCCAGGGCAAGCAAAAATTTTAGAGAAAGTCCGGCTTTGAGAAAAAAGAGTCTGAAGAAATACTCTGGAAAACGGTGGAAACGAGCATGAAAAAAATCGATAAAAAGGCAACACTGCTCAACTCTCACAAGCGAGCATTGCAATTGCTGGAAAGCTTGAGAAGTAAAACACTCGGCAAGCCACTGGAGAACTTAAGAAAAACTTTATCGCAAATTACTCGGCCATATACGAACACGGAATTGCAACTCAAGGCAATTGTTGAAAAAATTTTAGACTCTGAAGCGGTCACTCAAGATGCCTTCCCTGCCCTGTCGGACATAATCGCAACGGTAAAAAAAGAAAAAGCCACGGAACCTATGGGTCCTCTCGAATATGCGAATCTCCAGAAAATTTACAACGCGATAAAAAACAAAATCGATGCACTGGCAGATGCGATCGCAACATGGGAAGAAAATACGGACAAAATTCTTAAAAGTGATTTTTCGATGACGAGAGGAGAAACGAGCGATACGTACGTATTCCAGGAAGAATACACACAGCTAGGCATCGGAGGAGCCGGCAAAATTTACAAAGGCCTTCATGCAATAGTCACAGAACAAGGAAAAGATCCGGAAGTATTTGAAGCGATTGAGAAAACAACAAAATGCATAGACACACACGAATACACGGAACACGAACGAAAAATTTTACAAACAATTTCCGAACTTTCGAAAGATGATGAAAGAGCAAAGACGCTACTCCCCAAGCTCTTTCTCGCAGATGAAGAGAGAATCATTATGGAAAATCTTGGTGAAACAAACATGCGAGCCTTAAGAAAAGAAATGACGGGAATCTGTCGGAAATGAGAAACGGAAAAAGGAATTGGAAGAAATATTTTACTCATGTCTGACAGATGCAATGGAGGCGGTAAAGTGGCTTCATGAAAAGAGCATTATTCATAGGGACGTAAAGCTGGAAAATATCATGATCGCAGAACGGAATGTTTCTGAAAAAAATAAACAAACACAGAAAAGAGGAGTACTGATAGATTTTGGAACAACTGAACATCAGACCGATAAAAACCTGCAATCGGCAAGTTTCAAAAGAGACGTGGTGCTAGGAACTCCCGGTTACTACGACGTAGCCACCTACTTTGCAGGCAATAAGGAAGAAAAGAATAAGGAGATTCTTAATCCGAAAACAGACATTTTTGCGTTTGCGGTGATACTTTTGGAACAGAGGACAAATTTTAATTTGGATAAGGCAAAGGAAAACGTCACTTCAAAAAGCAAAAGAAATATAGAACCCCAATTTAAATTCATAGAACAGTTCGAGGAATACAGAGCTATCCTTCTGGAGCATGCAAAAGAAGAAAAAAACAAAGAACTGAAGCAATTTTTTCTCATTATCTTCCAAAGCAGAGAAGATCAGAATAGTATGATACAGAGCAAGCAAGCGGAGGAACCGACACTAAAAAAACTGATAGAAATTACACGTAAGCTAACAAAGTAAATATGAACGGAGAAAAACTCGTCACACATATCGAAACAATATTAAAAGGCGCCGCCCCGACTCCGCTTTCGTGGAAGGAGTATTTGGAAGATACAAAGGATCTTCCAAAGCCAACCGGTGAACAGATGAAAAGGGTTAAGAGCGAGATCGAAGCGAGCACGCTTCTCTCCCGCACTGCGAAAACGGGATGGAAGATAGTCCCCTTTTTGTCGGGCAGGGATCTCGGAGAAAAAGAAGGATCTGAGGAACAAAAGAAAAAGTACGGATACCTCACCTACATTGTTGTAAACGAGGATGGAAAGCTGGTTCACGAAAAAGGAAGCGCGGATCTGTCAAAGGTGCTTCCGGAGCAACTGCTTAAAAATGCTGTCACCATTGAAGTTCCCGTTTTTAAGGGCCTAGAAGTAAGAACCGATACGCTTTCCTTTACCGAAGGATCGGATCTGGAAAAAAGCCTGAAAAGTGTATAAAAGTACTTGACAAGTATATATAGTATTGTATAGACTCATATCCTGCTACAACAGGGTTCTTTATTGTTGAAATGTCCATCAAGAAACCACAGTCTAAAACCGGCATATCACCGGATTTGGCGGAATACGCAGAAAGCTTCTCTCTGGAAAAAGATTCCGGAGAAGAGGCTATCGCGCGTATTTTTAGTGAAATCAGAGAGGTCATACAAGGCTTCTTCAAAGACGAGAAAACTGTACAGGCAAGTGCGGAAAACGGCGATCTGCTCATCATGAACCTCCTGCCATCCTGGAAACCGGAAATCATTTGGACCGATAAGTGGGAAACAAGAATAAAAGCGCGATGGACCACGGCAGAGCAAAAAGTCGATTCCTTGAAGCATATACCGCTGCTTATCAGAACAGCAGCTATAAAAATACTCACTCGCATGATTCTTGATCATGAAGGCGAGATCATAGAAATTGATGTGAGAACCAGTAACATTATCCTGGAAAAAAAGGAGATCTCACTCGGAAATGAAACCGTCCAGGCCACGGACGACAACGAAAAATACCTCGAAGGAATTTTCTACGCGGTATTTGCAGCCATCAGAGACAAAGTCGAGATGCGGATGCTCGCATCCGGCGACAGGATCTATTCTTCCATGTAAATCTCACGCGGCTTCGCCCCGTTCGAAGGGCCGATAAGCCCCATCGATTCCAGCTCGTCAAGGATACGAGCGGCTTTGGCGTAGCCGAAACTACACCTTCTTTGAAGGAGCGAGGCTGAGGCCTTGCGATACTGCTTGATAACTTCAATGGCCTGCTGGATATCGTTACCGTTATCTTCCGCATTCTTTGATTCAGGCATTCCGGGAATACTCACTTTATGATCCCCTTCCGTAATTTCATCGAGATACTCGATGGCATCCGGAGAGCTGAGTTTTACGAAATTAATCACTCGATCAATCTCTTCGGAAGAAACGAACGCGCCCTGTACACGCACGGGTTTACCAACATCGCTCGCAAGGTACAACATGTCACCTCGGTTCAAAAGATCCTCGGCTCCGATACCGTCAAGAATGGTTCTTGAATCGATACCGGTCGCCACGGTAAAGGCGATACGTGTTGGGATATTCGCCTTAATAAGACCCGTGATAACATCAACGGAAGGTCTTTGCGTGGCAATGATAAGGTGGATACCCACGGCACGAGCCATCTGCGCTATACGGCAGATGGTCGCTTCAATCTCCTTGGGAGCAGCCATCATAAGATCCGCAAGCTCATCGATAACAATGACAATGTACGGCATATGTTCGAGAGCTTTGTCGGAATTGTATTCAAAAATATTCTTTTTTCTTCGGTGAGAAAATTCCTTGTATCTTCGGGTCATCTCCGCAACGGCCCACTTAAGCGCCTTGAGCGCTTTTTCCGGCTCGGTAATCACCGGGGTAAGAAGATGCGGAATGCCGTTATACCCTTCCAGCTCAACCCTCTTCGGATCAACAAGAATAAGTTTAAGATCCGCCGGAGAATGTTTATAAAGAAGGGAAATCATGAATGTATTGATGGCAACCGACTTTCCGGAACCGGTTTGTCCGGCAACAAGAAGATGCGGCATCTTCACCAGAGAAGCGTTCACGGATTTACCGGTCACGTCACGACCGAGCACCAATCGAAGTGGATCTTTAATGCTCGTAAACTCTTTCGTATCGAAAATATCCCGGAGAGTAACAGTGGCTCTTTCGGCGGTCGGAATTTCAATTCCGACAAGCGATCTTCCGGGAACCGGAGCTTCAATACGAATAGCCTTTGCCGCAAGCGACAGAGCAAGGTCATTCTTCAGGGTGGTAATTTTTGAAAGCTTCACATCCTCCGCGGGCTTAAGTGTGTACTGAATAACCGTCGGACCGACATTAATATCTTTCATGAGAACATTGATACCAAACTGCGCGAGTTTTTTGCGGATAGTCTCGGCATCGGCAAGAAGCTTCGAGTCATCCTGTACGCTGCGGGCAGACTGCGGCACCAGAAGATCCAGAGGCGGAAATTTCCAGCCGGAAAAATCACCGGAAACATACGCACCCTTATCGGTATTAAACTTGGTATTATCAATAACCTTGGGCGCCTCCTGTTTTTGAGCCGCTTTAACCGTGTCGGCAACTGTCGGCTCCGCGGTTTTATCATGAACAATCTGCTGAGTTCCGGCCTTTTCCACAGCCTGCTCTATACCGCGAATAATATTCACCTCATCCTCCGAAAGCTCATTATCATCCGTCTCACTGATTTCGGCGACTCTGGATTTTGAAGAAGCGGTACGGCCACTTTGTTTAGCATCATCGGATTTACCAACCTCTTTTTTCGTGGAACGGACAAAATGCACAATGGCGACTATGAACTCGCGGAGTGAAAATTGAAAAAGAAGAAAAAAACCGACGAGCGCAAAAAACCCAAGTACGAATCCGGTAACGGCTTCACCAAAGACCGCAAGTGTCATAAAGCTGCTCACAAAACCGATATATCCGCCATACTGCGAAGCTACATCAAACATCTTCTCCGTAGGAGCGGAAAGGTGCAAAATTCCGAGGATCGAAGCAAAAAGGAGAAGAAGTCCAAGGGCACGGGCGCCACGGTACTCAATTTTTTCAAAAATAAGGTATGCCATGCCAATTCCAGCAAAAATCAATGGAACAACAGGAGCTCCAAGACCAAAAAAGGCGGCCAGAACCTGCTGATTGAACCATTCGCCGAAAACACCGGCACTTCCCTGAACCGCAAAA
This sequence comes from uncultured bacterium, assembly GCA_963775025.1. Lineage (GTDB taxonomy): Bacteria > Patescibacteriota > Gracilibacteria > JAUYGZ01 > DAOVYC01 > CAVZHD01. The sequence continues at coordinate 581,844 of CAVZHD010000001.1, forward strand.
AATGTTACAACGGCAAGAGCAATCCAGATAACTCCGATAATCTCGCGAGATACGCGACTATCGATGGCAACTGCAAGTGACCTTCTGCTTCGCGAAATACCCCTTCTTCTTGAAGATGTAGTTCTCTTTCGGCTTGTTCTAGCGCGAGTTGATCTGCGAGCAACACTCCTCCTTCTTGGCATAAGAGAAAGGCAAAAAAAGTACGAAAACATTATACAGAAAAAAGGAAACTCGGGCAATGTTTGAAAATATTGTCAACGCGACCAAAATCGCGAAAAATGTGCCACCACAAAAGACAAATACCCTATGCATTCGGAAACGATTTCATTATCATGCATGCGCATATCAAGAAAACAACATGACACCAGAACAGGAAAAAAAGATTCGAACCCGTTTTGCCCCGTCTCCAACCGGATATCTTCACGTTGGAGGCCTAAGAACAGCACTCTATAACTACCTTTTCGCCAAAAAATTCGGTGGAACATTCATTCTCCGTATCGAAGATACGGACCAGACCAGAAAAGTTGAGGGAGCAGTCCAGAATCTGATAACCACACTGGAATGGGCAGGACTTACGTGGAACGAAGGCCCGGAAAAAGAAGGTGAGTTTGGACCATATATTCAGTCGGAAAGAACGGAAATCTACCAAAAATACGCAAAGCAGCTCATGGAGCAGGAAAAGGCATATCCGTGCTTCTGCACGGCCGAAAGACTCGAGAAAATGCGCGAAGAACAGAAAAAGGCCGGCCTGCCCCCCAAATACGACGGTTTCTGTCGAAACCTTCCAAAGGATCAGGTGGAACAGATGCTCAAAGACAAAACTCCGCACGTCATCAGACTTCGTGTCCCCTACGGTAGTAAGATTGAATTCAAGGATGTAATCCGAAAGAAGGTGGTTTTTGACGCAAAAGAGATCGACGATCAGGTGCTTCTGAAGTCCGACGGTTTCCCGACATACCACCTCGCCAACGTTGTGGATGATCACCTCATGGAGATTACACACGTGATTCGTGGTGAGGAGTGGCTGCCGTCCACACCGAAACATGTGATTCTGTATCAGGCATTTGGATGGCAAATGCCGGTCTTCGCCCATCTTCCCCTTCTACTCAATCCGGATCGCTCTAAGCTTTCCAAGAGACAGGGCGACGTCGCGGTCGAGGATTACATGAAAAAAGGGTACTCAAAAGAAGCAATCGTAAACTTTGTCGCATTTTTAGGCTGGAACCCCGGCGACAACCGCGAGGTATTCTCGCTTGAGGAGCTGGTCCAAGATTTCAGTCTCGAGAAAGTACAAAAAGCCGGCGCTATTTTCAATCTCGAGAAACTCGATTGGTACAACTGGATCTGGCAACAGAGAAAATTCGGCGAAGATCTGAAAAAGGAAATCCCCAGCCTCAATCTCAAGCCGACAAAAAACGGATACCAGTTCGAATTCGCCGATAAACAGGAACGCGAGCTCTTCTGCGAAAAACTGCTCACCTTGTGTGGAGAGTACATCCCGGAAACATGGAAGAGAGAGGAACACAAAAAACTTTTGAAAGCGCTGTATACAATTAAGGACAAAATTTTAAGAGAACCGAAAAGTACCGCGGAAAATATGAAATTTTTCTTCGAGGACATCTCCTGTGAAAAAAATCTCATCCTGAATGAGAAAATGAATATCGACGAAACCGTCGCGAAAAAAAGTCTGGAACAAATCCAAAAAGATCTCGGAGAGCTCAATGAATGGGAAGAAGAGAAGATCACGGAAACACTCATGAACACCATCAAGAATTTGCAGTTGAAAAACGGGCAGGTCCTCTGGCCTCTCCGCGCCGCCCTCACCGGACAGCAGTTCAGCCCGGGCGCATTTGAATGCGCCCTCGTCCTTGGAAAAAAAGAGACGCTCAAGCGCATCGAAAAAAGTCTCGCCATGTTTTCTTAAAATCTGAAGCGTCGTGAAAACAAAGAAACTGTATGCGATGACACTGCAGGAACTCAAAAAAAACTGTCGCCGGTGCAAACCAAAGTGCCAGCATTTTGGCATGTGCGGTGGCTGTGACTTGCAGGACATCAAATACAAGAATCAACTTGGCTTAAAAAAAGCACTCTTTTTAAAGCTCGCGGAAAACTTTGAAGCACAGGACATATTCAAAGATATCCGGATACAAGTCGTGCCAAGTCCGAGAAAATTTCGCTACCGACAGCGCATGGACTACGTGTACTGCATGGGACTCGCGGGCCTCCGGAAAAAGAACGCGTTTAACCGCGTGGTAGATCTGCAGGAATGCCCGATAACACCGACAAAAATGTTTCGCGCGTTCCGGCGCGCAAGAGAGCTGGCGGACGAGCTGGGACTCGAAAGCTATGACAACAAAAAACATGTTGGATATCTGCGGTACTTTGTCGTGCGCCGCACGAAAAAGAAAGAGATCATGCTGGGCCTGGTGACAAAAACGGATGAGCGTGAAGACAAAATATGCGCACTCGCCGAAACGCTTCTCAAAGAGAAGCGAGTGGATTCCATCCACTGGATGGTACACGAAGGACTCTCCGACATCTCCTTCGGAAAACCGAAAAAATATTTTGGGAAGGAATACATCGAAGAGAAAATTGTTGGGAAAAAATTTCTCATCGGACCAAACTCCTTTTCTCAGCCGAATCCATACATGGCGGAAAAAGCATACAAGCTCATTCGTAACCACTTGAGAAAATCGAAACCGGAAAGTCTGCTTGATCTGTATTCGGGAACGGCATCCATAGCCATCTGCGTTTCCGATACGGCAAAGGAGATCACAGCCGTCGAGCTGGGGGAAGAAAATGAGCTGCTCGCGAAAAGAAATCTTGAAAGAAACAAAATTCGAAATATCCGCTTTGTGAGAGACGATGTGAAAAATTTTCTCACATCATGCAAACAGAAATATGACACCGTTATCATCGACCCGCCAAGAACGGGTCTTGAACCCGATGCTCGCGGTAAACTGCTCGCTCTCGCACCACAAGAGATACTCTACATGTCATGTAATCCCGTAACCTTTATTGCGGATCTGAAAGAAATAACACGGGAATACGCGATAGAATCCCTCCGCATTCTCGATATGTTTCCGCAAACAAAACATATGGAGGTTCTGGCAGTCTTAAAAAGAATCAAACAATGAAACCGGAAGACATCAGCCGCGATTTTGCACTCGAGGGAAAAAGAATCTATTTACGAAGACTTCGCCTCTCCGACGCGGAAAGTTTTTTCACAAACATAAAAGACCGTGAGATCTCTCTTTGGTCGACTAATATCCCGTATCCTTATCCAAAAGAAAGGGCCAGCCGTTTTATCCGGAAAACACATCGCAGACTTAAGAACAATTCGCACACAAACCTCGGCATCGTACTGAAATCCGGCGAAAAAGTTATCGGAACCGTCGGCATCAACAACATCGACTGGAAGAAGAAGGACGCAAGCCTCGGATACTGGATCGGAAAGCGATATTGGGGCAAGGGCCTCATGCAGGAAGCGATCAACCTTGTTATCGCTTTTGCCGGAAAAAAACTAAAACTCAAAAGTCTTCATGCGAATATCTATAGTCCGAATACAAGATCTATGCAGGTTCTGAAAAAAAATGGTTTTCAGAAAAAAGCGGTTCGGAAGAAAGCGAAAAGAAATCCGCGGCAAATGGTACGCGATCCATTGTTACGTGAAATCATTGGAGTAAAACTACTCGCCGAAAACAAAAGCTTCGTAAACATAGATCTCGGCCGTTCCGTCCTTCCATGAATTTTTTTCAATTCCGGCTTTTTCTTCAGCAAGGCTATTCATAAAAGCCTCCTTGTCGTAACCAAATCCTTCGGCCACCTGCGGAAGATATGTCCCACCCTTACTTCCCTTTTGTAAAAGCACTCCGTGCTTTCCCATGATAATCTCATCGGGAGAAGAGATTTTTCTCATGGGAGAAAGAATGGAGATTTCCACGGAGAGATCGGAAAGCTCATCAAGGGTTACCGGAGAAAATCGGGAGTCGGAAACAGCGGCAGCTATAGCCCTGTTTTGAATAACCTGTGCGACAGGCTGGTCGGAAACAAACTGCCCGATACACCCGCGCAGTTCACCGGTTTTTTTCTTTAAGGTGACAAAAGCTGCAAGCGGTTCCTGCAACTTCAAACTCGACACTAAAATGTCGGGGACCGAACCGTTGGCAAGATATGTTTCGAGCGTACGCCGAGCGATACTCAACGCCTCCGCTTTTTCCTCGGAGGAGAGCAAAAAGGCAAATTCCTTCGGAACGGAAAAGGATACGGCTCCATATCCAACAACCTTCTTAGGATCACCGCCATACATGCCGGAATGAGAGTACGAAAGTAAACGGACATCGGTTAATCCCAGTTGTTCCGCCAGAAGAATGCCAACGCGTACAGCGTTGGCTCCGCACGCACGGGTGTCAACACCCTCTTCCGTGAGATTCACACTCAGTGAATCAAACCTACCGGAATCAAGAGCGAGAATAGACCCAAGCAGCTCTGCATCAACACGCACCGCGGTATCCGCCGGAGGATAGTGCGAAAGATCCGTGCTGATGAGAACGAGTGTTTTGTCATCAATAATGGTCGCGAGCTTCTCTGCGAGAAGCGACCCTAAAGTACCGTCATCACGGCTTAATAAAATCGGAACGATGGAGAATTTCGGAAGAACGGCCTGCAAAAAAGGTATCTGCACCTCCAGAGAGTGCTCCAAGACGTGAGTTTCTCCATCCATGTGGATTCGCTGATCCAGCGAAGCGAGCCGGTTCACAAAAACAAGATCCACAGCGACATCGCCGAAAGATGTGCGATAAGAAATATGATCATCGACAGCAACGTGATCAAAAACGGATTTATGGCTCGAGCCGATTAACACCACACGCTCATACTCCGAACCAAGCAGAGGTAAAAAAGCATGCGCCGCCGTGGTGCCGGAAAACGAATATCCCGCATGCGGAACAAGAATAATGCGCGGCTTTGCGTCCGTAAGGTTTTTTGCTTCACTCAAAAACCCATGAATCGTTTCCACGAGTTGCGTGGAATCCGCAGGATAAAAAGCCCCGGCAAACTGCTGTTCGCGAATAACACTGTCGTAATCACAGCCGGAAAAACAAACCTGCAGCAGACTGAGAAGTGAGAGAAGAGATGTTCCAAAAAAGTATGAGCCCAAATGAAAACCGTTATTCTATTCTTTTATAGACTGAAATTGTTGGGACTGCGACTCTTTTTGATAGATGTGATTCAAAATATTATAAATCTTTTGAGTATGCGGTATGTAATGAAAACTCAGCTCATACTCACCGCTGGCACTGGTAATAACAATCTCTCCGTAATTGAGAAGTCTGGGCAGAATACCGGATTGATTCATCTCGATGTCCTGCACATTCTTCATACTGATAACGTTTCTTTCTCTGAGCAGAAAAACCGTGCTTCTCACCCGAAGAACGCGAAAGTTCGTAACAATCATTATATTCATGAGTGAGTTGATGGCCCGGAAAAAGAAAAAATGAAGAATAAACGCGAGATATGCACTGTTAAAAAGGATAAGCCATTCTGCGGAGATGGGAGGTTCAAGAATATACCAAAGTGAATTAAGAACAACGAGAGCAATCACGAGAAGAAAGAATACTGCCACAAGGGGAATAAGAACGATCCAGTGTCTCGGAACGAAAAACTCAACAACCTCCCCTTCCATCTGCCCGGGAAACCCATGCTTACGAGGCCGGAATAATTTCTGCCACAAGTGCATACTAAAGGGAGTGAGAAAAGAAAAAGGCAATGGACACAATCGCAAGTGCAACAATGGCAATCAAATATGCATACGTGATGTACGTCAGTTTCAGATACTGAACCACCTTGTATTTGGCCGGAATGAAAAACCGGGTGAGATAGCTATACAGCACATACAAAGCAACGACGCAAAAAACGACGGAGAAAAATTGAATAATGATAATGAGTGCTCCCGGCAGTGACATAGAAAACTGAGAGGCACTAAGTTTACAGCATTCTGCCGCGAAAGGAAAGCGCTCAGGCAAGGATACGGAAGCTAATCTTTCTTTATCTTGGTCTTGAGATGCTTGGAAGCTTTTTCGTGATCCGCACCTCCGTGTTCATGAGATGCCTCCTGGAGAAGACGAAGCTCCACTTCGTCGTAATAACGTTCCATAAGGGTTTTCGGAGGGCGGAGAAGAAGGTACACAAAGAGAGCAAAAACAGGAAGGATCATATTAAGGAGAATCATCAGCGTCTGAAAAAAGAGACTCCTGGAACGCTGAACGACATCCCTCGCAACCCAGGCGACAAGCGCAAGCCAGAGAATACCGAGATACACAATAACCCCATACACAATCCAGCGGAAATATTCCGATGAAACGAAGTCGCTAACCTGTTCAAAAAGATCCATGAATACGATTTATGAAGAAATACGTTTTGACCGCTCTCGAAAATAGAGAACGGAAAAGAAAATAACAACAGAAAGTGCAAGTACTTGTGTTGCACGGATTCCAAAAAAATACGGAATAAAATCACCATGAAAGAAATCAAGAAAGAACTGAAAGAGAGCGTAAACAACAACACCAAAATATCCAAAACCACACGGCATATTTTTTGCATCACACCACCTAACACGAAGCAGTAGGAAAAATAAAAGAAAAAATACGGCGGCATAAAGCTGCGTTGGATGCACGGAAACGCCGGCAAACGGCATCATGGGATTATCAAATTGAACACCCCACGGAAGTGTTGTCTGCGTCCCAAAATCTTTACCATCAAGAAATGCAGCCACACTCTCAAAGAACGCCCAGAGAATGGCGGGTGGCAAAAACACATTCAGCCACTGAAGAAAATCTTCCTGAGCCTTTTTCGCATAGAAAGCAAAAAGAATCAAAAAGGTGATAATCCCTCCCCACAATGAAAAACCACCCTGCCAGATGTAGAGAATAGACAAAAAATCATATGAAAATTCTTCCCAAAAAAGAACCACATAAAAGAGACGGGCCCCGAGGATCGGCACAAATAAAAATGCAAAAAAATGGTCGGCAAGGAATTGCAGATTCAGAAGTGATCTTTCCACAATTCGCACAAGAACAATCACGGAAATAAAAAAACCAATCGACACAAGAATCCCGTAGGAATAGAAAGATACCGGACCGATAGAAAACAGTACTGGATACATAAAAAAAATGTCTACAACCTTTCACTGAGGATTGTAATACTTTAAAAAACAAAACCCAAGAGAACAACAACAGAAAATCAGCTCATAACGAGAACCGGAAGAGAACTCGCACGACGTCCAAGTTCCATTTTGGTAAGTATCCCCTTCTGCGCACCAAAACTTGAAACAACCGCTCCGGCATTTACGGTGCCGTACGCCAAGGCCGTTTTTTCATTTTTTGTGTATATCATGCCGGCAATAAATCCCGAACAAAAAGCATCTCCGGCACCAAGCGTGGACACGGGTTTGCTCTCACCACAAGGCACATAATAATGATGTGATGTGTCAAAATACTGGGAGCCCCTGCGTCCATCGGTAACAATCACTCTTTGCACTCCGGCTGCAAGAAAACGCTTCGCTAAAGCGGAGACATCGTACACTAAAGAAAGAAAGTCATCACCGGCAACAAGATTGTCATGATATGACGTCATGATCTCTTTCTGGATTTTTTTGTCATAACGTTTTGTCTTCCTTCCGAAGAATGCCTCAATCTCTTCCCGGTTTAAGAAAAGAACATCGACGAGAGGGAAAAATTTGCGAAAATGAGATAACCCCTGACGAAACTGATGAGCCCCAGGGTTCCAGGAAATCATCACCTTTGAGTGCTTCTTTTTAGCGGCAATGAGCTGTTTAAAAACACTGTCAGAATCCTTTGGCAAAGAAGTGACATGAACCCAGCTTCCCTGTGTGACAAATTTCGAGATGTTCCCCTGAGGACTCACATCGTTCGCACCACGTGAATATAGAACCGTTCTCTCGCCATCATACGAGTTGATGATGATGGAAAAGCCGCTCTTTTTACCCTTCACAGCCTCAATGGCATCAATCGACACCTTATGTGCCTTAAGATTTCGCAGTATCTCCTTTCCGTAATAATCGGCACCAATTCTTGCAGCTACCGCACTTCGAAGTCCCATGGTGGAAACACCAACGGCAACGTTCGCTGCTCCGCCGCCAAATTCCTGATGAATATCATCAATTTCAAGCTTTTCCCCGTGAGGAAAAGCGAGGAACATCTTGTGTCCCTCCCGGGTATCGATACGGAGGATGGACTCCTTTTCCGGACGGATAAAGAGGTCAAAAACAGCCCCACCGATCGTGACAACATCGTATTTCATGCCTATTTATGAAACCGCAAGGGCCTTCTTAGCCTCATCAACATTCGGATAATGCTGAACAAGGTTGGTAATACCAACCACCGTCAGAACATCCAAAACATTTTCCTGAGCGGCGCAGATAACAAGCCTTCCTCCGGCATCATTTACCTTTGTATACCAGTCTGTAAGGTATCCGATGGACTTGGAATTCATATAGGTAAGGCCTGCCAGATCGAAAACAAGACTTACACCGGCCCCTTCTTTTTCAAGAAGCTCATAAAGACTTTTCGATTGAGCATCGACATTGGTCTCATCGAGTTGTCCGGTAATGACAACAAGAAAGACCTTTTTACCGGCAATGGCCTCAAGGGGTGAAATGGCTATCTGAACGTCTGACATAGGAAAAAAGATTAACGGGGTAAAACTAGAAAGATTGTACAACAGAAATTTTAAGGCCGCCATCGGTGTCCTGCACGGCAGCATCCTTCGTCCAGCTCCGGATGACAAAAAGCCCCCTGCCACGGGTAGATCGGACATTAAGTCCGCCCTGAAGATGGCGGGTAACCTCCCGAGCGCTCACGGAAGCCCTTCTGGCAGAATTAACACACTCAATCCGGATAGCGTGATCCGATTCCGCAGTAAGATAAAGTGTTACCGTGGAGTCCGGTCCGTCACCATATTCAATGGCATTGGCGCAAAGCTCGCTTGCGATAAACTCAGTCCTGCCGGCATCACGGCCTGAAGCCCCAAGTTGCTGCGCAAAAGTGCGGGCAAAAACTCGCACACTCTCGAGAAACGTAACCTGAGCCGGAATGGTAAGCGTAACACGAGTATCCATAGAAAATAACATCTGCTATCTCTAGATTATACCAAATTTTCAGGAAGTCGAAAAGCGCGAAATAAAGGCATATTGCCAAACAAAGACCGCTCGTTTATAGTACCGCAGTCCTTAATACACAATAATGAAATTCGTCGTCAAGAAACTCCCAAAATCAGAAGTGGAGATCGTAGTCTCCGATATCGATGCGGAGATGCTTAAAAAGTATGAGAAGCAGTCGTTGCAGGAGCTATCTTCAAAAGTTGCCATCAAAGGGTTTAGAGAAGGAAAAGTGCCGGAGGCCATTGCCAGAAAGCATATTTCCGAGGAAATGCTGCAGGTCCAGATCATTCACAATCTTCTCCCGGATGTATGGGTAAAAGCGGTGCAGGAAAACAAAATCCACCCAATCGGTGAGCCAAAGATAACCATAGAGAATATAAACCCGGTAGAATTGAAATGGACGGTACCAATCAGGCCGGAGCTTAAGATTGGAAATTTTAAAAAGATAACAGTATCGAAAAATTCGGTCAAAATCACCGAAAAGGACCTGGAGAAAGTACTGGAAGATATGAAAAAAAAGTTGAGTGAACCGAAAGCGATCGAAAGGGAGATTAAAAAGGGTGACCGAGTGGAAATCGACTTCGAAGGAAAAACACCAGATGGTGTTCCATTGGAAGGAACATCATCAAAGAATCATCCGATTATTGTGGGAGAAAACACATTTTTAGAAGATTTCGAGAAACAATTGCTGGGTATGAAGAACGGCGGGGAGAAAGAGTTTGAAATAACCTTCCCAAAGGACTATCACGCAAAAAACATGGCCGGGAAGAAGGTAATCTTCAAAGTTCTCGTAAAAAAAGCTGAGGAACTGATCCCACCGGAAATCAACAAGGAATTTTCGAAGAAAATTCTTGGAAAAGAGTTGGAGAAAAAAGATTTTGAAAAGGAGGTCATGCAAAAACTTACAGAACAGGCGGAAGCAAAGGAAAAAAACAGAATGGAGAATGAGTACTTCGGAGAACTGGTAAAACTCGTCGAGGGTGAACTGCCGGATGTACTGATTCAGGAAGAACAGGAAGCCATGATCCGCGAAATGAAACAGAGAATCCTCTATCAGGGACTCTCGTTCGACCACTACTTGAAACACATCAAGAAGACTGAGGATGAACTGAAGGAAAGTTTGAAAAAGGAAGCCGAAGAGCGAGTGAAACTCGAACTCGGAATTTACGAAATATCAAAGCTGGAAAAGGTTGCGGTATCGGAAAAAGAGATTGAGGAAGAACTGCAGAAAATGCTTGAAAAAAGGGAGAAAAAAGAACAGGATGACATAAGAAAAAGATTCCAGAAAGGAACGGATGCATACGCTTCCCTTGAACACAGATTGCGAATGCAAAAAACTCTTCATCTCATCTTACCGCAGTAATCTATGAAACAGATAAAATTCTACCTCATCATCATTCTTTTGATCGTTGTGCTGGTCATAGCATTTGCGAACATCGGAAACCAGTCCGACCTTCTTTTGCTTGTTACCGGATTTACCGTACCGCTGACCATCCCCATCTTAGGATCAACCCTCTTCGGTATAATCCTTGGGTGGATCATAAAATCATATCTGCAGGACGTTAGGAGCCAGGAACAGCAGGAAGAATACGAAGCGGAATCCGGCGGAGAAACCCCCGAAAACGATTCCGATGAAAAATCTGATGACGTGATTGAAGAATAATACAGTCTTAAAAACCTCCGCCACGGCGGGGGTTTTTTTGTACTGCAAGGATTTACTTAACCACAAAAAAATGATACAATAATACGATCACCGTAGTGTGATGATCCTCGTAGATGACGCAGACCGGATCGTACCCGGAAGGCAGCTCCCTTGGGAGCGACACGGAACAGGTCTACCCACAATATATGTGGCACCTCTGTGGCTTATTGTCTTCCGAGGGACGCTTCCGAGTCAGCTCCGATCTACGACACCCACAGGGTTGTCACACTTGGTGGTCTTTTGTAATCCGCTTATTTTTCCACACCGAGAATTTGAACCTCAAGCCTCCTGTCCCTTTTTTTATCAAGCTCGATAAGAAAAATCCTCTGCCATCTCCCAAGCATGAGCTTCCCGTCACGGACGGGAATAGACTCGCTCGATGTACCAACGAGCATCTGAATAATATGGGAATCACCATTGAGACAGAGATTTCGATCCTCGCAAAGGGTTTCAGTTTTTCGAACACCTAAATCATTATGTCTGTAGTACTGACCCTCGGGAACGAGTTTTTGCATAAAATCCTTAAAATCTCCTTCAAACCCGTCCTCAGATTCATTGATTTTTACAGCCACAGTGGTATGCGGACAAAAAACGGTAGCAACACCATATTGAATACCGCTCTCCTGAACACACCTCACAACATCATCCGTAACATCAACAAACTGAAACTTTTTTTCCGTGTGATACCGACATGTCTTATGAAAAACGTGCATGTGCAACAAATGTTATGATACCTACTTGCCAAAATTTCTTCTACGAACGGAAAAATCTTTCAAAGCCTTCCTAAATTCCATTTTTGTAAACTCCGGAAAACATTTTTTTGTGAAATACAGCTCACTGTAGGCACACTGCCACAGGAGAAACCCACTTAAACGCATCTCGCCGGAAGTACGTATTATCAAATCCGGGTCAGGGAGACAAGCGGTATCAAGTAATACACCAAACGATTTTTCAGAACAACCCCCTTTTTTAGAAATCTTTTGCATAGCTCGAAGAATTTCATCCCTGCCTCCATAATCAATGGCAAGACTTAAAGTAAGTTTCCGGTTACTCTGCGTATCCGTCTCCGTCTTCAGGAGCAATCGGGCAAGACTCTTGGGTAATCTGTCCTTGCGCCCAAGATGCACAAAGCGAATCCCCTTTTCCTGAAATTCAGCGGCATATTCGGAAAAATACCGTTCAAAAAGACACATGAGATAATGAACTTCACGCTTGCTTCGTTTCCAGTTCTCAGTCGAAAAAGCCCAAACTGTAAGATATGGGATCGCAAGTTGTAAACACTCTTCAACAAGCTCCTTGCTTCTTTCAATTCCCTCACTGTGTCCGCGAAAAGTAGACACCCCCTTCCTCTTAGCCCATCGTCGATTGCCATCCATAATAATGGCCACGTGTTGTGGTAACGTTGCCGCCATAATAAACGATATGAACGCTATTGCGCCTGAGTCTTATCGAAAAGATCACCAATGGATTTTGTCGCCTCCTGAACTTCGGTGGCAGCTTCATTGACCTGCTTAACCGCCTCACGCACATCCGCCACCTTCTGTTCCACATCCTTAACAACATTACTGAAGCCTTCCTGAACATTATTGAAGCCTTCCTGAACATCGGAAACCGTATTCTGAACCTTCTGGAGAGATTCGCCATACACCTCAACCGCTTCCTTTCTGACATCAGTGACCGACGCGGAAACATTCTGAAACATCTTCGTAAAAGCGGAGTAGATGCCGGAAAAATCAGGACGAATCTGCGAAACGGCAAACACCGCAAGCGCAATAAGGACAATATAGAAAATAATTCTTCTCATAGGTCAAAAAAATAACACATTTATGGCCGGAGTATACTACAACCCATGCGTGAAGCAAAAACCGGAAAGTAATTTACAAAAATATAGGGGTGTGATTAACTTTAAGCCAAGTATTCTCCCACTATGGAAAGAAATCGAAATGAAGCGGAAATCGAAGAGCTCGTAGGAAAAGCCCAAAAGGGAAACACTGAAGCTTTCGGCGACATATATGACACCTTTTTTGATGTCATTTACAGATATGTGTACTTCAAAGTGGAAGAAAGACACGCCGAAGACATTGTTGGAACGGTATTCATCAAGGCATGGGAAAACATCGGTCGGTACAAGAAAACAACGAATTTTAGAGCTTGGTTGTTTCGTATAGCGCACAACACCGTTATCGACCACTATCGAACCAATAAAAATGATGTTGAATTGGATGAAAATATTTCGGACTTTCGAGTACTGCACAATCCGAATATTCTCGCAGAGAAAAAGATCATCAGTCAGTTCGTGAGGAGAGCCGTCAGCAAACTCGACGATAAGTACCGACAAATCATCATACTGAAATTCATCAACGAGTTAAGCAATTCGGATACCGCTTCAATCATGAAAACATCGGAAGCGAATGTGCGAACACTGCAATTCAGAGCATTGAAAAAATTGCGAAGTATCATAGAGGATATGGAAAGAGTGAATCTGGAGCCGGGACTTGGAGAACTGAAGCCTAAAAAAGCAACAACGTAAGTAGACTTTATAAAACGAGATGGATGCACATCCCTCACGAGAGACGATAAATTGGCGTACTCTGCTCTTGGGGCTGGCGCTCGTCGTAGCGAGCGCGGCTGGAGGAGTATCTCTTGTACTGGCACACGGCCAGTATCAGGAAAATTTTGTGAAACACGTAAAATACGTTCCTGCTGAAGCGATAGCTGTGGTTCATTTCAGCGAAACCACACAAAAAATAGTGGATGTCATAAAAGAAACATGCTGTCAGAACGAAGCGTGGTTGCTGGAAAATCTCCACACATTGCATCCGACAGTCGCACTGCTTCCAAACGACACTCTCATTATCGTCGATAAAGAAAACTGGCCCGAAACAAACACCATTCAAAACAGAAAAATATTGGAGATGAACGATATAGTGATTATCTCAGGAAAAGATTACAAAAAACCTGCCGCATCAATGGCTCACAGCAGGGATTTTAAGAGCACGACGGAACATATCGATCAGTCGGCGGAAATGGTGTTTTACATCAATACGCAGGCAACCGTTGATTCGCTCACTCACTTGTATTTCGGCTGGAAAAAATTCTTCAGACAGAGCCTCGCCGGCTTAGCCGGCTCGATAGAAATAAAAGGGAGTGAACTGACGCTAAAAGCCTTTCTGAAACTGGACGCAAACATGTTCCCGGATATTTCCCCATCCAAACAGCAATTTTTGCAGGGAAACCTTCTTTCTATGGAAACAACCGATGGCGACATATCAATTCTCGGAAAGGATATTAAATCAGCAGCGACAAATTTTTTGAAATATTTGGAGAGCACCAATCTCCCCCTGGCGCTCGAATGTAAAAAAACACTGAAGAATCTGCAGAAAAATCTGTACATAGAGCAACTGGAGCCGGAAAACATCCTTGCGTTGTTTGACGGTGAATTCGCAGTACGATTCAACATGCTGGAAAAAAGGTTCGTGCTCATAACCACCGGCAACAATATTAAGACGCAAACCCTCCTTGCGGCACTGCGTGAAAAAAGCAGGTACATAACTCCGGCAAGGCAGTATTTCACACTGCCGGACAAAACCACAGGGGCGGAACAAATAGCAAGAAATGCTGCGCCAATAGAAACAACTGCGCAGGGAGAAGTAAGAATCGACACAATCGTACTGGAAAAAGGTGTCTCCCCTGCTTTTGCCACAATAGGAGACACGACCATTATAGCCTCGTCACCGGGCGAGATTAAAAAGGTACTTGCGGAAACCACGGATCAAACTCCGAAAGAATACAACAGATACAGGATAACGTTTAACACCACCGGTAATTCGGTGGCAAAAGAATGGCTGGGGGAAGTGGAAGAGGTGCACGGAGGCATCGAAATCATGGATAACGGACTTCTGCTTGAAATGTCAGCAAAATGAAAAAAAGATTTATCGTCATCAACGAAGGGTTTACATGCAAAAACTGCAAAACGGTGAATACACCTCTGAAAGGCGGGTGCCGAAACCATTGCTGCGCGTGTTTATGTTCGCTTCATGTCGACGAGAAGACGCCCGGAGACCGCTTAAGTGAGTGCCAAGGACTTATGCACCCGATAGCTATAGACTACTCCGGAAAAAAGGGCTTTATTATTGTGCATGAATGCGAAAAATGCGGCGCTCAAAAGAAAAACAAATCTTCAGTAGATGATTCCAATGAACAGATGATACGAATCATGCAGGAAAGCAGAGGAACACATAAAGTAAAAAGAAAATGAAACCACACATTCTCGACATATCGCCGGCGGAACTCGAAAAAGAGCTGCAAAAACGGAATATCGAGAGGTACCGCGCAAAGCAGATCCTTCACTGGATCTGTAAACAATACGTATGCGCATTTTCCGAAATGAACAACATCTCGAAAGACATGCGGGAGCTGCTGGAAGATACATACTCGCTCTTTATTCCAAAAATTAAACACGTAACCTCATCGGAAGAAGACACATCAAAAAAATTTCTTCTGGAAGCCGAGGATGGAAAACTCATAGAGACAATTCTGATGTTTGATGAAAAAAGGGCAACCCTGTGTGTTTCCTGCATGATTGGCTGTCCGCTGAAATGCGCATTCTGCGCCACAGGATCGGAGATCGGTTTTGTCAGAAATTTGAAGGCCTCGGAAATTTTAGGACAGTTCCTCGTCGCACTTCAGTACATGAAAAAAGAAAAACTTGGCGAAAGAATAACCAACATTGTTTACATGGGAATGGGAGAACCGTTCTTAAACCTTAAGGAGGTTGAGAGATCAATCGAGTTCTTTACGTCACCGGACTGTTTTGCGATGTCCAAATCAAGAATTGCCGTCTCAACCGCCGGCGCAAAAGCAAATATCGCGGATTTTATAAATACATGGGGAGTAAAGCTGGCCGTCTCCCTCCACTTCCCTACCAATGAACAACGCTCGAAGTATATGCCGATAAACAAACAGTTTCCGCTCGAAATGCTGATACAGGAACTCAGGAAAATACGACTAAACCACCGGGATTACATCACCATCGAGTATCTTATGCTGAAGGAGATAAACGACCGGAAGGAAGATGCCGGTAAATTGGTCAAGCTTCTCAGCAGCTTGAAGGTGAAATGTAATCTGATCCCGTATAACCCAACGGAAAATTTTCATGAACAACCGTCAGATGAAACACGGATAAATGCCTTTGCTTCCCTTCTCAGGTCAAAGGGCATCATGGTAACCGTAAGACGCAGCTTCGGAGTGGATATAGAAGGAGGATGTGGACAATTCGCTCTAAAAAAGAATCAGCATCCGTAAAAAAATGGAAAAGCAATTCCACGACATTCTCGTAAAATATGTAGATAAAGACGACACGGTAATCGCCGGCATTTCCGGTGGAGCGGACTCCATGGCACTGCTGCATCTTTTATATACGGCGGGTTATAAAAATATTATCGTCGCCCACCTGAATCACTGCATAAGAAAAGAAAGTATCCGCGACGCGGAGCTCGTGAAAAAAACATGTGAAAAATATGGATACATATTTGAATACGGAGAGTCTCGGATTAAAGAAATTTCCCGCAGAAAAAAAATTGGACTCGAAGAGGCCGGAAGGGCGGAACGCTACGGGTTTTTTGCAAAATTAAAGAACACGCATAAAGCAAAATACATCCTTACGGCACACCATCTGGATGACAACATGGAGACAATAATCATGAACCTCGCAAGGGGTACGGGTGTCCGTGGAATGCAGGGGCTTCAAAAAGAATCCGACGGTGTCATAAGACCGTTACTCGAAATCGGCAAATCGGAAATTGTACTTTACTGCAAAAAAAAGAAATTGAAGTTTCACGAAGATGTAACGAACAAAGATACGCGGTTCACACGTAATTTCATACGACATGAAATTATTCCAAAGTTTAAAAAAATAAATCCAAACTTTTCTGAAACAATGCGAACGACAACAATGATTTTCGGAGACGTGCAAAAATATCTTGAAGATGAATCGGAAAAATACATCAAAAAACAGAAAAACAACCGCTACTCAATGGAAGAGTTCCGATCGCTTCCAAGCGCTCTGCAAAGCGAAATTTTGCGGCAACTCTATCTTCATCTTTACGGCAATCTGAATAATCTTATCTACAGTCATCTGGAGCAGATTAAAAAAATCATCACGCAAAATATCAGCGGAAAAACAAAAGAATTCGGAAAAGATCATGTGATAAAAACGGAATATTATTTTTTCTTCATTCAAAAAAAATGATCTCGCATCATACGTTGCCGATAGAAATTTCTGATAAAGAAAAAATTGCTGCACTGAAAAAATTAGTAACATTGTTTCAGGAATGGAACGTTGTCATGAATTTAAGTTCCTTCAACGACACGGAAACTATTTGGAAAAAACACATTTTCGATTCCCTGCTCATTGGAAGTTACCCCGCACTTATAAACGCAAAACAGATTATTGATATTGGCACCGGAGGAGGCTTCCCGGGGCTTCCTTTAGCCATTATTTTCCCTGAAAAAAAATTCACTCTTGTCGATTCCACGCAAAAAAAAATAACAGCGGTAACAGACATGGCACATAAACTGCATTTGAAAAATGTTGAAGCGAAATGTGAAAGAATAGAAACGCTGGCAAGAAAAAATACATTCAGAGAACAGTTTGATGTTGTCACAGAAAGAGCGCTCGCAAAATTTTCAACGATGTTGGAGTACACACTTCCATTCTTAAAGATCGGTGGAACACTTTTTGCATATCAAACTCCCGCAACAAAAAAAGATCTGGAAGAGAAGAAAGATGTGCTCATAACACTCGGCGGCAGTGTGAAAAACATCCTGCATGAGAATCTCCCGAATTCCGCAGGAGAAAGAGCAATTTTCGTAATTGAAAAAGTGAAAAAAACTCCGCAGGAATTTCCGCGACAAACGGGAATACCAAAAAAATATCCGCTGTAATCAAAAGTAACAAGAGCGTGATATCAACAATATGTAAACAGGAAATAGTTTGATTTCCTTGAGGAACACATGCAAAATGCAACGCGGTAGTATTATTTTTTTCTCCCTATGGCAACTAAGAAAAAGAAGGCAGCTAAGAAGGCTACCAAGAAAGTGGCCAAGAAGACCACTCATCGCAAGACTGCCAAGAAAAAGGTAGCAAAGAAAAGGAAGTAATTTTCAAAAAAATTACAAAAAGACCGCGGCTTAGGCCGCGGTTTTTTTATCCCGAAAAAATAAAAAAATTATCTCGCTTTCATTTGCTTCCGTATGGAAAGCAACATGATCGAACCAAGAATTCCAAGGAATGACACGAGAATAAACACCCATTCAAATCCAAACTGCTCCGCTATTACTCCACCGAACACGGCGGCACCGGCGCCTGAGAGATCAATAAGGGTCTGATACACACCCCATTCCACCCCTTCCCTGTTTTTGTCGATATGGCGGGTAAACAACGCACACCACGAAGGGAACGTAAACGCATTCGCAAGACCGTACACGAATTGCAAAATATACAACTCAGACGGTGTGCTGATAAAAATATAAGCGAGCGGAATAATTGCCGAAACAAAAGTCCCGATAACAAGAAACCAGAAATCATCCTTTTCTCCGCGAATACGATCAATAATGGATGCCGCGGGAATCTGAGCAATGCTGCGCGTAAAAAGAAAAATGGTAGCGGCCATACCGGCAACCACCGTATCCCCGCCGACAATATAACCATCAATAAACAAAGCAAAAATCGGGGCAAGAAGACCGGCACTGCTGAAAAGAAAAATATCGGAAACTGTCAGCCACCGAATAACAGGATTGCAGTTGAGAAGAAAAAGATTCCTCCAGTTGGAAACAAGAACTCGATGCATAAAAAGTATTATTCCAGTCATTATACACCAAAAATACCGTTTTTTGAAGTCTACTACCGCAAAAAAGGCTTCTGTGTTAAAAAGAAAGCCGAATCGTTGCAAGAAACATGAAAAGCTCAAAGGTACTAAAAATTGTCATAGCGGTATCAAGCATACTGCTGGCTCTGCTGATCGGGTTGCTGTTCATCACAGGAACCACTCCAACACACGGAAAAACGGCACACGGATTAAAAATTGCCGAAACCGACGTCGGAGATATCTCATTGAATGAAGCGGCGCTGATTATTGATCAAATGTATTCGGAAGTGCTCGATGCGCTAATTCCACTGACACTGGGAGGA
The DNA here is from genome assembly GCA_963775025.1 of uncultured bacterium. Lineage (GTDB taxonomy): Bacteria > Patescibacteriota > Gracilibacteria > JAUYGZ01 > DAOVYC01 > CAVZHD01. Next base: position 600,915 of record CAVZHD010000001.1, read on the forward strand.
ATAACCCAGGAGACAACCGCACGAAAGCTGGGGTTGGAATACGATACCGTTGGAACGGTGGAAAAACTCTACATGATATCCAACGCCCCAAATCTGATACGGGTGGTGGAAAACCTCATCCGGGGGTCCATGGGGGAAATCCGGGTCGAACCGGTATTTGTGATAAACGAGAAACAGATGAAGGAAGAGATTAAAAAAATATTCCCGGATATCTCCGAATCAAGGGACGCGGAAATCGAAATTGATGAAAACATGAAAATAACGGTAAAGCCGGAAAAGATCGGCTTCATGGTAAATTTCACTGACATTTATTTTCAGATAGAAAGCGCTGCAAGAGAACTAAAGAAACCGGAAATTCGGATAGTGGCCATGGAAACATGGCCAACCTATACGCAAGACGCAGCCACTGGAGATGCGGCAATCCTGGAAGCGTTGCTCACGAACCAACTCCTCTTGAAAACAGCCGATAATGCTCCGTACCCAAAAGAAATACAATTATCAATACGTCCGGAATGGGTTTCGGTACGCGATGCGATTCTCACAATACACTCAAAAAAAATTCTCGCGTTCGCTGAGAATGAACTTGCCGAACTCATGAACGTAAAAAACGAAAATGCCGAGATTGAAAAACTGCCGGACACCCTGAATATGTGGGCAACGGTAAAGGGAATGCCCAAAGACGGACAGGAAATCGATACCAAGAAAGCGGTAAAACTGATCATGGAAAACATTCATGCCAGCGGAAACTTCGTCACAATTCCCACGTCGGTAACCAAGGGAAAAATAATAAATCATACGGATACCGATCTCGGAACACTCGCCCTGCTCGGCGAGGGTCGCTCGAACTTTGCAGGATCACCGAATGACAGAGGCTTCAACATCCGCAAAGGAGTAAAGGAAAATATGAACAACATTATTGTCGCTCCGGGAGAGATTTTCTCTTTTAACTCCTATCTGGGAGATGTCAGCAAAGAAAACGGATGGCTCGATGCACTTACCATCTTCCCGGACCAGGAGCTGCGGCCATCACCCGGCGGAGGCCTCTGCCAGGTCTCAACAACATTTTATCGAGCAATACTGGCAAGCGGGCTAAAAATCGTGGAAAAGTCCAACCACTCACTCTACGTTCACTACTACAAAGCCTATGGAGACGGTTTAGACGCCACCATCTTCCCGGGATCGAAAGACCTGAGATTCAAAAATGACACACCGTCATATCTCTTTGTTCAGTCATTCACGGAGGATAACGATGTATACGTAAGAATCTACGGCACGCCGGACGGAAGAAAGGTAACTCTTACCGGACCAAGACGCATTTTCTTTGATGTGGAATCCCAGCAAGACGAAAAAAATCCAATCTCGCAAAAAATCATCTGGACCCAGACTATCCAAAGACCGGACGGCAAAACAGAAGAGAACACCCTAGTCTCCACCTACCGCACAAAATCCTAGCAAAACTTGCTCTCCGTACTTGGACGTGTTCTCCGAAGCTCTCCGGAGTTTTCGAGTAAAGCGAGAAAACGTAGGAGAGCGTAGGAGAATGGCTGGGGCGGAGGGATTCGAACCCCCGAATGGCGGGACCAAAACCCGCTGCCTTACCACTTGGCGACGCCCCAATGGATACCTTAAAAACCGCCGTCAAGACTACCGTATCACACCCCATTCATCAATACATTCCAACCTAGAAAAGGCTGAGTGTTACCACGCCGCCAATGGCAAGAGTTAAGAGAAACACGCCAATCACTTTCCCCGACCGGAAGATATACAATTTAAAGGTGAGGAGAGCATACAAAAGAAAAATTCCCGCACATATCTTCACCAAAAAGACATTCCTGCTGACACTTTGAAGAGAACGGAGCCAGTAGACACCCCCCTCTCCGGAAAAATAGTAAGAAAACGCAAAAAGAAGGAGGTAAAACAGAGTAAGAGCACCCAAAAAACGTTGCAGTTCATACCATACGGCACGGTGACCACCGGAGCCGGAAACTCCGTGCCTCAAAATCACTAATACCTTCTTGAAAGCATCCTGTCGGTCATTTCGCCCGAAAAGACGCTTAAGTTCAAAGAAAAAAAGCTTTCGTCTGAGATTTGGCATACCGCGGACAAGTTTCGCATATTCGGCAAGATCGCTGTACTCTTTGAGAGCACCAAAGAAAACTTTAAGATCCCGATCCACGATCTCCCCTAACTTTTTTTGCAGAAAGTACAAAACTTCGTTAATCGACTGCTTCAGCCTCGTGAGAGCGGTAAAATCCCTCACTCCCCTTTATCCTGAGAAGTTCGCGAATTTTGGTTTGCAACAAATCAAAATCAGAAACACTCAGCTTATCTTTATTGCGCGCAATAAAATCCGTCGCTTCTTGAACTACGTAATCAATTTCCCGGAAAAAATCTTTTTCAACATCGCTTAAAACGGTTTCCAGAACTTTTTCACGCGACAGTAAAACACGTTCATCCTCGCGAAGCTGGGAAGCAAGCTCCTCCATGCCGATTTGTCGCATATGGAGCTTTTCGGCCTCGGAAGCATCGGCCTCGCAAATAAAAACAGGAATAATGAAATACTGATGCAAAAGCTCACGCAAAACAGAAAGCCTGTCCATACCGGAAAGAGTCCCCTGCACCAAAGCACCGTCCTGCTTATATCCTTCAAACGTATATGATCTTTCTTGACTTCTCTCTTCCGAGATATTGACGATATCACCCTGTTCCTCAAGGTGAATATCCGTAAACCCAAGATGATACAATTTATCGGTAGCCTCCGAAGAATTCTGTGCCCGAATCTCTCCGAAAACCTTATCGCCCCCCGACACTTTTGCTCTGTATCGATAGGATTTCATGGGAGAAAGAAAAGAAATACGGAAAAAGTATACACGAAATCGGCAAAAATAAGTGAAAAAGAGTTCGAGAAAGCAGCAAAAATATGATAAAATAGCCTAAAGTAAAAAAGAACGAATGAAAATCGCATTCTATGGCGCAGTCCGTGAAGTCACAGGATCACAGCACCTCCTGACGGTTTCAGGAAGAAAAATTCTCCTCGATTGCGGCATGTTTCAGGGAAAAAGAGAGGAAAGCATCGAAAAGAACAGAAAAACTCCATACTACCCAAGCGCCATTGATGACATCATTGTATCTCACGCCCACATCGATCATGTGGGTAATATTCCAACTCTCGTAAAAAAGGGTTTTGCGGGAAGAATCCTCTGCACGCATGCAACAAAAGACCTGATCCGACCCATGCTGGAAGACAGCGCGAGCATTCAGGAAACGGATATTAAGTATATGAAAAGGCACGGCATTAAGCTGGTTGGATCTTCTGACCCCCTCTACACACAGGAGGACGTAGATGAAACCATAAAACTTCTCTACGGAATACACTACTATGAAAGAACGAAAGTCTGTGAAGAAGTTTCAGCCATATTTTTTGACGCCGGTCACATATTGGGATCCGCGATTACCTATTTGGAAATAGCGGAAAAGGGTGAAAGAAAAACCCTCGTGTTTTCCGGAGACCTGGGAAGAGATGGCCTGCCTATCATCAGAAATCCGGACAAGATCGAAAGCGCCGATTATCTGATTATAGAAAGCACCTACGGAGCCAGAGAACATGAATCCGTTGAGCACATGGCCCCACAACTGTCGGAAGCAATAAATGAATCAATCAGAGAAGGTGGAAAAATACTCATCCCCTCTTTCGCGCTCGAAAGAACACAGGAGATCGTGTACCACCTCAATAATTTGATAAATGCCGGAGAAATTCCCGACATTCCCATGTTCGTCGACAGCCCGTTGGCGCATACCCTTACAGAGGTATTTCGTGAACACACTGAATGCTACGACGAGAATATCAAGAAAGAGTTTTTGAAAAACTTTGAAAATCCGTTCGGCTTGGGAAAAGTCAAATACACGCGCTCCGTTGACGAATCAAAATCCTTAAATCAGATCCATGGGCCCGCAATTATCATTGCGGGGTCGGGAATGTGTGAAAACGGAAGAATTCGACACCATCTTATAAATAATCTCGAGAATCCGAAAACCTGCGTACTCATCGTGGGGTTCCAGGCGGAAGACACGCTGGGAAGAAAGCTTGTTGAGGGAGCAAAAAGCGTCAAAATCTTCAATATGGATATTCAAGTAAGGGCAAAAATAAAGATCCTAAGCGCTTTTAGCGCACATGGTGACATGCACGACCTTGATAATTTTGCACTGGGAATCAAGGGCTTGAAAAAAATATTCCTTGTCCACGGAGAGCCGGATCAGCAAGACGCTATGGCGGAAAGATTGCGCACAAAAACAAACGCGGAAATAATCATCCCGCAAGAGAGGGGTGAAAGTTTCGAACTCTAGAAAACACTTTTAGGAGAGAGCCTGAATTCCCTTCTGAAGATCATCGCACGCTACATAGGTGATGGATTTCCCTTGCCCGGAAGTGGAATACAAATAACCTACATTCACACCCTTGCTCGCAAGTTTGCGAAGCATGTTATGAAGCTCCCCCGGCTGATCCTCAAGTATCACCTCCAAAATATCGCTCCGGAAAACACCAGGAATCTGCGCGTTCTTGAGTTCGATTTCAGCATTATTCGGATCACTTACAACAAGACGAATCACTCCATACTCAAAAGCTTCATGTGTGGAAATACCGATAATATTGATACCCTTTGATGAAAGCACATTGGTGATGTATTCAAGGGCACCCTTGGTATTTCTAACAAACACGGAGAGTTGTGAAACTGTACGCATAGAAAAAAACGATAAGAAATATCGCTACCACTCTAATCAATTCGCCCCTGAAAAGCAACCGAGGCATGGGCCAAGAAAAGAGTTTGACAAAAGATGATTATGAATATATACTCATTACAGATATATTTTTTATACAAACATTATGCCAAATTTTGACGGAACCGGACCAACCGGACAAGGTCCACTGACCGGACAGGGGCAAGGCCCCTGCGCTAAGAAAGGACAAGCAGACTCGTCAGGAGCCAATAACGGAAAAACTGGATACGGATCGGGCTTCGGAAAAGGAAGAAGGGCAGGATGCCAGGGAAGAGGTTTTCTGAATAATCCTTCGTTATCCCTTGAGGAACAGGAGAAATTCTTGGAGAATAGACTCGCTATTGTCAGAAAACTTAAGAAGAATACTTCTAGCCAGGAATAATGCCTCGTCCAAGACTTCGCAGAAGAATACAACTGAACCCAAAAATCACTTTTTATAAACCACAAGGTGTACCATTAAGATTTCTGGAGGTGGTGACAATAACCCACGAAGAATGGGAAAGTTTGCGATTGAAACACTCCGAAGGCTTGGATCAGATAGAGTCAGCCAAAAAAATGAACACATCGCAAAGTACACTGCAGAGAATTTTAGCCTCAGCGCAAAAAAAACTCGGGAAAGCCATCGTAAAAGGATATGCCATTAAAATCTCAAAGGAATAATCCCCCTTTCGCAAAAGATAACCTGCTATCCATAGTCCGCAGTAACGAGGTACAGGCAAAGAATCATGGCGTGCCATGAACTTTACGAGCGTGAAAAATGCACAGCAAACAAAGTGCCCATGAACTATTAAGAACTATGGCGTGCCATGAACTTACGAGCGAAGCAAGTAATAACAAACTGTCGTGAAGTAGAAAACACTTTGTGTTTACACTTCACGCTCATGAACTATTAAGAACTATGGCGTGCCATGAACTTTACGAGCGAAGCAAGTAATAGCAAACTGTCGTGAAGTAGAAAACGCTTTGTGTTTACACTTCACGCCATAAATTATTTCTTCAGAGATACTAGGGCGAGCCATGAATTTTTCATCGAGCGAAGCGAGATGAAATAATTCATGGTGGGCGATCGAGGACTTGAACCTCGGACCTCGACATTATCAGTGTCGCGCTCTAACCACCTGAGCTAATCGCCCTAAAACCTGTTTCATCGGCCGAAACCGATTCCTCTTTTTAGCCAACTCATTATAAAAAGTTACCCTAGCATTGCAAGCTGTTTTGTTGCACAAATACGCAAAAACCCCATGAGTACACAACCAAAAGAAAAAGTGTATATTGTAGCATGTAACAGCGCAAAAAAGCGCTGTTCCAATGTTTCTTTTATCCTCGCAGTCTAAACTCATGATCGAACTTCAGCAAAAACTTCTCGGCGATAAGCTCCGCAACCAGGCTTTTTACGAAGCTTTGAGGAAGGTTATCAAAAAAGGAAAAACAACGGTTGCCGATATCGGTTCAGGAACTGGCTTCTTAAGCTTTCTCGCCCTGAGGTTGGGCGCAAAAGAATGCTGGCTGTATGAATACGAAAAAGTTATTAAGGTAAGCGAGCAAATCGCCAAATTGAACCATTGTAAAAACTGTAATTTCATTCAAAAACATTCAACCGTCGTAAAAAATCCGCCTCGTGTCGATTTGGTTATTTCTGAAACACTGGGAAATTATGCTCTCGAAGAAAATATCATAGAAAATATTGAGGACGCCAAGCGCTTTTTGAAACCCGGAGGCGCAATTATGCCATGCAGAATAGAGCAATATATTGCTCCGGTTGTAACTCCGGGCATTCTGGATGAGATCAACGTCTGGGACAAAGTAGGCTTCAAATTAAATATGACCCCGGCCAAAGAAGTTGCCCTGAATAATGTATATGTCCACTACACACCGGCATCGGATTTATTGGACAAAGGTAAAAGCGCCCTGAAGTGGGACACCATAGATTTCTCACAGAAAAACGAAAGCATTCGTCATAGAAAAGTAGAATGGCTCATAAACAGCAATAGTTCCGTTTATGGTTTTTCTGTCTGGTGGAAAGCTTGGCTCACGGATGATGTTTGCCTGTCTACAAGCCCCTTGGATGCTCCTACTCACTGGGAACAGATATTTTTACCTCTGACAAAAATTCTCACCGTAAAAAAAGACCAGACGGTATCAGTCGTTTTGGATTCTGATTCCCGCTACAAGGTCGGCATCAATCTTAAATGGACAACCTCTCTGATCGAAAAAGGAAAAACAATCGAACAGATAAAAATGGATATGCGAAAAGGAGCCTATTAAAAAATAGGCTAAAAATCCCACATGAAAAACATCTATTTCTTCATAAGACACGGCGAAAGCGAAGCGAATGTGCAAGGGCTGATTGTTTCGAGTGCACAAAATGGATTACTTTCTTTTGGCCTTACCGCCAAAGGAAAAGATCAATCGCTCAAAACAATAAAGGAACAAAAACATCTATTCCCGGAGAAGACAATCATTATCGCATCGGATTTTCTGCGGGCAAGGGAGACGGCACATATTATCCAGGAAGAGCTTCAGCTGAGCACGTATACGACCAGTGAGCTTCTTCGCGAACGCTTTTTCGGAGACCTCGAGCTTTCCCATCACTCAAATTACGGAAAAGTCTGGGAGCTCGACAGGCAGGACCCCGCACACAAAACATGGGGGATAGAAAGCGTGCTCGAGCTGCAAAAACGCATGCTGAAACTTATGGCACAACTCGAAAGTACATACGCAAACACCACCATTCTGCTCGTCGGTCATGGCGATCCATTTCATGTTCTGGATGCAAGCTATCAGGGAAGAAGTTTGAAAAAACACATGGAAATTAACCTGAGGAACGCTGAAATGCGGAAACTACAGATGAAGAGTGGATCGAAGAACCTGAAATAACTCCTCAATACATTTTTCCCAGGAAAAATGTGTCACGCGCTCATGCCCCTCGGTCACAAGTGAACGGGCAAGCTGAGAATCGGAAACAATTTGCAAAAGACCTGCGGCAATACTTTCCACATCAAGCGGATCAACAAGTTTCGCAGCATCACCGGCAATCTCCGCGCAAGCGGATCCCAAAGAGGTAAGAACAGGCGTTCCGACACTCATCGCCTCTAGAATCGGCAGTCCAAACCCTTCAGCGAGACTTGGATAGGCAAACAGCGAAGCTGTTTGAAGAACTTTAAGTGCCTCATTGTGTGGAAGATATCCAGGAAACGAAATTTTTTCACGAACAGTGGAGGGAAGTTTCTTCACATATTGGTGAATGGCAGACGCACCAAATCCATCAGGCCCGATAAGCTTGAGGGTGTAATCCGGATGACTCTGAAAAAATTTTTCAAACGCCTGAATCAGCCGGAACTGATTCTTGCGCTCCTCTATTCTGCCAATGCTCACTATGATCTTCTCCCTTGGCAGCTGGGAACTTACAACCGGAGAAACCCCCTCATAGACAACGGAAACCTTGTTTTCAGGACAATGAAAAAAATGGGAGAGATCATTTTTTACAGTATTCGACACTGCTATAAGTCGCACAGCATTTTTGACAGCATAACGCGTGGTAAACCGCTGGTACCATCTGACAAATCGGGAATATGCCTTTGGAAAATGGAGAGCCTCCAGCCCGTGAACCACGACAACAGATTTTCCACGATACGACCACGGAAGAACATGAGACGGAACAAAAAGAAGATCGGGGGAATCGTGAAGCAGATGCTGAGCCAGTCCAACCTGTGTCCAGAGTTTCCTGCACCGGATGATATCAATCCGGTCAAGTGACGACACGATGGATTTAAGTTTTTCCGCCTGAAACATTTCCGCAACATACAAATGCACGTGCACATCCGGCAACTCCCGATGGAAATTCGCCACAAGTCCACGTATCACACGGTCAGTGTACCTTTCAACGCCCGTCTGGGCGTCAAAACAGTATCTGGAAGCATCAATTCCAATAATCATGGCAACAAATAAGCCTAAAGGAAGTATATATGAAAAAAACATGAAAAAAAGCCTCAAAGACCATTGCAAAACACCAAGGAAACGAATAGATAAACGATATGATACATAGACTCAAAATTGCGCTCTGTTTTCTTCTGAATGTGCTCTTCCCCCGAAAATGCATTGGCTGCGGCAAGGAAGGAGCGATTTGTTGCACAACCTGTCTGGAAAAGGAAAAAATGATCGGCGTTGGAACGCAGGGAAAAACAATACCGGAGATAGATACTCTGCTGGTCGCTTTTCATTACGGCCGGTCGCCATTCATAAAAAAACTGATCCATTCATTAAAATACAAAGGTGATCGGACAGACATTCCGAAATTACTTGCTCACAGCATGGTGGAAACCCTCATAAAAAATGAGAGCACTCATTTTCACACCATTATCCCGGTCCCCCTTCATCCAAAAAGAAAAAACATGCGGGGGTTCAATCAGTCAGAGTTGCTGGCAAAAGAAATTTTAGAAAATTTCCCACATGCAAAGCTCGACACAACTTCACTCAGGAGAATAAAAAACACAACCCCGCAGGTAAAAGTAAAAACAAGGACTTCAAGACTCACTAATGTTCAAAACGCATTTCTGGCGAAAGGCGCGGTGCAAAATAAGCACATTCTTCTGATAGACGACGTCTGTTCCACCGGAGCCACTCTCAGTGCGTGCGCCGGAGAGCTTAAGAAAAAAGGGGCGGCAACAATCACCGCTGCCGTAATTGCAAGAAACGATTAATGCTTATTTTCCCCTGAAAGCAAATACCCCTGAATAAACGGATCGATATTCCCATCGAGCACCTTTTGCACATTACCCACCTCCACATTCGTACGATGATCCTTCACGATGGTATATGGCTGGAGAACATATGATCGGATTTGATGCCCCCATGAAATATCACGGGTCTTACCTTTAAGCTCAGAAATGGTGGCAGCCTTCTGCTCCTTTTGGAGCTCTATAAGTTTGGCAATGAGAACTCTCATTGCGGACTGTTTATTCTGAAGCTGACTGCGTTCACTTTGGCACTGAATCACAACCCCCGTGGGAATATGCGTAATGCGTATGGCGCTATTGGTAGTGTTCACGCTCTGTCCACCCTTACCGCTGGAACGGAAAGTATCCACCCGAAGATCCTTCTCATCAATCTGAACCTCTTCAAGACCAACGTCAGGCAATACCTCCACCAGCGCGAAAGACGTTTCACGCGTGTGCTTGACGTTAAAGGGAGAGAGACGAACAAGCCTGTGAACCCCATGTTCTCCCTTGAGAGTCCCATATATCATCGATCCCCGCACCTCCATGGTAACGCTCTTTAAACCTACATCTTCCCCTTCGGACATATCGACAACACTCACTTTAAATCCCTCATTTTCGAAATATCGGAGATACATACGAAAAAGCATCTGCGCAAAATCTTGCGCATCCTTTCCGCCGGCACCGGCATGAATGGAAACAATGGCATCTTTGGAATCATAAGGCCCGTCCAAAAAAAGCTTTGCTCGAAAAGCTTGCACATCGTGAGTAAGTCGCCGCAAAGCAATAGCAACCTCCTCATTGGAAGAGGTATCATCGGCATCATCCTGTGTCATCATCCAAATCTCTTCCAGATCGGCAAGCTCGCTATGGAGATGTCCATACTTCTCAACAAGCATCTTTTTTTGCTGCAACTCGCGGGAAAGGTCCTCAGCCTTTTTCTTATCAGACCAAAAAGTTGGAGATGACATAAGGGCTTCCAGCTCCTGTATTCTTTGAAAAATCTGGCGTTTATCAAAGATAGTCCCGTGCCTGGCGCAGATACGTAGAAAGCTCTGTAAGCTCTTTTTTAATATCCTCCATGAACGGGGGTAAGATGTTTAGAGATCAGCTCCGTAAACCTTGTCCTTGGTCAGAATATAGATCTTCTGTTCGAGATTATCGACATAGAGATCTCTCATATCCGAAAGGTTATCGAAGATGAATTGGCGTTTATATTCAGCAATTCCGTTTTTATCTTTGCCAAAGACAACAACCCTATGATTTTCAGGATCCAATACGTAGAGGTTGATAAGCTCTGAATGGGTGTAAATCTTGGTTGGATTCTGCACCAAAACATTCGGCATGGTTCGGAGAGAATATGGCTGCTCCTCACCCTTACGGAACTTCTTGATGGTGCCGTCCTTAAAGAGCACATATACATCGCCATCGATAGCAAAAGAAACTGCCGAGCGCAGATCACCAGCGGTATTCCAGGCCTGAGAAGCACCATAACCGGTTCGAAGTCGGGGATACTTCCAGATCTTGCCTTCAGTAGTGTCCAAAACGTAAATAAATTTACCATACGTCTTGATTTCGCTGCCGGTCCTCCATTTCGGATCATCGGTACTCATGCGCGTAAACGCACCATCCTTGTACTCAAGAATTTGTCCGGACTGAGCAAGGAAAACAAGGCTATTGTTATCCTCAAACTCCCATACGGAAACCACTGATTCTTCAGCATCGATAGTAAGAGGATCCTGAACCTTCTCGAGCATGGTCTCATAAAGCTGGTTGTACTCGTAAATAAAGTTCTTATCGTCTTTGGTGTGAACCAAGCCAAGCGACTCGATATCAAGTCCCTTTGGTGAAAGATCGGAAACGACATAAGGCTCCTTAATGCGGAAAATAGCATCAAAATCATCGCGGTATTTGGCAATATCATCAAGAATTTGTGACGCCTCCTGTCGGAAATAACCGGTAGTTAAAATTTGCTGCACCTGTTGTTCGGCAATATCCAAAAATTCCTGAGCATCGGTTTTTTCACCAATAAGGAATCTCTGCTCGGCAATACTTAAGTTACTCCTCGTCTCACGAAGCAGTTTTTCATATTCGGAAACTTTGGCATTATCAAAGTTCGCAATGGATCGGACAACAAGAATAACAATGAGAAGAAAAATGGCACCAAGAATACCGACGATAAAATATCGTCTCTTTTCAAGAAGCTTGCCCTTGGGAACAAGGGCGGTTGTAACCTTGGGAACAACGGTCTTTACCTTTGAAGCAAGCGTGCGGACAACATGGAGAGCTTTAGCAACATACTTATTCGCCATAACAGACACCGGCTGTTCCTTTTTAACGCTTTCTTCACGGAGAATGGCGGCATCCATTACCTGCTGGGCATTAACTTCGCCCATAAATAAACAGAGAACGGCAACACCGGAAGCCTTTGATTCACGGAGAAAACCTTTAAGAGCTTTTGAGCACTTTTCAGTATTCCCCTCTTTCGCAAAAATCTCTTTGATTCCGGTTTTGCTGACATCAGCAAGAATGTTATATGTGGCAAACAAAAGCTTGTCATTTACTTCCAAATCGCCGGAAGAGATATCGGCAAAGGAGTTTGACTGCCCCTCTTCAGCAGTATCACTGATAAGTGAAAGTTTGTTATCACGGAAAATGTACACAGACCCGGCCCCAAGCTGAGCAAAATGGATAATCTTCCCCTGTAAAACGGCAACACACGAGGAAATCCTGCCAAGCGAACCGGATTCTCGCTTCTTCCCTTCCGCTTCCAGAACGGCATTCACATCGCGAAGAGCATCCTCGAATCGGTCGAACGCATCCTTTTTGGCACTGCCGTAAAAACTGGATCGAAGCGCCTCGAACATAGCATGAGTAAGCGCATCTTCCGCACCGGGATGGTCAAGAAACTCAACAATGGCGAAAATTTCGCCGGCTTCCTTTTCCTTATCGTTACGTGGGAGATAGTGGAAAACATCAAGAAATGTTTCCTTTCCTTCAATTTGAAACGAATACAAAGATGATGGTACCTGTCCCATAAGCTGTTACTTACTGGTGTAAACTGATGGAAAGTCTAAAGTAAAATAAAAGAAATAACAAGATTTACGTCAAGAAAGCAAACGCTTGACTTTTTTTCCGATTCTGAGTAATCTAGCCCAGCTTTTGTTAAAGATATCAAATGGCAGTCGGCGTAGTAAAAAGAGACGGTGAATCCAACGAGAAGCTTGTAAGCCGCTTCGAAAAGAAGGTGCAGCAAGCTCGCGTTGTTCAGTGGCTGAAAAAGAACCGCTTTTTCAAGTCACCGGAAAGCGGAAAGAGAGCCAAGGATAGAGGCATTATAGCCGCAAACTTCCGAATCGAACGGGAGAAACTCAAATTCTACCAGTAAAAAAACCGCTTCTAGCGGTTTTTTTGTAACCGTTCCCAGGTGTTCGCAACATGGTAAGCAACAATACCAAACGCGACAGATACATTGAGGCTGTTCTTCAGGCCGCGCATGGGGAGGGAAACAACATGATCCGCGAGTTCAAGAAGCTTTGGGTGAAGTCCGTCAACCTCATTGCCAAACATACAACAGACGGGAAAAGTCGGCTTGAAGTCGGTATAGGGAATAGCCGATTCTGAGGTTTCCACGGCAACAAGGGAAATCCCTTGTTTTTTAAGCATTCGCGCGCAACGTAGTGCGCTTTTATAATGTTTCCAGGGAACGGTTTCTTCAGCACCAAGGGCCGTTTTATGGATCTCTTTTCTCGGAGGGCAGCCCGTATAACCGGCAAGATAGAGAGCGTCAAAAAGACAGGCATCAGCCGTCCGGAAAATAGCCCCGACATTATAGAGACTCCGGATATCCGGCAAAAGAGCGGAGATCGGATAGCGCTCCGGCAAAGAAAGACCGGGCGCCTGAAAGCGCCCTGATTCAGGATGTCGTCTATTTGTTGGCATAGTGATGAACGGTACGGCGGATACCCTCCTGAAAAGCGGAAATACTGAATCGTTCGCTGCGTTTGCGAATCTCCTCGGGAGTCAGCGAAACTCCCTGTTTTTTAAATTTCAAAACAGCATCACAAAGGGCATCACTGGTAGAATCTGAGAAGAAAATACCCGTTTGGCCATCCTCAACCGATTCCAAAAGCCCGCCACGAGCGTACGCAATAACCGGCTTTCCGGAAGCCATAGCCTCAACCGGAGCAATGCCAAAATCCTCTTCGCCCGGAAAGATAAAAGCGGTACAGCGGGAAAGATACGAAGCAATCTCCGCATCGGAAAGAAACCCGGTAAAAGTAATGTTAGGCTTGGCCTTCGCTTCAAGAGAAGACCTCTGCGGTCCATCACCGATGATAATAAGCTTCTCACCAAGACGATTAAAAGCGTCAACGGCAAGATCGATCCTTTTGAATGGAGTGAGTGTGGAAACAATGACAAAAAATCCCTCATCTTTGTGAGATACCGAAAAACGTGAGATATCAACCGGTGGATAAACAACCTCGCTCGGAAGACGGTAATATTTGAGAATACGTTTTTGAGTATTCTGCGAATTGGCGATATACGCATCCGGCCTGTCCGAAGCGGCTTTATCCCAAATGCGCATGCGATGCAGTCTTTCCGAAAGAAACCTTCTTACGGGGTAAGAAAAACGATTTTCTGTAAGATATTTATGTGCCCAGTCCCAGCAATACCTCATGGGAGAATGGCAGTAACATATATGCTTCGTCTCCGTACCCGTAAGTACTCCGTGCGCGTAAGAGTTGCTGGATGAAATAACAAGATCAAACCCCGAAAGATCAAATCGTTCGATGGCGAGCGGCATAAGCGGAAACAGAAATCTGTGTCGGTTGCGGATCCAGCGCGGAAAAGATTGAAGAAACGAAGGAACAATACGTTCGCGCGGAAAAACAGACCCGACCTTTTTCTCGTCATACAAAAGAGTGTAGATGGGCGCCTCCGGATACATGACAGAAAGCTCGCGGAGTACGCGTTCCGCTCCGCCAAGTCTCACTAGAAAATCATGTACTAAAGCTACTTTCATGAAAAAATTTTATGACGGAAGAAAGGTTCTGGAAAACAGCACCACGCACTCACCCTGAATTTTTTTTCGGGATTCAAGCTCAGAAATAACCTCATCAAATGTTCCGCGAATATATTCCTCATGAATTTTCGTGAGCTCTCTTGCAACAACGCACTGCGTTGTTCCGCCAACGGAAGTCGCCAGCTGACGCAATGTGCGCACAAGCCGTAAGGGCGACTCGAAAAAAACAACCGTTCGCTTTTCCGTTTGAAAGGTTTGAAAAAGAGTCTGCCTCCCCTTCTTTAATGGCAGAAATCCGAGAAAAACAAACTTATCCATGGGCAATCCCGATCCGGTAAGTGCGGCGAGCAGAGCGGATGCACCGGGAACGGGAGAAACCGGAATACCGGCACTCACGGCAGTAGAGATAAGGAGAAATCCCGGATCAGATACTCCGGGCGTTCCGGCATCACTGATGAGAGCAATGTTTTTCCCTTCTTTGAGCAAACGGATAATGTGCTCAAGCCTCGATCTGTCGGAATGAGAATGAAAACTCAGCATCGGAGTCGAAATTTCAAATTTCTTAAGCAGCATGCCACTATGTCTTGTATCCTCGGCGGCAACATAATCAGCCTCCCTAAGCACGCGAAGCGCGCGCAAAGTGATGTCTTCCATATTTCCGATAGGCGTGGAAACAATAAAAAGCATGAGGAGGAAAAGTACGGATACTTATATATCTTTTTTTGGTGTGATATTCACATCCTTATAGTACCACGGAGCAATCTGCTTGGATGAAAGGGAAATTTTTTCCCACGGAAGGGACCTGATTTTTCGGCCCCTGAGAAAACCGAGCGTCTTTGAGTACTTCTTGGCGAGGGTATACAGGAACGAAGCATCAAATTCACCGACAACGGAAAACCCGGTTCCGACAGAGGAAAAAAATCGATCCCACGATACAAGCTGCGGCTCAGGAAAAGAGTGCGCACACTTACCAAACCCCTGAACAAAAACCTCATCACTGTTCGCCTGCAAAAGAACATAGAAATCTTTCTTAGCGGAATGTATTTCGTAGAGAAGATCAAAAATACTCACTCCGCCAACGGGAACCTGAAGAGCAAAAGACAACGCATTCGCCGTGCTCACACCAAGGCGAACACTCGTAAAACCCCCCGGCCCCACGCACGCAACAACCGAACCGATATCGGAAACATGCATTCGACATGACCGTAGCATCTTCGAAATGCGCGGAAGCAACGTATCAAACTCATGAAACCGCCCCTTCCATGAAACGGCTTTAGTCAGCTTCGTATCCCGAAAAAGAGCTATGCGTGTCAGCTTTTGAGCCGTGTCGATAAAAAGACAAACCTTGGACCTCAAGTGAAAAAAACATGAATACAATCCTTCGAAGCTCTTCGAAGCTGGAACTTGTTCTCCGAAGCTCTCCGAAGCTTTCGAGTGAAACGAGAAAGCGTAGGAGAGCGAAGGAGAATGGCTTGCCATGAACTTTACGAGCGTGCCATGGAGATTTATTCTTCATGGCCAAGCGAGTAATAGTTCATGGTGCCGAGGAGAGGACTCGAACCTCCACGCACTAGGCACTAGCTCCTAAGGCTAGCGTGTCTACCAGTTCCACCACCTCGGCAACTGAACAAGCCGCATTCTATAGACGAAAAATCCGTGAGTCAATCAAACGGCCTCATGAGAAAAAGGTTTGCGCAAAACGGTCGAAAGAGACTACACTTCCGTATGAGAAGTAAATAGAAAACTATGAATCTCTACGAACACGCATTCTTTCACCAGTATCTCGAGAGCGGAGAAAAACTGATGTACACCATGCACAAGCACTGGATAGTCGTATATCGGAAAATGCTGGAAATAGGTTTCTTTGGAATAGCTATTCCGGCGGGAATACTATTTTTCTTTTTTGAGTTCAATTCGGTCCCCGCTTACGCACTCTATACATGGATAGGGCTTGGAATACTCGCAAGTCTGTACACATTCACGGACTGGTACGCGGATGCATGGCTGCTTACCGACAAAAGCATTATCGACGTACATTGGGATGGATTTCTTCGTCGCTCAGCGCAAAGAATCGGATACTCATCCATTGAAAGCATCATATACGAAATTAAAGGATTCAAGGCAACGCTTTTAAACTACGGAATGCTCACTCTCAATAATGAGAGTGGAAACTCTATAGTCATCCAAAACATCAGCAACCCGAAAAAAGCGGAAGCAAAACTCACCGAAATGAGAAACGCTCTCGCGGAACAGGGCGGACAGAATAATCTCGAAATGCTCAAGGACCTCCTCGCGAACGTCATTGAAGAAAAACTCAATAAGGCAGGAAAAGGGAGATAGTAAGTCGCAAATATATGACAACCTATATACTTCTCGGGATCATCGTCGCAACGCTGCTCATCGTCATAGCGGTGCTTATTGCCGCAAGGAAAAAGCGATATTCAAAAAGAGAACAGGAATTTTTCCGCTCTCAGTGGCAACGTGTGGAAGAAACGATGGAGAAGGATCCAAAACAGGCCATACTCGAAGCGGACAAGCTCATAGATAAAGCGCTTGCGCTGAAGGGATACCAAGGATCATTGGGCGAAAAATTAAAAAAGGCAGGCACTCTTTTTAGTGACGTAAATGCGCTATGGAGTGCTCATAAACACAGAAACAAAATTGCACATGAAATCGGTTACACCCCGTCACAGGAGGACACGAGAAAATCGGTATACGCCTACAAAAAAGCTCTTGAAAATTTACAGCTGACACTTTAACAAATACAAAAAACCTATTCGGTACGGTCACTGTTTCCGTTACAATAAACAGGCGTCAAACACTTACTCATCATAATTTTTTATGGCAAAAATAATCACCGATGCCGAGTTCCAAAAAGAGGTACTCGATGTGAAAGACACGCCTGTACTCGTTGATTTTTACGCAGACTGGTGCGGTCCGTGTCAGGCCCTTATACCAACGATTGATGCCCTCTCGGAAGAGATGAGCGGCAAAGCAAAGATCGTAAAAGTGAATATCGACGAAAGCACCGAATACGCCGGACGATATGGGGTAATGAGCATCCCTGCCCTCAAGTTTTTTAAGAACGGTGAACTTGTAGGTGAAATGATGGGATTGCAGCCAAAAGAAACCATAGTAGAAAAACTCGAAAGCCACATGTAACACACATGAAGATCCGAATATGTATCGTCGGAAAAATAAAAAATCCCGCCATTAAAGATTTGGAACGGGATTTTTTGCAGAGACTTAAAAATATGGGCACCGTGGAAGTAATCGTAGTAAAGCCATCAACCGAAAAAGATGAGAACGCGGATAAAGCGCGTACCGAAGAGGGAAAAAGGCTCCGTGAAAGCCTTTCAAAATCACAAAACGAGATAGTGGTCGCCCTGCACGAAAGAGCGGGACAGATGACATCGCACGGGTTTGCGGAGTTTCTGGAAAAAAGAAAAACTCTGAACGAAAACATCGCGTTCGTCATCGGAGGTCCGTTCGGACTCGACAAAAAAATACTGGAAGAAGCGGACATGCTGCTTTCTCTATCCGAAATGACATGGCCGCACGAAATCGCTTTCGTGCTCCTTTTAGAGCAGATCTATCGTGGTTTTTCGATTCTGGCAAAATCGAAATACCATAAGTAAGAACTTACCCCTTGAGCTGATTCTTAACGGTCGCGGTCGCTTTCGCGACCTTTTTTGGATCTCCCAGATAATACGATCGGATAGGCTTTAGATTTTTATCGAGCTCATAAACCAAGGGAATTCCCGTCGGGATATTCAAGTTTGTGATTTCCTGATCGGAAATACCATCAAGATGCTTCACGAGTGCTCTCAGGCTGTTGCCGTGCGCAGAAATAATCACTCGCTTGCCGGCGCGTAGCGCCGGAACAATAGCCTTGTTCCAGTAAGGAAGAAATCTTTTGACCGTATCCTTAAGGCACTCCACACTTGGAAGTTCACTCGCCTTAAGATCCGCATAACGCGGATCATGCTTCGGATGTCTTTTATCGGAAAGTTTCAGCGCGGGCGGACGAACATCATAGCTTCTGCGCCAGAGATGCACTGTCTCTTCACCCTCCAGCTTCGACATCTCAGCCTTATTCAAGCCCTGCAGAGCACCGTAATGGCGCTCATTCAAGCGCCAGGAATTCTGCACCGGAATCCACATGAGATCCATCTCATCAAGCACAAGCCAAAGCGTCCGTATCCCTCTTTTGAGTACAGACGTAAACGCAAGATCGAATACAAACCCCTTTTTCTTCAAAATCTCCCCTGCCTCTTTCGCTTCCAAAATCCCCTGCTTCGAAAGATCAATGTCAGTCCACCCGGTAAACCTGTTCTCCTTATTCCAGATACTTTGCCCATGTCTGAGCAAAACAAGCTTAATCATAGTAACAACGTTAATCCTGAATTTTTTAATTTTAATTTTTGAATCTTGAGCCCGTTCTCCGAAACTCTCCGAAGCTTTCGAGTGAAACAAGGGCGAAGGAAGAACTTGTTCTCCGTACTTGAACGTGTTCTCCGTAGCTCTCGAGCGTAGCGAGAGAGCGAAGGAGAATGGTGCCCGCGGCAGGAATCGAACCTGCGGCCTTAAGCTTAGAAGGCTTCTGCTCTATCCACTGAGCTACGCGGGCAAAAACACACCGAAATCTCCGAAAACCAGAATACCGCAAAGAAACACATTTGAAAATCGATGCTGGTCGGCAAAAAAAGGAACACAAGCGCTCCGTAGGTTAACATCCGGCAAGTTTCAAGTGAAGAAGAAAAAAACTTCCTCCAAAATACACTGCATGCTACAATACAAATCGCTTAAAAATATTTACTATGAACGGTCAAGATCCTCAAAATGCACAACAGCAAAGCGGTCAACAGGGTGGCGCACAGCCAACACCGCCTCAGCGTCCACATCCAAGCGACGCAGACTTAGGTATTGGATCGGCAGGAGATTTCAGCACTTCAATAAAAATCCCTCCGCACAGCCTCAAATTCGATGAGATGTACTTCCTCAAACTTCTCGCAGGATCCATCTCGCTCATGAAAGAAGAAAAACTCAAAATCGTCGAAGCGATCCCAAAGCTTACCCAATTTCAGGTCGACGAGCTTGTTAGGATTCTTGAAGATGAGAGAAGGAAATTTGCAGAACTCGATGAGAAACACCAGGCAAAAGTGAAAGAGCTCCAGCAAAGACAGGAAGAAGAATGGAAACAGCTGGAAACAAAAAAAGAGGAGGAAGTAAATAAGACAAAGGCTCTTGATGAAGCCGAAAAGCTACGACAGCAAATAGCGCAGGGTGGATCACAACAGAAGTAAGCAGACCGCCACTTCATAATCTAATACCATCTCCCATGAAGACCATGGATAAGATTACATTCACGAATAAGAGGGTTGTCGTTCGTGTCGACTTTAACGTGCCGATGGAAAATGAGCAGATACAGGACACAACCCGCATGAAAGAAACACTTCCGACACTTCGGAAGATCCTCAGTCAGAAACCAAAATACCTGCTGATTATCAGCCATCAGGGCCGTCCGGAAGGGAAACAAAACCCTGAGTTTTCGCTCGCACCCCATGCAAAGAAGCTCGGAGAGCTTCTCAAGGAAGAAGTTACTTTGGTAACAGACGTTCTGGGAAATAAGTTACCGCAGGAAAAGGGAATCATGATGTTCGAGAATATCCGTTTCTTCGACGAAGAAACAAAGGATGAAAAAAAACGAAAAGAGTTTGCGGCGCACCTGGCACAGTTTGCCGACGTGTACATCAACGACGCATTCGCGTGCTCCCACAGAGCTCACGCAAGCATGTATGACCTGCCAAAAATGGTGGAGGAAAAAGCCATGGGACTGCTTCTGGAAAAGGAAATGAATGCCCTGAGCCCGCTTTTGAAAAATCCTAAGAAACCTGTAGTACTCGTGCTCGGAGGCGCGAAAATCGACACCAAAATCGGTATTATCAAGAATTTTAAAGACATAGCCGACACTATTCTCGTCGGAGGCGCCATGGCAACAACGTTCTTAAGCGCCATGGGATACGAAGTGGGAAAATCACTCTATGAAAAAGATAAGATCGAAACGGCGCAAGAGATTCTTTTAAGCATGGAAAACCAAAAGGAGAGATTCATTATTCCGAGAGATGTCATTATTGCAGATGAACTGAAAGACGATGCAATCACGGCAGATCTTCCGATCAGGGATATTGATTACACCGAGAGTATTTTTGACATCGGTTCCAAAACAACTGAACTTTTCGTACAAAAAATACAAGAGGCAAAAACGATAATCTGGAACGGCCCGGTGGGAGTGTATGAGCACAAACCGTTCCAGAACGGCACCAAGAAAATCGCGGAAGCGATTGCTTCTTCAAAGGCCACAACCATTATTGGTGGTGGAGATACCATTGATGCTATCAATAGATTCGGCATTCCGATGGACAAGTTCACGCACGTCTCAACGGGCGGAGGAGCAATGCTGGAATTTCTTGAAGGAAAGACGCTGCCGGGAATAGAGGCTCTCGCATAACGCACAGAATAACCCCGCTAAAACGGGGTTATTTTTTGAAAGAAAAACACAGCACAAACGTATAAGATACAGGCGAGAATATTTTTCCAATGACACAGACAGACCTCACAAATTTTAGCGACGAAAAGCTTGTCGGTATGTCGATACAAGACAACGGCTATTTTGGAGAACTTATCAGAAGATACGAAAAAAAACTCGGAAGATATATACAAAGACTTCTCAGGGCATCATCGCAAGATATTGAGGATATTTTACAAGAAGTTTTCATCAAGGCATTCAAAAACTTAAATGCCTTCGACCCAACACTTACATTCGCCAACTGGATCTACAGAATAGCCCACAATGAAGCCATAAATCATTACAGAAAAAATCGTCGGGAAACCAAAAATATCAGCATCGACGATGAGGAAAATGAACATATAACACACGTACTGCAGGACTCCTTTGATATTCAAAAAGAAACTGACAACAAAGAATCCTATCGGAAAGCGCTTGAGGCCATTATGTCACTTCCGGAAAGGTATAAAGAGGTGATCATTCTCTACTACTTCGAAGATAAAAGTTATGAAGAGATGGGCGATATCTTAAAAAAACCAAGCGGCACCATCGCAACACTTCTAAAGAGAGCGCGAGAGCAACTCAGGCAAATCGCTGAAAAAAATAAGATATATCTTTAACCCTCAATACCATGGAAGACCTCAGCAAAAACATTCTGAAGACAATCAATAGCGAAAAAATCACTCCTGTTCCGAAATGGCATTTTCTGCTTAAAAACTATGTGATCTGGGGGCTTTTCTTCATCTGTGCAGTAATAGGCGGAATTGCCTTCAGTATCATTCTGCTGCAACTCAGCGATATGGATTGGAATATAGCCCGCAGAATGCATCCGAATTCCGGTGGATGGCTTATACCGCTCATCCCCTACTTTTGGATAGCGATCCTCGCGTTGTTTACCGGAATCGCTTATCACAATTTCCGGCACACGAATAAAGGATACAAATCGAGTGTGTTTCTCATCCTTGGAGCAAGCGTACTAGTATCCGTCACAGCCGGAAGCATAGTTTTTGCCACAGGCATCTCACGACGTGTGGAAATGTTTGGAAATACAATCCCCTACTTTAGAGAGATCCACTCACCACGCATGCGCCTCTGGATGCAGGAAAGCAAAGGCCTCATGGCGGGAACCATAGAAGAATTGCTCCCAAATGAAATGCGCCTGAGAAATCTGCAAGACAGATTGTGGAACGTTGATATTAAAGAGGCGAAACTTATAGATATACCTGAGCTTCAGCTCCAACAAAGAGTAGGCATTCTTGGAGAAAAAATCGACAACACGCATTTTAAAGCTCGTGAAATAAGACCGTGGCAAAAACCACTTATGAGAAGTCCGGTCTTTGCAAAATAGTGAAAGAAAGAATTGGATGATCCGTATAAAGATATGTGAGACGATCGTCAAAAAATATTCTTAACAAAAAACAGTTATGAAGAAAACACATCTCATTATTCCGGGATTGGCAATAACACTGCTACTCGCAGTAATAACAGCCAACACAACCTTCGCTTTCTTCGGTAACCCGGGAAAAAACTCTGATCCTGAGAAGCGGGAGGAAATGCAAAAGGTCATGGAAAACAAAGATTTTGAGGGCTGGAAAGCTCTCGAGAGAACAAACTGCGAAGCAAGACTCAATGAAATGACCGAGGAAGATTTCAACACTTTCGCAGAAAGGCACACGGAACAAATGCAAAAGGGTGAAGCGGTACGAAACGCCATGGAAGCCGGAGACTATGAGGCGTGGAAAACAGCAATCGCGAACGCACCTCAGAAAGGAAAGATGTTCCAGAATGTGGATGAAGCCACCTTCGCAAAGATGGTAGAAGCTCACAAACTTATGCAGACGGGCAACATCGAGGGGGCCAAGGCTATCCACAAGGAACTTGGACTACAGAAGGGATTTCGTGGAGAAGGGCTGCCTGGGAAAGGCTTTCCTGGAGGCAAAAAAGGTCACCGTTTCCAGGAGTAAGGGAAAAGTTATCACTTATAAAAAAGGCACCCGCGAAGGGTGCCTTTTTGTATTCCAGAACTACTGTGCAAGATTTTCCCCCGTAAGAACAAAATACAGCTCCTTTAGCTCCTCAGGAGTCCAGCCGACATAGTGTGGAGTAGGATCATAGTTTGGTCTGAGGGAACCAGGTGCCTTAACTTCCACATCAAGATCTTTGACTGCTTTCTTAATAATGTCATCGCCGGTTTTCCCCAAGCGACTTCCGACATCAACAATAAACTCAACTTTCGTAAGAACTTTTACATTCTTTACACTTTCCGCCCTCTCCATAATTGCAGCCTGATATGCCGTAAGTTCGGCGCACTGTCCGGGACGATCGAGTGACATACGCATAAAAATAAAAAATACAGTGGCATACTGTAACATGATTTTATACTTTTGCAAGTATAAATCAGTAAAGCTATGCCTACATTTCTTCCCCTGTAAGAACAGAGTAAAGCTCTCGTATATCCTTGGAGCTCCAACCGTCATATTTTCCACTGAACCCAGGATTTTCAAGTTCTTCCCGAAGTTCCTGAGCAGCCTTCGCAATTTCAACATCACCCCATTGACCGCCAAGGTTACTACCCATTTCAACAAGGTCGGAAGCCTTAGAAAGAACCTTGATACTTGTTGCGCTCTCAGCTCTTTTCGTAATTCTTATCTGCATATCGGTGAGATCATCAGAATGTTTTTCAGGTTGATTGAGTCCCATGGTGTAAAATAAAAAAACAAAGTAGCGTATTCTAACGCTATTCCGAAAAGTTTGCAAACATAATCTTTACGGCTCAAAAAAGCCACGAAATCTATGGCTTGCCATGAACTAATTTGCTTAGAACTTGGGCTTGCCATGAAGTTTGCGAACGAGCCATAAAGAATAAATCTTTATGGTGAGCGAGCAATACTTCATGGAGCAGGTAACGGGAATCGAACCCGTATCTCTGCCTTGGCAAGGCAGCGTAATAGCCACTATACTATACCTGCGGATCACTGACATTATAGGCAATGATCCTATTCAGGCAAGCAAGTTTAGTCTTTCTTGTCGGATTCTGGAGGACGACGGGGATAAAAAAGTTGGAGTTGGCATCTGGGGGAACTCGCAAGGGAATCCAAAGCTGCTTTGAGTTCACGAATTTTTTCCACGCGAGCTCTTTCGTGAACGATAATATCAACAATATCACCAAGACATTCTTCAAAGGTATCTTTGGAAACGGTCCAGAGCTTCGAAAACAAATCCATGTCAGTCGCGGAAATATAGCCGGATTCGAGCATCACAGACTCAATGTGTTTTCGAAGTTTATCCCATTGTCGCCTGCGATCCTGAATAAGAATTACAGGAACCGGATTAACTGTGTTGGTTTGAAGACCAATACAGCTCCAAAAAAACTCGGCATACGTTCCAAACCCTCCCGGAAGATATATGTGTGCCATAGAGTGAGTCTGCAGGAAAAACTGGCGGAGCGTGAGATGAAGGGCATCAAAAGTTTTATCATGAATACCGGGCATGGTGGTTTCCATTCGGAACGCACGGAGAAAAAGACTTCGTATGCCAAGAGAAAGCGCTCCAGCATCCGTCGCCCCCTTGTTAGCGGCCTCCATAAACCCAGGCCCTCCACCAGAAAGAACAGCGAAATCTTGAGACCCGAGAGTTTTAGCAAGCTCGCGAGTGAATTTGTACAACAAAGTACTGGGTTTCGAACGCGCCGAGCCAAAAAAGGTTACAATGGGCTTCGTATTGTCCTCAACAATCTTCATGCAACCATCCCAATCCTGAATAAGATTCTCTTTGGATTCCCCTGAGAGCAGAACGTCATTGGCATAACATCTTTGCTTTTCAGAACCCATATATAAATAAAAAACGCGAAGATACGAATATAATATCAAAAATATAAATTGTCAATCGCTAAACTATAGGAAACAAAAGCCAAAAAAGACAGTTGCTTGAAGCAAAATATGTAAAGACTATAATAGACCGGCATCCATTAAAAAAACTGAAAATATGACAACACTTTTCTGGATTATAGGATCAAGCGTGCTCATGGGCGTAATATCGCTCATTGGAGGCCTGACATTTTTTGTAGGAGAGACAATCTTTAAAAAACTCCTTCTTCCTCTCGTGGCCCTTTCCGCCGGCTCACTCATCGGCGGAGCGCTTTTTCACATGCTTCCGGAAGCCATCGAACATATTGGAAATGAAAAAATGGTATACGTCTGGCTGGTTATCGGTTTTGTGTCATTCCTGATTCTTGAACAATTCCTTCACTGGCACCATTGCCACAATCTCAAGGAACACAAAAAAGAACCGCTTACCTACCTCATACTCATTGCCGACGGACTTCATAATTTCATCGGAGGTCTCGCGGTGGGAGCAAGTTTTATAGTGGATATCCGCCTGGGCATAGCCACATGGATTGCGGCGGCGGCACACGAAATACCGCAGGAACTCGGAGATTTTGGAGTACTGGTCCACGGAGGATGGAAAGGATCAACAGCCCTGCTATACAATTTCCTTTCCTCGCTCACGTTTCTCCTTGGCGGGATTTTGGTATATACGATCGCAAAGGATATGGAAACAATTATGCTGGTACCGTTTGCAGCCGGAAATTTCATATACATAGCGGCGGCCGACCTTATCCCGCAGATCAAACACGGAACCAATCTTAAAGACAACTTCACTCATCTTGTCTGGTTTATCATTGGACTTATGGTTCTTCTGATTCCGAGCCTTTTGCTGGCACATTAAAAACAGAGACTGTTCCGCATCTTCAAAATCAATGAGACGCCCCGTAAGGGGCGTCTCTATAAATGCGACAAAGATATCCGGAACAAACACGCGAAATTTAGACCCGTGCCTTTTCAAATACGGAAATAAAGTGCTTGTAACTCTCGGCAATTCTCTTGATAGCCTCTTCTTCGGAAATTTCAGCCTTATACAGAGCGGTAATCGGATCGGCAAAAATAGTCCTTCCGACAGCAAAACCCACCACCCCTTTTGACTTAGCCCCGGCAACCAGCCATTCTGCAACCTTTTCCGCAGTCTCACCCCTGCCAAGTATAACAATGCGAGGATCTGGCTTTCCCCCCTCCATTGTTGCGGCAGAACAGATATCCATAGCTTCTTTTGTCTCAGTACCTTCAATCTTCCAGACATCCGGCTTTACGCCGGCGGCATGGAACTCTTTCACAGCCTCGGCAAATCGCTGTGGGCGAAGCTCCCTATCGAACTTCTTCTTATCACCACCCATGGCCTCAAGATCCTTGGCCGAAGGCTGAACAAGCGGCTCAACCAGAAAGGCAATATTGTGCTTCTCACAAAAATCATTCAGTTCCTTCAGTCGGGAATTCTGAACACTGTTATCTTCACCAACAACAACTCGCACCAAAGCTTTGGCAAAGGTCGGCTGAATACGAAGAATATGATCACCCCAATCGTTGTACTGAAAATCGAAAACATCCTGTCCGGATTTTTCCGTTGTCAGCGCGTTGCGTATACCAAGCTCCTTAGCCTCCAGATGAATATCGAGACCAAACTCCTCATCAACCAGTATGGCAAGATCATTAAAACTTCCCCTTTCCTTGCCGACACGTTTAATGCTCTCAAAAATCACCTTCTTATATTTCTTTACCTGTTCCCTCTCGGCATCAGAAAGCTCATTCTTGTGGTTAAAAAGCATTTTCTGAAAAGACCCCCGATGATCAAAGGGAAGAATATAGAGAGATCCCATGTGACCGGGATTCTCAGTAACAGCAATTCCCATATGTGGAGAAAGTTAAAAATAATCTATAAGTATTAAAAATCATGGGCCGATAAATGCAAGGAGTAATTACATTTTCGAATAACTTTTTTCCTCAAAACGGCGGAAACAAAGTTGAATTTGGCTTTTAAAAAAGAAATGCTATACTTCCGCCGCTTAAAAACTAACTGACGAATATGCCAATTATAAAATCAGCCATAAAGAAAATGAGACAGGATGCAAAAAGAGATGCTCGAAACAAGAGTGTGAAAACGACTATGAAGACATCCATAAAAAATGTCTTTGAGACACTTCAGAAGGACGTGGATGGAGCTGAAAAACTCCTTTCAAAAGCGTATTCCGCAATCGACGTGGCTCTGAAGAAAGATCTTATTAAGAGAAACAACGCAGCAAGAAAAAAGAGCAGATTAGCAAAGGCGATCGCGAACATGCGTAAAAAGGTTACCGGCGCAGTAAAAGAGGTACAAAAGGTCACAAAAGAGGTAAAAGAATAAGGCATTTTTCCATAAAAATGCTCGTCCCAGTACACGGCGCTCACGTTTCCATAACAAACGGCTTTCTCGGAGCTGCGATTCAGTCTGTCGAAGAATACGGGGCAAACGCAATGCAGATATTCATCAAAAGTCCGCGAGCGAGAGGCTCGCGGGAGATTGGAGATAAAGAAGCTGCCGAATTTAAAAAGTACGCAAAGCAATCCGGCTTGAAGTTTTTTGTCGCACACTGTTCATATCTCCTGAATTTCGGAAGAGCCCCGGAAAAAAACAAGTGGGCAATAGATCTTCTCGTAAATGATGTCGATTGCGTTGAGAAACTTGGAGGAAACGGAGTCGTCCTGCACGTCGGAAAATCGGTTGATACCGAAAAATCTGAGGCAATGAAGAATATCGTAAAGAGCATAGATATAACCCTCGAAAGAACAAAAAACATTCCATTGCTCTTGGAAACAACCGCCGGACAGGGAACGGAAATAGGCTGGAGGTTCGAGGATCTCAAGGAGATTTACAGACGCGTAAAAAATAAAAAAAGAGTATTGTTCTGCGTCGACACCTGCCACATTTTTGCGGCAGGGTATGACCTTCGAAACGAAAAGGCCGTCAAAAAAACATTCGGTGAATGGAATAAGCTCATCGGCATCAACAAGATCGCCTGCATCCACTTCAACGATTCACAGAAGGGCCTGGGATCAAGGGTAGACAGACACGAAATCCTGGGGAAGGGGTGTATTGGCAAAGAAGGATTGGTAGCGGTGGCAAGTTTGGCAGTAAAACACAATATTCCGCTTATCATCGAAACTCCGGAAAAAACAAGAACACACCAGGAAGATTTGGAGATCTTGCAATCCTGGTTGAAAAAAACAAAGTAAATCCAAAGCCTCTAACCGAGCTTTAAAATTCTTCCGCCCCAATAAAGCTTCATCTCCGGCTGAGCCTCCATCTTCTTAACCCCGTTTTCCGTCTCAACATCCATAGCAAAGTGCTTTTGTGGCAGTTGTGCCAAAAGTTTTGAGATCTCTTCCATTTTCTTACCAGCCTCTTCCTCCTTGGCAACCCGAGCTTCAAGCAAATTCTGGTAAAGTTCAGTCCCACGCAGCTGTGTTATGTGCTCCTCCTCCATCTCCTTCACCTGATTCTTCAAATCCTTAGCTTTGGCTTTAAGACCAAGGTAATCTTCCGTATCGATCTTCTCTTCCTCCTTCATTTCCATCTTGATTTCCTTAAGATCGGTCTGGATATGAGTAAAGTCCTTAAGAGCAAGGGCAAGTTTATCGTGAATCATAAAAAAAATTATAAAAAAAGCAAAGGGCACTGTATGCAAAACAATCAAAACACGCAAGGCATTTAAAAATCACTATTCGTTCTTTTTCAGAAAATCCACAAAGAGATCGCGGTAGATAACATCAATATCCTTAAGCCATCGCTCGGATTCACGATTCAAAATAGTAATATCAACCCCTGCGTGAAGGAGTCGATGCACCGTTTTATTTCTAAAACTGCTGATCTTCTGAAGTTTCCGGAAATTCGTCTCTTTGATGCCCAGGCTAAATTGACGATTGAGCTTCTGTAAATACATCACTTTATGTCCAAAGGTGGTATCGCTCACGTCATCGCGAACCAGTTCAACCAGACGCGATGCCCGCTCGTCATTGAGCTGAAGATAAATAAGAGAAATGAGTATTTCAAGAAACTGCTCCAGAAATAAAAACTTGAGCACAAAAGCGGAAACATACTGTTTTCCGCGAATAAGTGTGGAAATTTCATCCTGTATAAGCTGGGTTTTTCCGAAAGCTTCCTTAAGCTGGGTGCGTTTTGGCATAGAAAAAGTAAATATCAGGCACATCTTAGAAAGCACTGGTAATAAAAGCAAGGAGAGCAGATGATTGAAAAAAAAGTGATTTTGTGTTAAAATAAACATAAAGGAACCACAAATATAAACAAAAAATGGAAAGACCACTCACTCAAGAGGAGAGAATCGCAATACTGGAAGCCGAAACAGAGCTTCTGAATAAGTTCGCCGATAAGGCGGAGGAGATTTTAAGCGCCGAAGAAGACGAAAAGAAAATTCATGCCATCAGGGAATCAATCACCAAAACACATGGAGAATGAGAAGGAAAACAAACCGGCAACAATCGCAGAAACGAGCGATAACAAAAAACCGACATTATCGGAATCAAAAACCGGTGAGACGGTTGAGGCAAAAAAAGATGTCGTAAAAACAGATAAAGAGAATGATGCTGAAAACGAAAGGGAGAAATATAAGAAAGAAGCTGATGAAAGAGTGAAACAATTCGATCTCGCGGAAAAAGAAAAAAAAGCACAGGCACTTCGCGACTACGCGGAAAAAAGGGCTGGCTTCTTTGGAAAAAGACTCAAGACTCCCAAAAAAATAATGAAAGCAATCACGGCAGCAGTGGTTACCGTACCGGTCTGCCTGCTGGACACGGCCTTGAGTCCCATAAGGCTCCTAAAAGGCATGTTCCGAATAGCAAACCCGCTTACAACAATCTCCGGATTCGGAGATATCGGAAGATACATCAGAAGCACCCTGAAACAAACCCACCGGGACCTCTTTAATCCGGTGCACAAGAAAAAGAGATAGGAAAAAATGTTTCAAGACAAATCCGGAAAAACCCATTACAATGGTTCCGGATTACTTCAAGTATGCTGAATACCGGAAAAAAATTATTCGACCGACAGGATGCCCTGCTTGCCGGCTACGCCACAAAAAATAGCGCGTGCCGTGGCAGAAAATACCAGGAACCGGAAGACCCGTTACGTCTTCCTTTCCAGCGTGACAGGGATCGCATTATTCATGCGAGGGCTTTTCGGAGGCTTCACGGGAAAACACAGGTATTTCGTGCGTATCAGGGAGATCACTTTCGAAGCAGGCTCACGCACACGCTCGAGATGACACAGATAGCGCGTGATATCGCAAGAAATCTTCGGCTGAACGAAGATCTTACGGAAGCAATAGCCTTGGCACATGATCTTGGGCACACGCCATTCGGCCATGCCGGAGAAGAAACACTGAATGAATGCATGCAGAAATACGGTGAAACTTTTGAACACAATAGACAGTCAAGAAGGGTTGTTGAAGTGATAGAAAAAAAGTATCCCGACTTTCTGGGACTCAATCTTACAGCCGATGTACTGGACGGACTCATAAAACACAGATCCTTGTATGACAAGGGCGAGAGCGGTGAATCGTCATTTGAAGCCAAGGTGGTAAATATTGCGGACTCAATAGCGTACAATGCACACGATATCGATGACGGCGTACGTGGAAAAATTCTCACCATAGAGCAATGTGAAGAATTAAAAATCTGGAAAAGACTCCCTATTAAAAAATCGGACCCAAGAGATACCGAACTCATCATCCAACAGGCGATAGGAAGCCTGATAAAAACCATGGTGCAGGATATCCTGCAGGAAACGGATAAGAACATCTCTCAGGGGAAATATGAAGCAGTATTCTCAAAAACACTTATGATGGAGGTGGATGAAATGCAAAAATTTCTTTACCGGAACTTTTATTTCAACGAGAATGTTCTCAAGAAATCAAAACAGGGGCAAACAATCATAAAAAAACTGTTTGCAAAGGTCATGGAAAAACCGGAACTGCTCTCGCGCGAGTTTAGATCGCGACTCGATAACGAACCAAAGCATATGGTGGTGCGGGACTACATCGCGGGCATGACCGACAAGTTCGCCATCAATCTCTTTAAACGAATTACATAATGGGTATTCTCGATATCACACTCGGAAAACTTCTCACCTTTGGTGGCTATGCTATTCCGGCAATAGCCTTCTGGTATATCGTCTTCCGCATGCAAAACGAAAAGGCCCTCAAGCCGGAAGCGGTACGCGATACCTTCTTCATCGGAATCTTTTCCGTTATTCCGCTTTTCCTATACCAATACATCTACACCACATGGCTCCCGAAACTCAGTACCGGATATCTGGGAACCATCTTCCAGAATCAAAATTTTCTCACCAGCATGTTGCAGATTATGCTGGCGTTCGCGGTACTTGGAGTCTTCTTTTGGATTATTATATCCGGATTCACTCTCTTCTATTCTTTCTTCACCAAGGATTCGTTCACAAACACACTAAAGGCACTCACATCCGAACCTTTAAACTTCAGTGCTACGGGTGTTATATTTCTTTTTGTACTCCTTGTGGACCTCCTCTTAAGGACACTTACACCCTGGAACATCCCTACGGAGGTCATGGCAACAACGTTCATCCTTGCTCTTTTGGAAGAGTATTCAAAACACCTGATTGTACGCCTTTTTGACGATCATAAGATCAAGAGCATCTCAAACGCAATCGAGCTCAGCATTATCGTGGCCCTAAGCTTCGGATTCGCGGAAAACATAGTGTATTTTGCAACGGCCTCTTCCAGCTCCATCCAAAATGTAATCATCGGAAGATCCGCCATCTCCGTTTTCGGACACATCATATTCTCGGCAATCTTCGGATACTATTACGGAATCGCAAAATTCTCTGAATCCGTCATGCATGTAACCAGTGTGGAAACACACGAGCCGAAATTGCCAAAATGGTTTCACAGTATTTTCAACTTCAACCCGAAACGCACATTCAAAGCAGAAAAAATATTTGAAGGGCTTGTCTTTGCAAGCCTGGCACACACCGTATTCAATCTGCTGCTTCAATACAGCGTGATGATCGGTGTTATAGCCCTGCTTTTTGCCGGAGGACAACTTGTTTTCTATCTCCTCCGAAACGATATCGTAAAAAGAAATTTTTCAGTGGTCGGAAGCAAAGAGATGCCGGAAGAGGATTTCGAAAAACTCGTCTGGAAAATTTCCGTTATGAAACATTTGAAAGAAATTCAAAAGGAACACGCTCAGACGAATGGACAGAAGCAATGAAATCGTTTTTGGTGACTTGCGCACGGCCACTCTTCCGATAGAATACAGTCTGACAGTAAATCGTTATTCAACGTATGTTTTTCGGCAGAAAATCAAAAACGGAACATGAGCTTAAAGAAGGAGCAAAAAGGCTCGATAAGCTCATAACTGGTGTGATCATTGGCGGAGCAATCGGATCAGTGCTCGGAGCCACCTTCTCCGATAAGGAAAAAAGAGAAAAGATTAAAGAAAAGGGAACGCAATTCATCGAGAACCAAAAGAACAACAAAAAAAGCATGTTCAATAAAGCAATCTCTTTTTTCAGGAGAAAACCATGAAGAAAAAGATTTTCTTAGGATTGGTCACCGTATTTCTTTTGAACGCATGGAATCTCCCTGCGGCTCTTTCAACAAACATGTGGCAGGTTACCAACACGCAAACCTTTGAAACTCAGGCAAGCTCAGGAGAAGAGGCGTCGGAAAACGTCCTGAAAATAGTAAAAGACGACTCCGCTGTCCCGGAGATCTGCAAAAAGAGAGCACTCGGAACAACGTGTAGCCAGGCAACGCAGATAAAGGTTGAGGTAAATACCATCTGGACCATCATAGAGGCGGCACCAATCGACTCAGAATCACTTACAACGACAGAATTCGCTAAAAACTATCCAAACATCAGTGAAACCGGCGAGCTCACCAATGATTCAAGCGAGGAAGATAAGCTTATAGCGCAAAAAATTTTGTATGAGAGAGGAATGCTCGCACTCCCGCCAACCGGCTTCCTGGGACACCTCACCAAAATGGCCGTAACCCATTTACAGAATGTGAAAAACATCTATGACGAGCCGAACCGCATCGGACCGAAAACAATTAAAGAGCTGAACGACCTGAAGAAAAGAATGGAGGAGGACGGATACGTTGAAAACAATCCCCTGCCGGAACCCGACCCCACAACATTCGCCCCAAATCTCCGGGAGGTATACCTGGACCACGCAACAAAAGTGGAACTCATAAAAAACCATCCGGGATTTTATAAAACAACCACAGTGGAGACTCCCATCGACGACACTCCGTTGCCATCTATCAACTACTTCGGAGAAATAAAACTCCAGCCGCAAGAATAAAAACACCTCGCCGTAACGAGGTGTTTTTTGTTGTTAAAAAAATGGGGAAACCCGACACTGCGGGACAAAGGCGCCACTCAAACAGGAACAAATTACAAAAATGTATGCGTTACCTGAGAGCTGATGCGCTTCCCCGAAGAGTGCGACGTGTACACTCCGGATAATTCTTGCCATTCACTGTGGTAGTTCAGGTCGTACCGGACCGTTACCG
The DNA here is from genome assembly GCA_963775025.1 of uncultured bacterium. Taxonomy (GTDB): domain Bacteria; phylum Patescibacteriota; class Gracilibacteria; order JAUYGZ01; family DAOVYC01; genus CAVZHD01. The sequence goes on from CAVZHD010000001.1 coordinate 634,442, forward strand.
TGGCTATTCATTCAAATAAAAATATGAATAATAGCACTAGCCTTGCAGGCGCCTAGTTGACGCCAGCTGTTTGGACGCCTCCCGGAACGTCACCTCCAGAAGGTCTCGCAAAAGCAAGGGGATGGGAAGAAGAAATCCTCCTATACCTTTGATTTTGAAAAAGCTTGGTTGCCCTCGACTATCCGCAGAAAAATAGGTGAATAATGAAGGGCAACCAAGCCGGGTTGGTATGTAGAGATCGAAATGACTACATACCGTGGCGTGAATCCTTATCGGAAACACTCCTGTTTATTTTTCTGTTTGTTTTCTATGTTAAGGAACACAATGCCTCTTTCGAATTCACATCATTATAGCAAAAAAACGGACACTTTTAAAGTCTCGAAATGTAAAAAGAGATAAAAAAAGCCCGCCACGGTTTGCGGGGCGGGCTTTATATCCTTACATGCTTAATTGGAGGATCCGAGAACTTTCCTCGCCTGAGCCAAAATCTTTGCCATCTGAGCCCGGGTCAGATTGCCATCGGGATTAAAAGACCACTCAACACTGTCAATCGCACCGGTCGGCACCAATTCGGTGATCATCCTGCTTCGGGTATCGCCACCCGCAGCACCCAGCCCCTCGGTAAACTGACCATTGGTAAACTTTCGTAAGACACCACGAGCCACCTGATAATCGGCAACAGCATCCGTGGTAACAGGATCATAAACGCCGGAAATAGTTCGGCCAGCCGGATAAAATCCGGTTGCCTGGAGAATTTTCTGCAGCGCCTTCACGTCCTCCCCCGAACTTCCCGGTTTCAAGAATCTCGGCAATTTATAAATTTCCCTCGCCATAACGGTCGAAGAAGTCTCTTTCTTAAACCCGGTGGCAATTTGGTATGTATCGGCTGTTTCCACCCAAGACCTGTCGACCTCTTCAACATCAGCAAATTTCGGCTTGTCATACTGCGTAAGCTTCACGCTAAAGGCCTTGAGAATCCATTGTACCGTTTCGAGTCGGGTCACCTTCTGCCCAAGTCCGAACATTTTTCCCTTCTCCAATACTCCGTTCTCAACCAAAGCTACCACGTACCGGTTTGACCAATGTGTTTCCGGAATATCAATAAAAGGCGCGAGATCGGCTTGGTGTTTGTCAGGATTAAAGTCAGCGGCAATGGCAACCATTTTCGCGAGTTCCTCCCTTGTAACATTTCGAAGAGGATCAAAAGACTCACTCTTTTGGAAAATACCATCTTCATAAAGCTCAAAGACATAATCAGCTGCCCATGTTTCAATATTCTTCAAATCCTCAAAGATGCCTGCCCGGGCCGCCCAGATTTCCGCCTGCCTTTTTCGTTCCTCACGTTCAAGCTGCAACTGCTCCTGCTTGTCAGCGTCTTCTTGTAACTTAACCTGATCGGCGGTAAGAGTGAAATCCTTGTCGGCAACCCCTTCTCTGCTTACGGTAACCCACGTTTCACCATTAAGCCTCGCTGCACCGGACGTCGTACCAACCCAAATGGAGTTATCAACAGCCACCACGGTATTCACATGATTACCGATAAGCCCATTGGCGGTGGTGTAAACAAAAAATGCACCATTCTTATAAGACACAAGTCCTGCTTTTGTCCCCATCCAAAGAGTCTTATCGCTTCCGACGGAAAGACTAGTCACATAAGGACTGGGAAGACTCGAGTCATCGGCAAAATGTTCCCATGTGTTGTCGGCGACCCTTCTTCGAAACACACCGCGATCCGTAGCAAAGTAAATCCATCCATCAACCTCATCGATATCATTTACACGAAGCTGGATACTGTCTGCGGGGGCAAAAATATCAAAATTACTTTTTTTCATAGTCTTGCCGTTTTCCAACCGATATATCACATCAGATCCAAGCCACATGTTCTTCTGCGAATCAATAAAAAGAGCGGTTACAAGTGATGTTGGAATCTGCTCTTTCTCGAAACGGTATGTTCTCCACTGATCCCTGGAATCAAACTTATGAATATCATTATTGGTTGTCATCCAGACAGCACCATCGCCATCAACAAAAGCGTTGGAAACAAAAATATCCTCGAAAGTCGTTCCCTGAAGCTGTTCAATTTTTTCATCCTGAATCTTTGAAATTCCACCGGCCCTACCAACCCACACGGTGCCAAATTCGGATTTTCCAACTCCGATAGCTTGTGAAATATTATCAAAATCGAGCACGTAATGATGGAAACTCATATCTTTAAGATCGAGCCTCGACACACCGATATGTGTCCCGAAATAGACATACGTACCCTCCGAGCCGATGGAGAGAACATTGTTGTCCAGAATCGCATTTTCTTCTTTACGAAGCTGGAGAGCTGAATTCAAAGCCGCTCCGTACTCCGTCATATTATTGGTCTTGAAAAAGAAAAGCTTGGGACCAAGCTCCAAGGCATACGCATAAGAGCTGAAGAGAAAGCACGCTAGCGTAAACAAAACAGTAAAATGTTTTACTTTCATAGATAGCATTAAGAATCACTCACAATGAATAGTAAAAAAAGTAAAGAGCACTGTCAAAAGAGAATCGCAAAAAACACCTCGACGAAACAAGAAGACAATGCGGATATCTGGAATTAAAAATCAACCGTGACCGTACCCTTAAGAATCTTGCACTGACATGCGAGACGCATGTTTTTATCATCCCCGAGAAGATCCACCTCCCTATCGGTGCGCGGACTCAAATTTTCGTGTCCATCGGTAACCGTTATGGTACACGTTCCACACACGCCCACATGGCATCCAAACACCACGCCCGCCTTTTCACACGCGGAAGTGATGGGAGATCCATCCGGAACCTCAATCTCTTTTCCTGCCTTAGTAAAAACAATTTTAGCCATGGAAAACATCAAGTTAAGTTTTCCACTTGAATTAATTCCATAGGCTTACTCTGAAGCTTTACGTAGCGTGCCTGAAGATTTAGTCTTCATGACGAAGCGAGCGAAGAGATCATGGCGGAGGGAGAGGGATTCGAACCCCCGGTCCCGCAAGCGAGACAACGGTTTTCAAGACCGTCGCATTAGACCACTCTGCCATCCCTCCAGCGTATTGTAAACGTTCAAAATTGCGGTGGCAGTCTATCAAAGCCCTATCTCTCCCGCAATCCCTTGCATCGCCTTCAGCGCGATCTCAAAAAACTCCTCGAGAGTGATACCAAGTTTCTCAGCCTCGTGGATAACAGCGCGGTTGCAGTTTCGGGCGAAATCCTTCGCCTTCATGCGCTTCACAAGAGAAGAGACCTTCACGTCGGCAAGTTTCTTTGAAGGATACACCAGCGCGGTCGCATAAATGAGTCCGGTCGCCGTTTCAGCGGCGGCAAGCGCGTGTTCAATAAATCGGGTACGAACTTTATCGTTATTCCCCCCACACGCCCCATATCCGTGAGAAACAATCACAGCGATAGCTTCATCCGTAAGCCCGGCTTTTTTAAGAATATCCACACATTTCACGGTGTGTTCATCGGTATTATCCTTCGTAAGCTCCCAGTCAATATCATGGAGTAATCCAAGAATACCCCACGCCTCCTCATTCGCGCCAAACCGCTTCGCTAAGCCACGCATGATCACCTCCGCCTCCCGCATATGATTCTTTGTCCCCGGATCCTTCACGTGGACATCAAGTAACTTCTTCGCATCCGCATAACTGATCCCCACAGAAATCTTCAGTCCTTTATCATCTTTTTGAGCATTGGAATTTTGTGCTTCATCCTTCGTAGTACTACGGAGAATGGATTCGAATTTGTTTAGAGCTTCGGATTTCGAATTTAGAATTTGCTCTTCCGCCCTCATAAGGGGGAAGAGTATGGTATCTTTAAGGTTATCCTGCCCGGTAAGCAACGACACAATTCTGTCTATCCCCATCCCCCATCCGGACTGCGGCGGCATACCATGTTCCATGCACACGAGAAAATCTTCTTCGGCATCCATAGCCTCCTCATCACCGGCCTCACGAAGTTTTGTCTGTTCCTCAAAACGTGACCTCTGATCAATGGGATCAACAATCTCCGAATACGCGTTCACCACCTCCCATCCGTTCACAAGTAACTGGAAGGAGTCCGCAACGGTAACATCTTTGTCATTTCTTCTGGCAAGAGGCTTAAGATCAATCGGATGCTTGATAACAAAAGTCGGTTTCACGAGCTTTGGTCTGGAAACCTTCTTATAAAGAGCATCCATGAGGTTCGGAAGCCCGTACTGATCCATATCCTCAATCCCAATCTTTTTATCTTTTATAGCCTTTCGCAGTTTCGCGACATCGGTAAATTTGGAAATATCGATGCCGCAATCATCAAGTATGAGGTCTTTGAACATTCGCCTTGGCCACGGCGGAGTAAAATCGATCTCCTGCCCCTCGATAACTACTTTTAAAGTTCCGAATAATTTCTGGAGCATGAAGGTGAAAAGTTCCTCCGTGAATTTCATATTGTCCTCAAAATTCCAATACGCGCCATAGTATTCAAGCATCGTAAACTCCTGCAAGTGGCTTGGATCAATGCCTTCATTTCGGAAACATTTCGCAAACTCAAAGACTCTTTCAAATCCTCCGACGGTCGCACGTTTCAAATAAGTCTCCGGAGCGATACGAAGGTACACATCGATATCAAGCGCGTTGTGATGAGTAACAAAAGGCTTGGCGAGAGCGCCGCTGGCCTGCGTCGCCAAAATAGGTGTCTCGATTTCGATAAAACCGTGATCCTCAAGATACTGTCGGACCACACGGATAAGATTGCTTCTGAAAAGAAATCTCTCGCGCGTCTCCTTATTCATAATGAGATCAAGATACCTCTGTCGGTAACAGATCTCTCTGTCCTTCACTCCGTGCCACTTCTCAGGAAGTGGCCGAAGCGCCTTCGAAAGCATCCAGTAATCGGAAACAAGAACGGATATCTCGCCCTTTTTGGTAACAAAAATATCCCCTTCCACTCCGATAATATCGCCCATGTCCAAAAGTTTGAGCATCGAAAATTTTTCTTTTCCGATATGCTGAACCTCAAACACAATCTGCATCTTTTTGCTCTGATCCTGCAGATGAGCAAAGGCAAGTTTCCCCATCTCGCGGAATGTCATCATGCGTCCGGCAACACGAACCTTGGTGCCAACCTTTTCATTAAATGCGCGCTCCAAAGTATGCGTTCGTTCAAAACGTTCCGGATAAGCTTTGACTCCGGACTTTTGCAGTTGTTCCAGTTTTTTAAGACGATCTTGATCCATAGAAAAAGACGATGAATAAGCCGGAAAGAAGGTAACACAAAAAGGCTCTCGCGAAAATATGAAAACCCTGAAAAATCCTAAGCCACTCTTGAAGCTGCTGCTGAAGCTTCTGCCTCTCCTCTTTCTCCAGCTTTTACACTTTTCAACTTTTCAACAAAAGTCTTAAATTTGGTGTCGTTTCTGAAAATGGGACTCCCGGCATATCTCGTGGATATTTGCGATAAAACACGAAATATCAGCTCATTCTTCAGTGTGCCCTGTTCTTCAAGGTTAAGTGAGAAAAGCATATTTCTGATATCCGTGTGTTTCACGCCAAGAGACTCAACAAAACTCTGCTGCCCCTTTATATCAAGATAGTCGAACCATTCCTGAAGATTATTGGATGATGCTACTCCCAAAAGATCCAAAATCTCATTTTCCTGAACATCAAGACCAATCCTTCGATTCTCAAAATCAACAACCTCTCCTTCCATGCGGCGAAGTTTCTGGCTTGGCACGGCACTTTCGCGCCCACTGCCGGAAAGAACATTCCCAATCTCGGAGCGATACCGCTGAATATCCTTCTTCATGCCGGCAAAATACTCATCCTCAAACGGTTTCGGCATACTCCTGTTGTAGGAATAGAGCGCATCAAGAAGAGCACCACGAGCAGACTTCAGCTTGGAATCAGTAATAGTGAAAAGCAGGTCTTTTGGAGAAGGCGATACATCCTTATGTTTCGTGCTCTGATGAGTCATAGAAAATGAAAACAGATCACAACATTCTAACATATTTTACGGACAATAACAAGAAGCGCGCTTTAAAAAAGCGCCAAGAACTGAACCCGGAAAAGAAAATCTAGAAATTCACTCTAAACTCCTGGAGATTCTTCTCGATTCTCGCGACAATATCCTCCCCCGTTTTCGGGAAAGCAAACTGACTTCCGGTAAGCTTTTCGTATACATCTATATATCTCTGCGCCACCTGAATACGGAAATCGTCCGGCATCTCCGGTAACGGATCCTTATAAGGATCGCACTTCCCCTTGTACCAGAGGCGCAAAAACTCCTTATCGAAATTCTCCGGTTCCTGCCCGGCAGCAAATTTTTCTTTATATGTATCAGCAATCCAGAAGCGTGAAGAATCCGGCGTATGGATCTCGTCAATCAGAATGATAGTTCCGTCATCGCGCATACCAAACTCATATTTGGTGTCCACGAGAATCAGCCCGCCTTTTTTAGCCAGCTCCTGCCCGCGGGCGAAAAGCGCGCGGGTAATCCGTTCAATCTCGTCCCACTGCTTCTGCGTGGCCAGCCCTTGTTTCACAATCTCCTTGGGAGAGATCTGCTCATCATGAAAATCGGATTTCGTTGTCGGAGTGATAATGGGGGTGGCAAATGGCTCATTCTTCTTCATGCCCTCCGGAAGAATATTTCCGCAATATTCCCGCGCTCCGCTTTGGTACACCGTCCACACCGAGGTGGACGTACTGCCGGTCATATAGCCACGAATCACCATCTCTATGGGAAACGTTTTTACGTTTTCACATACCATCGCATTCGGATCAGGCACGCTTAAGATCTGGTTGGGAACAATATCTTTCGTTTTCTCAAACCACCAGACAGCCAGCTGATTCAAAGCCTGCCCCTTGCAGGGAATAAGCCCGAGATTTCGGTCAAAAGCGCTCTGCCTGTCCGTAGTTACAAGAATCCTGCGCTCTTCCTTTTCCTGCACATAACAATCCCGCACCTTACCGGTATACAGTTTTCCAAAATCAGAAAAATGCGTTTCGGTAAGACAGTGTGACAAAAAATGCTGAAGCTGGCGGGCGTAATTCATAAAATGAAAGAGATATGTGGTATCGACATTCCTAGACTAGCGCGAAAAATGGTAAAAATGAAATTTCTTCCTTCCTTTATAAAGATCGCTCATGTCGACAAAAATATCGCGAAGCGAGAAAAACGCCCAAACGGTATTGAGAATAATGAAAGGAATGGCATGCCCAACCCACGCGTAGTACACAAGACCGGAACTCCCAAGAAAATTCGCGATGTCATAAACAAGATCGTCATTTCTCCAGGTATTGATCTGATTCAAGAGAAATGCGAGGAGAATAAGCGCCATACCGACAATACCGATAACAAGATCCACGGAAATATTCATGGCAAAAAGAAAAAAGAGATAAAAAAACATCCAGAGCATAATTCTCCACCGTATCCAAAACAAGTGCTTTTTTAAGGAATTTCCATACGGTAATTCCTTCATTTTCAGCCATTTGTATGCTATAATACTTGGATAAATCTGGATAACTATGCCTAGATTTTTGACGGATTACATGGAAAACCTGTTTCAAAACCCGGTGCAAGCGGTAATAACGATTCTCGTTATCGCAATAGGGATCATTGTCGCCTGGAAACTCCTGGTTTTCGTGGCAAGATTTCTTTTTGCGGTACGAAAATCCAAAGACCTCGTATGCATGAAAATCCTCATCCCGAGAAAGGAAACAAAAAAGGACCGCGAGGATCAAACGGAAAAGGATTTCAAGGAAATTGTATCAACAATGGAACAGCTTTTCAGGGCTGTATATGAGCTTAAGGAGCTTTCCCTGAAAAACATGATCCGAACCTTCTTTTGGAATCTGGACAGTGTTTCATTTGAAATAGTGTATGAAAAAAAGGAGGTGTTTTTTCACGTCGTAACATACAACTGGTACGCAAATCTTATCGAAAAACAAATAACAAGCTCGTATACCGATGCGGAAATAGAATTCACGACACCGGTAAAGATGAAGAAAGAACCCGGAAAACACATCCGGGCATTTTTCATGTACGAAAAACAACCGTACTACTACCCCATACGAACATATAAGGATCTCGAAAACGATCCGTTAAACGATATATCAAACGTATTGTCGAAACTCAAAGAAAGCGACAAGGCGATTGTGCAAATTCTTGTAAACCCAAAATCAAACCGGTGGTCAAAAAAGGCAAAAAAAATCGCCACCGCGGCATTTAAAGGAAAGAAGGCTCACATGTTTTCAGGGATACCCATTCTCGGCCTGATAGGACGAATATTGGGTGGCATCTTTGGAATGCTTATACATGGAGAGGCTCCGACAAACGCTCCGGGAGCATCCGGCGGCGACAGCTATGTTCGCATGCTTCAGTCCGAAGAGGAGGTATGGAAGAAGGTGGGAGAAAAAGCAAATCAGCCGGGATTCGATACGGTAATCCGTGTAGTAACGCAATCCGAGAGTGAAGACGGAGCCCAGGACATCGTGAATAATCTGTCACTCGCCTTCAACGTTTTCATGCATCAGGGAATGAACTGGTTTCAGATAAGAAGAATCGTACCGATTAATTTCATCAACACGCCATGGATGTTATTCAACTTCAATAGACGACTGACGCACTATGGAGAAAAAAGCTCGCTCATGGTCCCGGAAGAACTTGGTTCCATATACCATCTTCCAAACGCACGATACAACCTGACACCGGTAATCGCCTGGCTTAAGTACCGAGTACTTCCTGCACCAACCAACGTTCCAACGGAAGGAATACTTTTGGGATACAACGTATATCGCGGCGTAAAAAAAGAGATTCGCATCATGAAAGACGACCGAACGAGACATCAATACATCATCGGTAAATCTGGTAGCGGTAAGTCTGTACTTCTCAACTTTATGGCGAGACAGGACATAAAAAATGGAGATGGTTGTTGCGTGGTAGATCCGCACGGAGACCTTATTGAAGACTGCCTTATGTATGTGCCAAAAGAGCGCGCAAAAGAGGTAATTGTCTTTAATCCGGCAGATCAGGAAAGACCTATGGGATTAAACATGCTCGAAGCATCCACACCCGAACAAATGGACATGGCCTCTTCTCAGGCAACGGAAATCTTCATAAAAATATTCGGAGATGAAATTTTCGGACCGCGCATTCAGCACTACTTTAGAAACGGATGTCTCACGCTCATGGAAGATCAGGAAGAAGGGGCAACACTCATTGATGTACCAAGAATTTTCGTGGACAACGAATTCATGAAATACAAAGTAAGCAAAGTGACAAATCCGATTGTAAGATCTTTCTGGGAGCATGAATACGCCAACACGGGCGAAAGGGAAAAGCAGGAAATGATACCGTATTTCTCCGCAAAATTCGGTCCGTTCATCACAAACACCATCATGAGAAACACCATTGGGCAGCCGAAATCGGCGTTCAACTTCCGTGATGTCATGGATAATCAAAAGGTTCTCCTTATCAATTTGTCCAAAGGTAAAATTGGCGATCTCAACACTCAGCTTCTTGGACTGGTAGTCGTGGCAAGATTACAAATGGCGGCCATGAGTCGTGTGGATCTCTCGGGTGAAAAAAGAAAAGATTTTTTCCTCTACGTCGACGAGTTCCAGAACTTCGCGACCGATTCATTCTGTTCAATTCTTTCAGAAGCAAGAAAATACAGACTCGGCCTCATTATGGCTCACCAGTATATCGGCCAGCTCACCGTGTCGAAATTCGGACAAACATCCACAGCCATCCGCGACGCCGTCTTCGGTAACGTGGGAACCATGGTGGCATTCAAAATCGGCGCTGAAGACGCCGAATACATGACAAAGGAGTTTGCTCCGGCGCTAAGCGAACAAGACATCATCGGAATCGCAAACTACAAGGCCTACATTAAACTCAACATCAACAACACCACCTCACGTCCGTTCAGTTTGGAAACCATCTACGACAAAACCGGTGCGAACGAAAAAACAGCAGAAATCGTTAAGCAGTATTCCCGACTCAAGTACGGAAGAAAGAAGGTATTCGTCGACCAAGAGATTGAAGCCAGAATAGGAATAGAATAGGAAAAGAAAAGTGTAGCAGAAAGCAATGGGAGACCCTGAGCCTGCCGAAGGGTCGACCAAGAGATTGAAGCGAGAATAGGAATAGAATAGGAAAAGAAAAAAACACATGGAATCATTCGGATCAAATGTCGATAAAGAACCAACACCAAGAGATGTGAGCAAGGAATTTCTCACCATGGATATGGTAGACTTCTACGCATTTTTGCGAACACTGCGCTATGAGCCAGCACTATCAATAGTGGTCGATTGGCAGGGCGTGGACAAGGCGAGAGCATTAAAAGCGTTTCTGGAACAAAAGCCGGACAAACAAATAAGAACCGCTGCCATCAGGGCCACAAAAGAGCAAAAAATGCAGGAGCTCAACGTCTTCGGATCTGGGGTAAAGTGGATAGAGGTCCAAGGCTAGAAACAATCGCTCACGAGCCATCGACAAACAAAGACAAGGCTTATTTTGGTTTGCGCCAAAATACGAAAATGACCATAATACCCCTGCGATAAGAAAGACCATGCTATTGGGGGCGTAGCTCAGTGGTTAGAGCAGTCGGCTCATAACCGATTGGTCGAAGGTTCAATTCCTTCCGCCCCCACCATTCTTCGCTCTCCTTCGTTTTCTCATTTCACTCGAAAACTTCGAAGAGCTTCGAATGGTGGGCCACTGATTTCGCGTCAGCGAAGAATGTCCTCAAAGCCAAACACCATTGCTTTTCACGTATCTCACATATATTCTTGAACCCGTCCAATAACCAACAAAAAACATGACATCTTCAAACAAACTCACGGCAACTCTGCTCGTCTGCGCCCTGCTCGTTTCCGGAGGACTTGCATACCTAGGATACGCGCTTTCCGGTGCCGGCGTCAGCGATGAAATGATCGAGGCGGCTATTGCGAAATATGTGGCAAAACAGGAGGCGGAAGCACAAAAACAACAAGTGGCAGCCAATCAGCCAAAAAAAGTTACCGATGAAGACATGTCCGATGACGACGCGTTTTTGGGGAAAGCGGATGCTCCGGTAACCATCGTTGAATTCTCCGAATATCAGTGTCCGTATTGCAAGAGACACGTGGATCAGGTTGTACCGAAGATTCAGGAAAAATATATCGACACCGGAAAAGTGAAATATGTTTTCCGTGATTTCCCATTGGAATTCCATCCAAACGCTATGCCTGCGGCATTGGCAGCTGAATGCGCCGGAGACGAAGGAAACGATATGTACTTCAAAATGCATGACGAGCTCTTCAAAAATCAGGCAGCCCTGTCTGAAGAAAAAATTATAGAAATTGCGAAGTCGATCGGTCTGAACATGAAAAACTTCAACACATGTTTTGAGGGCGAGAAATACAAGGACGAAATCGCAAAGGATATAGAGGAAGGAAAGAAGCTCGGCATCTCCGGAACACCGGGATTCATTATCAACGGCTGGCTCGTAAAAGGGGCATATCCGTTTGAGACTTTCGAGACGCTCATCGAGCAGGAACTCAAGAAATAAGCACATAATAAAAACCCGCCTCGGCGGGTTTTTTTATAAGACCGTTTAGATAAGACTGAGACCGGTGTGAATCTTTGTGACATCCCCTGCCCCCATTACCACAATAATTTGATTCTCAGCGGCCGTAGCTGAAAGAAGTTGGGCGGTTTCATCAAGACCACCACCGTTTTTCACATTCTTGTGAAAACGGCCGATCTCCGAAACGAGATCGCCAACGGAGATTGAGGCGGCAACCTGTTCGGAATCCCTCACGCGGTAAATATTCGGCACAATAACCTCATCCGCATCCTGAAACGACTGTGCGAAATCCTGAAGAAAAAAACGGGTTCGTGAATGCTGGTGCGGCTGAAAAACAGCACGGATGGTTTTATCCGGAAAATGCTTTCGGAACGCAGCGAGTGTCGCTCGCACCTCAGTCGGATGGTGCGCGTAATCATCAAACACACTCGCCCCCTTTAAGCCCCCCTTGTATTCCATTCTCCTCCATGTGCCCGAAAAAAGAGCAAGTCCACGCAAAATCTTCTCCGGCTGAATTCCATACGCCTGCGCAAACGCGTAAACACAGGCGGCATTGGCGATATTATGATCGCCAAAAACCTTAAGCTGGAAATCCGGCCGTGATCGTAATTCTTCTATGAAAGAGTCGTAATAGATAACCCTGCAGGGAAGATTTTTTGCATCAACCTTCGGCCCATCCTGCTCCCTCATAACAACAATACCGTTTATCGGAACTTTGCGAAGAAATGAGTGGAAAGCACGAAAATAATGCTCTTCCGAAGCAAAATAATCACAGTGATCGAGTTCAATATTGGTAACCAATGCGTGCTTGGGATGCAGGGAAGCAAAATTCATCCGATACTCACAAGCCTCCACAATAAACATATCATCCGCACCACGGATTACATTGAGACCGCCAAAATCTTTCATGAGACTCCCGACAAGAGCGGAAGGCTTGGCGCCACTGGAAACAAAAACGGAAGTAAGCATACCGGTAGCTGTTGTCTTGCCGTGGGAACCGCAAACAGCGATGGTTCGTTTATGCCTGCTGTACTCGCCAAGCACCTCGGCGTACGTATGCGCCGGAATACCAAGATCCAAAGCCCTCCGAAGCTCCGGATGATTCTCCGAAACGGCAACGGAGTACACAACAATATCCGTATCCCGGGACAGATACCTGCCGGTCTGATCAAAATATACCGGAATACCGTCGTCACGAAGCGCATCAGTGATTATCGAACTGCTGGAATCGGAACCACTCACGTGGTGCCCCTCGAATTTGAGAAGCCGCGCCACTCCCGACACACCAATCCCACCGATGCCTATACAGTAAACATTCATAACAAAAAACAGTAAGAGCGGATTATAAGTCAAAACACTATTTTTTAACAGTAATTCTCTTGCCCCCCTGAATCTTCTTGCCGTAGCCCGACCAATCATAATCACCCTTGTGCTTGAGCTTCTCACCAAAAATCAAAGTCCGCACTATAAGAACCATCAATTTCAAAAACATCTGCATCCTGCCAATCTTCTGAAAGCGTCGTACCGAAGCGATATCATACGTGGAACGAAACACTCTGAAACGATGTCCCGCACTGGCCCTGCGAACAAAATCAAAATCCTCACCGGCAACAAGCGTTTCATCAAACCCGCCAACCTCATGAAATCTTTTGCTGGTAACAATAATATTAAAGCCATGGGCAATAGGACGAAAGTACTGGAAAAAAAGCACACCGAAATTACAAATGACAAAAAACAACCGGTCAAAAAGATGCTTCGAGTGCGCCCTGGTAAGAGTCGTACCGATATCACATGAGTACTTTAAAAAATCTTTTACCGTTTTTTCGAGAAAGGCATGAGGAAGTGTCACATCCGCATCAATAAAAAAGAGGATCTGTCCGCGGGCAACCTTCGCACCTAAGTTTCGCCCCCTCCCCGGAAGACCGCCGTCAGTCACAACTGCACCATAACTTGCCGCTATTTTTCTTGTGGCATCAGGAGAGTGGTTGTCGGCAACAACCATTTCGAAATCACGAAACGTCTGATGCTTTAAACACTCCAAAAGTTTTGGAAGATACTGTTCCTCGTTATATGTTGGGATAATAACCGACACAAGTGGGGAAGAAGAAACCATTGCTTAGAAAACTAAATTATGTTTTGGGAAAGACTCAAACTTTGACATCATTATACAAGAAATATACGATGACCCGTAGCAGATATTCTTTAACGAGAAGCTATGCAAAGACATCTTTATAAACATGAGTTTAGTTTCATCGCCCTGAGCGTTATGGTTCTCGAGGTGATGGCATTTTTCATATTCATCTTCGGTGCCCTCGGCGCAATCTACGGCACATGGAGCGGCATCCAAACGGTAAATTTTCTTCTTGTTGGCCTTATAGGAATAATAGCGGCGTTCATGCTTCTCGCTTTTGCGGAATTTTTACAACTCCTCATGAAAATCGAATACAACACACGTCGTGCTGACGTACTTTTGGCAAAAGGGTTGAAAGCAAAAAGAAACGGGAAGTAAAAAACTTACATCGTTCTCCTTGAAAACCTCTTCGCATGATGCAAAGAGGTTTTTTTATACGAAAAAAAGATCCTCGTTTTTAGCAATCGCAGAATCGCGCGGATCAGCCCTTCTGGGAGTAAACCTAACGGGAGCTTCGCTTACAATGGCAAACGGGGTGGATTCCGCCGCTTCACCCATCAGCAACACTGCGGCGTCGGCAATGCTATCCGCAACATGTCGCCTGGTCACCTTCATGGTATTTCCAAAAAGATCTTTTTTCCCTCGCTCGTCCACCACCCCATGAAAACCGGCAAAAGAGAGAGCAAAACCGGTCACGCCGGCCCGGCGCGGAGTACACCGGGAATCGGTGACAACAACACCAAGCTTCTTAAGACCAAAACGCATGCAGAGTTTTTTTCGAAAATTATGCGCCCACTCCCAAATATCCACGGGCCAAAGTATCGCAAATCCTTTCGGAGAGTTCGAAAGATCTATCCCCGCATTGCACGTAACCACACCGTCTTTAACGGTGAGTGCCCACTCGCCATCGCGAAGCACCTCATCAGCTTCCGCGCGAACAAGAGACGACAGCTCAGAGTCGTGTAAGCTTCGAAGTCGCTTTTGTTCAAAAGCGACAATCTTGGAAACAACGCAAATAATGTCGCCCTCATGTAAACGCGGAGCGCACTTGCAAAAAGCCTCAAAAACAGATTCGCCTGGAGAGATAACTGCCGAAGATACGGAAACAACACGCATACATAAGTATGCTAACTACAAAAGTTTTACAAACTTGTCGAAAAGATACAAAGAGTCTGTCGGCCCTGGGCAGGCCTCCGGATGAAACTGCACCGAGAAAAACGGTTTTCGTTTATGTTTAATTCCTTCAACGGTCTGATCATTGGCATTCACAAACCAAACGGCGTAATCGTCCGGCAGTTTCGGCCTCACCGCAAAACCGTGATTTTGCGAAGTAATCACACAACGTCCGGTTTCTTTATCCATACAGGGCTGATTCTGCGAACGGTGCCCGTATTTCAATTTATATGTGGTTCCGCCGGCGGCAAGCCCCATGATCTGGCAACCAAGACAGATACCAAATACAGGCTTTTTTTGGCGTGTAAGAGCTCGTTTCATGTGCTCAATTGTCGGAGCCAAAGTGGCAGGATCTCCGGGGCCATTGGAAAAGAAAATACCGTTATAGGAAAGATTCTTGTCCTCAAAAAAGTCATAATCCCAAGGAACACGAATGACCGTAATGCCACGTTTCAGAAAATTCCTGATGATCCCCTCCTTCACGCCGCAGTCGACAAGAATAACTTTTTTTCTCCCGGCCGGATATTCCATAACATCTTTACACGAAACCTGCCCGACAAGATTATCTTTATTGGGATCGTAAAATGGTTCGGATTTTTCATTCATGACGGCACGTATTTTCCCAAGCATGGCTCCTTTCTCACGGAGAATCTGAGTGAGTCGCCTGGTATCGATACCAAAAATTCCCGGGACCTCATTTTCCATAAGCCACTGACCAAGACTTTTTTCTGCATTCCAATGGGAATACTCTTCGCAGTATTCGGAAACAATAAGCCCCTTCACGTGAATATGCGGAGATTCGAAACTCTTGGTAAGAAGCGGTGAGTATTCCGATCTTTCCTGTTTGGGAACACCGTAATTTCCCACGAGCGGATACGTAAGAACAAGAATCTGCCCGCGATACGAAGGATCTGTAAGCGACTCCGGATATCCGACCATACCGGTATTAAACACAACTTCCCCCTCGGACTCGGCCAGTTTGCCGAAGCTCTGACCGATGAATTCGGTTCCATCCTCCAGTGTGAGTTTGAGTTTAAACATACTTCTTACCAGCAAATACGATTATTTTCCCTGTTTTTTTCCGTAGCCCCTGAAGCGCATGGCATCAGCAACACGTCCAATGGCAACAGTGTAGGCGGCAGTTCTCATGTCTACCGAGAAACTCTCCTTATTCTTCCAGACTCGCTCGAAAGCGCTTCGCATAATAACCTCCAGCTTCTCCAAAGCCTCTTGTTCTGTCCAATAATAATTGTACGCGTTCTGCACCTGCTCAAAGTACGAGACTGTCACGCCTCCGGCATTCGCCAATATATCGGGAACAACCGTCACTCCATTCTTGAAGAGAATTTCATCAGCTTCAGGAGTAGTTGGCCCGTTAGCCAACTCAACAATAGCCTTCGCCCGGACAGCTTTTGCGTTTTCTTTGGTAATCACATTCTCAAGTGCGGCAGGAATAAGGATATCAACATCAAGCGCAAGAAGATCCGTATCATCAATCGGCTGTGCCTTGTTGTACCCGACAACGGAACCGGTAGTTTCCTTATGATCAAGCACGAGCTGTGGATCAAGACCCTTCTCGTTCATAATACCGCCCTGCGAATCAGCAACGGCAACAATCACATACCCCATTTTATGGAGAAGTCGCGCCATATAGCTTCCGGCATTTCCGTACCCCTGAATGGCAACCGTTGGGCTCGATCCGAATTTCATTCGGGAATTGAGTTCATCAGTACAATACACACCACCTTGTGCAGTGGAATACCCTCTCGCCTGTGACCCGCCAATAATAATTGGTTTGCCCGTAATCATGCCCGGTGCCTTTTCACCGATAATCTGCTCATACTCATCAAGCATCCAGGCCATAATTTGCGGTGTTGTATAAACATCAGGAGCGGGAACATCCTGGGTGGGACCAATATATTTATAAATCATGCGGATGTACCCCCTCGAAAGCCTCTCAAGTTCCCCTAAGGACAATTCTTTTGGATTACAAATAATTCCACCCTTGGCTCCACCGAGCGGAATGCCAACAGTAGAACATTTCATAGTCATCCAGATGGAAAGAGCCTTCACTTCATCCCTGCTTACATTCCAGTGGTAACGAATACCGCCTTTTGTAGGACCAATGGCATCATTGTGCTGACTTCGAAACGCCCTGAATACCTTCATTTTTCCATTGTCCATCCTCACCGGAATACTCACCTCAAGAATACGCATGGGCTCTAGAAGCTGCTCCAAAATATCATCCTCCAAAGCAATGATTTTTGCGGCTTTTCGCAGTTGTTCCTGCGCATTCTCAAATGGATTATTGGCCATAAGAAAGCGAAAATGGATAAAAAAAGAACTTCGTAAGAAGTTACCTGCACTCTAACAAAAAATTCGCCGGCCACAAGGCAAACATGGAAGAAAAGAAATACTTTTAAAAAAACTTTCAACTCGAATCCGCAAGAGAAAAAATAGGTCCGCAGAACGAAAGGCATAAAATCGCAAGAAAGAGATCGTGAAAACTAGTTGCTTCACAATTTCAAACACACTATAAACCCTTCACTATAAAAAAATTATGAAATCATCAGACCAAAAACTTGAAATCCCATTACAGCAAAATGAAAATTCTCCACGCATAGATTCTGAAACTCACGAAAGGAATGGCGCAAAGAGAATCATTGGAACAATACTGGGAAGAGAACTTGCAAAACTCAAACAAACAGCAAAAGACCTGGTCGCAATAAGCGACATGGAAACACAGGTTGATGATCTTGATATCAATACCGTGCAGTTTGCCGTAAAACAACAATTGAACATGGCGGGAACAACAATGCGTCAGGAGGATATTGCAACCTTGCAAGCAATGACAAAAAAAATACACGCCATGAGTCTCGTAAAAAAAGCTCTCGATAAATCCGTACGGGCAATCGCCGGAGCAAATCTCCCGCTGGCCGATACGCTCACCATGTTAAAAGAACACATTAAAAACATAGACCCGGCCTCCGTAACAACAGAAAAAGATCTGAGACCGGAAATCACACAGTGTCTCGAAAATATCGCAAACTCGATATAACAAAAACTAACGGCTGAACGGATATCGAATTCCGGAAACCTGATATGCCTTCACCGGTACACCGATATCGACAAGATAACACTCGCCGAAGAAACTCTTATTACGCTTGAGAGTATATCCGGCCTTTGGAGATGCGAGAAAAATGGTAGCATCAGCTTTAATGCACGGTGCGAGTGCGGAAGCGACATTCGCGTCATACCCCGAAGGAACATCAATCGAAACAATAATGGCATGTGAAGCATTCATGGCACAAATACAGTCGGCATATACACCCGCAGGATCCCCCTTGAGTGAATACCCTATGAGTCCATCAACAATAACATCGTACGCAAGAGAATTTTTAAGAGAGTAAGCACGCACACGCACTCCCATCTTCCGTAGAACGGAAAGATGTTGTTTCCCAAGTAAGGAAAGCTTATTGGCGGATTCAGCAAGAATAATCTCAACGGAAAGTCCGCCATTTACCATAAATCTCGCGGAGGAAAGAGCGTCCGCCCCGTTATTACCACCTCCGGCTATCACACCAATCCGTTTCCCGGAAAATTTATCAAGACAAAACTGCCCGATGTGATACGAGGCAAGCTCCATCATCTGAACGGCGGAAACCCCCATACGAATGGCTGTTTGGTCGAGTTTACGCGCAGTATCGGCCGTTGCCTCAGTACGCGAAACGCGTCGGATTGGAGTTATTTTTCTCTCCATAGAATGAAAAATATGTTACGTCAAGAACCATACCGAATTGCACGGGAAAGTAAAGACCACGACCACAAAAAAACTTGACCGGAAAAGGGTATCCGCATATATTGTAGACCAAAATAGTCCACTTTAATTACACCATGAATCTCAGCAAAAAAAGTGAATACGCCGTCCTCGCGAGTCTCTACCTCGCGGAACAACCGAAAAATAAGCTTACAAAAGCGGATGAAATTGCAGAAAAAGGAAGACTGCCAAAACCTCTGCTTCTCAAGATCCTGAACACACTCACAAAAAAAGGGATCGTTACCTCAAGATTGGGGAGTCTCGGAGGCTTTCGTCTGAACAAAGATCCGGATCATGTTTCTCTGTACGACATATTGGTTCTTTTCGAAACATCACCATTCATCGCCTGCTGCTTGAAAAACACTCACTGCAAAAAAGCACCCTCCTGCATTATGGGAAGAGCATGGCACAAAGTTCAGGGCGAGATCGACACCGTATTTAAAAAAATAACCTTAGGTTCACTGACACAAAAAATCTGCGAACACACTAATCCAATTCCACAATGCAAAAAAAGATAAACACGAGTCTTCTCGAAATCAAAAATCTCCGCGCCAAAATAAAGGATACCGAAGTATTGCACGGGGTAAACCTCACCATACAAAATGGTGAAATCCACGCGATCATGGGCCCGAACGGCTCCGGAAAAAGCACATTGGCACACACGATTCTCGGGAATCTGAAATTCACCCCCGTCGGGGGTGACATACGTTTCCGCGGAAAATCGATACTCGACTTGGACACAACACAAAGGGCAAGACAAGGCATCTTCCTCGCATTCCAGTATCCAAGAGAGATTTCCGGAATATCGCTTTCGAGTTTCTTATGGTCCGTAAAAAGAAGCAATTCAGGGGCAAGGGAAAAGATGTCCGTAATATCGTTTGCCAAAGAGATGGAAGAAAAAGCAAAAGAACTCAACATGAATCCAAAACTTCTGGAAAGAAACATGAACGTCGGATTTTCCGGAGGAGAAAAGAAGAAAGTGGAAATTCTCACCATGCTGCTTTTGCAACCAAGACTCGTAATTCTCGATGAGATAGATTCCGGACTCGACATCGACGCACTCAAAGATGTTGCCGAGACAATACGCGGTTTCGCATCAAAGGATCGCGGCATACTCGTGATAACGCACTACGAACGCATTTTGCACTACATCAGACCGGACCATGTACACGTGATGGCACAGGGGAAAATCGTTAAATCCGGAGGGCGTGAGTTTGCAAAAGAGATCGAAAAACGGGGATACGAAGCCATAGTGAAAGACTAAAAAAAACAACCAATAAGAAACATGCGAAACTGCTGCAACACACAAACGGAGTGCGGTATCACCCAAACATTTGGCGGAGCACCTTTCGGTGTCTCTCATAAAAAAGATCTCACAGAAAAAGAGGGAACCGGAATGGATGCTGAAATTACGGCTTGCGGCACTCGAGCAGTTTCACGAGATCCCCCTCCCCTCCTGGGGGCCCAAAGAGGTGCAGAAACTGGACCTAAAGAGCATCACATACTACTCAAGCGTAAGTGAAAAAAAATCTTCATGGAGCGAAGTTCCAAAGAATATTCGCGAGACGTTTGAAAAGCTCGGGATCCCGCAGGCGGAAAAAGAAATGCTCGCCGGTGCCGGCTCGCAATATGAATCCGAGGTGATATATCACAACCTGAAAAAAGAGTGGGAAGAAAAAGGAGTCATCTTCATGGACATGGAGACAGCACTAAAAAAACACGAGAAACTCGTGCGCGATCACTTTATGAAACTGATCCCGACGACTGAACATAAATTCGCGGCCCTGCACGGAGCGGTATGGAGCGGCGGCACCTTTCTCTATGTGCCAAAAGGAGTTTCGGTAAGTAAACCGATGCAGGCGTACTTCCGAATGAACAGACCCGGGATGGGACAGTTTGAGCACACCCTGATCGTTATAGATAGAGGGGCGCAGGCGCATTACATCGAAGGCTGTTCCGCACCGAAATACGGAAGAGATGCCCTACACGCCGGCTGTGTCGAAGTTTTTGTGGAAGAAAACGCACGCATGCGTTACTCATCGGTCGAAAACTGGAGCAAAGACACATTTAACCTGAACAGCAAACGAGCGCTCGTGAAAGAAAACGGACTCATGGAGTGGGTCGGAGGCAACATGGGAAGTAAAATTACCATGTTGTACCCCTGCAGCATCCTTGCAGGCAGAGGAGCGCGGTGTGATCACTTAGGAATAGCCTTCGCGGGAGAAAATCAAACACAGGATACCGGAGCAAAAGTGATCCATGCGGCTCCCGAAACAACATCGAGAGTGCTTTCCAGAAGTCTTGCAAAAAACGGTGGAAAGACCGTTTTCCGGAGCCTCATATCAATTCTGCCAAAAGCGGACAACTGCATTTCGGACGTGCGTTGCGACACGCTGATTCTCGACGAAAAATCATCATCGGTAACACTACCGAAGATGAACTGCAAAAATGCCGAAGCGAGTATGACGCACGAAGCGTTGGCGGGAAAAATTCGCGAGGAAGACATATTTTTTCTCAAAGCGAGAGGCATGAAAGAAGAGGAGGCAAAAGCCATGATCGTGAACGGATTCATAGAGCCCATCATAAAGTCACTCCCCCTGGAATACGCCGTGGAGATGAACAGACTCATCGATATGGAAATACATAACGCCATAGCTTAAAGACACCATGACACAAGCACGGGCAAAAAAAATTCAGCAGATACTTCAGAACCTCACCGGGGAAAATATCCCGCTCGGATACCGGTCAGGAAAAAAGGTTGGAAGTACTACGGTTATAAGAGTTGCGAACGGAACATCCTCGGTGCTCACACCGAAGAAAAATGAAAACTGGAAAAATATGGTTGTTATCGCGGGAAACAGAAGCTCTGTTACTCTCAGCGGAAAACGCATGGATAATAATACGAAAATCATAATCATCACCGGAAATCGTGTGCAACTGGCGGTAAACATGGCCTTCCTGGAAAGGCGAAATCAGCAAAGCAATGTCACGATAATCTCTGTCGGAGACGAATCGGAAACCAAAGTGGCCGCCTGTGCGGACATACGAAACAATGAAAAAAAATCCATCGCTATGAAACATATTTTCATCGGCAAAAAAAATCTGTGCGCAATGAACATAGCCGTGGTGGCAGATGGAAAAGCAACGGGAGATGTGAGCGGAAAAATGGAAATGCAAAAAACAGCAACCGAAACTGACGCAACACTCATCGAAAAAGTTCTCATTCTCGACGGGAGTCCGGACATCGAAGCAAAACCGGAAATTCACGCCGATATAGATAACATACGGGCATCGCACGGAGCATCGATTGCAAAGCTTGGAGAAGAAGAGAAATTTTTCATGGCAAGCAGGGGCTTGAAAAAAGAGGAGATACAAAAGATCATAAGAAAAGCTCATCTCTCAGCACCGTTTTATGAGTTACAAGCAGATTCCTCATTTCTCAAATAACACCTGAAACATGAATATACGTAACATACAAAAAGATTTTCCCATCTTCCAAAAGTATCCGGATCTCTGCTATCTGGACAGTGCCGCAACGAGTCAGAAACCAGAGACGGTTATAAATGCGATCACGAATTTCTACAAAACTTCCAACGCGAATATTCATCGCGGCTTATACCGCTTAAGCCAGCTGGCGACAGAAAAATACGAAAACGCGCGGAAAAGAGTAGCCGACTTCGTCGGCGCCAAAGCGGAGGAGGTAATCTTCGTGAGAAACGCGACAGAAGGAATCAATCTGGTAGCATCCGTATTCCCGTTGAGTGAAAAAGACACTGTGCTTTTGACAGAAATGGAGCACCACGCAAACATCGTTCCGTGGCAGATGGCAGGCAAGAAAACAGGCTGCAAACTTGAGGTGGTAAAACTTACGAAGGACCAGGCACTCGACTTAGACGACCTCAAAAAAAAGTTGGAAAAGAAACCAAGGCTGGTCTGCGTAACGCACGTTTCCAACGCGCTCGGCACCATCAATCCGGTAAAAAACATTGTTGAATTGGCACACTCGGCAGGAAGCCTCGTGCTTGTGGACGCTTCGCAGAGCGTCCCGCACATGAGAGTAAGCTTCAAAGAAATCGGAGCAGACTTCATGGTATTTACAGGACACAAGGCGTGCGGACCAACCGGAATAGGTGTAATTGTGATCAAAGAAAACATTGCGCGAACATTGCCGCCGTATCAAACCGGCGGCGACATGATAGAAAGTGTTTCATGGAAGGAAACGAAATTTCAGTTACCGCCCCACAGGTTCGAAGCCGGCACTCCGAATATCGAAGGAGCCATCGTGCTGGCAGAGGCTTTCGATTATCTCGAAAACATCGGAATGGAGAATGTGCGCGCACACGAGAAAGAGCTCTTTAAGAAAGCATGGAACGCGCTTAAAAAAGAAAAGGGTATAACCCTTTTCGGTCCGGAAAACGAAGAAGAACATGCCGGAATTATCTCATTTACTATGGATGGCGTGCATCCGCACGACATCGCACAAGTTTTCGATTCAGAAAATATTTGTATCCGCGCCGGCCACCACTGCTGCCAGCCCCTCATGACCGCACTCAACATTCCCGCAACAGCCCGAATCAGTTTTTACGTCTACAACGACGAATCGGACATCGAAAAAATTCTAAAAGCTCTCCAGAAGATACAACAGATCTTCAGATAATCTTTTTAATTTCTGTGTTCAGGTGCTTACTGCTTATTAGCTTACTGCTTACCGCTTGTTAGTTTACTGCTTATTAGCTTACTGCTTACCAGCTTACTGCTTACCGCTTACAGTATGGATCTCTACGCTGAAAACATTCTCGATCACTACAAGAACCCCAGAAACAAGGGCAAACTGAAAGACGCAACGGTCTCAAAAGAGGGAGCAAACCCTCTGTGCGGCGATCAGATCACCATGTATCTCGAAATCAGGAATAACAGAATTAAGAAAATAACTTTTGACGGCATAGGCTGTGCCATCTCTCAGGCAGCCGCCTCCATGCTCACCGAAGAACTCACCGGCAAAACCCTCGACAAAGCAAGAAAGATCACCAAAGAAGACATGCTGAAACTGCTCGGTGTCGACATAGGACCAACCAGACTCAAGTGCGCCCTGCTAGCCCTCAGCACCCTACAGGAGGCGTTGAGGTCCGTAGAGACGTAACATGTTACGTCTCTACGGCACATGTTACGTCTCACGGTAAATCCAGCCCTCCCTTCCTCCACGGATTACACCGAAGCACCCGCCAGACAGCTTTCAGCATGCCAAGAACAAACCCGTACTTCCGTAACACGCCCACGGCGTATTCCGAACACGTAGGCGTGAACCTGCAGTGCCCATGCGGAAACAACCCCTTCATCAGCAAACTATGATCAGGTGAAAGCGTCTTCTGATATACCCTGACCAACAGAATCATCAGATTCCTCGGGAGATGCCAGACGAACTGTAAAACTCGTTTCAGCATACTGTTATATTACCAAAAAATCGATTCCCCGTAGAGACATGCCATGGCATGCCTCGGTGTAGAGACGAGAATTCAGGTCTCCACATTTTTTAAATCATAGACGCGCCACGGCACGTCTCTACGGATACGACAAAAAATATGTGGAGCCCACAGCGGTTCTGAAGTGCTGTAATTTTTCGAATCCTTGCCCTCGACCCGGATCGGGGGATGACACTTTGAAACTTTTGAATTTGAGCGAAATTTCCTAGGCAAATTTCGCGATAGTCATTGAATGCGGATTGTGCAGCAGGAACGTATCGGCAATCTTCTTTGCCTTCGCCTCATCCGCCCCCTCAATCGTCCACAAAATCCCCCTATGCACTCTCGAAATCTTAAGATCAGGATAGTGTGAGCTAAGTCTCTCAGTCTTTGCGGCACTCTTCATATCTTCAAGATGCTGCACAAGAAACGAAACCCCTCCCAGCTCAGAATTCTGCGACAACAACCTCTACAGATTCTTTGTTAAGATTGGCAAGCTCTCCCGATGTTCGAAGCTTCTCAGCAACGGAAACAACATCGCGGTGGGAAGTCTCAACCCCCCACCAAACACGCTTCTTCAAAGTCACTTCAGGATATCCAATGCTATGAAGCGTCTGATTTAAGGTCCACTCCTCGTTATCGGTAATGATAAGACGAACCAGAAGAGATGCATGTACCTTTGGAACCGGAATAAACTCATATGACTTTTGCGCCCTCTTGATGCCGGATGATACGGGGGACACCGGATGACTTTCGATCCAGCGCTTCATGGAAAGCATGATGTCATTCATGTAATTTTCTTTGAATGCCTTCAGTGTCCTTTCCGGATGAGGCATCATAGCCATAACATTCCCCTCTTCGTTACACACGGCCGAAAGGCCGTAGAGAGCCCCGTTCGGATTCACCGGATATTCATCGGCAATTTTTCCATTCTCATCACAGTAACGGAAAACCGTCTGCTTACCTTTGATAAGTCTGTCCAAAAGTTTCGGTTCGGTGGTGGTAAATCGCCCCTCACCGTGTGCAATAGGAACACGCAAAACCTTAGACTCACCGAAGTCATTAAAAGCACATCGGCCCCTCGGAACATCCATCTTCATATAAGTCCATCGGCTCACCCAGTCTCCAAGAACCTTCCCGCTCTTCACGCGCTTATTCCACGCAAGGCACATGGAAAGTTTTTGGTCATCAAAACCCGGAACCATACCGGTCTCAACAAGAATTTGCGCACCATTGCAGATTCCCAAAACCACCTTTCCTTTTCCGGCCTCCTCGCGGATCACATTCATGATGGGATCAAAGGAAGCAACAAGTCCGCTGCGGCCACGATCCTCATAGCTGAAACCACCGGCGATCACATATCCGTCATACTGTCGGAGCTCTTCAAAGTCACGATTCCATCGGAAAACCTCGGCATCCATACCGCAATCTCGAAGCATCCTTGCTGTCTCAACCTCACAGTTTGTTCCGGGAAAAAGAATGACTGCAATTTTTTTCATAAACTAAATATTGATCTTATGCTGCGGAATCGCCCGGATAGAAGTAAGTGGCAAAATAACAAACCTCGCTTTGCCGGCAATTTCACCCCTCGGAACAAAAGGGAGCTCACCGTTTTCAGAATCTCTCCAGGATCGGGAGTCAGAACTGCCCTCACGATTATCCCCAAGAACAAAATACATCCCCTCGGGAACGACATACGCCTTATTGTCATTGGGACAGGAGGACATCCGCGCCACAACGCAGGTCGACGCATTTTCATAGAGATACGATTCATCAATCTGTTTGCCGTTCACAAAAACCTTGCCCTTCACAAGGCCAATAGTATCTCCCGGAAGCCCGACAATACGTTTAACGTAGTAATCCTTGCCATTGCTCGGTGGCTTGAAAACAACAATATCCCCTCTCTCCGGCGGATGCATAAGATACTCGATTTTACTCACGACAATATACTCACGATCATGCAGCGTATTAATCATGGAATTGCCGATCACCTGAAAAGGAGCGGCCAAAAACTGCTGCACAACATAAAAAACTATGATAATAACAACCGAATTGACGAGTACATCGATGACGAACTGCAAAACCGCGCCTCGTTTCGTAGACTCACTCATAGTAAACGCCTAAGCCTAAAAAAGCAGTTGGATTGTAAACGAAGGGGTACCTCCTTGCAAGGAAAGACCCAAAAACAAAACCATTTAAAAGGCATCCCGCTGCTTTGGAGTCAAATATTTGATCCCGAGAGCCTGAAAAACGCTTTCCTCGGTTTCACCGGCAATCATTTTTCCCCGCGCATCAAAAAGTCCGTACTCATTGAGCTTCAGGTTTTTAGCGATAGCAATTTTCCGAAGATAAATGTTGAAACCTTTCGAGCCGGTAAAATACACCGACGCAGACCCGAAGCTTTTTTCTTCGACCAACCGGACATCGCACTGAATTCCGCGGACAACGCCGGAAACCTTGGTCTCTCCGCGCCCTATCATGCGCTCCCAAAGTGACAGAGTCGCAATGTCGCTCGCGCATTGCGCCGGATGGTTGCTGCTCACCAGAATATCAATGTCATGAACGGTATCCTTCCCTCTGCGGAGTGACCCGGCAACAAGCGCGCTGGAAACGCAGGGGAGTTTCATGATCGCTGTATAGATTGCTTTTGCAACAGGCAGAACTTTTTTGCGGGGCATTCGTTCAGAAGTAACATCACTCTCAATTGCCGCAAGCAGTTTGGCGGCTGACCGCTCGCCAAACCCGGGAAGTTTGGCGATCTTCCCGCTCTTGAGCGCGGTACGAAGTTTAGGGATGGTGGTAATCCCAAGCCTCTTCCAAAAAAGTTTCGCGTGCTTAGGTCCAAGCCCCTCAACAGCCAGAAGTTTCGGCAAACCGGAAGGTAAACTTTTTTTGAGTTTCACAAAAGTTCGTATCTTGCCCGTCTCTTTATACTCCACAATCTTCTCCGCGATCGCGCTCCCGACACCATGAATGGCATCAAGTTCCTTCGGCGTCATCGCAAGAACATCGGCGCTCTCGGACATAATGGCAAGCGCGGCCGCGCGGTACGCGCGGATACGGTAAAAATCCGATGCTTCTCCCCGTATCTCCAGAAGATCCGCCATCGTGCCAAAAATATTGGAAAGCTCCTTATTAATCTGAGGCATAGAGAAAAGAAAACTGAGAGGAATGGTATCAAAGTTTCATGAGATAACAAGGACGGCCCTTTTGCGCGTAATACATTGTGGTAAAATGCGCGCGAACATATCACACCCTATGGCAGAAAACATACTGATCATGCTCGTCGGTCTGACGGTACTCGGATTCGCTGCACACTATCTGGTAATGGCAAGCATTAAGCTTGCTGAGTTACTTGGAGTATCCGAAGCATTTATCGGCCTCACCATCGTTGCGGCCGGAACCTCCGCACCGGAAATTGCCGTATCGGTCATGGCCGCGCTGAATGGCGAAGGGGCATTGTCGGTAGGAAATGTAATCGGATCAAACATTTTCAATTTGGGCTTCATTCTGGGCATGGTGGCAATCATCGCACCACAGCATATAAATAAAAAAATGGTCTACCGTGACGGAACAGTATTACTGATCTCAACACTGCTGATCCTTTTGATGATGTGGAACCAGATCGTACATGCCTATGAAGGCATCATATTATTGGCGCTTCTGGTCGGATACAACGCTTATCTTTGGATAAAGCGGGACATTCCCGAAGTCGAACAGGAAATAAGAAAAGGGGGAGCAAAGTGGACAGATGCTATTATTTTTATAGTGAGCCTTTTATTTCTCATCAAGGCCGCTGATTACGTAGTTGGATCCGCAGTCTACATAGCACAGTCTTTCGGAATCTCGGAGTGGGCCATAGGTGCCACCATCGTGGCTGCCGGGACAAGCCTTCCTGAAATAGCCACATCAATCATTGCTACGATGAAAGGGAAATTCGGCCTCTCTGTCGGAAACGTCGTCGGCTCCGACATTTTCAACGTACTGGGAATCGTCGGCGTCAGCGCGGTTATCGCCCCCTTAAGCTTAAATCCTCAGAACTTCCTCTTCGGATTCGCCGACAACATCGTATCCGTCGGCATGCTCGTCCTGACAATACTACTGGTCCTCATCTTCATGCGCTCAGGCTGGAAAATCAGCCGCACCGAAGGCATCATCCTGCTTGTCATCTCCGTCGCCCGAATGTGGTTCGAAATCGCGGTCTAAACCCCTCCGCGGCATCAGAAAAACAATGGCTTGCCCATGAACTATCAGAAATCTAGGGCTTGCCATGAACTTTACGAGCGAAGCGAGTAATAGTTCATGGAGCGGGTAACGGGAGTCGAACCCGTCTCTCAACCTTGGGAAGGTTATATAATAGCCGATATACGATACCCGCAAAGCCACTAAGCCCCGAAATTCGAATACATTCTACAGAGCCTTCAAATAAAACGAAAGAGCGCAAAAAACAGTCCGTGAAGCGTAAACACGAAGTGTTTTCTGCTTCATGGCCATGAACTATTAAGGACTATGGCTTGCCATGAAGTTTGCGAGCGTGCCATGAACTATCAGAAATCTTGGGCTTGCCATGAAGTTTGTGAGCGAAACGAGCAATACTTCATGGAGCGGGTGACGGGAATCGAACCCGTCTCTACAGCTTGGAAGGCTGTCATAATAGCCACTATACGACACCCGCATTTTCAAAAAAAACGCCCCACCATTGTAATAGATTCCCTTCCTTTGTAAACCAAAAGAAGCCTCCTAAGGAACAAGATAATTGAAGAGGTAACCGATAATAATTATCCCCGCAGCCACCACTCCAAAAAAGGCCGCAAGGAGTTTTAAAGACATGACGCGCTTTAAGATAATTGCTTCCGGAAGAGACAGCCCGGCTATCGACATCATGAAAGCAAGCGAGGTTCCCAGCGGAACACCGCTGGCCGTTATGCTGAAGATAACGGGAACAATGGTAGAGCAGCCGGCATACACCGGTATGCCAACAAGCACCGCAATCGGCACAGAAAGAAGCTGATATTTTCCGATAGTTTCTATAAAAAATTCCCGTGGAACATACCCATGGATTAAAGCCCCGATAAAAACTCCGCCAAGAATGTAGGGGTAGAGTTTTTTAAGTGTCCAAAGCCCGTGAGAAAAAGCAAACGTAAGCCTGTGAGCAAACTTTTCAAAATAACGATGTTCCGGAAAACGAGACGTATCATGACCAAGAATAACGTGCTTCTGAAAAGAGAAACACCCCAGAATCATGCCCGCAACCATTCCAAGCAAAATACCGGATCCCGCGTAAAGAAAAGATACTTCCCAGCCAAAGTACGTCCCCATAATCACAAAAGCCACCTCGTTAACAAGAGGTGATGTAACGAGAAACGCAAAGGCAATACCGAGCGGTACCTGAGCATTCAGAAAACCTATAAAAATAGGAATGGACGAACAGGAACAAAAGGGAGTGATAGCTCCAAAGGCTGAAGCAATGAAGTGTCCGACACCAAAGGGAAGTTTCGAAAGTTGCTCTTTGAGCGCGGTCGGTTTTACAAACGTGCGCACAAGCCCGATGAACGCAACCACAATAAACACCATGAAAAGAATTCTGACCGAATCATAAATGAAAAATTCGATCACAGCGGCAATCCGATCCTCCTTCGAAAAACCAAAAAGAGAGAAAACAAGATAAGAACAGAAGTCGTGAAACATTATCTATTTTGTAAGTATTGATACATGGCAACCGCCATATCCCCGCGCGTAAGCTCGGCGGCCGGTTTCAAATAATCACCTCTATCGGGAAACATGTTGTAATGCTCGGCAGAACCGGCATAAGGAGCAAACCAATCAGTCTCCGAAACATCCTTGAATGAGTAGGGGAGATTCTCGCTCATGGCAAAAGTAAGATGCATCATTTTCAAAAACTCCGCGGTATTGATAGTGGCTCCGGGCCTGAAATGCCCGTCGGGATATCCTTTCACAATGCCTAAATCGACGCCCTTAAGAACATATCGAATATACCACTGATTCTTTTCGAGATCCGGAAACTCATCACGATACAGCACCTCTGCAACGGAATCGTATTTCGCCTCAAGAAGTATCTTCAAAGCCTCCACGCGATTCACCGTTTTTGTCGGCTTATATTGACCATCGGGATACCCGTTTACAATATCCTGATCATGCAGATAAGCGACAGCAATTCCCTCGGAGGTTTCAGCCGACACGTCCGAAAAGGAACTGATAGCTTTCTGCTCCTCTATCTCCCGGAAGATAAGACCCTTGGGAGCAATGGTATCAAGCACAATTGCTTGGCTTAATTCACTTTTATACAAACGAACACTATCGCTATTATTTTCATCAACAATCTGAATATTGGATTCAATCACAGGATCAAACCCAACCGTTTTTCCGTATCCGCCGATAACATCACCACGCAGTTCAAAAGACAGAGGAAATTCCGGACGAACCGAATAAGGAGTAATCAGATTCATAGTTATGTTCTCTGAAATCTGCAGAGACCCGGCAACTTTTGCATCATCCACATACAGGGAAATATTGGTAATATCTCCCGTCTCCACCGTGCCAAGATTTTTAAAAGTGATGGACCGTATCTTCACAACGGCATTTCGGGGCTCAATGAGAACACGGGACAGAAAGACATCTTTATCCCCCACCTCAAAAGTGTGCGGAAGAGTCCCATAGGGATCAATGCTTCGGAAAGAGGCGGTAGGAATAGCGCGGAAATCATTCAGCGCAAATGCCGGAGTGGAAACGGAAACAAAAACAAACAGAAGCGCAAAAAAACGAACGGAAAATGTAAACAGAGTATTCATGGGAGAAAAACGTTAAGAGCTGATACACACTATACCTGACTTTCTGATATTTTTTTACAAAACTTCCAAAATTTTCTCGATCACCTCAGGATTTGAAAGCGCGCTCAAATCTCCCAACTCATCATGCTCTCCGCGCACCAGCTTTTTAAGAATTCTGCGCATGATCTTTCCGCTGCGAGTCTTTGGAAGGCCGGGAACAACGCAGATTTTTGACGGCTTCGCGACATGTCCGATCTCTTCGGCAACAAAACTGACGAGATCTTTCTTGAGAGCATCATCACCAACTTGACCCGCCTCAAGAACCACAAACGCACAGATCGCTTCACCCTTGATCTCATCCGGAATGCCGACAACGGCCGCTTCCGAAACGGCCTTGTGACCGACAAGAGTGTGCTCAAGTTCAGCACTTCCTATGCGGTGACCGGAAACATTGAGCACATCGTCAATGCGCCCAAAGATCCAGAAATCTCCGTCCGTATCGATCTTCGCACCATCACCCGTTTCATAATAGCCGGGATAGTGCGAAAAATATTTTTCTTTAAACTGTTCCGGATGGTTATACACACCGCGCATCATGCCCGGCCAGGAGCGCTTGAGCATGAGTCGTCCATCCATATCAGGTACGCGAATTTCCTGACCCTTGTCATCGAGCAATACGGGCTCGATGCCAAAGAACGGCCGCCCGGCGGAGCCGGGCTTCATGGGATACGCCGCCGGAAACGGCATAATCACAAACCCTCCGGTTTCCGTCTGCCAGTACGTGTCGATTATGGGACACTGCTCTTTGCCGATAACGCGATAGTACCAAAGCCACGGCTCAGGATTTATAGGTTCACCAACGGAACCAAGGAGCCGGAGACTCGAGAGATCTTTTGAGAGGGGATGGGTATCCCCTTCCCTTTCAAGCACGCGGATGAGTGTTGGCGCGGTATAGAAAACGGAAACCTTATGCCGCTCAACCATGTCCCACGCGCGAGCCGCATCGGGATACGTAAGCACGCCTTCAAAAACAACCGAAGTTCCGCCGTTGAGTAGCGGACCGTACACCACATAACTGTGTCCCGTTACCCAACCGATATCAGCCGTACACCAGAAAATATCATTTTCTTTAAGATCAAAAGCATACTTGAGTGTCGTCGCGCTATACACCATGTACCCTCCGCATGTGTGCATCACACCCTTTGGTTTTCCGGTGCTTCCGCTGGTGTAGAGAATAAAAAGGGGATCTTCCGCATCCATGATTTCCGGTTCGCAATCACCGTCATGTGATTTGGAAAGAACATCATTAAGCCAGACATCCCTGCCTTCCTGCATGGGAACATCGGTATCGGTTCTGCGAATCACCATAACTTTCTTCACGCTTTTGCACCCTTCCGAAAGCGCTTCATCCATGATTTTTTTTAGGGGAATAGTCTTATCCCCTCGAAGTCCCTCATTGGCGGTTATCACCCACTGCGCCCCACAATCTTCAATGCGTTCACGAATGGATTTCCCGCTGTATCCGCCAAAAACAATGTTGTGAATGGCTCCTATCCTGGCGCACGCCAACACAAGAAAAATCGCGTCAGCAATCATGGGAGTATAAAAACATACCCTGTCCCCTTTTTTCACACCGAATTCGCGGAGAAAATTCCCATACCGGCAGACAGCTTCATATGCCTGTCGGTAAGTAAACGTATGCACATCCGAAGGATCATTCCCCTCGCAAATAAGCGCCACCTTTTTCCCGTGAGAAGCAAGATGCCGATCCAGACAGTTAACGGTAATATTCAGCTTCGCTCCCTCAAACCACGAAATTCTGCCTTCAACAAAATCCTCCTCTGAACAAACTGACTTCCACTTTTTATCCCACACAAACTCCTCCGCTATCTTTCCCCAGAACCCATCAGGATCCTTCAGAGATTCTTTATACAAAGATTCATACGTATTCTTGGAACCGATAAACGCGCTATCCGAAAACCGCTTCGGCGCGGCAATAACATCATGATTCATAACAAAAGGCGGTAAAGACTGAAGTCATTATACCGCATCAACGGATGTGGGCGTAGAGACGCCCCGCCTTAGGCTCTTAGTCTCTTATGCTCCCGCCCCCCGTCATTCCTCCACCACTCTCCACACTTCCTCCCTCTTCAGCTTCCCGGGGATCGTGAACCCGGCGGCCTTAACATGGCCGCCTCCACCGAATTCGCTCGCGACCTTCTGCACATCCACATCATCGTGGATGGTGCGAAGCGATCCTTTAATCTTTCCTGAATCTTCTGTGAGCAACGAAGCGTACTTCACACCAGGAATGTATTTAAGATAATCCACAACACCGGCAACATCTTCTCTCGCGGCTCCGCACTCGGCGTAGTCGTTCTCCGTAAGAGCGGAGAGCGCAACCCCTTCACGGTTAATGCTGATACGTGAAAACACCTTGCCCCAGAGTCGCATGGTTTTTATGGGAGTCGTGCGAAAAACATGTTTGGTAATAAGGGCCATGTTGGCACCCTTGCGAAGCAGTTTGCCCGCAACTTTCATTGCGGCCGGCGTGGAATTCTGATGCATGAATGAACCGGTATCCGTATAAAGACCCGCAAGAAAACACGTGGCGATATCGGAAGTGATGCGAAACTCGCACGCCTCAAAAAGGTCAAAAAGAATCACCGTGGCCGAAGCCACTTGGGTATCGACAATATTCAGAAAACCGAACTGAGCGTTAAAAGGATGATGATCGATGTTGATGATTCTGCCCTTCAGGGATCCGTCAAAAAGCATGGGATACGTTTCCAAAAGCCCGGAAACCTTATTATCGGCAATATCCACAATGAGAATAAGATCATAGTCATATATCGAACACTCTTTCTGAAAACGTTCGGAGTAGGGAAGGAATTTCAGATATTCCGGAATGGAACTCGCGCACAAAAGATCCGCATGCTTGTTGATAAGACGACAGAATGAATACAGGCCAAGGGCCGAACCGAGGGTATCTCCATCCGGATTTTTATGGCTGACAATCAAAAGCCGGTTCGCCTCCAGCAAACTTTTTTTGAAAATTTCGACCTGTTCCAATATCAAAGACATACCCTTAAAACGAAGGTGTGGATCGTACTATAGGCAGATACCGTTTGCAAGGTGTTCAGCGTTTTCCCCCGCAGCCATTCCGTAGCGGCGCGAGATCTCGCGCCGTTCCGTGTCGTGTGTATCCGTGTCGTGTGTATCCGTAGAGACATGCCGCGGCATGTCTCTACGGATACGACTGTAATCTTTAAATTTTGAATATTTGCGCCCAACACAAAAGTAGGGACGTAATTTATTACGTCCCTACTGCTTATACGCTTCTTAAGAGCATATTTCCCCGTTTTACCTCGAATACTGCAGCAAACCCATAAATCTGGCCCTCTTGATGGCCTTTGCTAATGCTTTCTGATTGCCAAGTCCAACCTTGGTGTACTTTCGGGGCTTAATCTTGGCATAGCGAGTGGTGTAGTTTCGAAGCAACCCAAGATTCTTGTAATCGATGTATTCAATCTTGAGAGCCTCAATGGGACATGTTTTCTTACTCATGGTAAAAAGAAAAATTTTTTAATGACTAAAACTCGATAGCCTCGTCATCGAGTGGGCTGCTTGCGCTCTTCTTTTCCTCCTTAGGAGGTTCTGCGGATGCAGGAGCTGGTGCCGCAGGTGCCGCTTCCCCCTCAGGGTACACTTCGTTCTCGCTCGGAACGTACTCATTTGCCTCTTCTCCCTTCGGTCGCTTCTCCAGCATGATCATGTCGTGAATAACGATCTCGGTCTTGTGTCGTCGAATCCCTTCCGGTGTGTCCCATGATCGGGTCTTCAAATATCCTTCAACGTAAATGAGTTTTCCCTTCTTAAGATACTTTCCGCAAATATCGGCAAGATTTGCCCAGGCAACGAGCTCATGAAACTCAGCGAGCGAGTGTTTCTGATTGTCTCGTGTAGCCCATTCGCGGTTGGTCGCAATTCCAAAGGTGCACACGGATTGTCCGTTTGGTGTTTTTCGTAGATCAGGATCTCTCGTAAGGTTTCCGATCAAAATAACTTTGTTGACACTTCTCATCGTGAATTGGAGTTAAAAAAATAATGTGCGTCCTTAAAAAGAGAGCTCATCATCAAAGATAGACTTAAGCTTCTCATCGAGTTTCGCATCTTTGGAAACAGCATTCTTAGGCTCGGTATACGCGGGCTCCTTCGGTGCAACGGGAGCAGCCTTCACAGGTTCCACATGTGCCTTTGCAGGAGCAGCCTTGTGTGATACCTCCAAAGTTTCCGTAGCAACAGAAGCCTTTGGCACATGAGCCTCAACTTTTTTCTCAACAGGCTTTTCAGCAACTACAAGTTCAGCCTGCTTTCTCGGGAATGGGGTTCGCGAAGAGGGTTCCGGTCTCTGCATCTTCTTCGCCCTCGCCTCTCGTTTGGTTTCGTAGAACGCATCGAGTCCGGCCTCAATCTCCGCAATTGTTGGCGGAGTATAGGTATCCGGAAGAATAACAACCAAGTGGCGTAGAACGCCCTGGTTCAAACGAAGAAACTCCTGAAGCTCACCCATGGCTTCCATATTGATGTGGTAGTTCCACACGACATAATACCCATCAACAAACTTCTTGATGGGATACGCAAACTTTCGTTTGCCCCAGAGATCCTCAAAAAGAGTTTCTGCAAAGAAACCCTTGATCTCAGTAACAAGAGACCCAACCTCGGCCTCGGTAAGGGAAGGTGACAAAATCACCATCAATTCATACTTTTTCTTTTTCATTTTCTATGGACTTAAGATGTGCCCTTCGTAATCCGCCCACGCGAAACAAAAGGCAAAAAAATGAAGCAGGGAGAATCTAGTCAATTCCCACGCTTATGTCAAGCGTTTTGCCGTAAATGAGCGGAGAAACCTATTCGAGCTCCTCCTCGATTTCGAGATCCCGAACCTGCGGTGTCTCTTCCGCAGCCACCATTTCCGGAGCAGTGGCCAAAGCGGCACCGGCAGCCGTAGCCTGTTGCCATCCAAGGCCATCGGCCTCGGTTCCGCGGTGAACGGTACGGATAGGGAATGGAATGGTAATCCCCTGTTTCGCGAACGCCTTCTGAATCTCGCTGATAACCTTTGATCGTGTGTAAATCCAACAGACAGCATCCTTCGACTGCGCCCAGAAACGAAGGCTTAAAGTAATAGCACTCTCCCCAAACTCCGTCGCGATAACCCTCGGACGGGGCTTCTGGACAATGTTCTCATTCGCAAGAAGAACGGACTCAATCGTCTTAATGGCAAGATCAATGTCCGTCTTATAATGGACACCAACAATAAGCTGTATGCGTCGTGTCGGATTGGTGGTATAGCTGGTCACCGTTTTACTCAAAAAATCTGCATTCGGAATAATGACTTCAGTCCCATCGATCGCCCTGAGGATTGTTGCTCGTGTCTGAATCTCAACCACCTTCCCAAGAAACGGTCCTATCTTAATAAGATCCCCTATATGAAATCTTCCCTGCATAAGAACAATCACGCCTGCAAGAAGATTTGAAAGAATATCCTTGAATGCAAAACCAAGTCCAAGGCCGAAGAAACCGATAACCTGAAGGACATCCAGCCCGAGCACATACTGAAAAGCAATGCCCATGCCAATGGAAATCACGAACACTGAAACCATTCTCCGAACTAAAATAACGGCATCTTCATGAAGCGATTCGCCCTGCGTGGAGCGAAGTTTACCGATAATGTAGTGGCTCAAAATCTTCGCAAAAATAAACGCCGCTATCAAAAGCAGCACCGCGATAATCAGGTTCCGCATGAATCCAAGGATAGCAAGCAGTATGTTCAAAACGGTATCGTTTTGACCCTCCGCAGCTATCTCCTGCGCGTATGCCGTACTGACAAACTCGAACATAAAGATTCGGCTAAATCCCATCATTATACCAGATTTTTACCGCAGAGGCAATTCATGAATTGCCCACGATAACGCAGACATACCTCCACGTAGAGACGCCCCGCCGGGGCGTCTCCGCCCCCTTCCCCCGGCAGACGCGATTCACGAATCGCGCCAGAATTGCTCATCCGTGGTAATTCGTGAATTACCTCTGCGGATTTGATGGCACGCGGTTCACGAATGACATCTGTCTCCCCTTCCCCCCGGCAGACGCGATTCACGAATCGCGCCAGAATTGCTTATCTGTGGTAATTCGTGAATTACCTCTGCGATATTGTTTTTTCCCTTCCATTTTAAAAAGCCCCTCTCCATTTTCATGGAAAAGGGGCTTTTAATAGCATTCTTAAGCCATAAGTAACCTTGGCGTTGCTTCCTGAACAAAAAGGAAACAAGAAGGGATGAACGCCCCGGTACTCAAACCAAGGCGTTCATACACTTAGGGTCAATTAGAAGCCAGGAGTCAACGTAGCGTCAGCAAACGCAGCGGTAAAGTCATTACCAGGTGTACCTGCATCACCAACAACCTCAATAGCAACAAGTGTATCAATATGTGCACCGGTATTTGCCAGTAGGTTGAAGGTAGTTCCATGGCTAGCAACAATTGCATTACCATTCACACTATCAACAGTTGCATTGTTAACGTTTGCATAAGTTACTCCAGCAGCATCGCCATCAACTGCAATCTGGTTAGCACCAGTAACAGCAATGATTGGTCTGTCGAAGTAAAGAGCAACCTGATTGGTTGCAAGCGAACGAGCTGCAACAAACAAAGGACCGTCACCACCAGCAATGCCTGTGCTACCAGTAAAGGCAATGTAAGAAGAGCTGGTAGAGTATGTCATCGGAGAAGATGGTCGAAGTTCATCGACACCCTCTTCGTATACCCAGTACACAGTCTTCGAACCAGTACCGTTATCAAGCCATACAACATCGCTTGCACCAGCAGAAGTACCATAGTTGTCTATATAGACACGTAGGTTTCTAACTGGGGAGTCATTGTCCGTAATAGCATAAACGTTAGCCTTCAAGGTGTATACCTTGCTTGCTCCGTATGCAATCTTGGAATCAGTTCCGGTAAGACCAATGAAAGGAACGGTAGATGTTCTAGTGACGTGGCCACCAGAAACAGCACTGCTACCATCGGTACCATCCGCATTAGTCCTATGAGCAACGGTAGAAGTACCACCAGTCATAGGTGTGCTTGAATTGCTTGGGCCATAAAGCTTGAAGTTGTTTGCCTCAGCATCACCGCTTACGGTGAAGTAGAGATCCTGGAGAACAACCTCTCTTGGATTAGAAGCAGTAGTATTAGCAGTAGCAGCTACACGGAATTTGAAGATGGTTACTTCAGATCCGCTACCAGCAGCTGAACCTTGGTTACCAACAGGGGTACCATTGGTTCCACCCTCCAAAGAGAGAGTGAGCTTGGTGTTGTATACGTACTGAGCCTTATTAAGAGTATTGCCAACAAATGTAACAGCAGCACCACAGTTCTGAGCACCGGTTACATAACCAGCAGAATCGCAAGCATTACCATTAGCTGCTGTATAGAAACCTCTATCACCAGCAACGGCATCAGTTGTAGCGACCTCAGTATTGCTCAATAGCTGACCGGACTGTTTACCAACAGCCTTCATATCACCGTTCTGACCAGCGGCAGCTGTGCTCTGTGCACCAGTACCGTTTGCACCACCAGCAGTAGCATTGTCTACCCAGTTATCCTCAAGGTTTCGGATAACAAATCGTGGAGCCAATCCGGCAATAGCGGTGTAAGAATTGCTGTCATTGAATGACACGGTCACCGTAATAGTCTTCGAGCTGTTTCGTGGAACAACAAGGGCAAGATTCTCCCATGTTACATAACCACCAGTAACAGTTCCGGATGCGACAAGAGTGTCACCATCCCAAAGTTTTACAGTTTTAATAGCATTATCTGCATCGGTAGCAGCATCAGCATTCCAAAGCCTCAACTTCTGGATTTCAACATCCTCAACAGTTGAAGCCTCAAACTTAAACTTAGCAACAGGTACATCCGTAGCACCGGCAATTACCTGCCCCTCATTTGGAGTTTCATTGGATGCAGTAACTTGGATCCTACCAGAGCTTGCAGCAAGGATAAATGATGAAGGAGTAGAGTTTACACCTGCAGCAGTAATCTGAGTTGGAGCTGTGGTCTTCAAAGATCGGCCATCGCCGTCATTGGCAGACACATCGCTGTTAGCAGCAATTTCGAAAGATCCGCAAACGTTGCTTGTAGCGCTGGAAGGAATATTTGCTCGCACAAGCATCTTAGCTGTCTCACCGGCAGGTACATCAAACTGGAAGCCGGTAAAGTTAACAGTAGTTCCGGAAACCTCTCTTGGACCATCCAATAGAGTCTCCGTACCATTCTCTACCTTGTAGAGCTTCACAGCTGCAAAATCAGCACTGTCAAGGGAACCAGCTGTAGTATCGCAGAGAATACCACGTACTGTAGAAGTAGTATCCTGAACCAAAGTAAGGGTCAATGATGTAACAGAAACATCATCGGCGCTTCCGGCCTTTACATTAAACCCAACAACAGGAACGTTGGTTGAGTTCTTTACAAACGCATCAGTGTTTGGAGCAGAAGCAACGGTGAACTGAACAGATGGCTTAGCAACAGTTCTCGTATTTCCTGTAACAGCAGTATTGAGATACTTGGTAGAAGGAGAAGCCTCAGTATTGTAAATGACATCACCCGTTACCACGTTTCGTACCTCAAAGCTTGCATCCTTAGTATCAATAAGGTTCAAGACAACGGTACCACTGGTTAACGCAGTAGTAGACAAATCGTACGTAATGGCAAATCGAGCGGTTGTGTTAGCCTCAATCTCAAAGAGATCAGAGAAGCTTAAGTTTGTAGTAGCAGCAGCACCAGTTGGTTCAACCGGACCGGCAACTACATTCACAAAATCATAATTCTCATCCAACCTCCAGATCTTCACATCGCTTACCATGGTTGGAGTAACGTTGGTGTTATCAACGGTAAGAGCGGCTCGTAGATATTTGATGTCTACGGTATCGCCTGTGTTGATAATATTAAACTGAAGTCCTACGAAATCCTTCGCACCAGGTGCAACGTCACCTATGGTTGGGTTTCGCTGACCAATGCTGAACGAAAGTCGGCTACCGGTAATGTTGTCAGAAACGATGGTTCCTGTTGGAGTGTTAACAACAACTGGGAAACCATATACACGACCAATAGCTGTAATGTGATAAACCTTGTTGATAGAGAATCCAACAGTCTTGTTGAAACCACCAACGATATCACCTCGAAGTTCAAGCGTAACAGAGCTTCCTCTCTCTAGGAAAATGGGCTCGTCAAGCTCCATGGTGACATACTTGTCAACCATCTGAGCAGGACCGGCAACCATGTTTCCAAGATGATAGAGAGCAATATTTGCTACCTCATCAGCGGAAACAGAACCTTCCTGACGGAAAGTGATGGATGTTACATCCATATCCTCTATGTTTCCAGAAAGAGTTACACGTGTAAATACACGATCTTGATCACCAATATAGAATGTGCTTGCTGTACCACCCTGTGGATCAACAAGTTCTACTGCCATGTTGCCAACTCTGGCACCGGATGTGGTCATAACACCACCATATATCGGGAAGCTACCGGCAACAGTTACAGATCCACCTGTCTGTGCACCAACAGCAGTTACATCATTTGCAGACACAACACCGAGTTGGTTAGAAAGACCAGCTCCTGGAGTTGCCATCTGACCAAGAACACGGATGGTCTTGGAAGAACCGGCACCAACCTTAATAGGAGAGCTATTCAGGTTGAATGTGGCATTGTTGTACTGAGAGCTGAGAGTCTTTTCAGAAGAAAGCTGTGTAAGACCGTCGTAGAGACTGATGTTTGTGAAGTTACCAGCAGCGCCAAGACCCGTTCGGGAAATGGTAAGACCAGTAATATTTACACCCTCCTCAGATCCTGCAGCAAAATTAAGATATGTATAAGGAACATTGAACCCGTTCTCGGGGATAGTTGTTCCTGCAGGTGAGTTAGAAGCAAGAGTCACTCTCAAAGAAGAATCAGAAGTATCTTGTGCTGGAAGCTCGTCTTCCGGCAATTCGCCGGTAGTAGTTCCAGTAATCAAAGCTACGATCTCTTCGTCAGAGTAATCAGCAAATGCAGATTCGCCGTTTACGCGAGCGTATTCACCTTCTGCAGCCTCAGATACGGCAATGCCCAAAGCGAGCATTTTTGCCATAGCGGCTCGAGTGATGGCATCAGCTGGAGCAAATCTATTTGTTCCGCCTACACCGTCAACAACAGAATTCCAATACATTGAACCGACGTATGGGTTGAACCAGTCAGCAGACTCGAACATCTGCGAAAGGAACATTCTCATCAGCGGTTGGGATATCAAGCGCGAGCGAGATCATCTTAGCAGCTTCAGCACGGTTTACATTCCTTGCAGGAGAGTAAGTCGTTGGGGTTGTACCCTGTACAACACCGGCATTCTCAAGAGCGTTTACATCAACATAGAACCAATCGCTCTCAGAAACGTCGG
Source organism: uncultured bacterium (assembly GCA_963775025.1). GTDB lineage: Bacteria > Patescibacteriota > Gracilibacteria > JAUYGZ01 > DAOVYC01 > CAVZHD01. The sequence continues at coordinate 675,856 of CAVZHD010000001.1, forward strand.
CGAAGCCAGCGTCATCAACCTCGCTTGAATCAACTGCAAAGCCAACAGTTCTGTTAAGCATTGCTGCGAGTTCTGCTCGGTTTACATAGTCACCAGGTCTAAAAGCATTGCCAACAGAGTCGACAATACCTAGGTCAAAGAGAGCCTCAACATATGGCTCGTACCATTGACCTGCGGCGCTTACTACTGGAGAGCTTGGAATAATCACTGCTGTCAAAGCGATAGCAATGGCGCTCACCGTAGCAAGAGCTTTACGAATAAATCGTAAATTCATACGGTAGAAATAAAAAATATACAAAAACAGAAACACAATTTGAAGAGGATAGAAAATTTTTGATGCCATCAGGTCTCCCCCTCGGTGAACCGAAACGACATTGAGTATCAAAGGAATCATTTGTATGTATCTTCTTTGGCCCGCTTTAAATGGGCCTTGAACACGGATCCTTTTCATCCCGCACACATTCCCGAATTGTAAAAGATCACACACAATCGACACTTCCAGATGCTCATGGTGACATGAGCACTAGAAAACATCGATTGAATTGGCTTTAACCTGCTATCTAAGACAACGTTATATCCGCCACATTGTTACAGAGACTTTCCCTTTTACCAGTGCAATTCTCTTGCGTGAAGGGTACATTTATTTTCCCGTAGTAACAAGCCAAATTGCACTATTCCGGAATCATTTTTTCATATTCACCAAAAACCTAATCATTGAACGCCGCGGTGATGCTCTGAATGGTATCAACAACATCGGTAAAACTGATCAAAATAAACTGGATATGGAATATTCTTCCGATCACAGTAACCGCCGTCATGGCGATGATAGTAACAATAAGACCGATAATGGCATATCGGATGGTAGATACCGCCTGCTTGATCTTCTCTTCCTGCCCGCCGGAGAGAATGAATGAAATGCCGCCGACAAAGATAAACACGATCGAAAGCGTTCCGGCGATAATTAAAGACCACGCAAGTCCCATGCGAATAAGATCGCTTACGCGATATCCTTCGATAACCGGTACAATACCTGCTGTATACATAGAGGAGAAAAAAATTAGATTTCCGAAGGGAGAGTATAGCGCAAATCCCAAAAAAAATCCTTACTATCCAAAAAACCAGGGAGAGGAAAATCGCCCTGGTTCATTGATTTACAAAGTTTCGCTAGCAGGAGGAGCATCAACTCGCACCTCACCCCCTCCCGGCTCAAGTATCTTTAGATTCACGCGCTTGTCGTATTTGGAACCAACAACGCGAAGGAGTGTTCGGAGTGATTTTGCCGTCTGTCCGCTCTTGCCGATGATCTTACCCATGTCCTCAGGAGCTACCTCAAGAGAAATGAGAGTACCAAGATCATCAACCTTAAGGCTGACCTTAACGGCATCCGGAGTGCTGACGATATTCTTGACCACGTACTCAACGAAATCCTTTTCAGGAGAGTCGGTAACCTGTACGTCTGCCATGGTGAATAAAAATTAGGAAATAAAAAACAGAAGTTTTTGTTTGTTGCCAGATGTCTACGCTGCCTTCTTTTCCTCCGGCTTCTTTTCTTCCGGTTTTTTGGCGTCGGCCGCAGGAGCGGCTGGAGCAGCTGGAGCGCCTGCTGCAACTGCAGCTTCTTTCGTCTCCTTCTTGCTCTTCTTGTTGTATTTTTTCTTGGCATCATAAAACTTCACCATCTCTTCCAAGCCCTGCTTGTGAAGAAGTCGTGCCACGGTGGGCGACGGCCTTGCGCCGTTCTTTACCCAGTACTGAATGCGTTCCTTTTCAAAAACGACTTCAGGAACACCAAGAGCCGGCTTAAAGTGGCCGAGGATCTCCTGATACTGACCTTTAACAGCCGCCGTTTTTTCGGCGACAACGATGCGATACACGGGGATCTTGGATCTTCCGGTACGACTCAATCGAATGACCTGCACAGAAATAGGGTTAGGAATCCGAAAAATGCGCTTCGTAGCGCGCCGCAAGTGTAAGAAGGAAGGCAATCACTGTCAAGAGAAAAGGGGATGCCGGCAAAACACCCTTCCCCTGCGCCCCACTCATGTACTATAGTACCCATCGCGAGCAAAAAAACCCTATCATAAAAAATATGTTGGATATTCAATTTATACGGGAGAATAAGGCAAAAATTCAAAAGGTTGCCAAAGAAAAAAACATCACGGTTGATATAGAGAGCTTACTGAAGCTCGATGACAAACGAAGAAAACTTATCAAATCCACGGAAGATGCCAGGGCGGAAAAAAACAAGGCGTCCGAGCTGATCGCAAAACTGAAAGGGGATGAAAAAAATACAGCGATAGCGGAAATGAAGGCGCTGGGGGAAAAGCACACACAAGCCGAAAACGAGCTTAAGGAAGTGATTCAGGCTTTCGACACACTCATGCTCCGCATCCCCAACATGGTGCGGGAAGATGTCCCGGTGGGAAAAGACGACACGGAAAATAAAGAGCTCCGGACATGGGGAGAGATCCCGAAATTTCCCTTTAAACCAAAGGATCACGTTGAGCTTGGGCAGGATCTCGACATTATCGATATCGAGCGGGGAGTGCGCATATCCGGAAGCAGGTTCTATTTTCTTAAAAACGAAGGAGCGCTCCTGGAGCTTGCCATTCTCAAGTTCACCATAGACAGACTTGTATCCAAGGGCTTTACACCCTTTATCCCACCGGTTCTGGTAAACCGCCAGGCCATGACGGGCACCGGGTATTTCCCGGGCGGCGAAGAGCAGACCTACGCTCTGGGAGTGGAAAAAGAACCCGGAAAAATAGAGTCGGATAATCTCTACCTTGTAGGCACCAGTGAAGTGCCGGTGGCCAGCTACCACCGTGATGAAATTCTGGAAGAAAAGGAACTTCCCAAAATGTACGCTGGCATTTCCAACTGCTTCCGAAGAGAGGCCGGAACCTACGGAAAAGACACCAAGGGCCTCTACAGAATTCACCAATTCCAAAAAGTGGAGCAGGTGATCATCTGCAAAAATGACATGGAGGAAAGCCAAAAAATGCATGCGCTCATTTTGGAAAACGCGGAAGAAATTTTAAAGCTTCTACAACTCCCCTACCGTGTTGTGGCAACCTGCACCGGAGATATGGGACAGGGGCAGTACTACAAAAACGATATAGAAACCTGGATGCCGAGCCGCGAAAAATACGGCGAAACCCACAGCTGCTCAACATTCTTAGACTTCCAGGCACGAAGACTCAACATCCGGTACAAGACCGTATCGGGAGAGAAAAAATTCTGTCACACCCTGAACAACACCTGCATAGCATCACCAAGAATCCTGATTCCTCTGCTCGAAATCTATCAAAATGCAGACGGCTCAGTTTCCATCCCCACCGTATTGGTGCCCTACATGAACGGCTGTAACCGTATCATCAAGAAGTCCAAATGATCGAAATCTATGTAGTGCTCATAGCGCTGGCCTTGCTCATAATCATCCTCGCAAGGAGAGGGTGGATCAACATTGCCCTGAAAAAACTTCAGCGCGAATATGAATTGGAAACACGAAGAAAAAAGCGTTTGCAGAATTCGAGAAACCTGAAAAAAAGGCTGAGGGAAACGGAAAAAGAGCGTCAGATAGAAACCATCTCCAACACCCGCAGACACCTCACACACATCAGTTCATTCCTCAAAAAAGCGGACCTGTGCATCTCCAAAGGGGATATGGATGAAGCCATCAAGCTTCTCATCAGCGTGCTCGCCATAGACGAAAAACACCACAAGGCAAACGAGCTTCTTTCGGAAACGTACATGAACCAGAAGCAGTTCAATAAAAGTGAAATGATATACAGAAAATTGATAGAAGCCTACCCGAACAACCCCGTATATCATACCAACTTGGGACACTGTTTTTTCAATCAAAAACAGTTTAAAGAGGCGCTGTCCGCCTATGAAAACGCCATCCGCCTCGATCAGCATAAACCCGTACGCTACGCGAATGTGGCACAGGCGCATTTGGCGCTGGGCAATATACAGAAGGCCATAGAAAATTTGGAAATGGCGCACAAGCTCGACAAAAGAAATACGCAATACCTCTTTCTCCTGGCAAAAAGTCACTTAAGTTTCCAGGATCCGATCAAGGCGAGAGAATACGTTCACATGGTCCTGGAACTCGAACCCTACAACACCGACGCGAAAGAACTTCTGGAAACCGTGCTGGCGCTTCTCAACCAGTAGCGAAAAAAGACGCTTTTTAAGTTGACTTATTCCGCAAACCTAGAGTACATTGCCCCAGCAAAAAAGATAAAAAATATCCGTGTACACTTAAAAAAGCCAAGCTTATGAAAACGTTTACGCTAGCGGTAAAACCAAGGTCTAACGAGAAATCGAAGAACCTCCGAAAACTCAAGAGAATACCGTGCATTGTGTATGGAAGCATACAAAAAAGCTTACCCGTCGAGGCGCCTTTAAAGGAGCTCCGATTGCTGGTTCAGAGTGCTGGCCGTGCAAACCTCGTCGATATGGTCGTTGAGGGCACAGAGAAGCCTCTAAAGGTCATTATCCACGACACACAGTACGATCCGCTTTCCGACGAAATATCGCATGTTGATTTCTATGCGATCGACATGAAAAAGAAGATCACCACAGCTATTCCGGTGAAGCTTATCGGTACATCCGATGCCGTAAGAACCCTCGGAGGAATGCTCATCACGAACAAGACGGAGATCACAATCAAGTGTCTTCCTGGAGACCTTATTCCTTTTGTTGAAGCCGATATCAGCACCATCAAAAACTTCCATGACGCTGTAAAAGTAAAGGATCTTAAGCTTCCTGAAACTATCGAGGTTATGGAAGACAAAGACCAGCCTCTTGCACACGTGGAAGAGCAGAAAGTCGAAGTATACGAAGAGATTACTACCCAGCTTCCGGAAGGTGTTGCCGAGGCCGCTGCTGCCGAGGCCGCTGCTGCCACAGAAGGTGCTGCTCCTGCAGAAGGTGCTGCTCCGGCTGCGGACGCAAAGAAGGAAGAAAAGCCCGCAAAGGCGGAGAAAAAATAACATTACTGCCAACAACATACCGCATATTCTGGGTATTGAAGGCTTCTTGTTAGTATCAACTTTTACGCATGCGTAAGGCTCAAATAATAGCGGCCACTCTCCTGCTCGCATGCCTCGCTGTGGGCATTGTGACGTACCTTGTATTTATTCGGAATCCAAAACCCTCCGCAGAGGAAAGCCCACTCCCCTATCCCGATACCAACACCGAAAGAGATCCTCAGCTTTCAGGAAGAGATCACTCATTTGTCGAAAGTCTTGGCTTTTTTACATCCAAGTATCAATATTCCGGCTTCACGGGAAAGAAAAAAGAATCAGGTGAGATCGAATCCCCCGTTGCTGTTATCGTAGAAAATCACGGCTTTGCGGTGCCAAATCAGACAGGCCTGACCGAAGCAGCGGTGGTATACGAAACCTATGCGGAGGGCGGCATCACGCGCTTTCTAAGCATCCTCCCGAAGTCAAAAATAACACGAATCGGCCCCGTAAGGTCACTGCGACCCTACTTCCTCGACTGGGCAGAAGAACATGCATTCGCGATCATACACGCGGGAGGATCGGAGGAAGCCCTTGAGGAACTCACCGCATCGGGACTTTTTAATATCGATGAGGATGAACTCTACCCGGAACTCATGTACCGCGATGAGGATATCGAAAGACCGCACAATCTCTTCGCAAATCTCGAAAAAATTCGCGCATTTCTCCCCTCCTCCGAGTACCCATGGAAAGCAATGCCGCTCCAGTTTCATGACGCATCCACGGAAGGAGTGGACGCTACCCAGATAGAGGTTCGTTTCGGCGAACCATATAACGTGGTTTTTGGCTTTCTAAAGGAAAATTCCTGCTACTTGCGTTACGAGCGGGATACCACGCATAGAGATGCCATAACCGGCATCAAACTCTGCCCCACAAACGTCATTGTGCAGATCACAGACATGGAGGTTATTGACGATATCGGACGGCTTAAAATCAGAACCTTGGGCACAGGAAAATCTCTGCTTTTTTCCGGCGGAAAAATGATAACGGGCACATGGTCAAAAAAGGGAGGAGAGACAACGAATTTCCTGGATGAAAAAGGCGTCCCGTTTTCAGTGCTTCCGGGGCAAACCTGGATAGTGGTCATCGATTCCGAAAAAAAGATTCTCCACGAATAATCCCCTCCCCTGTCTAGACACATATCGACACAAGATTTATGGCTTGTCTGTAAGCCTATCTTCTTCCTTGTCGACACATGTCCAGTCGACAACTTCGACACGTGTCCACTCGACATGTCCACTCGACAGAGTAGACAAACTTGTCTAGACACCGTGTCCACTTGCGCTGTCTGAAGCAAAAATACAAAAGTAAAAATGCGTACAAAAAATCGCAAAAAAATCATGATATATCACTACATTTTTCTTTACATCTTACGATTTTCACCGTACATTTTGGTCCGCAATCACTACTCTCTTAACACAACGAATATGTACTCACTCAACAAGGTGCAGATCATAGGTAATTTGACTCGCGATCCCGAGGTAAGACAAACCGGTTCAGGACAAACGGTTGCTACCATAGGAGTGGCAACAAACAGGGCGTGGAAAGATGCCTCCGGTGCCAAACAGGAACAGGTGGAATACCACAATATTGTGGTGTGGAGTAAGCTGGCGGAAATCTGCGGACAATATTTGAAAAAGGGGACGAAGGTATATTTTGAGGGGAGATTGCAAACCAGAAGCTGGGAAGATGAGTCCGGGAAAAAGAATTACCGAACAGAGATCGTGGCGGATGATATGATCATCCTCTCAAGTAAGGACATGGGGATTAATCTGGAAAGTTCATCCAAAGCTCCAAGAAGTGTGAACAAACAGGTGGAAAACACGGCAGCGCCGGTGCAGGCGGTAGGGGAAGAGGTGGAAGAAAAAATCAGCGTGGAGGATCTTCCGTTCTAAATAACGTCAACACATTTGTGTCACTTTAACAAACAAATGCCCGATATGGCATTTGACCGAAACGAAGTGACTGTTTAGTATTGTCTGCAGACACTGTCGACTCTGTCTATAGACATACCAAGAATTGTCTAGACACGTGTCTAGACATGTCCACTGGACAAGGAGACACACAAGACATCACCTGTCATCTATGACCCAATTGAGCTCATCAGTATCACGTAACGAGGCGGCAAAGATACTGAACGTATCGACCCGAACACTCGACCGCTATATCAGACAGCGCAAAATTTCCACCGTACGACGCGGTAGAAATTTAAAATTCGATTTAGAGGAGCTTCGCAGGTTCCAGCAAAAGAAAGAGGCGATACTGCAACCGAAATTTCAGAAATTTGGAAGTTTTGATATGGAAGAAGGGGAGTTGATCGAAAAGATCAACCACATCGACAGCGAGACGACAGATGACAGCGAAGCTGCCCAGGAATCCGTCCAGACGGCAAGAATTCAGAGCACGGAAACGGTCGAGCATGCTATTTACCGCAAGCTCTACGAAGAGGCCTCTACCGAGCTGAAGAAGAGAGAAGAGCTTCTGCAGGGGGCCAACTACCGGGTTGGCCAGCTGGAAGCAAAGCTTCAAAACATGGTACCGCTTTTGGAATATAGAAAGCAAAAAGAGCAGACGGAAAAACTTGCGGAAGAGGTGACAAAAAAAGAAAAAGTCTGCAAGGCACTCTCGGAAAATATCCGGGTGGAAACATTCAACAAAAAAATATACACCATCCTGTTTTTCATGTCCTTAGGGCTGTTTCCCATTCTCCTTACGATCCATCTCCTGACGGTTCTATAAAATAGCGAAAAAAATGGCCGCAAGCATTATCCATACCGGAGTGCTGGGTATTAACGGGAGGAACCTCCTGTATATCAAGCCGCTCAATGATTCAAAAGCAATCCGCTTCGCGGACGACAAGCTGAAAACCAAGGGGGTTCTTTCGGCAAGAGGGATCCCGGCTCCGAAGTTTTTTTCAAAAATCACATCGCCTGAGGAGCTGGAAAAATTCAAATGGGAGACACTTCCAACTCCGTGTGTTCTAAAACCAAATGCCGGGTACGGAGGGCAGGGGATTATTGTTTTTGAAACCAAGGAGAAGAATGCGTGGATATCGAAATCAAAAAAACGATATTCGGTTGAGGACATCAAAAAGCATATCCGCTACATTCTTCGCGGAGAATTTTCCATAACGGGTACGCCGGATATTGCGTTCTTTGAACAGAAAATCGAGTGTCATGAAGCACTGGCACTCTTCTCCAAATTCGGCCTTCCGGACATTCGTATCATCGTTTTCAATCTCGTGCCGGTCATGGCGATGCTGCGAGTACCCACGCGTGAAAGCAAAGGAAAAGCGAATCTTCATTCCGGAGGAATAGGTATCGGTATCGACCTTGCCAAGGGAGAAACAACACTGGCAATTCAGAAAAAAGGGAAAATCACACGCCTCCCGGATTCCGGTGAAGTTATTGCCGGAAAAAAGATCCCGTTTTGGGATCAGATTCTTCTGATAGCTTCACAGATCCAAACGATGTCGACACTGGGATATCTCGCCGTAGACATAGCCCTGGATAAACAGGGGCCGGTGCTTCTGGAGATCAACGCAAGGGCCGGGCTTTCGGTGCAAAACGCCAACGGAGAGGGCTTAAGAAGCAGGCTGGAAAGAATAAAAAACGTGAAAGTTATCTCACCGGAAAAAGGGGTAAGACTTGCCCAGGATCTCTTTGGAAACAAAGTGGAAAAAGAGATGGTAAACGAATACGGCAAGCAGGTCATCGGCCTGGAGGAAGAGGCGGAAATCACCCTGAAGCAAGGAGGAACGAAAAAATTGTTTGCCAGAATAGATGCCAACGAAACAAAAAACTTTGTTGAAGAGGAGTTTTTCAGAAAAATCGCCGGGAACCAAAAGAGTGCGATTCTTGATTTCAAAATCCGAAACACAAGAAGCAGGGGAATGTTCTATCCGGCCAAACTGAAAAACACCAAACATCAGGCGATCATCGGAGGAAAAATTTTAAATAAATTTCTGCTCGACCCAACCATTAAACCACCGGAGCAGCAAATATCGGCCTCACCCAGAATGGCGCTGCAGAAAGCGGACGAAATCATTTGTGGAATCGACCGGAAGATATCACTCATCAACGCGACGAAACCGACAAACCTCGCGGAAGAAAAAACAAAATTCATGGGAGATCCGAATTACAACCCGCATTTTCAGTACCTGAAAAAAGGATACCCGTTCAAAGAATTCCGGGACGCACTTAAAAATCTCAAACTGCATGAGGCACCCTTAGGAACGCTGCTCGCACATAAACGCAGTGAGCTCCTCACCAAGCTCGATACCATCGAGGCGATTGGCAACGATGAAAAATTTACCGAAGCGGCATGTAAGCTCTTTGGAAAGCCCGGAGAAAAAATTATCGAAACCGCACAGCTGATGTTAAAGAACATGAAGCGGAAAAAAACGACGGAAACGCTTGAGAGTGCGGAAAAATTGGGATTACGATGCAAGGAATTGCTGGAAACGTACGGAATCACCGACTGGAAAATTATCTATAAAGATTCTCTCACGGCACGATTCACCATCGGAAAAAAGAATTCACTGCTCATCAAAAAAGATGCCGTGTTTTCTGAAAATGAGATACGGAAAATCCTTGCCCACGAAATCGAAACACACGTTTTAACGACACTTAACGGAAGAAATCAGCCGTACAAAATATTCGAAAGGGGATTGGCGGGATATCTGGAAACTCAGGAAGGCCTCGCAATTTACCATCAGGAATCCGTCTTCCCTCTGAAACAGAATATTAACATTGCCGTCGGAACCATCCTGGCGGACATGACTTTGAAAAAAACATTCCGCGATCTTTATAATTTCGCGCTGAAATATGTGGATGAAGAAACAGCATGGCAACTGGCACTGAAGGCGAAAAGGGGAATGGTGGACACGGAAAAAAAGGGTGGCTTTCCAAAGAACCACCTCTATCTGCAGGGCTGCCTCAAAATCAAAGATTTCCTTTCGGGAGGCGGAAAACTCGAAGACATTTTCCTGGGAAAAATCGCCCTGGATCAGCTTTCAATAGTAAAAACCATTAAGGAGATTCGACCGCCAAAATATCTTCCGCGATCGATCAGAGAAAATACCTTGCATCAAAAAGAGAAGGCGATCTAAAATACAGCGCCAAACGAACGAAAAACAATAAAAACAAAAGATCATCCACTCAAAATCTTTCACCCGCCCTGCAACATGAATATTGGTATTCTTTCCTTTTTTCCTGTTGCGAAAAAGGCAAGCAAGGAAGAGCACCGGCTCAAAGAAGAGGCCATTAAAAGGGGACATAAAGCGAGGATTTTAAGATCCGAGTTTTGCACGATGTACTGTAACGACAAACTCAAGCTTCTCTACAAGGGAAGAGAGGATCTTCGAAAATGCGACATCATTATTCCAAGAGTAAGCCTCACGACCAACGTCGCCTCGCAAATAGCAGTAATTGAACAGGCGATACTGCTTGGAATTCCGGTCATCAACAACTACTACTCCATCATAAAAGCGAAGAACAAACTGCACACCATTCAGATCCTTAATTTCTACGGACTGCCGGTGGTAAAAACCGTCGTCATTCAAAACGAACAGTACCTGGAAGACGCTCTGAAACACGTGGAAACCCCGGTGATCCTGAAAACATCTCATGGATCCTACGGCAAAGGCGTAGTGCTGGCGGAAACCAAAAGAGCGGCCATCTCCGCCTACAACCTCATTGCCGGAGGCAACAATATCATCCTGCTTCAGGAGTATGTGAAAGAATCGAAAGGAAAAGATTTACGAGCGTTCGTCGTTGGAAACCGCGTGATAGCAAGCATGGAACGTGTGGCACAAAAGGGAGAGTTTCGATCCAATATCGAGCGTGGCGGAAAGGGGATACCGGTAGAACTGACATCTGAGCAAAAAAATCTTGCGGTACGAGCCGTGAAAGCACTCGAGCTCGAAATTGCGGGTGTCGATATCATTCTCACAAAGAATGGTCCGGCAATCATGGAGGTAAACGCAAACCCCGGATTCAAAACTCTCGAGGAAGTAACGGGAATCAACGTCGCGGAAAAAATCATCAGATACGCTGAAAAATTCGTGGCTCAGTACATCGAACAGTACACACTGTAGACACAAAAACAGAGCCTCGGTAAGCCAAAAAGACAGTATGTCTAGACACCTGTCTACTTGTCGACTCGCCACCCCGTAGGGGCGCGAGCGCTATTGTAGAGACGCGATGAATCGCGTCTCTACGGAAACACAAAAATACCCTGCGTTTTGCGACGAAAAAAGAGACATCCAGTTCTCCACATTTTTTAATTCAGAGACGCACCATGGTGCGTCTCTACGGGTATGACAAAAAATACGTGGAGCCTCAGTCTACACGATCAGCATTGCATCTCCGAAACTGAAAAACCTGTACTTCTGTTCCACCGCCTCCTTGTACGCTTCCAGAATAAACTCTCTTCCCGCAAACGCACTCACCAGCATAAGAAGCGTGCTTTTGGGCAAATGAAAATTCGTAATCATCGCATCCACGAACTGAAACTGATACCCGGGATACACAAACAAGCTTGTCTCCCCAGATTTCGCTTTAACTCTGACATCTGTAATTTTTTGAATTCCTGCCCCCGACCCGATCGGGGGTTCAATTTTTGAATTTTGAATGGCACACGACTCCAGCACCCTCACGCTCGTCGTCCCGACCGCTACGATTCTGCGACCCTCAGCCTTGTACTTGTTCAGCCTTTTCGCCGTATCTTTCGACAGTTCAAAGTACTCACTGTGCATCTGGTGCTCTTCAATCTTTTCCGTGTGAACCGGAAGAAACGTACCGAGTCCCACATGCAGATCCACAAACGCAAACTTGATTCCGCGCTTCTTCAAAGCGCCCATAAGTTCACGGGTAAAATGAAGCCCCGCGGTGGGCGCGGCAATAGATCCTTCTTTGTCCGCATACACCGTCTGATAAGACGATGGTTTCGCAAGAGGTTCGGTAATGTACGGAGGAGTGGGCATCACGCCGTACTTGTGAATAGCCTCGCTTAAAGCCTTTCCGCGACGGTTGAACTTGAGTGTAAGCATTCTGTCATTTCGTCCCTCCACGGTGGCCTTAAGAAATCCCTCACCCTTCACGCGCGTATTCTTAAATCGGATTTTAGCGCCAACACGAAAACGTTTTCCGGGTTTGCCTATGGCTTCCCAGCGTTCCTCATCAATCCGTTTCACAAGTAAAATTTCCGCCTTCTTAAGTTCATGGCGCTCCTCAATGCCGCCAAAAAGACGCGCGGGAATCACGCGCGATGTATTGAAAACGAGTACATCGTTTTCTTTCAGAAGACTCAAAAGATCGTAAAAGTGAAAATGTTCTATCGTTCGATCCACCCGGTTCAAGACCATCAGTTTTGAATGATCCCTTGGCTCTTGGGGCCGCTGTGCGATATACTCGAGCGGAAGTTGGTAATCGAAATCCGAAAGATTCACAAAGCAAAAAAAAGTATCTGATACATAACCCCAAAAAAAGGGGAAATCAAACCAAAAAATATGCAGAACAGAAAACTTTTTATCGCCTCCGCTCTACTTTTCATACTGCTCGTATCGTCAGTACATCTTATCTGGCGTACACAGCAGGATACCGAACAGGAAGCGGCAGTACTGAAAAGCCTAAGCGACTCCATAGCCCTTTTGGAAACGGTAAGAGAGGTACAGGGAAAACCGGAGATAAACACCGAAGAACTTGTAAAAAACATTACCGGACAGCAGCTTGCCGAGCACGCCGCCTCCTGTGAAAATACAGAAGTTACTGATGTACAGAACCATCCGTTTAAAAGCGATATCGAAGCACTCCTGAAAAACTGCATAGTGAACGGATACACCGACAACACATTTCGCCCGGATACGAAGATTAATCGCGCAGAGCTTTCAAAAGTGGTCATGGGAGCGTTCTTCTCGGAGGAAGAACTCCAGAGCGCCCTGGACTTCTTTCTGGAGAAGGGGAGCAGCTTCGCCGGCCTTCCGGATGTCCCCGTGGATCAGTGGTACGCACCGTACATAGCCCTGGGAATCCTCGAGAACATCATTAAAGGATATATGGGTGAAATTATCGAGGTGGGAGGCGTCAAAGACCATCCTTTTAAACCCGGAAACCCCGTAACCTTCGGAGAAGCCTTCAAAATTCTCCTCTCCGCAAAGATTGCGGTCACCGATGACGCAACGCGCCAGAAGATCGAGAACGAGCTTTTTTATGCCGCGGCCAACACTGCTTCTTTCCCGGAGATACCACTGGAGGACTGGACAAGGCCATATGTAATCGCAGGCTCCGGAAAAAATCTCAGCTTCATGTACCCGACATCTTTCATCGCCTTAAGGCACACACAAATCACCCGCGCGCAGTTCGCGCACCTTGCGGTAAACGTGATGAGTTATTGACAATAATGAGACGGGATGACTTTTTACAAAAAGTCATTGACGCGAAAGGCAAAGTTCGGCTAAAGTAACCCAGCAACCGCGATTTTTTAATGTTCAAACAATGCTCAGCAAGCTCAGTAAAATCAAACGCGCGCGAAAGCATGGCTTCCGAAAACGCATGCGAACAAAAGACGGAGCCAAGGTACTCAATAGACGCAGAAGAAGAGGACGAAAGGTTCTCACAGTCTAGTTACTGGCGTGCTGTAATTTTTCTTTCAGATACACATCCGGAAGAAAAATTATAGTCGCCAGTAGAAAGACCGATGCTTAAAGCGAAATACCGGGGTATATCCCGAAAAAACGTCGAGAGGACCCAGAGAAAGGGAAGGGTTTTTGGAAATGGCCTTTTCAAAATATGGACACTTTCGAAAAAGGAAGGGTCGGTTCAGTTTGCCCTCATTATCAGTAAAAAACTTTCCAAAAAAGCAACCGAGCGCAACAAGCTTCGAAGAAGAATTTACGAGATCATCGGAACAAACTATACTGGCTGGGAAAATCAGGCGACTATTGTTATCTCCGCAAAGCATGCCTGCATGGATGTCGGTGTGGATGAACTGAAGAAACATCTTATGCAACTGCTGCGCTGACATAAAAAAACAGCGTCTAAAAAAACTTTTATTTTTTCTCTACTGTCATGCTCAAACGATTTCTTTTCTGGTTCCTTATCTTCTTCGCCATCTTTTTCTTTGTGCAGAGTTTTACGACAAAGAAACAAGAACCGACGGAAAAACCCGATGGCATATACCTGACCGTCGCTAAGGACAAATTCAAAACGGGTGAATTTGTAACAGTGATCGTGCACAACGGAGGCGCCGAGCCGGCACTCGTCAAAGATGAATGCCCTTCGGAACCGTTTGATGTCTACAGACGGGAAAAATCCACATGGGTGCAGATCGAGAACACGGCTGAACATATTTCCTGTGAGGGAGATATCACCCTGCAGCCCGGAGAAGCGAAGACGCTTTCGTATGCACCATGGAACTATGCTCTCTTTCAGGTACCCGGAGAGTACAAGCTGGAACTTGTCCTCACGGAGAATGCCGGCGGAGAGGAGGTAAGCCGCACAGCCGACGTCTTTTTTGAAGTAGCGAAAAAAGGAATTTTCGGAATCGCGTGGAATGAAGGTTTATACCGACCGATTTATAATCTGCTGATATTCTTCATGAAGGCCCTTCCGAACCACAGCTTCGCGCTTGCAATTATTTTGCTCACGCTCATCATTCGTCTCGCGCTTTTGATACCGAATCAAAAGGCGCTCCGCTCGCAGAGAGAAATGCAGAAGATCCAGCCGGAACTGGATGCCATCAAGAGAAAATTTGAAGGCAATCAGGAGATGATCGCAAAGAAAACCATGGAGCTCTGGAAACAGCACAAGGTGAATCCTATGGGCTCATGCCTACCGCTCGTCATACAACTGCCTATCCTGATCGCGCTCTTCTACGTGGCACAGAATGGATTGAATCCGTTCAACACGCATCTTCTCTACGAGTCTCTCCGTTCATTTGATCTGACATTGATCGATACCAATTTCCTTTGGCTCGATCTTGCAAAAGTTGACCGCTACATACTTCCGTTAACAGTCGGACTTCTGCAATTCGTGCAGATGAAACTCGTTTCTTCAGGCCTGAAAAAACCTGAAAAGAAAAAGGATGAAAAGAAAGGAATGGCGGATGCCATGCAGAATATGAATACCATCATGACCTACTTTATGCCGGTAATGATCGCCATCATGACGGCAAGTTTCCCATCGGGAGTTGGCCTGTATTGGGGCTTCTCAACAATGTTTGGTATCGGACAGCAGATTGTGGTAAACAGGGAAAGAAAGAGAAAAAAGCAGGATGACAAGAGCGATATCAATGTAATCGATGTAACTTCCAACCCATAATTTTCGCCACTAATTTTTCATTACAATGAAGCACCCCATTCACGATTTTCTTACGACGATGTTCAACAAACTCCAGTTTGATGTCTCCGACATCCACGTCGAGATGATCAAGCCCGGAGAGTTTTATGTGAATATCGAAACCGATGACGCTCCGCTCTTCACCATGTGGAACGGAGATGTCCTTCGCGCACTTCAGCACATTCTGTCTTCCGTTTGCCGCTCACAGAAATTCCTGGAAGAGGATGCTCAACTGAAGGTAGACATCTGCGGATATCGAAAAAAACAGGAAGAGTCCGTCATCAAAATGGCGGAAGAGAGAATCAAGAAAACTCTTGAAACAAAATCAACCCAGATCCTGCCCCCCATGTCTCCCTATTTCCGAAGACTCATTCACATGCACATCGCGGAAAAATACGACAACCTCTCAACTGAGAGTGCCGGAGAAGGGGATCATCGCCACATTCGCATTCGAATGAAAGAAGCAGCCTAGGGTGTTTGCATTCCGCATCCTTCTTTTTCCCAGCATTCAATAAGCGCATTCAGCTCCTCGGTTGAAGCGCCACCCGGAATGGAAGAAAGGAGTGCTTTGACGTCCTTGGCATCCACAACACCATCCGAATTGAGATCATTGGTGATCTCCACGGCGGAGCCGTGAATGGAATCTTCTTCACTTACCGGAATAAGAAGAAGTGTTTTGGAAACCTTGCCGCTTTCCTGCCCGTATTTGTCCACGGCGGTAACGGCAAACGTATGTTCCTGATTCGAAAGTCCCGAGACCGTATACACGGTGTATAGTCCCGCACTCACGGGCTCTTTGCCATCAACATACACCTGATACCGAACAATATCGGGATCCGAAGATGCATTCCAGGAAAGATCCACGCGTCCGTTTGACTGAGAAGTCGCCGTGAGATTCGTAACCGCATCGGGAACGAAAGAATACGTATACTCGGAAACCTTGCTCAAATTACCATAAGGATCGGTCGCGTAAGCGTAGAGCTTGCGCGTAGCAGTCCCGACGGAATACATATCGATGGATCGTCCGGCGTACAGAGTGGAATCCGCTGTTGGCGGCGCATCGATGGAATATCGTATTTCACCGGCACCACCAAACTCAAGACCGACATACAAACTTTTTTTGGGATATACTCCGCTTTCCTCGCTCGCAAAGACCATAGCGGTAACCTCCTTTTCATACGAAGGTGTACCGGCACCGATCACACTCGTTTGCACGGAAGTGGATGTGGAAGAAAAAGGCGAATATCCAATATCCATGGAAAGTCCCATGGCGATAATAAGAAGTATCGCCACCAAAATGATGGTGTTCTTCATAAGACGTCGCTTGTTGGCAACCTGTTGTGTATTAGCGGCTACCATAGACTCGTGTTCTGGTTACGGTTTTTCGGGCCAAAGAACGATTCTTATTCCATTCCGCAGCTCTGAGTGTATAGAGATCAGTGGTTGTTTTTGGTTTGGTGACAGTGGAAGTTGTTTTTGTAGCGGAAGCCTTCGGCTGAGTGACCAAAGTAGCCATGGCCGTCTTAATAAGAGAGGGCCCGCTCACGAGAGTCTCCGAAGGCGCAGCCGCCTTGGAAACAGGCTCCGCTTTCGGAGCGACGGGAGCTTTGATAGTCACGCTATACAAAGCCGTCTGCACATCGGACATCATGCCGGTCACAGTAATTCCAACGACGCGAAATGTCGTGGTCTTGTTTACGGGAATCGAAAATCCACCGTAATGCTTCAAGTTCTTATTGTTCAAATTCAGCCACTTCCCGCTCACCGGGCTTGAGCCGTCATCGGTATACCAAATATCCGCACCGATCATGGACATCATGCTCACAAAGAACGGCCTGTCCGTACCGGTAATCTCATACTTTCCCGGATACGGCTGAAAAGACACCGTCTCGATCTTGGAAACAAGATCCGCTCCTGAATAGTGCATACTCAGCCTCCCCGCAAACGCTACTGCAGCCACCAGCGCACACCCT
Organism: uncultured bacterium; assembly: GCA_963775025.1. Taxonomy (GTDB): domain Bacteria; phylum Patescibacteriota; class Gracilibacteria; order JAUYGZ01; family DAOVYC01; genus CAVZHD01. The sequence goes on from CAVZHD010000001.1 coordinate 693,199, forward strand.
GCGGCAAGCAGGGCAACAGTACGCAGAGTCCCGCGCATGTGAAAAGAAAAATTCATGGGTAAGAGAAAGAATACTTATCTAGAGAGCACCCACAAAAACAGCAATAGCCTGAACTTTGGTAAGCACGTTGTTGCTGATCAAAAACTTAACAAGCATCGAAAGATCATTGCCATTCACAAGCTCAGCAAGGTTCAAGCTGCCTACCTTATCAAACGTCACGTCATAAAAATGAGCCTCGCCTAGCTCGAATGTCTGGTTACCATCCACAGTAATAATGGTGGCGTTACTATCAAACGGTCTCGTTGCAAATGGGCTGACAGCCTGATCAAACGGTTTCGTGAGCTCATAGTAAATATCTCCATTGGTCGCTGCCTTTTGAGTAATGCTTCCTCTATTGGTAGTAACCAGGTGAGGGATTGTAAAGTCATTGAGCCAGATTTCCTGCACGGTGGCTGAACCAACAAGTCGATTATCAGAAACTTCAACAACACAAATTTCTGAAGAGCAAGTAGAGCTTTGGGTCTGCATAAAAGATGTAATTTGGGAACTAGTCCACTCTACCGGAGGAACAAGTTGAATTCTGCATTGGTTGTCACATCTGGCACCCCATCCAACCATCAAAATCATTTGACTAGTAAGATCCGTACCTGGGGTCTCACATTGTTCGGGTGGCTGTACTACCGTATCGCCACACCATGTAATGCCAGATGGGGGAAATCCAACACCACCGCCACCATCACCATCTCCACATCCCCCTGCGGCATCACCAATCCCACCCCCTGCACCAACTCCAGCCCCAATCCCAACACCTCCATTTTCACTTGCCGCACCACCTATATCACCAGCATTAAAACCACCACCTTGAGGAGGAATATTAATAATTCCACCAGCAGTCGGAGTAGTTCCGGAGGTTGGAGCTAATGGCTGTGGAACATCATTCGGCGCACCGGGATTCGGATAAAACGTCGGCGCTGTATTGAAGAACGTACCCACGGGGAATTGAAACTCAACATTATAGCTTCCTGCAGCAGGAAAAATAACATACATAGGATTGATACAATCGAAAACAAGTGCATCATTTGAATCGTAAGCAACGACACGCAGATCAGATATCTCCGTTATCACATCATTCGTATTCGTCGTTACATTCGATGAAACAACCGCCGTGGTACCGGCAACAAATGTCACAGAAAATCCCGGAATAATAAGATCGGCTGAACTTCCGTCGATAGTAATTACTCCAGGAGGAAATTATACGTCGTCGTAGTTCCGGATGACACCAATAAGGGACATCGAGTAAACCGTTACCCCTCAGAAAGCCCGTACTCAAAAGTAGGCGGAGCAAAAATCCCCGAAGCGGCTAGATCAAGCACCCCTGTCCCAGTCTCATTTGGAATTCCATTAACCACAATCTTAATCCCCGCCTGCTCAGAAACCGCAGAAAACATATTCCCAGTCGGATCATTAGGAAATAATGAGGTTCCCATAGGATTCCAGTAGCCATATGAGTCTTTTGTAACAAAATACACGTCATAAGCCACCTCTGTGCCACCAATACTCGTCGTTATACTTCCCCGAAACAACGTCGTCTGCGAGGCGGTAAGCCACGCGACCACGGTGAGTACCACCATAAGAAGAAGCGCTTTCCAATATTTCTGAACGAATGTCTTGAGAGTAAGCATGTGTGAAAAAGTTAATAGTGAAGTAAAAAATAATTTTTTAAAGAAGCGCTTTTCTAAAGCGAACGACGGCAACAAGAATCACTGCACCGATAAACGCGAGGATCGCGTTTTCTCTTGGGCCGGTTTCTCCCAGCGCCGCAGCATCTCTAAATTGCACCGGCTGTGGCTCAATGATTCCTGCGCCATGAAGCGCGGCATAATCGGGAATATCTTCATCCCCATAAAGAACCTGCCCGCTATTGGAGACAGCTTGTCCGTTTTGAGTGGTTCCGGTTGTACCCGGCACGGGTAATGTCGATCCGGTCGGGACAGTGGTCTGGGTAGGATCAAACGGCTGGTACTGACCCACCACAGTATTGGCAGGTACAGTTGCTACCACGGGCGGAACAGAAGTTGGCGGCACCCCATGGGTACCTTGCTCGGTCTGGCATGTCGAACTGCATCCGTCATCATTAACGGTATTCCCATCGTCACACTGTTCACCTTCCTCTGTAAGCCCGTTCCCGCACACTGCTGTACAGAAGGGGAGAGTGGAAAGCGAACCGGTTATTTTCTGGTTGGCTTCGTCCTTTGTTAAACTTAATGGCGTTAAATTCGCCGGATCGGCTTCCAGTGGATACACGCTCGTTGCATCATCAAGAGTCACTTCGACAACACTCACCCCGGAATTCGCGGTACAACTCAGGGCAAAAAGATCGGTTTTTTCGGTGGTGGACAAAGACAATCCGCCAACAAAACCGAAGGTAAACTGTATGGATTCCTCATCTATAACAGGAGGCAACTTCACACTGGCATCTGTTTTCACCTCCTCATCGCACGTAAGCCCGTTAAGGCCAATCGCGAACTCAGCGGCAGAAATAGAGGTAGCCGTGGTCGCGATACCAATTCTGGCCTTTACCGTCAGTGTGCCATCCGCTTCTTTGCAGAGGTAGAGTTCAGGCGTAACCGCTGTGTCGCTCGCCAGCACCGGAGTGCAAAACGCCGCAAAAAGAAGCGTTACACTGAGAAGGAAAACCAACTTTTTCATAGATGTGTTTTTATGTGTATATATCGTTTAATTATACCAGTTTTTGCCTGTTTTTTCAACCCAGTTCTCAAGACTTACCGCTTATAAGCTTACCGCTTATCGCTTCGTGTTTTTTGCTTTTCCCCCCCGCGCCACGTATCATGGATCCCGATTCACACTGCAAGATATGAATCTCCCGGATCTCGCGCTCATCTTCGGCTATTCCGCAATCTCTTTCCTATTTTCTTTTTTCGCGGCAAGGCCTTTTATCAGATTCCTTTTTAAAAATCGTATAGGCAAGAAGATTCGCACGGAAGCAAGCGGAGGAGGGAACGCGGCACTCTTTCATTTTTTACACGCAAAAAAAGAAGGAACACCCACCATGGGTGGCCTTTTGGTAGTCGGAACGGTGCTCTTCATGGTGCTATTATCCAGAATTTTTTCATACCTCGGACTGATCCAGTATTCACTCCTCAACAGAAAGGAAACGTATTTGGTCCTCTTCACCCTTATTGTGTGTGCACTGCTTGGCGGAGTTGATGACTGGCTGAATATTAAGGGAACAAAAAATCGCGGAATCAGAGTGAAGCCAAAATTCTGGTGGCTTGCCGCCTTCGCGGTAGCAGGCGCGTGGTGGTTCCACTACAAACTGGGAATAGATCAGATTCACATCCCGTACTTTGGCGACTTCTTCATTAATGGCTGGTACATCCCACTCTTTATACTGGTATTTATTTCAACGGCACATTCGGTAAACTTAACCGACGGCCTGGACGGCCTCGCGGCGGGACTTTTGATTCTGGCATTCTCGGCATTCGGAGTGATCGCATATTTTCAAGGGTTACTGCTTCTCACAACACTGTGCGGCGTAATCATCGGCGCACTCGCTTCGTTCCTGTGGTTCAACGTGCCCCCCGCACGATTCTTCATGGGCGATGTCGGCTCACTCTCACTTGGAGCCGCCCTGGGGGTCATAGCCATGATTACAGATTCCATTGTTGTACTGCCACTCATCGGCTTTGTCTTCGTACTCGAAGCCCTCTCGGTAATCATTCAGGTTCTCTCAAAGCGCCTGCGAAAAGGCAAAAAAGTTTTCAAAATCGCCCCGCTCCATCACCACTTTGAGCAGCAGGGCTGGCCGGAATACAAGGTCGTTATGCGCTTCTGGATCATCGGCGGCGCCTTCGGAATTCTCGGACTAATACTAGCCATGCTGTAACACTGATGCACCAAAGAAAAAGCTTACCAGCTTACTAGCTTACCGCTTACTGCTTGTATATGCACCAAAGAAAAAGCTTACCAGCTTACTAGCTTACCGCTTACTGCTTGTATATGAAGCTTCAAATCTCCCCCTCCATCCTCTCCGCCGACTTCGGCCGCCTGAATGAAGAAATTAAGGCGGTTGAAAAATATGCGGACAGACTCCATGTGGACGTGATGGACGGCCACTTTGTACCAAACATCACCATCGGCGCACCGGTGGTAAAGAAGCTGAAATCCAAACTTCCGATCGACTGTCACCTGATGATTGAGCATCCGGAAAAATTCATAAAAGATTTTGCGGAGGCCGGAGCACACACCATTATCATTCACGCCGAAATTCCGAATCCCACGGCAGTACTCAAGCAAATCCGCAAACTGAAATGCCATGCCGGCATCTGTATTAAGCCAAAAACAAAGGTTTCTGTTCTTTCAAAACCACTCATGAAATATGTGGATCACCTGCTCATCATGTCGGTGGAACCCGGTTTCGGCGGACAGAAATTTATGCCGCAGGCACTGAAAAAGATCACCGAAGCGCGAAAGCGCTTCCCGAAACTCGATATCGCGGTAGATGGGGGGATAAATAAAGAAACCGGGAATTTATGCGCTAAAGCCGGCGCCAATATTCTGGCGGCCGGATACGCCATTTTCGGCACCAAAAACTACAAAAAGGCTATCGAATCCCTGAGGAAATAACCATTTCGTACATACCGGAGACCTCGCGATAACTATGGTTGTCAGTAATAAGACGACCTGTTATTATTAAGCCTAAGACAATAACTTGACAAACAAGTTAGAATATAGGATAATATAACATCGCGATTCTCGCGAAAAGTAAGAAATAAAGCACATGAGCGACCCGATAAGCCAGATTGTGGACCTCGTACAGAGAAGTAACAAGATACTCATCTTGCCTTCTTGTCCACCGGATGGAGACTCCATCGGGTCTGCTCTCGCGCTTTTTGAAGGACTACGGAAACTTAATAAAAAGGTTACGGTTGTTTGCGCAGACCCCGTTCCGGACTCACTCACATTTTTGCAGGACTCCGGAATTATTGCCGATGCCATCAAAGACAGTCGTGACTTTATAGTCACGCTCGACTGTGGAGAAGCGCAGATAGACAAACTGAAATACGAAATAGTCGACAATAAAGTAAACATTATCATCACTCCGAAAAACGGAGAATTTTCCGAAAAGCACGTTTCCTTTAAACGCAGTGGCCCGGATTATGATCTTGTCATAGCCGTGGACACAGCCGACGTACGCCAGCTCGGAAAAGTGTTCGAGGATAATGCGGAATTCTTTTATGAAATTCCGCTCATCAACATAGATCATCACATATCAAACAGCAGCTTCGGAAAGGTAAACTATGTAGACACCGCCGCATCTTCGACAACGGAAATCCTGGTTACTATTCTAAAACAGATAGAAGAAAAAGAGGGGAAACAGGTGATCGACAGCAAAGTGGCAACGTATCTTCTCACCGGAATTCTCACGGATACCGGCTCGTACCAGAATCCGAACACCACCCCGAAATCGTTGGAAGTAAGCGCAGAACTTGTGGAGAGGGGAGCGGCACAGCAGGAGATCATTAAGCATGTGTTCAGAACAAAAAATCTTTCAACACTCAAGCTGTGGGGAGAGATTCTTTCCAAAATCGAAACGGATAGTAAACACCGCATCGTCTGGTCGACGATGACCAAAGGCGATCTTGCGAAAACAAACGCGAAGAGAGATGAAGTTTCCGGACTGATTGATGACATGCTGGTGAACGCACCCGGAGCAGAAATTGTTTTCATAGTAAAAGAAGATGAAGACAAAATTTCCTGCTCACTTCGAAGTACTACTCCGGCAGCAAATGTCTCCGAAATTGCCGAGCACTTTAGCGGAGGCGGACACGTGCAGGCGGCAGGATTCAGAATCCCGGGAGCGGCTTTCCAAAGCGCGCTTCAGGAGATCATAAATTACATAAAACAGTATCAGGCAAAAAGACTGAACCTGGAAACCGAGTCAAAAGAAACAGCGAATTACTACACGACTCCGGTGAAATCCGAGATGCAAAAACCGCTGGAAACCAAGAAAGACAGCACGATAAATTACGTCCGGAACGTAAACGAAAAGCTTTTGAATGCCAACCTTGTTGAAAAAAAGGGCGGACTGTTTGAATCAAAACCAAGTGCACCGCCAAAACAGAATATCGTTACGCAAAAGACACCGGAAAAGGTAACCGCATTTAAACCCTCCGCACCCCCGCAGAGTGGACCGAAGGAGGAAAGAAAACCAGCCTTCTCACCAAGGCCGGTACCACCACCAATGCCAAAGAGAGAACCGCCACGACAAAAGTTTGAGCCGAGAATACCGAGACCGCAACCAAAACCTCAGCCTCAGCCACAGCCTCAGCCACAACCAAAAACACAAGCCCCCCCAATAAAGCCGCCAGCCGGACCCAAAGAAGCCCCTGTCGCAAAACCGGAGGTAAAGGTGCAAAATCCTTTTGCTCCGCAGATACAGCCCATACCAAAAACTCCTGCGCCACAGCCACAGATGGCACCGGTCGCCCCCAAGGCGCCAATCGCAGCGGAACCGGTACAGCCGAAAAAAGAGGAACCGTCAAAGCCGGTTTACGATCCGTTTAATCCGCCAAGTCCCTCCGAGAGCGATATCCTTGCCGCGCTCAGTAAGCTCTAGAAAACCAAAGAGCACACTTGGAAATTTCGGTAACTGTCTGATACAATCCAGCCTGCCTACGACTTGCCGCGGTGGCGAAATTGGTAGACGCGCAAGACTCAAAATCTTGTGAGTTCACGCTCGTGTGGGTTCAAGTCCCTCCCGCGGCACCAGAAAAAAACGAAAAAACACAGTACTCACTTCTCGCAAAACGGGTGTTTTTTACGAATGGAAACGGTAGTTGGGAGCCTCGCGGGCTATCACGATATCATGCGGGTGTGATTCAACCACCGCCGCCTGTGTAACCTGGATAAACTTCGCTTTTTTATGAAGCGTCGAAATATCCTTTGCCCCCTGGTATCCCATAGAAGATCGAAGCCCGCCTATAAGCTGGTAAATTTCCTGGGCAACCGATCCCTTGTGGAGAATAAGTCCTTCAATACCTTCCGGAACAAGTTTGGAAACATCGTTAATGCCGCTTTGCCCATATCGTTCTTTACCACCCTTTTGCATAGCTCCGAGTGAACCCATCCCTCGATATGTTTTATATGTCTTGCCGTCTCGATACACCATCTCGCCGGGAGATTCTGAAGTACCCGCAAAGAGTGATCCGATCATCACTGCCGAAGCACCGGCGGCGATAGCCTTGGCAATATCTCCGGAATAACGAATCCCTCCGTCAGCAATCACCGGAACTCTGCCCTTGGACGCCTTTGCAACCTCCATAATGGCGGAAAGTTGCGGTACACCGATACCGGTAATCACACGAGTGGTACAGATGGATCCGGGACCGATACCAACTTTTACAGCATCAGCTCCTGCGTCAATCAATGCTTCGCAAGCCTCCTTGGTTCCGATATTTCCTCCAATAACCTGCAATTTAGGATAGTGTTTTTTTATAAACCGTATCGTTTCGATAACCCCTTTGCTGTGCCCATGTGCGGTATCAACCGTGAGTACATCAACTTCAGCCTCGATCAGTTTCGAAACCCTTTCTTCCATATTCACAGCCGGCCCGACAGCCGCACCTACAAGTAGTCTGCTTTCGGAATCCTTTGCGGAATGCGGATACAACTCATTCTTTTCGATATCCACTCGGGTTACAAGCGCCACGAGTTTTCGTGATTTCTCGTTATCAATAATAAGTAATTTTGAATATTTACTCTCTTCGAGAATGTCATAAGCCTCCTTAAGTGATATGCCCTTATAGGCAACAAGGAGTTTGTTAAACGGAGTCATGCGATCCTTCACCAGGCAGTCGGCATGCTTCATGAAATAGTCATTTTTCGTGACGATACCCTCAAGTCTGCCGTCAGGTCTGCCGTTATGAGTTACGGGAACCGCCTTGTATCCTTCTCTTTCACGGATCTCAATAACACGTGCAATCTTGTCCATCGGCTTCACGACAACAGGATTGCGGATAAATCCGCTTTCGTATCTCTTCACTTTGCGAATCTCCTCCGCCTGATCGTCAGGAGAAAGATTCTTGTGGATAATCCCAAGCCCTCCGTTAAGAGCCATGGCTATCGCCATTTGATGCTCGGTTACAGTATCCATGGCAGCAGATATCAGCGGGGTATTGAGAATGATTTTTTTGGTCACCCGTGCGCTGACCTTTGCATCCTTAGGAAGGATGTCGGAATACTGGGGAAGCAAAAGTACGTCGTCGAAAGTAAGATACTGCGGTAATGGCATGGGAGTGTTCATTAAGATTTTAAGGGATAGTAACATCTTTTTGACGTGAAGTAAAGCAAAAAAAATCGGCATCTATTAGATAAAAACAGCGTATTTTTGCTTCCAAATTGAGCGCAATGCATATAATCTCATGATACTTTTGAACATAATGACGGAAAATAAAAAAATTCTCATAGCCACGGAAAATCCCGGAAAATTCCGGGAAATTGTTGAGATCCTTAAAAATCTTCCCTTCGAATTCATTTTTTTAGGAAACCTGGATATACCAAAAAATCTGGAAGAGACCGGAAAAACTCACGAAGAAAATGCCATACTTAAAGCAAAACATTTTCATGAGCTTACGAAACTCCCAACCATCGGAGAAGATTCGGGGATCTATGTCGACGCTTTAAAAAACGAGCTCGGAATATCCACAAGGCGCTGGGGCAAGGGAGCAAAAGCTTCCGATGAAGAGTGGCTCACCCACTTCATGGAGATCATGAAAGATCAAAATAACAGGAAGGCGGCATTTGTATCAGTCGCCGCATTTACGGACGGGAAAGAAATCGGAACATTCATGGGGGAAACGAAAGGTGAAATTTCTTACAAAATCGAGGCTCCCATAAAAACAGGAGTCCCCTTAAGTTCTGTCTTTCGGCCGGTAGGGGAAACAAAGGTATACAACGCCCTTTCCGAGAGCGAAAAAGCGAAAACATCACACAGGGGAAAAGCTTTTACGGAACTCCGAAACTGGCTGAAGAAACACGTCATTAACGCATAGAAAATGTTGAAAATAGTATTTACCGGAGGGGGAACAGCGGGCCACGTAACCAAGAATGTGGCAGTCATTGATATTCTTAAAAAGAACACCCCTTCGGCTGTGATTCACTACATAGGTTCCGGATCCGAATTCGAAACAAGACCGATGGAGAAAAGAAATATTGCGTATCACAAAATACGCACCGGAAAACTTCGACGATACTTTTCATTCAAAAATATCACCGACCTTTTCACGTTTCTCTTAGGCGTAAAAGACAGTAAAAAAATACTGAAAGAATTGAAACCCAACGTGGTTTTTTCAAGCGGCGGATACGTGGCGCTCCCCGTAGCCATAGCGGCAAGAATGCTGAAAATACCGATCATCACTCACGAATCGGACTCCGTTCCGGGGCTGGCAAACAGAATTATCGCAAAGATTGCGGACACCGTTTGCATCACATTTGAAACCACAAAAAAACACATCCCGGAGCACAAAACCATCCGCACGGGTAACCCCGTGCGTGACGAGATTCTGGGAGGAAGCAAAGAAGCGGGACTGAAGAAGCTTCAGTTCAATGAATTCATGTTCACCATCCTGGTGATGGGCGGAAGTCAGGGCGCCAAAACCCTGAACGACCTTCTGATGAAAGTGGTTCCGGATATTATTGAGAACACACAAATCATTCACATCACGGGGCACGGAAAAGAAACAGGATTCCGGCACAAAAATTACAGGGAATTTGCTTTTCTGGAAGCAAACGACTTATCCGACATGTACGCCGCAAGTGACATAATCATTTCGCGCGCAGGCACCAACGCCATCTCGGAAATACTCGCGATGAGAAAACCAAGCATTCTTATTCCGCTCGCAACCGCCGCGTCAAACCACCAGGAGCACAATGCCAACGAAACGGTAGTCCTGGGCTACGCGCTCTGCCTTAAGGAGACCGGTCTGAAACCGGAAAAGCTGAAAGAAACCATTCTGAATCTCAAGACAGATAAGAAAAAAATGAACGCCATGATCCAGAATATGCAACGAACCGACACAAAAGCCTCGGCGCAGGAAATCGTCGAACTCATCAAAAAATATGAATCACGATAACGCGAAAAAACTTGTCATCGGAATAAACGCCCGGTTTCTTGCTCACCCGTACACCGGAATCGGCGCGTACACAAAAAATCTCATTACACATCTCTCAAAACTCGACCGCGAGAATGAATATCACATCGCGTGCCACAAGCAGAGAATGGAAACATCTCTCGAAAACGAAAAACTTCCCCACAATTTCCATTTTCACTATCTCCCCGAAATCAAAGGAGTTCCTGCCGGCATGAAAAAATCATACTGGGAACTGATCTCCCTGCCAAAACTTTTCCGTCGACTCCATGTCGACATTGTCCACTCGCCATACCCTAATGTTTCCGCATATAAAGGGCAGGAACACGTTGTCACTGTCCATGATGTCATACCCTGGATTTTCCCCGCATACGCAAAAGGACTCCTCTCAAAACTTTATCACGCCACATCCAAAAAAAGAGTGCAAAACGCCTCGCACATTCTTACCGTTTCAGATTTTTCAAAAGGAGAATTGGTGAAGCATATCGACATCCCGGCACACATGATTACGGTAACCAGAAATGCAATTGGTGAAAGTTTTAAAGAAGCTCCTGAAATAAAAGGGAATCATGGCAAAAAATACCTGATCTACATCGGAGGATTTGATAAACGAAAAAATATTCCGAAACTCACCAAAGCGTTCCACGAACACATCGCCCCGTACTACAGCGTAGATCTGATTATTGTTGGCAGCAGACTTCATGACTCCGAGCTCTACGACAAGATCGAGCAAGGGGAGGGGAAAGGCCTGAAGGGAAAAATCATTAGAACAGGTTTCATCTCCGAAGCTGAAAAAAAGAAATACCTTAAAAATGCTCTCGGATTCATTCACCTTTCGGATTACGAAGGATTCAATATCCCTCTTCTGGAGGCGCTTTCAGTAGGCACGCCGGCGCTTGTTTCCGATATCCCGGCACACCGGGAGGTCGCCCGCGAAGCGGCACTATATCTCAATACCGAAAGTATCGAAAAAATCAAAAGCGGCGTTACGGCATTTCTGGACAACAATGCACTGCAAAAAGAGCTGGGTGAAAAGGGAAAGATCAGGGCGGCGGAATTTGGCTGGGAAAAAACCGCCAAGACCATATTGGATTTGTACAACAAAATCCGACGCGAAAAGGGTCTACGATAACCCGTTAAAAAATTGCTTTCTCCATTCGCGCCTCTGTGAAAACTCGGCATCGTACATCAACTTGATCTCTTCATGAGAAAAAACTCCCTTTTCCGTAACGATGTAGGAAGCTAAATGGAGGGGGACACGGTCGTGTGAAAATTTGATATGCTCATACGAAATGGATTTGTGGGAATGAATCTTGGTACTCTTAACCTTCAGCGTGTGATGCGCCTGACGAGACTCCCACATACTGAACTTTTGAGTGGTAAGAAAAACATGCACGGGCTTCTTGGCGACATGAAACTCTGAAACCAAGGACATGGTCCCGGAATCCACAACAAAACAGTAATTACTGTTAAGCGTAAGCGCACCGATAAAGATTTTGTCGACGTCTTTTTCAATATGGGAAAGCATGTATTCCGGAACAACATGAAACGGTATTCGATGAGCGTGAAGAAATTCAATAATAGAATATGTTTTTTCCATTTCTTGCTGAGCAACAATCACATGAAATTTCTTCCCTCTGGAGTGCGCGAAGCGCAACACATCCAAAACGGTATGGCTATGGCTGTGAATAAGAATGGTCTCGCCATCGCATATCTGCTGAATACCGTGGTGCACCAGGCTCTCATTGCTCTGTTTTGATTTTTCCTGCAGGTGATAAACAGCATCGAGTACAGCACGCCGACACGTTTCAATATCACTGCTTTCGCTGTCACCAACTTCATGTAAAACCTGCCAAACAACATAAAATTGTTCGATCACAAGAGCAATGCGGGGCTTGGTAATTTTCACCGTCCCGATCAGATCTCTCATCTGGCGCAAAAAATCCACCTTATGTTTAGGTTTAAACTGAGTAACGCTCGTAATCAAAGCTTCCGCAACAAGCCGTGTAAGATCACGAGTCCCAAGATCCGATTCGATATCGCGAAAAAGTCCCGACATGTGCTCGGCAATGGATGTACTCATAATACGTAAAGTCTGATATAGAAATAAACACTCGCGACAACAAACGATATGAGAGCCGTAGGCAAGCCGTATTTGCTAAACTCAAGAAAGGAAATATGCACTCCATCTTTCTTGGCCAAATCAACGCCCACAACATTCGCAGAGGCACCGAAAAGCATGCCATTGCCCCCAAGACACGCCCCAAGAGCAAGGGCCCACCACAGAAGATCCAGATGTTCCTGCCCGGCAAGTTTGGACTGCAAATCCACAATCACCGGAACCATTACGGCAACAAAAGGAATATTATCTATCACCATGGACACTAGGCCGGAAACCCACACAATAAGAACAAGCATGAAAAAATAATTTTGCGTGGCGTTCATAAGAGAACTGCTGATTTTTTCCAGAATACCCAGATGCTCAAGTCCTCCAACCATAACAAAAAGTCCGGAGAAAAAAATAAGCGTGGTCCACTCCACACCCCGAAGCGCCTCATGAATGGATGAATGCTTGGTTGTGAAAACCAAAAGTGTGGTGGCACCAAGAAGGGCAACAATGTGTGGCTCCAGATGCAAAACGCCATGAAGCAAAAACCCAAGAAAGGTAAGTCCAAGTATGGAAAGCACCTTGATAATGAAATCCCGTTTTAGAACAACCCGAAGAAATTCGTACTGAATCTTGCGAATGAGCAAATTGCTAAGAAACAGCTTCTGCAAATGTCCGCGTATGGGACGTATTTCGTGCCATCGAAATACAATAAAAAACCCAAGCACAAGCACGGAGATAACAAAGATCGGGGGAGCAAGATTGAAAAGAAATTGATTGAAAGAGAGCCCTGCAGCCCCGCCAATAATGATATTCGGCGGATCGCCAACGAGCGTAAGAGCCCCGCCAATATTGGAAAAAAGAATTTCAGAAATGACAAACATTCGAGGATTCAGCCCCATGCCTTTCGTTAAAGCAATGGTTATCGGCACAACAACAAGTATGGTGGTTACATTATCCAAAAATGCCGAAAGAAGAGCGGTGATTACAACAAACAAAATAAGAATGGTAAGCGGGTTTCCTCCGGTAAAACGAGCAACGCGCACATTGAGCCACTCGAAAATATGTGACTTTCGGGTAATATCCACTAACATCATCATCCCCATCAGCAGCAGGATAGTATTGAAATCTATCGATTCTACCGCGGCCTCCGGAGAAATAATGCCAAAAAGAATAAAGACAAGAGCCCCCACTAGGGCAATAATAGCCTTATCAAAAACCTCAAAAACAATGCCTACAAGGCACGCCCCAAACACACTGACGGCAATGTAGGGCATAAAAGAAATCATGGCGGAAAAGGCAAAATGGATCGGAGAGAGTATAGGCATTTCGGGACTTTTGTGAAGTGATTTTGAAAGAGGTATAATCACCACACTTAAAACAGCACCATGACAAAAATTATTGATAAAAAAACATTCGCACTCGTCGGACTTATATCGCTTGTTCTTCTTGTTCTTGCTCTTTCAGCCTCAGATATCATCTCCTTCGGATCACTCAAGGGGAGTGTTATAGGTGAAAGCACCGGACCGTTTGAGGCGCGTACGCAAAGCGGACACATAGGAGCAACCATTTACCTGCCAACAAGCATTACGCTCATCGATCAGGACTCATTTTTTATACCCATCACTGTGGAAGGACATCGGGGTACATTCACTTCGTTTTCAGCAAAGGCTGAGTTTGAAAATACCATTGTTCCCGGCCACTACTATTCCAGTTTCTTAAAAGACAACGGAAGTACTCTGGTCGGCGGAACAGAAAATATCACTGCGGCCATCACCAATACACCTCAGGAAAATGAGGCCTTACTCCGGCTTACCGGAACGCTGCCAGGAGACAGCGGCAAGATACGGTTCACCATGACACTGGCAACACAAACCGAAATCTCTACGCTGCCGACAGTGGAAATAACCGTAAAGAAGGGGACCGCGCCTACAGAGCCCTAAGCGAAGCAAACTGGATAGGGAATTCTGAAATGCTGTTAACCGTAACCACGCGGAGATTATTTTCGTTTGCCTCAAAGGCAGATTCAACAATAGAGAAAATCGCATCCTTCACAAGAACGCATCCCCAGCTTTTGTATCGGTCGGTCATCGAAAACACCTCCTTTTCATTAAACACCGTGTGAATTCCATAATGCGTTTTCCCGTTCTCATCATAGAGACGGAGAAATTTTCCATGCTTACCATAGGTTGAACCGGTCGGATGATAATGAAGAGATTTCACCGTCCATTCCTGCGTCGGAGTGCCGGCAAAATACTTTATACCATCAAAATATCGTTCTTTTCTTTCACCGGAAGCGATAACAAAAGACACACCATCACTCATATCTTCACGAAGGAGATATCCCATGTTAGTACCAATATCAAAGACAAAAAAATCACCTTTTTCTGCAACCCACTCAAGATTCTCCTGCGCTGCAAGAGCGATATTCACAGAAGAGGAAGCAAGAAGAACGGCCGTCAAAAGAACAGATCCGACAATGTGCAAAAACTTTTTCATAGAAAAATCAAAAGTTAAGATTTGCATTATACATCTTTCCGTCACTTTGTCAATGCCTGAAACACAAAAATACAAGCCAATCCGGCAGGAGAAAATATACAAAAAAATGGCTCTATGCAGCCATTTAACCAAGAATCATCGCCCCCCGAAAAAAAGTTGTAGTCCTTTAATACTGCATTCTCAATTGAAGATCAACAGGAGAAATTGGGAAAGTGAAAAAAAACCTATTTTCGCGCTTATTAAAGAGAAAAATAGCGATCTGACACTGGAAAGACCATGGTGAGAATTGATAAATATCAGTATGCATGATATAATAATGGCATCTTTAAGCGATCTGCCATGGAACAAATTCCACGAACCGTAAAAAACTTTCTCGAAGAACTTGGTTTTAACAACACGGAAATCACCGTCATAAACACCCTGCTTAAGGAAAATGGCTTGTCCTTGCGGCAAATATGCCGAAATGCCGGAAAAAGCTCGGGCGTTGTAAGCGAAGCTTTAAAAAAGCTCATTGCCAAGAGAATAGTCTTAAGGGAAATCGTAAACGATTCACCTACCTATAACATAGAAAACCCCGATACCATCGCACGATGGGTCGGGCGGGAAACCGATAAAAATATCAACGTTTTAAAGCAAAAAAGACAGGACTTTGAGCAGTTTTCCAAAACGCTGGTCGCAAACTCGGTAAGCCCGAAAATCCGTTTCTTTACGGGAATGGATGGCCTCAAAGAATCGTACATGAACATTATCGAATACAAACCGACGGAAATTATGAGCTACCTATCCGTTACCGAAGAATACCAAAAAGAATTGGCGGACGTTACGGCAAGTTTTGTACGAAAACGCGTTGAGAACAATATCGTAAACAGAATTATCGCGAGAATCTCGCCAATGATTATAATGCTGAAGCAAAAGGGTGAAGAGGAACTTCGCAAGGTACGCCTTGTTTCCGAAAAACAGTTTCCCGCCGTAAACAGTGAAGTAAATCTGTACGGAAACTGCATGCACTGCACATCCTTAGACCCGCAAGGAATCTTTGCGTTTATTGTGGAAGACCCTCATATGGTGAGCATAAGTAAGGCGGCCTTTGAGCTCGCCTGGAGAGAATCCGAACACGAAAATGTAGCGATAGAAAAAATACTCACAGCTTCATCCCGCTCAAAACACACATCTCCCCAAAGCAATCCTGCCGAAGAGAAAAAACCACCCCTTGCTTAAAAAGCAGGGTGACAAAAAACGATGTCTGCTTATCGGAATCGAAGAAAATATCGTAACAATAGGTTCCAT
This sequence comes from uncultured bacterium, assembly GCA_963775025.1. Lineage (GTDB taxonomy): Bacteria > Patescibacteriota > Gracilibacteria > JAUYGZ01 > DAOVYC01 > CAVZHD01. The sequence goes on from CAVZHD010000001.1 coordinate 709,261, forward strand.
CGGAAACGCCGAAAACCCCCTGGCTCAGCCTGGAAACATCGGCAACCCTCACCCGGTCAAGCGTTCGCACGGCAATAGTCATCTCGGAAATAAGCTCAGGAAAATCGTAAAGAAATGGTGTTTTGTCGGACACAGCATCCTCTGACTCAGTTTCGGCAACATCTTCAGATACTCCGAAACCAGAGTCGAGCTTCCAGAGAAGAGACATGTGGTCGCGATACCACACCGCTCCTTCGGAGACGGCGGAAGTGTAGGAAAACGAATCAATTTCTTCTGTGCCGCGCATCAAAACAAGTTCACCGGAAGAGTTCCGTAAAGTGAAGGGCACATCCAAAGAAGTAATCTTCTTACTTTCATCAGGCGCCAGAGAGAAAGAGGGAAGGGAAATTTTCTTTCCATTATTCAGAATATACATGCCGGAAAGATTGGCGGCCTGCGAAGAAATATTCGTAAGAATGATGTACTCATTTCCATCATCCTTACCTTCGGGATTGATAAGCAATTCGTCAAAAATCACGCGGGCGGCGGCAGTCTCGCCCACCTCCGGCGGGCTTTCCGGAGCTTCGCCCCAGAGACCCTTTCCGCTCTCCTGTGCCGCCTTCTCGGCAACGCGAAATCTTTCGATTTCGCGGAACGGATACCGGTCATACAGCTTCACATACCCCTCTTCAAGGAGCCGAAGATTCACCATGGAATCGCCGAGATACGCGTACGCAAGTAATCGTTCATACGTGTCTCGTTTCGTTGTATCGAAATCCAGTCGCACGGAAGTACCGGAAAGCAGTTCGGAAAGAAACTTCTGCGACTCCGGCCCAAAGTAATCGGCATCCTTATCCGCGCTCTCGACCTCCGGAGCATCTATCCCGATAAAGCGGATTTTTTCTACCGTTCCGGAAAAATCCGCCTCAAATGTATCTCCGTCAATCACGCGGACGACAGTCCCGGAAGAATATTTTTGTATATTGAAAAAAATATTCTCCATTCCGGGAGTGGGGGAAGCCCACTCGAAAATATTTTCATCATTGCGGGAATAACTCTCACCTTCCTTTACCCCCTCATACAGAATTTGCGACACCACGCGCGAATCGGCGGCAATAAGCCGCACAGCTTCAGAAGTATTTTTCAGAGAGAGTTTGGTGAGCGATGATGGAAATGACCGAATTTCATTCGGGAGAAGCCGAACCTCCAGAGGAAAGGGGCTGCTTCCGCCCTCCTCATCATCCAGTTTCCATCCCTTAAGATCCACTGTCCGCGTATCGAGATTGATAAGCTCGATAAACTCAGCATCGGTATCGACGCCTTCCGGATTCGGCAAAACTTCATTGATAAAAATTCTGTCGGAAAAGTCATAGGTCTCCTCCGCCTTTTCGACAAGAACGATCGTACCCGAACCCGAAGAAGGGGAGCGCACCACGATGTTCTTACTCGCGTGGAGCTCGCACCAAAGGGGTCGGTAACCGTAAGCGTGACGGTATACGAACCTACTCCGTAGGTTCGCGACAAAGGATTTTCTTTATCAAAAGTTTCCCCGTCACCGAAGTCCCAAAGAAACGTGAGCGGATCCAGGTCGGGGTCAGACGAATCTTCTCCCGTGGGATTGAACGTAAGAGCGCTTACTCCTTCCGTCAGCCCGCTCCCCTGAACGGTAATAACCGCTGTTGGCGGCTGATTAAGAAAACTGTTTTGCACTCCCGGCGTCGGATGGTCGTACGACCATCCGTCTTGCGCATTACGCGCAAGCGTAATGTTCGCACCCAGAAGGCTGGAATTCAGGCACGCTCCGCTCCAGAGCCCGGCCACACGCAAATTCTCCTGATCCTCATCATCCGGAGCCACAATCCCCCCCGGATTCCAACAAACAGCTTCGGTAAGAACACCTTTGTATCCAAGGGTAACCTCCCCCTGCGTACCCGAAATTCCCGTCCCGCCAACGTGATATTCAGTAAAGGCTCCTGAAGAAATCTCAGCATCGCTTCCAAAAAGAAAAACAACATATTGATCATCAATGAGTAAATCCGAAGTCTCCACCAATTTTCCGTTTACGGAAATATCCGAAACCAAAACCCCTTCCCCGCACTCCCCGCACGTAACCTCCACATAATCCACTCCCACCCCATTACTCTGCACTTCGGAAATCCGAAGAGCGATATCCGTCTCACCCTGAATCGTGTCCGAAGGATCCTGATTCAGGGACCCGCAAGTATTCTCAGCCCCCGGCGTTCCCAGCGCCGTACACCACGTACCATCTTCTCCCTTCTGCATCGTCTCCTTCGTTTCATTGTCCCCCGCGAGCCACGAAGCTATGTAATCAACAACATTCCCAAGAGCATCATACAATCCCAAAGACTCCTCGCTATTCTCAAGCGTTCCCGAAAAAATCATGTTCGCCGGAACTTCCGGAACGGTATCGTCATCCGTTCTTTCCAGAAGATAATAGCCATACGGAGAAACGGACCCCGAAAGAAAGATATTCGGCGTCCCGTCGTCCGCCCGGAGAGAAAAACCGGAGAGATCTGCGGTGGATTCACTCTCATTATAGAGCTCAATCCACTCATCATTGCTCGAAACGTGCGTCCCCATCCATGCAACCTCATTGATCGTAAGTCCATTCGCAAACGAGAACCCGGCACACGCAAACCAGACACTAAGAAAAAAAAGCGGACAGAAAATTTTGCTGTTCAAGAAAATATTTTTCATAAAAAAATAAAGGAGCCCGAATTCTCCCACTTGGAAATGCGAGCCTCAACACAGTACTTTCAATATTTCACAAAAATTTCATGAACGTAGAGACGCGATTCATCGCGTCTCGGAACGAGTTACCGCGTCTCTCACAGTTGGTTTTTTGGCGTATTTATGATAAAATTATTCGATATCATCGAACACCATGTCGACACATACCATCGACAAAGAACTCGAAGATCTGCGAGAAATCGTGGAAACAAGTGATGTAAAAAATCAGAAAGATATCGACGACATTGTGGATTTCGTACGGGAGTCCATGCAGGTAATCACCCGCGGACAAAACGTGAAAAACCACATCGTATTCACGGAAAGTAATTACAAAAGCGCGAATGGAAAAGACGGAATCAAATTTTTTTCACTACCGGGCTCCTACCACCGCGTAGGCGACCCATTCGGTCCGATACTTGAGGATTACAAAGCGGAAAGCTGGCTTCGATCATATTACGGAGGAAAAAATAATATGTACGCAAGGGTGCTGCAGGGTACGGGATGGAGTGCTGAAAACACTACAAACCCACACCTGTTCGCGTCAGTAAGCCAATGCAGTTGTCTTATTGGAATCGACGGAAAACAAACGGCAGTAATACACGTAAGTTACTCGGAAAAAAATCAGATGGAAGCAGCAATTCGATGGCTGAAAAAAAACAACATGAAAATATACGCGGTAGCGAGCTTAAGAACCACCGAGGACAAGGCGAATAGCACAGGCTTTCTGGAAAACCGATTCGATACCATCAGAGATTACGAAGAAGCGGACATCCCAAAAGAAAACATCATTCCGTTTTATTATCGGGACAACAAAGGCGTCATGCAGATGGTGGTAACCCCAACGCACATTATGAGCTTCCGTCTGAGCGAAAACAAAAATGGAGAGGAGGAAGCTCGGGACAGAAAAATCACGCAAATGCACACATAAACACATGCAAAAAAACAAAGAAGCATATCAGCCGGACGGAATAACGGGAAGCATCTTCGAAGAAGATTGTCTGATTCCTTCCAAATTACGAATCACAAAACCTGATCATATGGAAATCCCGTATAAAGGGATGGTAGATGCAATGAAGGAAGTGGTGGAAAAAAATCCATATTGGAAAAAGGGGTTGGAATCCGATCCCCCGACAAAATGGGCAACCAATCTTCACTATTTTCTGGCACACGATGAACTGAAATTGAAAAACTTTGATAATCTCAGATTGTATCCGGCACTGCACACAGCGCTCGATATCTACCATGGGGTGGACATGCTGATTACATATACCGACCCGAACACTCTGAAAAAAGTTATCGTTACAGTAGATCTGACAAAACGTCGCAAAGAAAATTGCAAAGCAGACATTGTGATAGCACCGCAGGGAGCAGTAACGCGGGATAAAAAGACATGCTTTGTACCGGAAATTGCCGGCGCAACGCTAAAAGAAACCACCGAGCAGGATGAAAAGAGATTACAAAAAACCGCCGCGCTCATCGGAAATATTATTAAACAAAAATTGGAACACGGAGACAGGGAATACGGAGATCTCGCCGACAGAATTATTACCGTCGTCGCACAAATCAGGAGAAAAATAAGCACTGTTACTGAAACCGCTCCTCCTCTTAGGAAAACAGGCGCGTAATAAAATTCCGCACAATCGGCAACACAGGATTGTCTTCACCACGAAATTTTTCGTCGACCGCAGAAAAAACATCATCCTCATCGTGAAGAGATGTCTTTTCAAGCACGCCATCAATAGCATCTCGGACCAATTGAACAACATCAACGCCATTATCCTCCAAGCAATTTCGCAAAGTAAAATCGTTGATACGAAATTGTTGATTCAGAACGTCGCGAGAGAAGCACTTATCTACCTCAACCACTTGCTTAAGCGCCCTCACGGGTAGCCGTCTCGCAAAGGTTCTCGCTAACGCATCAACGTCGATATCGAAAGAAGATTCCATAGGGTCACAGTATAACGGTAAGGCATTCTATAACAAATAGAAAATTATGCAAGAGTGACCGAATTTCAGGATGGCAATTCACGAATTGCCGCACCGTAGAGACGCGAGATCTCGCGTCGCTACGACCGGGATAGGCTCCTCCAGCCTCTCCGTAGCCGCATGCCATGGCATGCGGCCACGTAAAAACGCCCCATTGGGGCGTTTTGTACTGAATTCACAGAATCTTGAATTTTTGAATCCTTGCCCTCGACCAGATCGGGGGTTGAATTTTCGAATCTTGAATTGCAGCTTTAGAGTTTTCTCTCCGCAATCTCCGCAAGCACCTTCTTGATAAACGCGTCGGTCGACATGGTTTTCTGCTGTTTATCCTTGAATGTCCTTACAGTCACATCGCCCGAAGCAACCTCCTTATCCCCGATAACGATAATGTAGGGAACTTTTTTAAGTTCACCCGCTCTTACGCGTTTCCCAAGAGTTTCCGAAGGAGCCAGGTATTCCGCCCTGATAAAGCGCTCTTTGAGTTTATCGCAGATAGCGCGCGCGCACTCGTCATGTGGAGCGGCCACAGGCACTATGGCAACCTGCACCGGAGCGAGCCACACGGGGAAAGCACCCGCAAAGTGCTCCAAAAGGAACCCGATAAAACGTTCATGAGTACTTAAGGGCGCTCGGTGAATACACACCGGAGTGTGCTCTTTGCCGTCCTTGCCCATGTATACCAATTTAAACTTCGGCGGCACAGAGAAGTCGAGCTGGTTGGTACCGACAGTGAACTCGCGTCCGATGGCGCTGAACACCTGAACATCAATTTTCGGTCCGTAGAAAGCGGCTTCGTCCGGAGCCTCGACATACTGTACTCCCGTTTCTTTCATGGCTTCACGGATATCATTTTCCGCCTTTATCCAAAGTTTTTCATCATCAAAATATTTTTTACCCAACCCTTCTTTGGAATGGAGTGACAAACGATATTCCACACGCTCGATTCCAAGAAGTTTGTAATACGCCTCATGGAGTTTGATAACTTTGATAAATTCATCCTTCACCTGCTCCGGAGTTACATAAATATGCGCGTCATTCATACAGAACCCTCGCACGCGCATAAGCCCGAACAGCGCTCCGGAATCTTCGAATCGATAACACTGCCCATATTCCGCCAAGCGCAGCGGCAGATCCTGATAGCTGCGTGGTCGTGCCGCATAAATCTTATGATGATGCGGGCAGTTCATGGGTTTCAGATAATACTTTTCCCCATCCACATCCATCGGTGGAAACATCGATTCAGCGTAGTAAGGAAGATGCCCCGATGTCAGATAAATTTTCTCTTTGCAGATATGCGGAGTAGCTACGCGCTGATACCCGTCTTTCCACTCATATTCTTTCGCAAGTTTCTCGAGCTCATCACGGATTACGGTACCGTTTGGCATCCAAAGGGCCAAACCCGCTCCGATATCTTCATCCATAGTGTAGATATCAAGCTCCTTGCCAAGTTTTCTGTGATCACGTTTGATCTGCTCCTCAAGCATCGCAACATGCTTCTCGAGCTCTGCCTTGGTGGCAAAAGCAAGCCCATAGATTCGCTGTAACATCGGGTTTTTTTCATCCCCCCTCCAGTACGCGCCGGCAATGCGGTGCAGCCTGAATCCATCCGCGGGAAGGTCAAGAGTATTGTTTACATGCGGCCCGCGACACATATCCACAAACGATCCGTTCTCATAAAATGAAATCTCCTTTTCCCCCTCTGCTTTTAACTCTTCCGCAAGTTCAACTTTGTAATTCTGTTTAATCTTCTTTAAAAACTTGATCGACGCATCAGCCGGCTCGGAGTACTGCTTAAACTCCTGATGCTGTTTGATGATATGCTTCATCTTTTTTTCGATGAGCGGCAGATCTTCCGGAATCAGGGCTCTTGGAAGCTCAAAATCATAATAAAACCCGTTCTCAATATCCGGCCCAATCCCGAGCTTCGCCTCGGGAAACATCTCCAGCACAGCCTGGGCAAGCACGTGCGAAAGCGAGTGTCGCATGGTTTCAATCGGAAACGACTTTTTTTCTTTTTTAGACATTGTGAAATACATGAATACTAAAAACACCTGTCGAAACAGATTCTAAACTCAAAAACCACGAATTCAAAGATTGAATATGATCCTTAAGATCCTCATTAAAGAAGCATCCAGATAGCTCCAAGCCCCACAAGCACCACAAGTAACCCCACAATCTGCATCCAGTACTTCGGCACCAGCTCCGGTGCCCGGATGAAAAGAAAAGCGGTACGGGTATTGCTGAAATAAGCATGGAGTAACTTCTTGTAGTTTTTCCTGTGGGCAACCCCCATGGTAAACACCACAAGCGGCTCTTTATCCGCTCTCTCCCTCATAATATCCATCGTCGCTCGCTCGCGAAAATCGCTCCCGAGCACCCTATTAAACTCCTTCACTAGTAACTGGTGTTTCTTGAGGAGATCAAGTTCTTTGTCGGAAAAGTCTTTACGTTTATTGGTGCGCCCAAGCTTGGACTTGGCCACACGGAAGTCGTAATTGTTTTCGAGCGCGACAATCTCCTGTTCCAGTTTGCGCACGTTCTGTAAAACGTGCTGATACTGCGTCTCTCCCTCCACGGGATACATCGCAATCTGCGCCGGAGAAAGATAATCATAAAACGCCTGCCCATCCACAGCCTGCGCGTAACGCTCGATATCGCGCTTGTTGCTCATGCGCAGCGCGTCTCTCCAAAGTCCGCCGATGTGCGAAATCACCTTCTGCGCCAGAGCGAGCATGGAGTTCCAGCTCATGCCGGCCTTTTGCACATCGAGATGAAGATGCTGCACAGCTTCATCAAAAAGAGGAGTAGCGGCTCCGGCCGAAAGATACAAAGCATTGGCATCGCCATGCAAACCCTCCCCGCCAAACTTGGTCATTCCAAACTGCGAATGAAAAAAAGCGTAGTACGAAACCAGTCGCGATTGGCAACCGGTAATCTGCCGTAATTGCTTGTTGCTGATCTTGCCCGTAAGCACCGGATGCGCCTGTCCAAAAACCACAATCAGTTTTTCGGGATTCAAGCTCGGCGTGTAAAAATCAAACTTCGCACCCCGAAATACCGGATGCTTTCTGATAGCCCGAACCATCTGAATCACAGGATTCTGTTTCGCCTTTCCGCTGAAAACAAGCAGTTTCGCAAAATTCATGTGTAAGCAATAAGCGGTAAGCAAATAAGCTAAAAGCTTTAGATTATGCTACCATATTTTTCGCATAAACTGAAGCTCGCATGAAAGCAAAAAAGAGACTCGGCCAAAACTTCCTGCACGATAAAACCGTCCTTGAAAAAATCATTGAGGCCGGAGAGGTTTCCAAAAACGATCTGGTGATCGAAATAGGCGCCGGCCGCGGCGCCCTAACGGAAGAACTCATCAAGCACGCGGGATTCGTCAAAGCTCTCGAAATCGACAACGATCTGATTCCGGTGCTACGGGCAAAATTCAGAAACACCAAAAACCTGGAAATCATCCATACGGACGTCCTGAAATATCAGATCGATGGCCGTAGAGACGCCCAATTTGGGCGTCTCAAGGCCATTCCGCAATCGCGTCTCAAGGTCATCGCCAACATCCCGTACTACATCACCTCTCCCATCATCCGGCATTTTTTGTACCAATCATCAGAGAAACCATCTCTTATGGTTTTACTGATCCAGAAAGAGGTCGCGCAGAAAATCGTCTCCGGAAGAGAAAGCGTCCTCTCGCTTCTCATAAAGCTCTTGGCTGATCCGGAAATCGTCTGTGCCGTTCCGAGAACGGCCTTCACCCCGCAACCGAAGGTTGAGTCCGCAGTACTGAAACTCCGAATTCTCGAAAAACCGCGCATCGACTGCGACATCGAAGCCTTCTTTAAACTCATCAAACTCGCCTTCGCCCAGCCAAGAAAGACCCTCGTAAACAATCTGATGAACGGACTTAAGCTGGAAAGATCAGAAATCGAAACCACCCTGAAAGACCTGAATCTCGACACAAGAATCCGCGCCGAAAAACTCACGTTTGAAGAGTGGAAAAAGCTGCTAGAAACACTCCCGCGCTGACACGCTAGAGCTTACAGCTTATCGCTTACCGCTTACAGCTTCCCAGCTATTTCTGCTTCGCCATCTTTGCCAGATATTTCTTCCAGAACTTCTTGATGAATCCTGTACGGATTCCCTGATAGAGATACGAGATGATCATGGCCGTACTCACAATAAAGATCACCCACGCGGCGGTATGAATGTAAGCAATGTCTGAAAGAAAAATACCGAGAATGCCAATCAGAAAACCTGCGGAAAAAAGACCAACGGCGGCGGCATCAATGTATTGGAGCTCTTCCTCCTCCTCTTCCACGACATCCGCCCTCGCGATACCCGCGAGCAGCCGTGCCGACATGATAACATCCTCCTTTTCAACGCTCACAACCTGATCCAGATCATGCTTTTCAGAAAGATCCAGAAGCTCTTTAAACCCGATCTTTACCGTATCGCCGGTAACATAAAACTTCGTGCCGGATCCTTCCATGATTTTATCCAGATTCAGCTGTTCACGCCGAATGACTTTGGGCGAAGAGCCCTGCCCTTCTTCCTCAAAATTCTTAAGCACAACCGGAACGGGCACGCCCATATCCTCTTCTTCGCGCTCCTCTTCCTCCTCTCTGTCGATATCTTCCTGTGATAAATCTTTAGCCATAGAAAAAACGGATATTTGCAGTAATCTTACGCAACATTTGACTTTGACGCAACTTAACGGGCAAAAACAGCTCACCGCCTCTTAAGGCGGTAAAGAAAATACGCTATTTTCCTTAGCGGAACATCAAAAGCGGTACCGCCTTTGTCTGCTCCCCGCCGAATTTTAATTTAAATTCGGTCACCCCGGACCAGGGGTGATTTTTAGCACCGGCAGGAGCGATTCCAAGAAAATCATACCGTTTGCATCCTCTCTTTCTAGCCTCACAAATAGCTTCCCACTGAACCAGATACGGTGCCATACAGTTTCGATCCTCATCGGATGATGCCCCGTAATAATACACAGCCTCTTCGCCGTAAAAGGTAAATATCCCGCCGGCAACGGGCTTTTCACCAAGATAGGCCATGATCAGCACGGCATGTGGCCCAAGTGTGGATAACATGGATTCATAGTATTCAAGTCCGTGCCCGCGGAAAGCATCGCGTTCCGTGGTTTTTTGAAGAAGCGAATAAAATTCATTCACCCTTTTCTTAAGATCCGGAGACGAATGGTCAAAAAAACGGGTAACAACATTTTTTTTCTGCGCCAGACGAACATTGTACCTGCCTTTCTGCTTCATATGCGCAAGAATTTCCTGTTCGCTTCCGGTAAGGTCAATAACAAGACTGTGCTCGGGTTGCGGAGACCACGTTTTTCGGACTTTCAGATTTGCTGGAACAAAAGAAGCATCAATTCCGTCAACCTTCAGAAACACGACACGCTTTTTGCGTGCCACCATGGAAAGCTCACCGACCAGCACTCCGGTTTCAAGAATATTATGAACAAACACAGGTCCGCGCGGCAGATACCAATATGAAAGTTTAAAGGGGAGGGGATGTTCTATAACCTGAAAAGCAGCCACCGTACGCCCGGATTCCTGCGCGAAAAAACGGTGCACCTTTCTTCCGATCCTCTCTTGGAAATCTCCCCACACCAAAGACTGCCAAAGGTTTGCAAAAGAACTTTTGGAAACAAACTTTTCATACGCATCTCTGTCCGCAGCGTGCAACGTAAGCGTCATACATCATGCAGTAATTATTTCTGTACCACGGTCACCGTTTTCGGATCCGGCTGAATCACATTTCCGGAAAGATCGGAAACATGTTTTAAGGTGAGCGAATAGCGCTCTCCGGGCGCATACTGAATACCGGAGAGGGTAAGGAGAAGATCCATATCCGAGAGACGCGCACCCGTCACGGTTATCGAATCCTTCTGGAGATTGGCATAATTATCATCGGTGACACTGAAATTCGAAAGATCAGTGACACTTGCGGGATCAATCTTTTCATTGAAGCGGATCTCAATGGTTTTCGGATCCCGAAATGTCTGCCACTGGATAAGTGGCGACGAGGAATCCGCCTGTTTTTGAACCCGGAGAACAAGATCTTTACGAAGATTCCCGTTCCAGACGGCAATATTTTCACGAACGGAGAAAGGCTCATCCGACCCTTCAGAAAGCACAGAATAATCATTAGGCATTCGCACGGTCACACGAAAATTATCGGCATCGGTACCGGCCTGCTTCACGAGCCGGAGCGTGTAATTATCAGCAATAATAGTTGCGGGAAGATCATATTCATAAACAAATACCCGTCTTTCGCCGGGCATCATAACAAGCGTATTGCCAAAATACTGTGTCCCGAACTCTTCGCCAAATTGGACCTTGTCGACTGAATCCGTGTCACTCCCCGTAAGCTTGGCCCCCATGGGAACATAGGTTCGCACATATGCCTGGTAGCGGTCAGATTGGAGATTGTAATCTCCCTGATGGGTAAAGGTCTCTATGAGTTTTACATGAGGAACTCCTTCAAAAGGAAACGTGACGGTATACTCATACGCTCTCTGCATATATCTGTCCGCTTTTCTCCCGCCGATGTTCGCGACATTCACATGGAGAAAATCTTCTTGCGTATCCCGGGATACAACACCGTCCCACCCTTTGCGTACGATTTTCTTCTGAAGAGATTCATGCTGTGAAAAAAATTGAATATGCTTTTCATCAAGATTTCTTTTAAGCACGGAAACCGTAGCCCTGTAGTGAAGGGGAGAAAACATCATTTCACGCACCAGCGACTTGGCAAGACCGGCAAGAAAACCTTTCCTCCCGCGAAGAGCTTCTTCATTATGCAAATCCACATCTTTGGAAAGACGCTGAATCTGCATGAAAAAATTGTCAGCGGTAAACCTCTCGGAATCGACGGAAATAGAACCAAAAACACGGAGTAAATCCTCAACGACATGAAAATCGAGAGCCACAACTCCGTCAAAATACACATCGGGATATGTCATGGCATAAAAAGCCATCACCTGCTTTGCCGAAGTCGGAAAATCGGGAGAGAAATTGGCATCCCGAAACTGCCAACCGGAATAAAACGGATCATCACCAATGAGTTTTTCAAAAGGGTACGGGGGAACAACTTCACGCCCGGTGTCGAGCGTATAAGAATCGGAAAAATTCACCAGCGGAATTCCCCAGAACATTCTCACAGTCCCGAATCCGGAGATAAATCCGCCGCTCGGACGTAATTCACTGTTATTCTGAAGAAGCACCAGATACCGCTTGGGAACGGGAAAACCGGCAAGCGAGGGAACATTCCAAAAAAATGTTCGGAACGGACCGATGACCAGCGCAAAAAGAAAAGCAAAAAGAATCAGAACCGACAGAATGATAAGAATTACCATCTGTCGCCTGGAAAGTCTTCGCAAATGTCGACGGAAAATATTCATACAATGGAATATAAACGCTCCGTTAGTCTACCGCCCGTTGAGCGCAAACTCAACGGAAGAGCCGCTGCGGCAATCACAGAATTCTTTTGAGCATATCCGGCCTGTCCACAATCATCCCGTCGACCTTAAGAGCAAGAAGATGTTTCATCGCGGAAACATCGTTCGGCACAGCCCACACTCTCACTTTAAGCCCGCCGGCATGCAAAGCATTTACCAAAGATGCCGTGCATCTTTTATACGGTATATGCAGAGCATCGGCCCCGAGCGTGTGGAGGTACGAAACAAGCCTGCGTCTCTTCTTGCGCATCAAAGCGGCAGTGGCAATGTGAGGATTAGCCCGTTTCACCGCGCGAAGAGCCTTATGGGAAAAGGATGAAATACACACATTGCGCTCCAACCCGGCTTTGGCGACAAAAGAAACAATTTTATGCGGAGAAACGCGATATTTGATGTGTATATGAAGATACGCCCTGTTCCCGAACTGGCTGAGAACATCCTCCAGAGAAGGAATGCCCTCACCCTTCCCGGCATCGAAATTTTTAATCTCCCCATACGTCATTTTCGAAATCCGTCCTCTGCCGTTCGTGGTCCGGCGCAGAGTGGAATCATGAATAATCACAGGCACAAGATCTTTTGTGAGTCTCACATCAAATTCAAGTTGTTGAGCCCCCAAAATCAGCGCGCGCCGAAACCCAAGAACGGTATTCTCCGGCTCCAAAGTAGGCACCCCGCGATGTCCGATAATCTCAATCACGCAATCAATATAAGGAAGCGAAAAACAGTATAACCGACAAAAGAAAATAGCGAAACATACGGCTTAAAAGCCGGGAACTCCTTGATTTTGAATCAAGAATTGCTAGACTACTCCCTGCTTTTTCAAAAAAGCAAAACGGGTCAGTAGCTCAGCTGGTTAGAGCGGATGCCTCTTAAGCATTAGGTCCTGGGTTCGAGTCCCAGCTGGCCCACCATGAACTATCACTCGCTTGGCTCGTGAAGTTCATGGCTCGCCCTAGTTCTTGATAGTTCATGGGCGTGAAGTGTAAACACGAAGTGTTTTCTACTTCACGGAATGGGCACTTTGTTTTTTATGTGTTTATTCCTCTCGCTTTATCATGAAGATTTATTCTTCATGGTTTGCCGTAGCTCTATCATGAAGCGTAAACACGAAGTGTTTTCTGCTTCATGGTTCGCTCGATGAAAAATTCATGGCTCGCCCTAGTATCCCTGGAGAAATAATTCATGGCATGAAGTGTGAATGCGAAGCATTCTCTACTTCACGGCAGGCCCCAAGCCACAGTCATCCGGAAATGCCCACCCACAGCATCTCTGTAATTTTTGAATTTCGAATCTTTCCCGCTACCCTATTCTTTAATTTAAGGTAGACGGGATCCCGCATAGCAGTGACAATCTTGAATCTTTTGAATAAGGATCCCAGTTTAGTGACCGCCTTCCAAATTCCACATTCCACCTTCCATATTCCAAATTCCCCCTTTTTGCCCTACAATAACCACACATGAACAAATCACTCGTCATCATTTCGGGCATCATTTGCGTTACCGGCCTCATACTTATGTCGCCGGAAACACATGCCTACAGCTATAAAGTGATCGGCGGCCAGGTTCGCCCTGACCCGGATGCCTTCAAAAGCCTGGAAGAAGTTGATGAGGATAATCTGCTCCGAAAGATCGGCGAGCTTCGTCGGGAGTATAAAAAAACACAGGATCCATCACTGCAGGAAGAGATCGACGGGTTGGTAAAAACCAACAAGCGCCTCATGAGAGTCCGCGAATCAGAAAAAATTCAGAAAGAATTGGAAAAACAGGAAGCGGAAAAGAGTGAGCTGCTAAGTAACGCCTGCGCAACGTATTACTCCGTTGCGGATAACGGACGCACCATGGCAAATGGGGAGATTTTTTCGAATGAAAAAATCGTCGTCGCTCACGCGACTCTACCCGTAGGAACAGAGGTGCGAGTAAAAAGTCACGTCACGGGAAATGAGTTCGAATCGGTCATTGCGGACAACAAGCCCGGGAAAAAGGGTGATTGTCCGGTAATTCTTAGCAAAAAAGCTCTGGTTGAAAAACTTTTCGACAACAATTGGGATATTTTGGAAGAAATCGAAAAAGAGGGAACAAGAGTGGAGATAACCGTTCAAAACGAAATTGCGGACAAGCCGGAACCGGAAATAATAACAGAAGAATCGGATAAGCCCGTGGTAATCAGCCAACCGGAAAATGAACACCGGACACTGCGTGAAGAAATCGCCGACCTACGAAAAGAGTACGAAGAAACGCAGGATCCCGAAATAAAAGATCGGCTCGAAAAATTGCAGGAAAAAAACAGGATACTTATGCAGATAAAAAGAAATGAGCTGAAGGTGAAAAAGGCGGAATTTGCCGCCTTCCAAAAGGGCTATGCGACATATTACGCGGCCATGTTCAACGGAAGAAAAACGGCAAGCGGAGAAATCTTTTCCAATGAGAAACTCACGGCGGCGCACAGAACGCTGCCTCTTGGCACAAAAGTGCGCGTAGTCTGTACGGCCACCGGTAACGAGGTGGAAGTCCTCGTAAACGACCGCGGCCCATACAGCAAAGCAAATCGCATTATCGACTTAAGCAAAGAAGCATTCGCCCGCCTCTATGGCGGTGACTGGGCACACCTGTCACACGGGATAGCCCCTGTGGAAATCTACATTATCGAAGAAGCCAATTAAAAAAACACTCAGACCAGGATCTGGGTGTTTTTTTATGCTCTCTGCAAATCATAAGCCGGATTCTGTGTACCCCGAAGTGTGCGTAGCACTACTTTGGGGTCCCGAGTCATCTATCTGGGGCGCCGATTACTCGGCGTCTCGAGCGGTGGGCAGATTGGAGAGCGGAAGCGCTCTAATCCCTCTCTGCCATTTCCACCTTGCACCAAATGGGGTTTTCCAACATCCCGCCTCACAGCGGGGGTTTGGAAGTAGCAATGATGTCGTTCGCAAGTTATTACCTTGCTCACAACACGATACACCTCCCAACTTTTCACGTTTCACCAGCACCCCGCACTCAGAATTTCAAAATAATTTTTAATCTTCAATTTTGAATTTTGAATGCCTAAGTGCGAAGTACTGGCTAGTATAGTCTCTGTGGCACTTTCCGTACCCGCCTAAGGCGGGCCAAGGCCGTTAGCCTTCATCCTGCTTCCGTGGTGTCCGGACTTTCCTTCCATGAGGTCAGGTAAGCGCGCAAGCGCAAACCGAACTTCACAGGTAACCCGTCATTGCAAAGAGCTTACGAATTCTACGGTAATCGTCTAAAATGTCAACGACGCGTGCCCTGAATCGTAGCCGAAGGCTTCTGATTCAATGGCGTGCCCTGAATCGTAGCCGAAGGCTTCTGATTCAGTGGCCATATTCCAACTTCCAACTTCCATATTCCAACTTCCAACTCAATGAAACGCAGTGAAATTTTTTTCGGCATCATCAGAGTCCCGCTAGACTACATGGCAGCCATAGGCGCCTTTTTCACCGCCTATTCGCTCCGCACGGAAGATGAATTCTATTTCCTCTTCGGAGCTCCGGTAGGGGAGGTGGATCCTTTGAACGTATATCTCCGTTTCGCGGCATGGGCGGCGATTATTCTTCTGGCAATCTTTGCGTTTGAGGGAATGTACTCCCTCAAATCCACGTTCCGCTTCAAAAGAGAGGTCCGCAGAATCGTCCTTCTCTGCTCAGCGTGGTTCATGATCCTGATCGCGTACTTCTTTGTCATGCGCATCCAGTTCTTCTCCCGACTCATTCTTGGATACACCTTCATCCTCACGGTACTTTTCATCATAGCAACCAGGATCTGCATACGCATTGCTCAGCGTTTTCTCCTCTCAAAAAATATCGGAAAAAGGCGCGTCATGTTCATCGGAAACAACAAAATCGCCGGTGAACTGTGTGAATGGTTTGCCAAAAATCCTTCATACAAGATAGTGGGTATTATCCCCGATACGGAGATAGAAAATCTGACGGGCAAATCCATTTCAGAAAGAATTAAAGAGAGATCATTAAAACTTTTGGAAGCACTGAAAAACTTCCGTCACCCTGAAGCAACAAAAATAATTTCCATGGAGAAAAACCTCGAGGAAACTTTGAAAGAAAACAGAGTGGACGAGGTGATTCAAACACGCTCACGCCTCACCCAGGATACCGCCGCGAAAATACTCGAAATCTGCCAGGTAAATCACATCACCTACCGCTTTGTTCCGGATCTTCTCGACGTTCAGCGCACCAACGTTGAATTCGCCTTTTATAAAGGCATACCGGTCATCACTCTCCGCGAAACACCGCTCGACGCATGGGGGAGAGTGGCAAAAAGAGCGTTCGATATGACCATCTCCGCTACCGCGCTGGTAACGCTTTCTCCCGTTTTTCTGGTTGTGGCGGGACTCATCAAGCTCGATTCCAGGGGCCCTGTTTTTTACGCGAGCAAAAGAGTGAGCGCTAAAGGCAATACCTTCAATGTGATGAAGTTCCGCTCCATGGTAATCGGAGCTGAAAAACGCAAGGGTGAGTTCGCCCACTTGAACCACAGAAAAGGCCCGCTCTTTAAAATCAAACACGATCCGCGCGTTACGCGCTTCGGCAAGTTCATCAGAAAAACATCCCTCGACGAACTGCCACAGCTGATCAACGTGCTCGTGGGGAATATGAGTCTTGTGGGCCCGCGCCCCCACCTCGTGGAAGAGGTGGCCAAGTACGAAAGACACCACAAAAAAGTTCTCGCGATCAAGCCCGGCATCACCGGCATCGCGCAAATCTCCGGCAGAAGCGATCTCGATTTCGAAGAAGAAGTAAAACTCGATACCTACTACATAGAAAACTGGTCCCTCCTCCTGGACATCATCATCCTCCTCAAAACCATCCCGGCCGTACTCCGAGGAAAGTCGGCGGACTAACGCCGACATCCGTCGGAAATCCTAAATTCGAAATCCGAAATCCTAAACAAATTCGAAATCCCAAATCTAAAATTCCAAACGGAATTGCGGAGTTTCAGAAATGCCCACCCCCGCGAAGGCGGGGGTCCAGAACTAGAGCACTTCAGGACTGGACCCCCGATCAGGTCGGGGGTGGGTTTATAAGGGGTCGAGGATGGACTACATGAGTTTTGAATTTAGTATTTTTGTCATTTGATATTGTTTTCGCCGCCTTGCGGGATCCCGTCTACTTTAAATTGAAAGTAATGTAGCGGGACGAATTTAGTGCTTAGGATTTCGAATTTAAAAAACCCACTGCTTCATCAGCAGCCCTGGCAAACAGACGTCAGAGGTTTTTTTACAATCCCGGTATCTTCGATACCACATACGCCACCCACTCGCGCTTTGCCAATCCTGCCGGATTTGCCCGAAGCAGTGACATTGGCTGCCCATCAAGCAGTTCAAAGATTTGAGCTACCCTCACGTACGGAATGTACCAGGCTCCGCGCTGTATTTTGAGTTCCTCATCAAGGGTCGCTTTAATTTCCGGATTTTTCTGCGCTGCGAAGCTCACAATCATCTTCACGGCTTCCACATAATTCACATTATCCGAAGGTCGGTAATTACCATCTTCATGACCCTGTACGAGTCCAAGTTGTCTGGCTGCAAGAATATACTTTGCGTACCACTGCGTCTGAACAACATCCGGGAATAAAGCGGCTGCACCATGAGCCACCTGGTCAAAAAGTGCGCTGATTTGATCTTCGGTCATAATACTTCTGGCAAGAACCGTAGCCATCTGGGCACGATCGATATTATCCGATGCGCCGAAACTGCCATCAGGATATCCGATGAATATTCCTGCTCGTTTAACAATACAGAACGATTCTTCCCCATACGGATGGTTCTTGGTATCCGGAAAACACGGCCCTTCTGTCTGAGGCTGAACAACAGCCCCGCCACCGGTCGCACTTCCACCTCCACCGCCGCCTCCACCACCTCCAACAGTGGTGCTGACCGGCTGAGCGATAGTAAGAGTTCCTATCGGAGACTCCTGCGCGGCAAGAAGGAAATTTCTGGAAGGATAATCAACACCCCAGATGCTCGACGCACCTGGTTCGGAAAGAACAACACGAACGCCGGTAACACCGGTCTTCAAAGTTTTTGCACGAATGGTAGCCACCGGCCTTTGAGGAGAAAGGCTCACCGGAAGCGCATTGGCAACGGAAAAAGAGATGGTATTACCAGTCACATTCTTCGGTTGAACAATAATCGAAAAATCGGAAGACAAAACAATATCTCCGCTGGCAATACTCAAATACTCCGGATCAAAAAGAATTTTTGCCGAAAGAACAAAAACTTCCGTTGGCGCTTTGGCGTAAACATGAATCAACGTTTCTCCGCCGGATGCAACAACACCGGTAGCATCGGTTGTGATAAATGAGCCCACCGAAGTATTAACCACCTGTGTTGACTGTGAGATCACAATCTGCCCGCGAAAAAGAGGGGAGAGGGGTGACACAAAATACGCACCAATAAGAAGAAGGGCAAAAATGAGAACCGCTATGGAGAATTTTCGCAATGTCACGATAACGCAGTAAATAACTGTAGAAACTAACGAGACTCCTCAAGCTCACGCATAAGCGAAAGGAAGAGGGCAACCTGTTCCGACTTATCCTCACCTCCAAGCCCCGCAGGATCCTCACCCGGAGCCGCGGAAATAATGGCTGTAAGCCATTGAATAACTAACGGAACACCCTGAGGAGAGAAAAATTTAGCTACATCGGCAATCTGTAGTCGCGCATTAACAATATCCCCGGTGGATGTATTTTTGACGGTAAAGAGATACGTGCCGACAAGTACATCTTCCGGAAGTGAATCAATGTAAAACTCACCCGTCTGTGCATCGTACTGCACAAGCTCCGACCCCACAGGCTCATACCCCGGAAGATACACGCGATATGTTTCCGAAGTCACTCGGGCGGAAGCTTCAGTGTCATACCAGGTAAAAAGTGTTGGGAAGGAAATCTCAGGCGTCACCACACTTCCGCCGCTGATAACAAGACAGCTGGAAGGATGTGTGCCGAAACATTGGAATCCGCTTTCAACTTCACAGGACGCATTACATCCATCTCCGGAAACCACATTGCCATCGTCACACCCTTCAGATTCAGTTGTGGTTCCGTATCCATAGTACGTATCCGTAAGAACATCAACATTCCCATCTCCGCAAACGGGATTCGCCTGGTAACAGTATGATGGCACTCCGGCACAGAACCAGCCACTCTCTATGGCGCATGTTGCACTGCATCCGTCATCACTCGTCCTGTCACCATCGTCACAATCCTCATCCGTTGCTATATATCCGTCTCCGCAGGTAATCACAGGAGCGGTTACGCCGGAAATAACTGTCTGAAAAGAAAATGAATACGCCGTATTTAAAGCCACCCCGCCAACATCGTTTTTTACGGTCGTCGGAATAATCACGGTATACACGGTATTGTTCGCAAGACTTCCATGGGTAACGCGCACAACAGCATTCGTAAGCCATTCAAAAGAAATACCGGTCATGCCTCCAAAATCTGCATTGTCTTCAAATGAATCCCTATCGACATCATCACTGAAAATAAACGTAAAAGGCTGAGTTATCGCAATATCCAAAGCCCCATTTGGGGGATAAGAACCTGCAAGGGTAAAGACTGTCGCACCCTCCTCCGTATTGCACTCGCTATCACAACCGTCAGAATCTTCGGCATTGCCATCATCGCACTCTTCGCCATACTCCACTGTCCCATTCCCGCAAACGGGAACGGCAACCTCGCCAAAAACCATATCGCCGACAACGCCATTCTTCATGGTACCGGTAATTTCCGTTCCGATAATCTGCACAGGGTCAGCTCCTTCAAGATATATATTGTTAGCCGTAAGAGAAGTTGCCACAGTAAAAGGAGAGGCAAATACCCCAAACCCTGTAAGGTTATATACGCTGCCAACCAACTCAAGCCCGGCATTGTTTCCAAAATTAATATCTCCGAAATAAGCATTACTGCACTTTCCGGAAACTGCACTATTCTCAAGGGTGAATGTGCAATTCACATCGCCAACATATGTGTTGGTGGCAGTCCCGGTCACGGTTACCCCCGCGGCAAACACAACCCCGCACGTGATACAAAACGCGCAGACAAGCCCGACAGCCGCTAAACGCAACAATGTTCGCATGGGAGAACCCTTTTATTTCCTCCATTATAGAGGACTTGACCCGAATTCCAAATTTTTCTCGCACGCGTAAAAAAAAGAAGCCGAAAAGAATGAATTTTTTAAAACCCCCGCTTACTGCTATCATAGAGCGGTAAAAAACACTCCATATGAAAAAGGTAATACGAATACTTCACTCACTGGCTTTCGCCACCATCACGGTATTGCTTTTTGCACATCGTGCGCTCGCGCAAACAACACTCCTGCCATCAGATATGAAAGAGGGTGGTCTCGGTCAAAAAATCGCCTCCGGTGATATTCACCTTTCCGATCTTCCGGAATTCATCACCTATTTCATAAACTTTGGCATCACCATTGCCGCCGCCGTGTGTCTTTTATTTCTCGTTATCGGTGGCTACCGTTATATCGTCGGTGGAGTTATCGAGGCCCAGCGTGAGCAGGGAAAACAAACCATCATGTATGCCATCATCGGCCTTGTGGTCTCAATACTCGCATGGACCATAGTTAACACCGTCCAGCTTCTCGTAACTTAACAATATAATATTATGTGGCATCCGTTTAAAAAATCTCGCACCATTCTGCAAATAGCAAAAGATACCATAAAGGATATCCGCAAAGCGAAGGAAGATCGACAGAGAGTGGAAACGGAAACGCCCAAGATTCAGAAGGCGGAAAAAAGACCCACGGTTGATATTTCCGTACAGTCGGTCGCCAAAGCGACCTTGGTTATCATCGGCATTCTCGCACTCGCGTATGTCACGTATTTCTTACGGGAAATACTGGTCGTATTTTTTATCTCCGTATTTTTCGCAGCCGCGATAAATCCATTCGTTTCACGAATGGAAGCCAGGAAGGTTCCAAGATGGATCGGCATATTCATCATCTACATTTTCCTTATTGCCATCGTGGGACTTCTTATCTCCCTCGTTATACCGATTCTCATCACACAGGTTCCGCGTATCGCTGAATCTATTATTCTTGCACTGGGCGCCCTGTTCCCCGGGGTACAGATTG
Organism: uncultured bacterium; assembly: GCA_963775025.1. Lineage (GTDB taxonomy): Bacteria > Patescibacteriota > Gracilibacteria > JAUYGZ01 > DAOVYC01 > CAVZHD01. The sequence goes on from CAVZHD010000001.1 coordinate 730,580, forward strand.
ATTCTTCGTTCATCACCAACACGGTAAACTCCATTCAGGATTATCTAAAAAACATCAATATATCTGATGTGACACAGGGCGACATCAATTCACTTCTTACCTCCGCGTCTAACGTGGTGAACGAAACGTGGAAAAACACCCTGAGCATTATCACGAGCATCGGCGGTGGCGTGTTTAACTTTATGCTTATATTGGTAATCACGTTCTTCCTTGCGCTTGATACCAAGGGCTTAGGCCGCTTCTTTAAATCACTCTTTCCGTCACGCTTCACGCCATATATCGAAACGAAAGCATGGGCCATTGAGAAAAAAATCGGAGAGTGGCTTTCCGGACAACTCCTGCTTTCCCTCGCCGTCGGCGTCACGACTTTTGTCGGCCTTTCCATTCTTGGAGTGGATTACGCGCTCACATTAGCCCTAATCGCAGCAATCACGGAGTTTATTCCGTACATCGGTCCCATTATTGCCGGCATTCCGGCAGTGATGGTTGCCTTTGGACAAGGCAACATCTTTTTCGCGCTGTGGACGCTTCGGGTCATCGTGCTCATTCAGCAACTTGAGAACAACGTGTTTGTCCCATGGATCATGAAAAGATCCGTCGGGCTCTCACCCGTTGCCACCATTTTCGCAATGATGATCGGCTACGAAGTTCTCGGCATCCTCGGCATGATCCTCGCCGTCCCCATCGCCACCTCCGTCGGCATCTTCATCAGCGACTATTCGCATAGGGAGAAATAACTCGTAAGCTGTAAGCTCCGGAATTCCTGGATGCTCCATATATTTTTTGTCATATCCAAATTCCACATTCCATATTCCAACTTCCATAGTTTGTGTTATATGTTACCTGCTGCATTCAGCATGTTATGAACAATACCCGCAATTTCTGCATCATCGCTCACATCGACCACGGCAAGTCGACGCTTGCCGACAGGCTCTTGGAGTACACCAACACCATCGAGAAACGCAACATGGTACATGCCCAGATGCTTGATTCCATGGAATTAGAGCAGGAGAGGGGAATCACCATCAAGCTTCAGCCGGTACGCATGATTCACGTTCCCCCGAAAGAAAAAAGGGATCGTTTCCCGTGCGAAAATTACATCCTCAATCTCATAGACACTCCGGGACATGTGGACTTCTATTACGAAGTTTCCCGCTCGCTTGCCGCGTGCGAGGGGGCCGTATTGGTGGTTGACGCCACACAGGGAATTCAGGCTCAGACGCTGGCAAATGTGTACATGGCCATGGAGCATAATCTGGAAATTATTGCCGTAGTGAACAAGATTGATCTTCCGGCAGCGGAGCCCGAGAAACGAGCGGAAGAGATCGAAAAAGTTTTCGGCATCCCGAAAGAAGATGTCATTCTGGTTTCGGCGAAAGAGGGAACCAACATCGATCTTCTTGTAGACAGAATAATAGAAAAAGTCCCGCCTCCGGCTACTCCAAATGTGTCCACCGCAAAAGCACTCATCTTCGACTCGGTGTACGACACCTATCGTGGCGTCGTTGCGTATGTGCGAGTGAAAGAAGGGGAGATAAAAAATGGGGAGACGCTCTATTTTTTGCATAACAAAAAGAAATTTGAAGCGATAGAAGTTGGCTATTTTAAGCCAAAATATGTGAAGTGTGACTGTCTTAAGCCCGGTGAAATCGGATACATCGTAACCGGCCAAAAAAGCGTAGGCGATGCGAGAGTTGGTGACACGGTGTGGAAAGGAAAAGAAAGTGACCTCATGCAGGCCAAGCCGCTTCCGGGATACAAAAAAGTTACACCGTACGTTTACGCCAGCATCTATACAATCGATTCCGATAATTACCGCGAACTTCGCGAGGCACTGGAAAAACTTTCACTGAATGATTCCTCTCTGCAATTTGAGCCGGAACGCTCGAACGCCCTGGGCTTCGGCTTCCGTTGCGGTTTCCTTGGGCTTTTGCACATGGATATCGTGCAGGAAAGATTGGAACGCGAATACAATTTGAGCCTGATCGTCACAGCTCCGTCTGTGGTATACCGAATTGTTCGAAAGGCGGAGGAAGAGATTGAAATTGCCACCCCGTCGGATCTGCCGGATCCAAATATGTTTATTGAAATAAAAGAGCCATGGCTCCACATGGAAATAGTAACCCCCGCGGAGTATGTCGGTTCCATTATGAAAATCTGTACCGACAGGCGTGGTCTTCATAAAAACATGCAGTATTTGAATGAAACCCGCGTGATCTTAGAGTACGAAATACCACTTTCCACCATCATTATTGACTTCTACGACGCTCTAAAAAGCGTCTCGCAAGGATACGCTTCCGTATCCTACGAATTCCTGGATTATCGCGTCTCCGATCTTGTGAAACTTGATATTCTTGTTGCGGGAGACAAAGTGGATCCGCTGGCGCACATTGTGCACCGTTCCGAAGCCCAATCAGTTGGCCGCTCCGTTATCGCCAAACTCAAGGACATCATTCCGAAACACCAATTCCAAATCTCCATACAGGCGGCAATCGGAGGAAAAATCATCGCGCGCGAAAATATTTCCGCCATGCGCAAAGACGTTATCGCCAAACTCTACGGCGGCGACCGAACCCGCAAGGACAAGCTCCTCAAAAAACAAAAGGCCGGCAAAAAGCGCCTCAAAAAAATCGGCAAAATCGACATGCCGCAGGAAGCCTTCCTGGCGATACTCAAGAAAGACTAGAACGCCACGCCATCGTAGAGACGCGATTTATCGCGTCTCAGCACAGAGGTAATTCATGAATTACCTCTGCGATTCTGAATTGCTATAATTTTTGAATCTTTGAATCTTGAATCTTTGAATGATAACGATGGAGCAAATAATTTGCTTCACCATGAAATCTCCCAAACTTTTTCTCCCGCTCTTTGTTTTCGCCCTTATCGTAGCGATGGTCTCTTTCAGCGCCCGTGCGGCAGACACCACTCCATTGCTGCAAAGCTTTTTAGATAACGTAAGCACGCTTCTTATGGGCGTGGAGGTAACAACAGAAGCTGACGGAGATGATATAAAAGTAACAAGTACCGAAATCAGCGGAGAAACGGTAACACTTGGAAATGATAAAGTAACAGTAACGGATACAACAACCACCATTGCAAATGATGTAACCGTCACCGGCAACGCAAATATCCAAGGAATTGCCACTCTGGGAGACAGCAAGCTGGTTGTAACGGAAACCGAAACGACAATCAACAATCAATTGTGTCTCAATAGGGAGATATGAAAATCCTGATGCAAACGACATCGAAATATTTGGGTGCAAACAAATCAACAAACCAGCACACCGGAGCTATGCCTTAACACAATGTGTTTCGGCATGGCCACAGAAATCTGGAAACCAGGCCAAAACCCCACGATCTACACAACCGACAAAAACATATCGAGCACAGGCAAGATAACGGCAGAAGGGAATAGAGAACAAAATTTCTTCAAGCAGACAATCTTGTCTTCAATAAAACTCACTTTACCGGACAAGACAGTGTCGACACAAAAATGGAACTCGCAGAAAATCACTTCTGCGGTATAACAGAAGTGAAATTTTCAGTCTCTGCTAATCAGACCACTCAATACGACTACGCTTGCGCCATCAACCAAAAGAGCGACGGATATCTGTATCTAAATGGAGCCTGTAGGGCCACCTGTACCATGTACACCGCTAGCAATTTGCATTCGTACTATGGTTGCTCTGCCATGAACGGAACGCCTGTTAATAGCGTAGGAGCTCCTATAACAACCCCGGGTTCCTATAGCTTTCTGCCGTTTTGATGCCAACATCTGCCCACCGGGCTGGACACAGAAGGGTCAGTGGACAACAACAACACCAAAGACATGTTCAAGATCCAATGGCTATTTGTGCGACGACACCAGATGTACAACAAATAGCCATACCTGGAGCGACAAAAACCCAAGCACGGAAACCTGCACTCACGATCGCCATGTCGTGACCTGGTCGGGATGCACAAAATCAGGAGTATGGGAGTGCTCAAACGACAACATCACTCAGGTCGGCTGTTACTAGCCATCATTCACCCATCAAACCCCCGCCTTACGCGGGGGTTTTTTATCAGTAGTGACCTGTCCCCTCGGTGGGAAATTCCCCGAATTTCCGTAGAGGCATGCCATGGCATGCCTCCGGGTAGGAATACGATTCATCGCGTCTCAGCGCAAAGATAGCAGACGCAATTCATGAATTGCGCCAGAACCGCTCCCCTGGGGTAATTCATGAATTACCTCTGCGATTCCGAATTGCTGTAATTTTCGAATCTTTCGAATTTTGAATCTTGAATATGATCCTTAAGGCTCTCCGCCCTGAATCGTAACCGAAGGTTTCTGATTCAGCGGCCATATTCCACATTCCATATTCCAACTTCCAGAATTTTCCGCTACAATACGGCACACTTTATATCTGCCCTCAGTGGATCAGATTCAGGAAATCAAGAACCGCCTCGCCATCGAAGATGTCATAGGCTCCTATGTCGACCTCAAAAAGGCCGGACGGAATTTTAAAGCGTGCTGCCCCTTTCATGGAGAGAAAACACCAAGCTTTGTAGTAAGCCCCGAAAAACAGATTGCCCACTGCTTTGGCTGCCACTGGGGAGGGGACATGTTCAAATTTGTGCAGGAATACGAAAAGGTGGAATTCGTGGATGCTTTGGAAGCCCTCGCCAAAAGAGCCGGAGTAAAACTTGAACGCACCAAAGGATCCGACGCGAAGAAGGGCAAAAAAGACCGTCTGAAAAAACTGCATGAAGCAACGGCGGAATTTTTCACAGATCAGCTCGAGAAAAATAAAGAAGCGCGAGAGTACTTACAGAAGCGAAACATCACGCAGGAAACCATCAAAGAGTTCTCTATCGGCTGGGCACCGGATGATTACCATGAAACACACCTGTATCTCGAGAAAAAAGGATTCTCAAAAACGGAAATTGCCGAAGCGGGTATCGCTTCCAAAAAACAGATGGCCTCGGATGAAATCTTCGACCGGTTCCGCGGAAGAGTTATGTTCCCCATATGGGACAGCCTGGGTGAAATCGTGGCGTTCGGCGGGCGCACTCTGAAGTCCGACAACGACGGCGCAAAATACTTAAACTCTCCCGACACCCCCATCTACAACAAAGGTCAGTTCATTTATGCCTTCCACAAGGCAAAAGATGCCATTCGCGAAACCGAAAAAGTGATCGTGGTCGAAGGATATTTTGACGTCATAGCCGCCCATCAGGCGGGATTCAAAAACGTGGTGGGCTCACTCGGCACGGCACTTACGGAAACACAACTTAAGCTCCTCAAGAGGTTTGCAAAAGAGGTGATATTTTCATTTGATGCCGACAAGGCGGGGGAGTCTGCAACCATGCGCTCGATTGAACTCGCGCAGGAACTCGACACGAATATCAAGATCCTGGAAGTTCCCGAAGGAAAAGATCCGGACGAATGTATTCAGAAAGATCCGAAACTCTGGGAGAAGGCCGTGGAAGAAAGAGCCCTCTACATGGATTACATTTTAAAAAGCAGCCGTGAAAAACATGACCCGCAAACGGTGGAAGGAAAGAAAAATATCGCTGGCATAGTTTTAAAAAGTATTGCAAAGATAGCAAACGCCATAGAACGTGAACATTACCTGAAAAAACTCGGAGATATGATCTCCGCAAGCGCAAAATCCCTGATGGAAGAACTGAAAAAGCTCGGAACCCGGGAACAGAGATCCGTAAAGCCGGAAAGCGCTCCGGAAACCAAAAAACACGGATATACCACCTCCGATCTGGTTTTAAGCCTAATTTTTGCCGATCCGAAACTCCTCGAAGGCTTCAAGGAGACCTTAAACGAAAATATTTTTGAAGCCCCGACCCAAAAATCCCTTTACAAAAACATAAAATCTCACTACAATCCTTTGGACTCTGAGTCAGAACTCGAAGTCTATTTGGAAGGAGAAGAAAAGGACATGGCCAAGGTCCTCGGCCTCATAGGACAGGAATACTACCGAGGCTTTTCCCTGGCCGAGAAGAAGAAAGAAATGGAGCTCCTCATCAAAAGACTTACTCGAACCCAAGGAAAATCCCGAATCGGAGAGCTGAAACAAGAACTGAAAATCGACAAATCAAACAAAAAAGCGCTAGAGGAACTCAACAAGTTACTGAAAAGCTAGAGCTTACAGCTTACCGCTTACAGCTTACCGCTTACCGCTTACAGCTTACCGCTTACCGCTTAAGTAATGGCTAAGAAACAGCAGAAATTTATCCCGCTCCCCTCGGATGCCACCCTTGCAAAATACCCGCAGGAAGTTCAGGGGCTTATTAAGAAAGGCCGCGAACAGGGCTTCGTGACACATCAGGAAATCATGCGCGCCATGCCGCAGTCCGAAGATGATATTAATCTCCTGGATGAGATCTACATGCTCTTTATGGATCTCGGCATCGAAGTGATCGATGTGAAAGACCAACTGATCTGGGAGAAAAAAGATGAAGAGGAAGAAGAGGAGATGAAGCAGACCGAAGAAGATTTGAAAGAAATCTCCAGCGACTCCGTGCGCATGTATCTTTCCGAAATCGGAAAGGTCGCGCTTCTTACAAAAGATGAGGAAGTGAAGCTGAGTAAGGCGATTAAGAAGGGAGACATGAACTCCAAGAAAAAGCTTGCTGAAGCCAATCTTCGACTAGTCGTTTCCATCGCGAAAAAGTATATCGGCCGCGGACTTTCATTCCTCGACCTCATACAGGAAGGAAACATCGGCCTCTTCCGCGCAGTGGAAAAATTCGACCACGAAAGAGGATTCAAATTTTCCACATACGCCACATGGTGGATCCGTCAGGCCATTACCCGCGCCATAGCCGACCAGGCACGCACCATCCGCATTCCCGTGCACATGGTAGAGACCATCAATAAACTTACACACACCCAGAGAAGACTGGTACAAGAGCTTGGACGAGAACCTCTTCCGGAGGAACTCGCGTACGAAATGGACATGGATATTAAAAAAGTCCGCCACATTCTTAAAATCTCGCAGGATATTATTTCTCTCGAGGCGCCGGTTGGTACCGAAGAGGATAGCAAGCTGGGAGATTTTATCGAAGACGATCAGGCACTCTCTCCAGCAGAAGTTGCCAACAGACAAATCATCAAAGAGAACATTCACGAAATGTTGCAGTACCTCACCCCCCGTGAACAGAAAATCATCAAGATGCGTTTCGGGCTTGGAGACGGCATAAATCACACACTCGAAGAGGTGGGAAAAGAGTTCAACGTCACACGCGAACGTATAAGACAGATCGAAGCGAAAGTACTTCAGAAACTCAAAGACCATCCGACCTCGATCAAGATAATGCAGTAAAGTTAAAAGCTTTACTGTCCCGGACATTTCTGCAAACAGAAATCCTTAAATGAACTGGGATACTGATCGATCCGGGACCAAGAATTAAAAGTTTTACTACTTTCCTCACTCATTAACTTTTTTACGCCATGGCCACAAAGAAAAAAACAGCTTCCAAATCCTCCGTAGCCTCAGCGAAGGAGGTAAAGAAAATCGTTCCCGATATTCTGGACGAAGATATCCGAACCGAAACAAACCCCGATGGTGGTGAGGACGTCCTCGTTACCAAAGCGGGTCTCAAAAAACTTCAGGAAGAGCTCGATTACCTTAAGGGCACAAGACGAAGAGAGGTGGCAGGACGCCTTCAGGAAGCCATTTCCTACGGAGACCTTTCAGAGAACTCCGAGTACGAAGAAGCAAAGAATGAACAAGGTTTTATCGAGGGACGCATTCTCGAGCTTGAGAAAAAAATCAAGAACGCAAGAATCATCCGCGACACTCACGCGAAGACTATCCAGATCGGCTCCCGCGTAACCATCCGCCAAGTCGGCTCCCGAAAAGATCCCGAAGTGTACCTCATCGTCGGTACCACCGAGGCTGACCCCTTCGAGAACAAAATCTCAAACGAAAGCCCCATCGGCAGTGCCATCATCGATAAAGAGATCGGCGACAAAATCGAGGTAAAAGTTCCCGCCGGCGTCTTCAAATTCGAGATCCTGGATCTGAAATAAGGAAACAACGTATTCCGTAGAGACACCCCGATGGGGTGTCTCTTTTTTAATACCTCTCTGGGCGCGTTTTTTTAAATTTCAGTGGGAAATTCTCCGAATTTCCGTAGTGGCATGCCATGGCATGCCTCTACGTACCGGCGCGAGATCTCGCGCCGCTACGGAAGGAGCAGGCCACAGACCTGCTCCAGCGAAGGAGCGATCCTGAATCGCTGTAATTTTTGAATCTTGAGCCCCATCCTTATGGCTCTTTATGGCTCCTTATGATCCTTAAGGCTCTTAGTAACAAGAGACAAGCCTCTTATTACTCCACGACGCTTCCGCCTTCCCGTCAACCCCCACCGGTTCAAAAACCCCGTTTTTTGTGATAGAATAGACAGATATTACTTATCAGCATGGCAGAAAACATGCCCGAAACACAGAACGAAAAAGTGAGCAAAATTGAAACCATGATTTTGGCTTCTGTTTCGCTTGAACCGAACGAAAAAGCCGACATCATCGCCCTGCTCCCAAGACTCGATGACACGAAGCTCACGGAATTCGAAACCATTTTCGAAAACGACCGCAAAAGAACCGCGGAGCTTTTGAAAAAAGCGCTTCAGCTCGACCCGGATTTCGGCAAGAAGTTCAAGAAAAACCTCACGGACAAAATGCGAAAATTCTCAAAAGCGCTTGAGGCCGAAGAGGCCAAGGAAACCAAGGCGGAAGAGATCCTGAAGCAACTCTAGGCAAAAACAAACAGCATGCAAAACAAATATCCACAATTCGACAATCACTTCGCGGAAGACAAACTTCTGCTCGGGATGTTTGTGTACCTGGCTCCACAATGCTCCAACGGTCACGCCGAAGTAGAAAGCCGAAACGAAAAAACCGGATGAAAAAAAGGAACCAACACAAGTGGAGCTCGAACACGAAGTGGGCGCTCTTCAGAAACTCTTGGACGAAACTGACAAAGTACGAAAAGAAAACAACGTTCCCAACAAAGATATCCTCGTAGGAAAGTACAAAGAATTTGGAAATACAAAAAACACTCTCGAAAAAACCATCGAGGACGATGCTAAATTCAGCAAAGAAGAGCAAGCAGCCCTGCTAGGTGCCAAAAACGAAAACCGCGAAGCGCTCCTTGCCGATGTCCGCAAGGCATGGGTAGAGGTAAGCACGCTCAAGACCACACTCGAAGAAACCGATCAAGGACAAAGAAAACAAAAGCGGTTGCGGAGAGAGTGAAGGGGAGGACGGAAAAAGAAGAGAGACAATCCGAAAGTACGACTGGTGGCAGAATATCGCGCGAGAATTGCCATGTATTCTCGGCGTAGACAAAAACACTGGAGGTAAAAGACTCCGACAAGAAAGAGCTGAGGAACAGAGTCGATGCTTCGGGAAGAGACCATAAAACGATACGTAGAGCCTTGAAATATAAGACACTTAAGTGGAATACAGGAGACTAAGCACCCGGTCCGTACGCGAGTTCACTGACCAGCTGGCAGCCTTAAGAAATCAGGTTGATCAGCAGGCTGGAGTGGGAAATCTTGGGCGAAACCATCGATCAAGAAGATCCAAATACATTTTTGGAGGGGCTCAACACAGAGCGGACTCGTCTTGGGACAAATCGATGAGAAAAATTTCGATACGCAACTGCCCCTCTATTTTGACCAATTCCAAAAATACACCACGGCGGCCACCAAAATACAGGAGGCAATGGCCAGGGCCCAAACAGTCAAAGACGGGCTGCGAAAAGGCAAGATCGAAGTTGGGAGTCATGGAAAGCGGCAAGACTCACAGGGACGTCTTGGGAAAGCTCCTGACATTCTCCGACAAATGCAACACGGCGATAACGGGCTGGAATACGGAACATCGAAGAATCTGAAAGAATCCGGCAAAGCGCTTCTGGCCTTCCAGCGAAAGCGCATGGGCACACATCAGGAAATACTACAAACAGCTTATCGTAAGCAAGCAGGAAGCGTTGGCGGCATTCGATTCGCATGCAGATAGCCGGACAAAAAAAAGTGGGTACCAGGAATTGCTGACGGAAATACGAGAAACCGCGGCGGAAGCCATTGGGAAAGAAAAAATTCAACAAGGAAAGGAGAGAGAGGCCCTGGAGGAAGAGAAAGAGGTGCAAAGACAGGAGTTAGACAAGCAAAGGACGAAAAGAAAGGCTGAGTTAGAAAAAGGAGAAGCCGAGAGAAAAAAGCACCAAGACACAACTCGAAACAAGAAGGGATGAACTAAAAAAGCAAATAAAAGAATCCAGGCGGAGACGCAAAAACAAAACAGGAACGCCAGCTCAATGCTGTTAACGACCTGTTGGAAAAAATTTCCGCCACTGGAACACAGATTACAGAAAAAGATATTGATACCATTTTCGCGAATCAAGAGGCCGTCATTATTCAATACTTCGATGAAAAAATTGATAACGCGAACCTGGCTATACAGGAACTCATGGGTAGGCAGGAACAGATCACAAAAGAAATGGATAAGACGGAAGCCCAAGTGCAGGAAATGCTCGCTATCACAACCAATCAACAGCGCGATGCCTTTGAGGCAGCCTACGACGCACAAATCGACCAGTACCGCATGGCCTACGTAAACGACGCCATGCAGATGGAGAATTTGGAATCCATGGTAAAGGGATACGACTTCGGTCAAGCCATCAAAGGCTTAACGGAAACCGCAGAAAAAGTATCAAACGTAAATGAAAACGAAGGCAAGCCAAACTGGCTTCAGCAGTTCGGCAACAGCGCCGCGCAAACCATAGACATCCTCACGCCCGAAAAAGCAGGCGGACTGGCAAAAGGGCCTGCTTTTGCTCACCGTTCCCATCGAATATCTTGGAGAAATGTCCAAAGGTATCGGCGACCTCGCATCGGACAAAGAGATGAGAAAAGCCCTCTGGGAACAGATAACAACCAACCCCGCGGGCTTCGGAAAAACGCTCCTCGAGGGACTCATACGAAAAGACCAGTATGCGGAGGCTTGGGAAAAGGGGATCATTCGATGTCATCCGCGTCGGCCTCAAAAGCGTTATCGACATCCTGCTTACGGCCACAGGCGTGGGCGCCATAAAACATGGGTTCGGGGCAGGAAGAGCAATAGGAACATCAGCGGCAAGAACTGTCGGAACATCGCTTCTGAGGCATGGCGGAAGAGTCGGAAGAGCCCTCGCAAGACCGGCTGCAATGGTAACAAAAGTTGCCGTAACCACCGTGGCAGTACCAATAGCCATTGGCTTAAATTTCACAGCAAATATCATCCCGAACACCATTAAGGCGGTGGGCGGACTCGCCAAGCTCCCGTTCTCTATGCTCGGCTTTACAAAAGCTTTCGGTAAAGGCTGCAAGAGTCTTAGAAACGCAAAAGATATTGCAGAACTCACAGCGACCACGGCAACCAGGTTGGAAAAAATAACAGAAGGAACATCGCGAATCGCAAAGGTAGCACGGTTCTCCAAACCAGCGGGAGAGGTACTACTAAAAACGTTGGAACTTAAACAACTATTTTATAATAAGGGCGCCTGGCGAGCCTTTGGCACAAGGACATTCTGGAAGAGCGTACCCCTGGAAATGTTCGAACAATCTTCTTATCGCTCCACTGAGAACTTCGCATGGGCCAAGCCCACTCGGCCTCACTCAGGCGTGGGACATCATGCGCCTCAGCAAGGGTGCGGGATTTCTCAAAAGAGTCGGGCTCGGCGCAAAAGAATTCGCCACCACATTCCTGCCAGTGGACATGCTTTTTATAAAACCACGAAACTTTTATAAATCAATGGGCACGCTCAAGCGCACCTGGAGCCCGCGCGCCGCGCTGGCCCACGCCAGAAAAATGAGGGCGGAAAACACAATTGCCAAGCTCGAGGCTATTCGGGAAGCCCAGAAGGGCATAGTACACAACCCCGCCGTAGGCATGGCGTACGACGCAATCGGCCTCAGAATTGCCGAACTCCAGGCGGTTGTAAAAAACGCTGACACCGTCATCGATACCGCCACCAATTTCGTAAAAATACAAAAAGCCACAACAGCGCGCATACAGGTACTCGTAAACAGTAAAGAAGCGCTTAAGCCCGCACAGCTTGACGACTTGGCAAAGGCAATGGAAGACGCCAAGACCGGGAAGTCATCGGAGATGATCGTCAAAGTAGATGATAATTGGAGCATACGATTGACAAAAGATGGACACGCCAGTCCAGCTTTCACAAAAAGAATTTGAAGCTCTTGCAAGCGAACTACGAGGCCTACGCCGAAAACTCCGCCAAAATAAAAGCCCTCAACGCACCGTCGCAGGCGGCAAAGAAGGCAGCGGATGAGATAGCAAAGAATAGTGATGAGATAAAAAAGCTGGAAGACGAATCAAGGCAAAGGCGGCCGAAGAGTTGAAAGTCCATACAAGAAACTGAAACCAATTTATCTAAGCAGATGACAAGCGAAAAAAAAGGCACGGCCAAAAAGTCTTTGGAAAACGCCGGGAACGGGGTTAAAACAAGAGACTGCAGAAGTCTCTCCAAAGCTTGGATGAAGCAACTTGCCAGCGATATCGAAAAAAATCAGCACGCAAGCAATCGTATTTCAGGAGCAAATTCTAGCTACACGAAATAGGATGATCAGAGAAAGCAGCACGGAAATCTGGAAAACGTGCCATGAACCGAATCGAATGCCGACGGCTATTCAAAAATATCGCGAAAGAGCTCGATGATGTCATACGGCAAGAAAGCAGCACTCTACAAAGACATGCTGCAGCACAAAAAGAACCGGTCAGTAAAGCCATTGGAAGCGAGCGTCGCAAAAGTGTAAGCGAGCCGGAGGAAAAATAAAAGACCGTATTCGAAAGCAAACAACGAAAGTGCAAACAAATCTCGAAAGCACGATAGAATCGCTGAAAAAAACAGGGACAAAGATGCATTTTTACTACACAGGGAGGCTCAAGGAATACAAAAATGGGAAGGGCAGTGCACGACCAGACTGGAAAATGCGATAAAAAATTCCAATGTGGACGAAATTAAAAAAGCGACAAAAGAGCTCGACGACATCATACAAATTAAACATAACTTGTATAGGAAAATACGTCTGCCGAAAACGCAACAAAAACTGATAACAAGAGCAACCAAAAAACTAGAGGGCGTTGCGAACGAAACTGGGGCGAAAATCAAAGAACACTTTGCAAAAGCAAATGAACCGCTGGATGCAATCCCTCGATGACAGCATTGCGGATACTGGATGACAACGGGCACCTCGATGCAATCCATTGAGCAAAAAATCATGGCGCTCCCGATACAGAAGTTGGCGCCAACAGGCGCTAGAAAAGGCAATACCAACTGCCAACACCGGTGATTTACAAGGATCAAAGTGAGCTCGATGACGTTTTCAAGAACTAGCAAGCCGTATGGAAAGAAGCAAGAATTGCAATAAAGCGAAGCGGAACTGCATCAAAAATCCAAGGCCCTGCAAGCAAGCCGTTACGCGAACCGGCACAGAAACTTCGAGCACGCATTCAACAAACAAGCGGTGACCTTCAAGGATCTCAAAAACACGTTGGATGCCAACGAAAATCGCGACGAGTCATGCCACAAATGGATTCGCAGTTAAACGCACTGAAGATCTGGAAAGCAGTGAGGCGGCTTTATCAAGCGTCTTGAAGAGTGCAGGGGTCGACGAAATCTGACGACATTGCCCAGCCTTTGATAGCGGTCACGCAAAGAAAAGCCGAAGTACGCAGGCAAAGATAAATTGGAGAAAGTAAACAGGAGCTATCAATAGCAATTGTATGCGCACAAAAAACGGGAAGAAAACGCAGAGGCAGTTTCGAGAATCAGCAGAGCTAGTCAACCAAAAGCTCAACAGGTAACCCGCAGCTTAAAACCGTAGAACCCAAAAAAGAGCTTTAAGAATGAACAGCGCCGCAGTACCTAAAGGACATCGAAAATTATGCACGCATGCAAAAAAAGCTATTCACAGATCTGGATGGAGCACATAAGGTTATGCAGACCTATAAAAAAGTCCGATACACGTCGACACCCAGAGATCATGCAAAAAGCGTACAAGAAAATGCGGCAACAAGCTGGCTCCATAAGCGAAATGAAAAAGGTATCGGGACAATCGAATAGAACTAACACCGGCAGAATAGCCACTCCCAAATTCCAGAATGAAAAGACACCACAGCCCAATACAGTGGCAACTACAAAAAACACGGACCAACATTGTGGAATGCCGGAAAAAAGCCCGATTGTCGCAGCCAAAAGCCCCGCGAAGATTTCAGTAGGCTCATTGGACAAGTGTCATAAATGAAACAGCCGTTAAACCATCTTGAAAACATACGCCAACACTTCGAGGTTCTGGTCTGAGAATTCACGCTCTGGACCCGGAAGCTGCAAAAATTGCAGATCTGCAAGAAACAACTCGATAGGCTCGGGAAGCAAAAGCACCTGCATACCAGGAAGCCCTCGGAACATTCGGCAAAGAAATAGAAAAGCACCTGGCAGAGCAAGCGCGCATCGCGGCACTCCAAAAAGAAATTACAGCACTGGGCAATGCCACTACGGGAACACGGGTAAGCACCCTTGATACACTGGCTGGTGAAATTAAGGGCTGGGACGAACCAGCAACAATCCAAAAATTAAAAGAAGAGCTCGCACAACTTCAAAAAGCAGAAGAAGAAATTTCATCTTCCGCGAAAATCGGTGACACACTGAACGATCCGTTATTGGCATACCAAAAACAACAGGCAAAAATCCAAGAAATACAGAAAACAATTAAAGCCACGCAAGAAAAAATCATCGCACAGCAAGAAGCAATACGGGAGCTGATGAACCCCTGAAAAAAGCCCGGGAAGCCCTCGCTACCCAAAAAGCCGCGCTCATCGACGCCATCACCCCGGCCTCCATAAAAGGCGCGGAATTCGGTGATGACGTTTCTGCGAGTAAGGGAAGAACTACTAACAAAAAATGCTGCCAATTTCGAAAATAGGTGTCTTAAAAGGACGATATAACTGTTGAAGGCTTTACCATAAAAGCAAGCAACAAGGGTGCGGATATCGGCCTCAGCAGACCGCCAACACTCGAAGATATCGCAACATTCCAAGTGGAATTCGCACAGTACAAAGCGGCGCTTAAAGAAGCCGCACCGGGCATTGAATTCTCACCGGACGAGATCGCGAAAATCATCGTTCAAAGAAGGAAGGTGGGAGAATTTGCAACCCCGGCAGCCAGCTTAAGAGAGGCAACCAGAAGGTCGGCAGTACGAACGGTGGAGAGTGCGCAAAAAATGGCGATAAGCGCGCGCAACCTTGTGGTGGAGCAGGCAAAAAACTTTTTAACACAAAAAAATCCCGTCGCTATTGGCATCCATATGGCGCTGGACTTCGTAAAACGAACCGCGCGGGGCACTATGGAAGCCATATCGCCACAGTGGCTGGTGGAATTTTTCAGCCACAACGCCGCGCTGCGTAGCATAAGACAGGGGCCTCTGGATGATGTGGCAAGGGAAGCAGGCGTAACGGGAGAGGCGGCACAGCTGGCACTCAACAACGCCAAGAACCAATTCGAGTCTATGTTTGAAGCGCTGTCGCGAACAATGACCCCCGCAAAAAGTCCGGGCCGAAATATCGGTCGTGGAAGCATAACGGCAGAGCTTATGGGCCGCTGGAAAAGCGGAAAAACACTCACGCTCGCAGAGGCAACCAGCCTGTACGCCGCGTACGTGGCCATAAACAGCGGAGATAAAATGAAACCGCTGGTGGCAAAGGGCCGTGAACTTATGGAGGAAGATAAAAAGATCGACGCGCAGATCGACAAACTCAAGGAGATGCGCGAAAAGAACAAGGAGGCTTTTGACCTCTATACCGAGGTCATGCAAAGCGAAGACCGAAACCTGGGAGGCCGTGGTCGTTTTGAAACCACCACGACCAAGGTTGAACAAAGAAGCTTCTGGGAAAAGATTATCGCGTTCTTCCAGACGCTCGCGAGCGGCAAAATCATGGAAGCGTTCAAGGAGTTTTCTAAGGGTAAAGAGGTTACCAAAAACTTCAGCGAGGCACAGCTTAAGGGGATGTACGGCACCTCGATGAATATCATCAACAACACGAACGAGATGATTCAGGATACGAAAGAAAACTGCGATCTCATGCGCGTGGTACCTTCGGCGGAGGGAGCGGATGTATCGGATCCGCTTATCATGTTCCTTGAACTGAATGACGACCACTCCGCAAAAGAGCCGCGTATTCTCCATAAACCGAAAAGGCTACACAGTGGATTGCAAAGAAAAAGAGGGTGCGAAAAATAACCGTACGCTCACAATCGAGGGGGCCGACTATGAACTCACCCGAACAGAGAACGGAAAAATTCTCGCAAAAAAAGACGGCGTGGAAAGACCGCTCGTGGAATACCTCAATATGGCAGAAGCAAAGAAAAGGGGAGGACTCTATATCGATACCTACAACAGTGGCCAGAGCGTCCTCTGGTCTCAAGACGGCAACACCCAGGTTCTGGGCGAACCGTTTAAGGGCAAAGAGCTTAAGGACGTGAAAACGGCAGGAACCGCGCCAAACGACTACTTCACCGTAACCGCGGGAGGAAAAGCGTATCAGATACAACGCATCAACGGCATGTTCCACTACCGCACAGAAGCAACCGGGGACTTCATACAAATCCCGCTCCCGGGCAAAAAGGTGGAAGAACCAAAAGCTCCCGAAGTGGCAGTAAAACCTGAAACCCCCCGCAAAGCCCGCCACGGAAACTCCGGCAAAACCCGCCGAAACTCCCCCGACAGAAACCAAGCCCACCTAACCTCTCGACCACCCTTTCTGGTCGTCCCTAGCGCCTAAACCCCTTGACGGCTGGAATCTGGCACTCTATAATCTCGAGTGCTAATTTAAGGAATTTCAACTTAAGCTTACCAGCTTACAAGCTTATTGCTTACAGCTTCTTTACTCTTTAATCAGTATTCAGATGTCTAAGATAATCGGTATCGATCTCGGTACCACCTATAGCTGTGTGGCTGTCATGGAGGGCGGTCAGCCCGTAGTGATAGCGAATGCGGAAGGAAAAAGAACCACGCCAAGCGTGGTTGCCGTGCGTGACGGCCAAAGACTTGTCGGCGATCCGGCAAAGAATCAGGCGATTGTGAATCCAAAGAACACGATCTTTTCCGCGAAACGTTTCATCGGTCGCCTTGCATCGGAAGTGAAAAAAGAGGCCTCCGAATTTCCTTTCGAAGTAGTGGAAGGAAAGAAGGGCGAAGCGGAAATAATGATGGACGGCAAGCAGCACCGCCCGGCGGAAATCAGCGCCATGGTGCTTCAAAAACTGAAAGCGGACGCCGAAAGCTATCTTGGCGAAGAGGTGAAAGAGGCGGTGATTACCGTTCCCGCGTACTTTAATGACTCCCAGCGTCAGGCAACCAAAGACGCCGGCAAGATCGCCGGTTTTGACGTAAAAAGAATTATCAACGAGCCCACGGCGGCAGCACTCGCCTACGGCTTGGACAAGAAAGGAAAAGACTTGAAGATCGCCGTATACGATCTTGGTGGCGGAACATTTGATATCTCCGTTCTGGAACTTGGAGACGGTGTGTTTGAAGTAAAGTCCACCAACGGTGACACGCACCTCGGCGGAGACGACTTTGATCAGAAGATCATTGACTGGCTTGTCGCCAATTTCAAAAAAGAGCAGGGGATAGATCTTACCAAAGATCCCATGGCGCTCCAGAGACTCAAGGAATCTGCGGAAAAAGCGAAGATAGAACTTTCTTCAACGCAGGAATCAACCATCAATCTTCCGTTTATCACGGCGGATTCATCCGGCCCGAAACATCTGAACGTGAAACTCAGCCGCGCGCAACTCGAAGAGCTCGTGATGGATCTTATCGATCGCTCGATAACTCCGTGTGAAAAAGCGATCAAAGATTCCGGCTTAAAAAAAGAGGAGCTCGATGAAATCATTCTCGTTGGAGGCATGACAAGAATGCCGGCGGTACAAAAGAAGGTGGAGGAGATCTTCGGCAAAACACCAAATAAAAGCGTAAACCCTGACGAGGTCGTGGCCGTGGGAGCCGCCATTCAGGGCGGTGTGCTTAAAGGGGATGTGAAGGACATTTTGCTTTTGGACGTGACTCCGCTCACGCTTTCCATCGAAACCCTTGGCGGCGTTGCAACCCCCATGATCGAAAGAAACACCACTATCCCGACATCAAAATCTCAGGTGTTCTCCACGGCTGCGGATAATCAACCGGCAGTAGAGGTGCACATCACGCAGGGCGAAAGACAGATGGCGGTAGATAATAAATCCCTGGGTAAATTTATTTTGGACGGCATCCCGCCGGCTCCGCGCGGCGTACCGCAAATCGAAGTTACCTTCGATATTGACGCGAACGGCATACTGCACGTGAGCGCCAAAGACAAGGGAACCGGCAAAGAACAGTCCATCCGCATTGAAGGATCTTCCGGTCTCTCGGATGATGAAATCAAGAAGATGAAAAAGGATGCGGAAGTTTATGCCGAGGCCGATAAGGAAAAGAAAGAAGGTGCCGAGGTACGAAACCACGCTGAAACACTTATCTTCTCAACGGAAAAGGCCATCAAGGATCTTGGCGACAAGTGTCCCGAAGAGGAGAAAAAGAAAACAGAGGAGAAAAAGGAAGCTCTCAAAAAAGTCCTCGCCAAGAAGGACGCAACTACGGAAGAGATCAAAAAAGCCACTGAAGAACTTTCTTCCGTGAGCCAAAAAATCGGCGAGATCATCTACAAACAGCATCAGGAAAAACAGTCCGCACAAACCATGAAAGACGAGGACGGTGTGAAGGTGAAAAAAGCCAAGGAGGATAGCGAAGTAGTCGATGCGGAGGTGAAGGAGGCCGCGTCCTCCGAAGCTTCAGCGAAGGAGGAAGAAGAAAAACCGTAGAGACGCAAATCCCCCTTGCCCCCAACAGAAATCTGCGACAAAATAACAGCAATTCTGAATCGCTCGAGCTTACCGCTTACCAGCTTATCGCTTACCGCTTTCCTATGAAACTCTCCATCCAAAAAGGTTTCGGTTTCGGCCTCACCTCCGGCATCATCACCACCCTCGGCTTGATGATCGGTCTGCACTCCAGCACCCACGATGCCATGGTGGTAATAAGTGGTATCCTGGTTATAGCCATAGCTGACGCGCTTTCGGACGCTCTCGGCATGCATATTTCCGAGGAGTCGGAAGCAAAGAACACCCACAAAGAGGTTTGGGAGGCAACCATAGCCACCTTTATCTCAAAGTTCATATTCGCGCTCACGTTCACTGTTCCCGTTTTACTGCTACCACTTGATACGGCCATTCTTGTCAGTATCGCCTGGGGCGTTTCTCTCATAATGAGCATCAGTTACTATCTCGCGAAAAAACACGGCGCAAAACCGGCAGGCGTTATTTTTGAACACGTCGCCATCGCTATTTTCGTCATAGTTGCCACTCATTTCATCGGCAACTGGATTTCACTCCTTAACTAGGAAAACATGCTACCAAGAAAACTGCTCGTAAACTATGTGGTTGATGCCTGCACATTCGTCACCTTTCTTGCCGCCGCCATCAGCGCCCTTGTCCTTTTCTTCGCCCTCCCGGGCGGCCCCGGGATGGGGCACGGTTGAGTTCCTCGGCATTGCCCGAAGAACCTGGTCAGATGTACACACCTGGACCGGCCTTGCCTGCATCCTCTTCGCACTTCTGCACGTCGTCCTCCATTTCAAAATGTTCTGGGGTCTCACAAAGATGCTGTTCGCGAAGCGACCTTCCGCTTGAACAGGTTTGTAGCCTGTTCCTTGAGTTTCCGTAGTGGCATGCCATGGCATGCCTCTGTATTCAGTTCTCCACATTTTTTAATTTATAGACGCCCCACCATTCGACAGGCTCATGGTAATCCGGGGCGTCTCTACGGATATGACAAAAAATATGTGGAGCCTTCTGTATTCCTGAATCGCTGTAATTTTCGATATTCGAATTTCCTTAGGATTTAGGATTTATTTTGGGTTTTTCCAAAATATCTCCTGTTCTTCAGCTCCTCCGGCATGTGCACCTGGTCCACCTTGGCATCCGGGAAATCATGCGCATACTTATATTCTTTGCCGTATCCCCAGTCCTTCATGAGCGCCGTAGGCGCGTTGCGTAGATGCAAAGGAACAGGCAGGGGACCATGTCTCTCGATATCTGATTTCGCGCCAAGAGCAGCCATATAGCTCGCGTTACTCTTTGGCGCCCGCGCCAAATATTCGGCACACTGAACTAAAGCCGTATTGCATTCCGGCACGCCGAGAAAGTGCACCGCCTCTTTCGCGGCGATAGCAACCTGCAGGGCGCGCGGATCAGCATTCCCGATATCTTCGGAAGCAAAACGAATCATTCTTCGAATGATATATTTCGGATCCTCGCCGCCTTCCAGCATACGCATCGTCCAGTACGCCGCAGCATCCGGATCACTATCCCTCATGCTTTTATGCAGAGCGGAAATAATGTTGTAATGCTCCTCACCGGTCTTGTCGT
Organism: uncultured bacterium; assembly: GCA_963775025.1. Taxonomy (GTDB): domain Bacteria; phylum Patescibacteriota; class Gracilibacteria; order JAUYGZ01; family DAOVYC01; genus CAVZHD01. The sequence continues at coordinate 751,099 of CAVZHD010000001.1, forward strand.
ACAAAAGAGCTTTCTTCTGCATCACCTCCTTCACATACGCTTCGTCTATTTTCCCTCCGCGATCAATTTCCGAAAGCAGCCGCTCAATAATATTGATGGCAAACCGCGCGTCCCCCTGAGAATACCGGCTGATAAATACAAGAAGATCCTCACTGATATCGGCACTTCTCTCCAGCCTTTTCAAAACCCGTTTGCAAATCTCCTGAATGTGAACATCCTGTAGGGGCTTCAGCACGAAAACCTGACATCTGCTCAGAAGAGCGGAGTTAACTTCAAACGAAGGATTTTCCGTCGTCGCGCCGATCAGGGTAACGACTCCTTTCTCCACGAACGGCAGAAGATAGTCCTGCTGTTTTTTGTTAAACCGATGAATCTCATCGATGAAAAGAATCGTGCGTGCTTTAAAAAGTCCGGTATGCCCATGCTGAGCTCTGGCAACAACCAGCTTCAGGTCTTTCACCCCGGCGGCAACCGCGTTCACCACCTGAAATTCCGCTTTTGTAAGCCGCGCTATCACCGCGGCCAGCGTTGTCTTCCCGCACCCCGGCGGCCCATAAAGGATCATGGAAAACACCTCGTCCCGCTCCAGAGCCCTGCGCAAAAATGAACCCGGCTTCAGCAGGTGATCTTGCCCGACAATATCATCCAAAGCTTCGGGCCGCATGCGATAAGCGAGAGGAGAATCCATAACAAACTTAAATTCTAAGCACTAAATCCGAAATTCGAAACAATATCAAATAACTTAATGACTGAAATTCAAAACGGCAACACAGATTTACAGAAATGCCGTTTAGAATATTTGAATTTGGAATTTTGGATTTGTTTAGGATTTCGATATTCGAATTTCGAATTTTGACCGTTCTACAGTGTTTTCAAAATCTCTTGAAAGCTCTCCGGTGTATCAAACGCCTGATACACGGAAGCAAATCGCACGTAAGCAACCGGATCCGTAATTTTCAATCTCGCCATAACCGCCCTCCCGATCTCTGCCGATGAAACCTCTCCGCCCTTGGCCAGATCCTCTTCAAGGTCGTTCACAATATTATCAATTTGCGCTTCCGATATCCTTCGCTTCACGCAGGCGCGCCAAATACCAGCTTTCAGCTTGCCCCTGTCAAAAGGCTCTCGTGTGCCATCTCTCTTTATCACAACAAGCTCCGTGGCACGCGCTCTTTCAAACGTAGTGAACCGATAATCACAATCATCGCAAACACGCCTTCGGCGTATCGCCCGGTCACCATCAGTCACGCGCGAATCAATAACGCTGTTTCGTAAGCTCTGACACTTGGGACACTGCATAAAAAAACATAATACTCTGAAATGGAACCAGCCCAATTTTACTGGAACCTGTCAAAATTGACAAACAAACAAAAAACTTGGAAAAACCCATGCCAAAACAACCGACTGTCTGATAAAATACGCGCGATATAACAACTGGTTCACCATGCTCCCTCGAGCCATACGTGAAATCATCGACGAACTCTGCAAGCTCCCCGGCATCGGACCGAAGTCAGCGGAAAGACTGGCCTTTTTTCTTTTGCGTTCCGAACAAAGAAGTTTGGACTCTTTGAGCAAGGCGGTCGGTGAGGTGAGAAGGGGAACCATCCTTTGTGAAACATGCTTCAACATAGCCGAAAGCTCTCCCTGTAGAATCTGTTCCTCTGAAAACAGGGAAACAGGAACGCTCTGTGTGGTGGAAGAACCGCTGGATGTTTTTGCGCTCGAAAAAACCGGCGAATTCCGTGGCCAGTACCACGTCCTCCATGGAGCCCTCTCTCCCATCGACAACATCGGGCCGGATGATCTGAAGTTAAAAGAACTCCTTTCCCGCCTGAGAAGCGGAAAAATCCGCGAGGTCATTCTCGCCACCAACTCGAACGCTAAAGGCGAAGCCACCGCCCTGTACATTCTCCAGAAAACTCAAGAACTGAAAACCCAGAACCCAAGTCTCTCATTCACCGTAACCCACCTCGCCCAAGGCTTGCCCCTGGGCGGCGAAATCGAATACGCCGACTTTGAAACTTTGGGCCGCGCCATGCGCGGCAGAACCAGCTACTAACAGAGTTCCAGAAATACCGTTTGGAATTTTAGATTTAGAATAAAGCTTACTGCTTACCAGCTTACCGCTTACAGCTTATTTTGACTTCTGAGCCTAAAGCTTACTGCTTACCAGCTTACCGCTTACAGCTTACTATGTCCGGTCACAGCAAATGGGCAAATATCAAACACGAAAAGGGTGCCGCCGACGCCAAGCGCGGAAAAATTTTTACGCGCCACGCGAAGCTTATTGCTGTCGCGGCTCAAGCCGGAGGCGGTGACCTCGCCACCAACCCCGCCCTGCGCGCGGCCATCGACAAAGCCAAAGAAGACAACGTGCCCAATGCAAATATCGAAAGGGCGATCAAGCGCGGCACGGGGGAGCTTAAAGATCAGGCGGCCATAGAGGAGGTTATATATGAAGGATACGGCCCATGCGGGGTTGCCATTCTTATCAAGTGTTTAACGGATAATAAAAATCGTACCGTTGCCAGCCTCCGGATGATCCTTTCTAAAAACGAAGGATCCCTTGGGGGCTCGGGTTGTGTAAGTTGGATGTTTAAACGATGTGGCGTTATATGCCTCGATGTACCAAGCCCCGGGGACCAGGAAAAAATCGAGCTTTTGGCCATTGATGCGGGTGCGGAAGATGTAAAAACAGATGATGCGATAATCACCATTCAAACCACTGTGGAAAACTTTGCACATATGAAAAATCAGCTTCAAAAGGACTACAAGGTCCTGTCCTCCGAACTCACTATGCTCCCCGATACACTTATCAACATTGATAGTGTTGATAACGCGCGCAAGCTTCTAAAACTTATCGACACTATAGAAGAAGATGAAGATGTGGCGGACGTTTACGCAAATTTCGACATACGAGATAATGTGTACTCACAAATAAGCCAATAACAAGATATTGTGGTTATGCAGGCCATCGCCCACTCTTTCAAAAATACAAACAAACTGGTCTCCAAGACCACCTGAGGATACAAAAAATGGTAGAATGAATTATCAAAAAAAAGAGTTAATGGATAGACAAGTTATGAACACTTTATCAACAAAATTTTCCTCACCCCTTATGAAAAAGCCATTGTTACAAAAATTAGGCACACAAAAACACTCCCTATTATTACTACTACGAATATTTATTATATTTATTATTCTATTAACACTCCATTGGGGAATGAGGGAAAGTTTTGCACAACAGGAAAATATTCATCAGGCAGCAAATGGGGTATATGCAGTAATCACAACAAAATCCACAACAGAGGTGGGAAAAAATATAATTTTTGATGGAACAAAGAGTCAGTTCCCGGAAGGGGTGAAGAAAATAAATTATTTATGGGACTTGGGCGACGGCACAAGAAGCAATGAGGAAGAGGTGGTACATGTGTACGCGAAGCCCGGGAGGTATTTTATTACCCTTCAGATTATAGTGGATGGTGTGGAAAATAGTGTTTCCAAAGAGGTGCTCGCATACACAAAGGTGATTTCCGTTATAAACGATACCGAAGATAGAAGCCTGCAAATCCAGAGCTTAAAAAAACTCGCCGAACAAAAAGGAATATTCTTAAAAACATTTTCATCATTTGAGGGTGTGGCGAAAAGAGATGAGATTTTAGAAAAAATAGGGGACGAAAGAGAGGTTTTCAGAAACTCGGAAGTATTGGTTTTTTGGGTTGATGACATTCGTCTCCTTGGGCTTCTTAGGGAGTTTCAGGGAGTGAAGAAGGATATTTTAAGCCTCAATAATAAAACACTTGTTGTTATTACAACAAAGTCCCTAAGCCACGTGCACAGTGTTGTAAAGGGATATTTTTCCAACAACTACCCGGCACAACTTATTGTCACCAGGCCGGAAGCGATAGATGAGGTTTTTCTCAATGATAAAAAAATCCTCCCGGGGATTTTGGAAGAGCGCGGGTACGATGTGAAACTTACAGAATCAAAAGATCTTCAGCGGGTGTCACCGCTTCACCTCCTCCAAAAACTTATTAATGAGGCACAAAAAGCCGGGTTCCCGGATGATTATGCCCTCCTTTTTCTCCTACTGCCGCTGGTGATTCTTGTGGTGAATATCAGTAAGAATCTTTTCGGAGTATCGGCCATAAAAATAGGAATACCCATTCTTATTACCATTACGCAGTACTTCATGGGATTTGTGTATGGTACGGGAATCTTTTTCATAGTCTTTTTTGCCTGCTATCTGGTTAAAAAACTGCTGCGAAAATATCATCTGCTCCCGATGGCAAAATCCGCGATCACCATTACCATCATCACCACAATCCTCTTTATTCTCCTTCTCATTTCCGCCGTATACGGAGTGCTGGATATGAAGCAGGTAACCATATACCCGATCCTCATACTCGTGCTTTTTATGTACGAAGTGGTAAACGTCGAAAGAAAGAGCCTGTTAAGCAACCTTGGTGTTATCTTAGAAATAACCATTATGAGCTCCGTGGCATATGCCCTGATATCATGGTCATCGCTGCAGCTTACACTGCTTTCATATCCGGAATTAACCATTTTGATTCTGCTCCTCAATATCCCGGTTGGCCGCTATACCGGCCTCACACTCAAAGAGTACATCCGATTTAAGGATGTTATTTTTAAGAAATAAACAGCTATCGAATCACCCGAAGCTCACGCAGCGTGGCAGGGGTGACTACCCGCAGTAGCCATGCGAAGGCTCCAAAGAGCACCGCCCCTACGGCGGTGACAATGAAAATATTCCAGCCGGAGATCACATAGACGCACACGCCCATGGCCGCACCGGCCAGAAGTGTGCGGAGGGTTGTGGAAACGGAAACATGAAAAAGGACGTGTTTTCGGCATTCCACAAAGGTCAGAACGAGGACAAGAAGATGAGAGAGGATGGTGCACACGCCCGCGGCGCGGAACCCGAAGCGGGGGATGAAAATAAAATTGATAACAAGGTTGAAAACGACAACGGCAAGATTGATAAAAAGAAGCCGTTTCTGTTTATCGAGCGCGACAAGAATGTAACCAAAAAGATGAGAAACAAAAGCGAACGGGAGGGTGAAAAGGATAAGCTGGAAAGCGAGATCGGCTCCATAAAAACCGGCAGCAGGATCACTCAAGAAAGTCTCGTTCATTATGAGGAGCACAAACGGGCGCGCCAAAACCGCGCCACCTATCATTATGGGGACCGAGCAGAGGACAAGAAAATCGAGCGAGTGTCGCACGACCCGTCGGAACTTTTCCGGGTCTTCCCGGACGCTCCGTGTAAGCACGGGGAGCACGCAGTTCATAAAGTAAATCGGCACGATGGTGATGAGTTCAATAATCGAAGCGGGGTAGCCATACAGGGCGATCTCCGACTTATCCCGGAAAAACGAAAGAATCAAAATATCGATTCGCAAATACAGAGTGCTCAAAATAATGGCGATCCCGTAGGGGAGAGCCTTAAAGAAAATTTCCTTCCAGTAGGAGAAATTAAAGAGTGGCCGGAAGGGGACGACGCGATAGGTATAAAGATACGTGATGATGAGCACGAACCCATTGCCCACCACTCCCGCAAAAAGGAGCTGATAAAAAGCATACGGCAGAGTGGCGTAATTTAAAACAACCCAGATAATGTAGCCGGTCATAATAATTTTTCCCAAAGTCAGAGCGATTGTCGGGAAGGTCATTTTCAGGCGTTCCTGGAGCACGCTCGTAGTCGTGCTGGCCAACATGGTAAATGCGGTCGTAACAGCGGCAATGGCCACGCCAACCTTCACAGCGAGACTGTAGTTGGAGTCCTGTATCAGAAAAACAATTCCGACAGCCAGCACCATCGCTAACGCGATGGAAATCATGCGCATGCCAAAAATGTTGCCGAGCACAAAGGATGGCTTACGCTCATCCTTACTGAACTCCCGGACGGCAATGGTGAACAAACCGAAATCAGCAATGATGCCAAAGAAAGCAAGGTACGCGTAAATCAGTTTATAGTCGGCGGATACATTCTTAAATGCCGGCGCGATCTCCAGCGAAGTGATGTATTTAATGACAATCACCGAAAGAACCGCGGTAGCGAGTTTCCCCGCCGTCTGTATGAATGTATTGGAAAGAATTTTTCTGGCGACAGACATGGGCTGTTTCCGGTTTAACTCTGTTTTTTATCAAAGTATCCCTTCACCGATTCAAGCGCCCGGAGAACCTCAACGGGCACCATCCATACGGTCGTGTTCGACTGGTCGGAAGAGATATCATTGATAGACTGAAGTGTGCGTAGGTGCAACGCCCCCGGAGCCTCCGCAAGTTTTCTTGCCGCCTCCTGAAGATTGTTCGACGCCTGCAACTCACCCTCCGCCTTAATGATCACCGCGCGTCTCTCGCGCTCCGCCTCCGCCTGTTTTGCAATTGTGCGCTTCATGGTGTCGGGGAGTGTCACATCCTTAAGTTCCACGGAACTCACATCCAGTCCCCAGGGGTCGGTCGCCTCATCAACAATAAGGCGAATTTTTTCAGAGATCTTATTTCTATTCGAAAGAAGTTGATCCAAGTCCACCTCACCAACCACATTTCGCATAGTCGTTTGTGCCAGCTGCGTTACGGCATACCACACATTTTCAACTTCCAAAAAAGCCTTACTGACATCCTTAATCTTATAGTAAATAACGGCATTAATGCCGCATGACACGTTGTCCTTCGTTACCGCCTCCTGATCCGGCACGTCCACCGCTTTCACGCGGATATCCATAATGGTCATCTTCTGAAAAACGGGGACAATAATCTTCCAGCCGGGCTGCACAATGCGGGAAAATTTTCCCATCGTAAGCAGTATTCCACGCTGGTACTGTTTCACTTCACGTACAAAAATAATGAAAAGAAGAACAAGTAGCGGGAGGAGAAAGAAAAAAGAAAAGAGCGTTTCCATGAGGAAAAAGATAACAAAATAAACACGGACGATTGTACATGTATTTATCCGAAAACAGAATTGTAAACCGGAATTCCTAATCTAAAACAACCCCGACAAAACCCTTCTGTCCCTTCAAAAATTCATCGATCTTTACTGGCTTTTTTCCCTCAAGCTGAACCTCAAGAATCTCGAGTGCGCTTTTATCGCGGCACGCCACAAACGTTCTGTTGTTTTTTCGGTACACCAGTCCATGCTCAGCGTTATGAGCATCTTTCTCCGGGTGGACGGAAAGAAGCTTGAGCCTTTTCCCCTGGAAGAAAGTAAAGATCCCCGGCCATGGGGTAAAAGCACGCCACAGGTTGTAAATATCCCGTGCCGGACTTTCAAAACAGATTTCACCGTCGGTCCGACGGATTTTACGGCAATATGTTGCCACCGACCCGTCTTGCGGCATGGGCCGCAGAGAAGCGTAGTTTTCAACAGTTTTCAGAAGGACCGAAGCCCCCACGCGTGAAAGCCGCTCGTGGAGCGTCTCATACGTATCATCGTCCTGGATTGCGACCTCCTGCTGGAGAAAAACATCGCCGGCATCCATCTTTTTCACCATCCGGATAACCGAAATCCCGGTCATAGTCTCTCCATTCAGCAATGCGTTCTGTATAGGCGAAGCTCCGCGATATTCCGGCAAAAGCGATCCGTGTACGTTGAGCGAATCGACAGAGGGGACGGAAAGCAGCTTCTCCGGCAAAAGTTGTCCGAACGAAGCGGTAATCAAAAAATCAAACTTTGGAGGATTCTTCCAAAAGGGATCCTCCTCAATTTTTTCCGGCTGTGAACACGCGAGGTTCAGTTGCGAGCAGAGGCGTGCCACAGGGGTTTGTTCCCGTATCTGTTTGCGCCCAACCGGCCTATCCGGTTGCGAAAAAACGTGAAGAACATCATGTTTTTTCGCCAGCTCCATAAGCGTGGGGAGAGCAAACTCCGCCGTTCCGGCAAACACTACTCGCGACATACAAAAGGAAAAAGATCCGGACCGCGGAGATTGTAACACGGAACTGAACTAAAGCTCTAAATCACGGATTCTAAAAATTCAAAATTGAAGATTCGAAAGATTATAGTATTTCGGGGGCACGGAAGGCTCCATATATTTTTTGTCATATCCGTAGAGACGCCCCATAGGGACGTCTATAGATTAAAAAATGTGGAGGACTGGGGCTCAAATCTGCGGTTCAGAATTGCCCTAATTTTTGAATCTTTAAATTTTGAATCTTCAATTACCCAGAATTTAGCACTCCAGCGCTCTTCAGTTTTCCCCATTTTTCTGCTATAATGTAAGGAATTAACAAAAAATATGTCAGATAACCAGGAAGCAATATCACAAACAAGCTCGGAAACGATCCCTGTTCCGCCGCAGCCGGTGGAGCTTAAGCCCGGCGAAACGGTCGAAGTGGCCAAGGTGATGGAGGGGGTGAAGAAAAACCTGCGTAGGCTCGACATTTTAGGCAAGCCCGAAACTCCGGATGCCGTGCAACGCCTCATCACAAACGAGCTCGCGTCCGTACTCGAAGGCGCGGATGTTATGGAAAATGAGGAGATAAAAAAGCTTATTCAAAGCGACTCCGCCATTCAGGAACAGGTTAAACAAGTTAGGGACAACCTTACGGGGATTGTACCCGAAACGGTAAAAAACTTTCTCGATCTTTTTCCGAAGGCATAAAGTAACTTCAACAAAGACGCCTCGCTTAAAAGCGGGGCTTTTTTATATCAGCACATCTAGTATCTCGCGAAGTGAGCGAAGGCCTTATTGGCCTGAGCCATCTTGAACACGTCCTCCTTCTTCTTTACGGCAGATCCCATGCCCTCAGCTGCTTCAATGATTTCATCAGCCAGGCGCTTTGCTAAAGGAGAGCCCTTCTTGCTTCGGGCAGCATCCAAAATCCAACGATACGACAAGCTCACCTGTCTCTTTGGAGAAACCTCCACAGGAACCTGATATACAGAACCACCGATTCTCTTCGCGCGAACCTCCAAAAGGGGAGTAACGTTGCTCATGGCGCGCTGGAATGTTTGTACAGGATCGGCATAACCACGGTTCTTCACTATTTCAAGAGCCTGATTAACAATAGATCTCGCAATACTTTTCTTCCCGCGAAGAAGCACGCGCGTAACAAGCTTCTCAATCTCAGGCGATGAGTTCTCAGGAAGAAATGTTGGAAGGTTTTTCTTAAGCATAGAAAATCAAACGTTTACGATTGTTTCTTGGCACCATATCGGGATCGACCCCTCTTTCTCTCTTTCACCCCTTCGCAGTCATACATACCGCGAACAATGTGGTATCGCACACCGGGGAGATCCTTTACTCTTCCTCCGCGGATAGCAACAATCGAGTGTTCCTGCAGGTTATGGCCCTCACCTCCAATATAGGCGATGACCTCCATACCGTTGGTAAGTCTGACTTTTGCGATCTTTCGGAGAGCGGAGTTTGGTTTCTTTGGTGTGGTTGTTGTCACCTTGGTGCAAACGCCACGTTTAATGGGGCAACCTTTCGGTGCATCAAGACCACGGTTCTTAATCGTGTTAAAAATCCTCATGAGCGCCGGCGCTTTAGAATTTCGCTTGAGCGACCTGCGGGGCTTCTTGATAAGCTGATTTATAGTAGGCATAGGGTTTTTCCAAAAACAAACACCCCTTATCCCAAGGATAAGAGCAAGCGGTATTGTACTGTAATTTTAATCCAAAGCAAGCAAATTTATCACTTTTTTTGCTTCTTTCCGGCCGCCAGCATGCGGATAGCTTCCGGATACCATATTTTCTCGAGCGTCTGGACCCTTGCCTTTAAACTCTCCGGCGTGTCATCTGCCAGCACAGGGAGTGATTTTTGTATAAGAATCGGCCCTTCATCAACCTGTTCGGTAACGAAGTGAATGGTCATTCCGGTCTCTTTTTCCTTATTTTTGAGCACCTCGGCGTGTACATCCAGATCCATTCCGGGGTACTTCGGGAGCAAAGAAGGATGCACATTAATAATCCTGTTTTTAAAGGCCCGGACAAATCGGGGGGATAAAATTCTCATCCATCCGACCAGACAGATAAGATCAACGCCGTATTCAAGGCAAATCCTGGAGATCTCCTCATCGTATTCACCCCTTTTTTTGTCCCTGGGATCCACAAATATAACGGGAACCCCATGATTCTCGGCCTTAGCGACCGCTCCACAGTCTTTTTTATTGGTAAGCAAAAAACAGATCTTCACACCCGGGAGCTTTCCCCGCTCGTATTCCTCCAAAATCGCCTGGAAATCCGTACCGTTGGTCGAAGCGAAAACAGCAATATTCATAAACTCTTTAAGTGACATCCACACTATAGCGCCGAGCGGAAGAAACTCAAAAATATGCAGCTCAAAAAAGAGCCAAAAAGGGGGGCTTGGAAGAGTAAAAAAGACCGCGCAAAGGCTTGTCAATTATCGTATTTTCGCCTATAATGCGCGTACGGAAATTCAACCAAAATATGTTCTATTCAAGCCTAAAAGAGATCATCGCGCACATAGAAAAAACAGTGGGATGTCCGCAGTGCGGCGCCTCACTTCAGGGGCAGAGTATCGAGGTAATGTATATCCATGGCTCCAAGGTTGCGCTTGTGGCTCACTGTGAAAAATGTGGCGCCAGCGCCACCGTTGTCGTGTCCGAAGAGGCGCCTAAAGCGCGAAGTCTTACCGTAAGAAAAAAGGAAGATCTCAAAGCCAAGATCAGCATAAATGATGTTCTGGATCTGCAAACCTACATTCGAAACTTTTCAGGGAGCTTCAAAGATACCATCAAATAATGGCTACCATGAAAGAACGTCAGCTGAAAATTCTGTTGGCGATTGCGGAAAGTTTTATCCGCTCAGCCGCTCCGGTCGGGTCACAATATATTCTCAAGCGTTATCAGCTGGATATTTCGCCGGCCACCGTAAGAAACGAAATGGCCGAACTTGAAGAAAAAGGATACATTTTTCAGCCGCACACTTCCGCCGGTCGTGTACCGACCGACAAAGGATACAGGCATCTGTTCGACGTTTTTCAGGATGAAGTGGCGCAGAGGGAGAGGGCCGAGGAAGAATTCAGGAAACACTATTCCATCCACCTGCACGAAAAAACCCGAGAAAAACTCTACGACGCAGTCGCGCTTCTCGCCAAGATTTCCGGCCACGTGAGTTTCGCAACGCTTCCCGACAACAGGCAGACGATCTATCTTGGAATCGCCAATGTGCTCAAGGAGCCGGAGTTTTATTCCAACCCCGCCGTTGCGTCTCAGGTGGTCGAAGTTCTGGAAAAAGATTTCATCAGCCTGCTCGAAAAAATCGGCGTCGATGACGGCATAAACGTATACATCGGCGAAGAAAATATTATCAACCAATTCCAAAGCTGCACACTCATGGTTACCAAATACCGCATGCAGAACAAAGAAGGATTCTTCGGGATCCTTGGCCCCACTCGCATGAAATATTCCTACAATTACACGGCCATTAACTGCGTGAAGGAAGTGCTCGAAGGATAACAACCCATCAACAATTTGTTTACATATGCACCAAAAAGACGACAAGGTGGCGAAAGAGATTGAGAAGCTGAAAAAAGAGGAAGAAAAAAAGAAGCAGGAGTTTTCGGAATTCGAAAATAAAAATCAGCAATTACAACAAGAAAACGAACAGCTTAAAAATCAACTGCTCCGTACGGCAGCTGATTTACAGAACTTTCGCAGACGAACCGAGGAAGGGAAAAAAGAACTGCTCGACGCCATGATCACCAGCACCATCACGGAATTTCTCCCCATCATAGACAACCTGGAACGCTCATTCGACCATCTGCCCGAGAACCTCGCGTCAGAAAACTGGATAACGGGCGTGAAGCATATTCTGGATCAGTGCCACGCCGTCCTGCAGAAACACGGAGTCAAATCCCTCGAAACAAAGAAGGGCGATACGGTGAATCCATCACTTCATACCGTAGTCGCCAAGGGCGAAGGTGATCCCGACAAAATCTCTGAAGTCATTGAGAAAGGATACTCCATCGGGGACAAAGTCATCCGAACGGCGAAGGTGAAAGTGGGGTAACCATCTTTCGAATTTTGAATATTAGATTTTTGATTTATAGTGTACCAGCATTAAGTTTCTCCCATGGCTTCTCTCCCAAGCAGCATACGCATCGTGGTAGGCGCAGTAAAAAGAGCAAGGCACGTTTTACTGGCGTGGATTTTGTTTAACGCGCTTTGCGGTAGTGTGTACTACATCATAACGGTCAATAGCCCCCAAAACGGACTCATAGGTTTCAACGAAGCGAGCATAACTACCATTTTCGACGGAGTATATTATAGCTTTATCACCGCCGCCTCAGTGGGCTTAGGTGACATCATACCGCTCGGCGCATCGAAGATGATCACTATCGTACAGTCTTTAATCGGTCTTCTGGTGCTCACGCTCCTCATCTCCGAAATCATTCACGGCGAAGAAGGAGATTTGATCAAAAAGATCCACAGTTATTCTTCATCCGGCAGAGTAAAAAGAATTCGCAGCGGCTTTTACTTCTTTAGAGAAAATGTAGAGGACACTATCGACAAGGTGAAAAGAAAAGAGATCAAACAAACACAGATGCAAAACTATATCAATCTTCATCTCATGTCGCTGGCAACGACATTGGGCGAGATTAAAGCCCTATACCAAGAGGACCCGCATCTTAATAAAACCGAGCTGGAGGAAGGGAAAATGGCAATGCACATGCTCCTCAGTTTGCTGAGTCTCAAAAGTGCGATGAAATTTTTGAAAAAGAAAAAAATTATATTTACCACCCAGACGAAAAAAGGAGTGCAGAATATAATTGGTCTCAGTCAGGAGGTTATTCAAAAAATAGGCACCAGTATAGAGACGGTAAACAAGAAACAACTCAAAGACGTTGCGGAAACACTCAGAAATATCGTGCGTTAACACATCAACGTGCAAAAAAGAGAAGAGGCAAAACTCAAGCGCGCAGGCTTCTTAAAAGTCATCGGTATAGATGAGGTCGGGAGGGGGCCGTGGGCCGGTCCTGTCACCGTCGCCGGAGTAATCTTAAGCGACAGTTTTTGCGCAACCCGGTTGCGTGACTCCAAAAAACTCACGCAAAAACAGAGGGAAAATCTGTTTCTCAAAATCACGCAATCCTGCGAATATTTCGTCGAACATGCCTCCAATAAGCAGATCGATGCCGAAGGCATCTTTATTGTGACTAAAAAACTCGCGCGCCGGATAGCCAGGAAATCCGGAGCTGACTTCGTGCTTCTGGACGCTTTCAATATTCAGCTTCCGGGGGTCACTCAAAAAGCCATTATCAAAGGAGACGAAAAGGTCGCGTCCATCGCGGCCGCTTCCATTGTGGCTAAAGTGACAAGAGACAGGCTCATGACCAAGCTCGCCAAAAGGTACCGCGGATACGGGCTTGAAGAACACAAGGGCTACGGCACAAAATCACATCAGGAAGCACTCAAAAAACTGGGGCCCTGCGGAAATCCACAGGTGCTCATTCGAGCCGATTAAAAATCTTCTTATATCTGGCCAAAAAGGAGGCGCAAAGTAACGAATACGACATAAGAAATAATCAGCACGCAGGCTTCCCATTTGAAAAGATAGTAGCCTCTTTTGAAGAAAATAAATCCGAGAACGGAAGCAAGAAACCAGAAGGGAATGTATATCCAGAGAATATCGAAATCGATCTTGTAGGTCGAAATGGAAGAAGCGAGCCCAAGGGCAAAGAGGGGAGCGGCAATATTACTTCCGATCAGCGTGCCGAGCGAAAGCCCGGAGGACTTTCGCAGCACCGCCGTCAAAGCGGCGGCAAATTCCGGCAGAGCCGTGCAAACGCCAATGAACATAACGCCAATGAGCGACCCGGTAACGTGCCAATACTCCGAGAAAAACAGCGCGCTACTCAAGACAAGCTCAGCACATGTCGCCAGGAGCAAAAGCCCCATGATTATAAAGAAAACATCCCACGCGTAGCGCTGATTTTTATAGGTCGCAAGTTTTGTCAAAAAATGCTCTTCAGAACCGAGCCTCCACAAATACAAAAGATACAGGACGAGCAAAATAGCGCCTTCAAATCGGACAACGGTGGAATCAAGGCAAAAAACCCACAGAAGAAAAATGCCAAACAGCATGAATACATAGTCTCTATGCATGAACTGCTTTGTGGTATGCACGCGCGTTATAAGTCCAATGACTCCCACGATGAGGGTGATCTGCATAAGGTCAGAACCAATATCCGTTCCCACGGCTATACCGGAAATTGTGAGAATATTTTCGGGTTCCCGCAGTATGCGAAACGCACTAATAAGGTGCGTAAAAATCTCCGGCAAAGATGTGCCGATAGAAAGAACCGTAAGCCCGATAAAAAATTCGGACATACCAAGTTTTTTCGCGAAACGCTGGCTCCCGACAACGGCGAGCTGAGCTCCGAAGAGAATGCCGGTCAGGCCGATAATGCCGAAAAGTAAGTGTTGAACCATAAAAAAGGGCCTTCGTCAGGGCCAGTATGGAGGACAACCCAACAAAATTCAAATACGGCGCCCCGCGGGGCGCCGTATCTGTTTTCAAGCAACACATTTCGAAACTATTTCTTTATCCCCCTTGCTTCCTTAATTTTCTCCGCAACGTTCTGTGGCACCTTGGCGTAGTGCCCGAATTCCATGGTGTAGTTACCGCGACCCTGCGTCATAGAACGAAGATCGGTAGAGTAACCGAACATCTCCGCAAGAGGCACCAAAGCCTTAACGGTTTTTGCCTGTCCGCGTTCACCCATCTCCGAAATCTGCGCGCGTCTGGAGTTTAGGTTGCCCACCACATCACCGATATGAGATTCCGGACACACCACTTCTACCTTCATCACAGGTTCCAAAATAACCGGGGCGGCCATGCGTGCTCCACTTTGGAAAGCTATGGAAGCGGCCATCTTAAATGCCATTTCGTTTGAGTCAACATCATGGTACGAACCATCATAGAGCTTTACCTTAACGTCGGTAACCGGATATCCGGCGACTATACCTCGGGTAAGTGCCTCCTGAACACCCTTATCAACAGCAGGGATGAACTCTCTCGGGATCTTTCCACCTACAACGGCATTCTCAAACTCGTATCCCTTCCCGGGCTCATTTGGCGTGAGCGTCATCACAACGTGTCCGTACTGACCTCGACCACCGGTCTGTTTGGCATACTTTTCCTCGCAATCCACCTCCTTCGTAATAGTTTCTCGGTAAGCAACCTGCGGCGCACCGGTATTCGCCTCCACCTTAAACTCCCTCTTCATTCGTTCCACCAGAACCTCCAAATGAAGCTCACCCATTCCGGCGATAATCGTCTGCAATGTTTCTTCATCCGTACTCACTTTAAATGTTGGATCCTCCTCAGCCAGGCGGCTAAGAGCAATACCCATCTTTTCCTGGTCCGCCTTAGTCTTCGGCTCAACAGCAACACGGATAACAGGCTCTGGGAAGATAATTTTTTCCAAAATAACCTTATGGCTCTCGTCACAAAGAGTATCTCCGGTTCGTGTTCTTTTAAGTCCAACAACCGCGCCGATATGCCCGGCGGAAATCTCTTCAATCTCCTGTCGGTGATTGGCATGCATCAGAAGTAATCGACCGATACGCTCCTTTTCGTTGGAGGTCGGATTGTAAATATATGTGCCGCTCTTTAAAACTCCGGAATACACGCGGACGAAAGTAAGACGTCCGACAAACGGGTCAGCCATAATTTTAAAAGCCAACGCGGAGAGGGGCTCGTTCGGATCCGGTTTTCGGATAATCTCCTTGGTCTCATCCTTCGGGTCATGCCCGACCGGTGGAGGAACTTCAAGCGGAGAGGGGAGGTACGCGTTTACCGCGTCCAAAAGAAACTGCACACCCTTATTCTTCAAAGCACTTCCACAAAGTACCGGGTGAAAAGTGGTAGCAATGGTAGTTCGTCTGATGGCGGCCTTAAGATCCTCATTGCTGATAGCCTTCCCCTCAAGATACTGCTCCATGAGCTTCTCATCCGCCTCAGCCACCTTCTCTTCCAAAAAAGCCCTCCACTTTCTTGCATCCTCCTGCAGATCCGCTGGGATATCGATATCTTCCATATCTTTTCCAAGCTCATCCTTGTATAAGCGGGCTTTCATAGTCACAAGATCAACAATTCCCTTGAAATCAGCCTCCAGGCCGATGGGGAACTGAATGGGCGCAGCCTTAGAAGAAAGGCGTTCGATAATGGAATCAAAAGAGCCGAAAAAGCTTGCCCCCATGCGGTCCATTTTGTTAATAAAACACATTCGCGGAACATGGTATTTATCAGCCTGTCGCCATACAGTCTCGGACTGTGGCTCCACACCGGAAACGCCGTCGAACACCGTCACTCCTCCATCGAGTACGCGGAGAGACCTTTCCACTTCCGCCGTAAAATCAACGTGGCCCGGAGTGTCAATAAGGTTGATCTGGCAGTCCTTCCAAAAACAGGTGGTGGCAGCGGAGGTAATGGTGATTCCGCGCTCGCGCTCCTGATCCATCCAGTCCATGGTGGCCTCACCCTCATGCACTTCTCCAAGCTTGTGAGTTTTTCCGGTATAAAAAAGAACACGCTCTGACACGGTTGTTTTTCCTGCGTCGATGTGAGCAATAATTCCAATGTTTCGTACATTCTTAAGATCAGTCATACAATGGTGTTAAAAAGCCAAGGTAAAAAAAGAAGAACATGCCTTTATTCTTCGCGGAGATTGTAGAGATGATGGGAAAAAGTGTCAAGAATGCGAAAAACTAAAGTTCAGACCCGACAAAATCCGGCCATCTTCAAAAACCGATCGAACACCAACACGGGATCTAAAGTTTTTTCCTTCGCGTCGCTGCGAAAATACCGGCGGAAGAAGCGAGCAGGAACAAAGCGCCGACCTCGGGACCGGTAGGAACCAGCACGCCACTTGAAAGCGCCGGATTAAAGGCAAGTTCTCCCTGAGTATCTTTTGATGCGGCGTTCTTTCCGACATCAACCTGTATGGTTTTATCATCCTTTACGGGCTCATCAATAATACTTGCCGGACCGCAAGAGGTGAGGATACTCAAAATAGCAACCGTGAGGAGGCCGAAACCTAAGAGCTTCAAGAGTTTCATAGTGTGATATAAATATAAAGTTGATGGGAGGTCAACGAGGACTGATCGTATGCTCGAACCGCAAAAAAAACAAGGCAAAGTGGTCATGTTTTGCACGAAAAAGCAAGCAGTCCCACAGCGGTAATTCATGAATTACTTCAGCCCCCTTTCCCCCGGCAGACGCAATTCACGAATTGCGCAGAACCACCCGTGTTCGGTATGACAAAAATACTGCTTTCTTCTGCCTGAGCAGATCTGCAGTTTGCTTTAACGAGAAATTTTCTCACAGCCATTTCCTTTACTTTTATTAGTCTTTTAGTAGAATTGCCCCGTGTTTTCATCCGTGGGGCTGTAGCTCAGTTGGCTAGAGCATCTGCTTTGCACGCAGAGGGCCAAGGGTTCGACTCCCTTCAGCTCCACCATGACTATTACTCACTTCGCTCGTCACTCATGGTCTAAAGACCCTGGTTTTGCCGTGGAGTCGAATAATCTGTTTCACTTCCAACAACAAGCGCGAAAAACCGCGCCCGTTTTCCGAAGACACTATTTATCACAAACAACAGAAGCGCCTTCCAAGTTTAACTCGGTCTGAAAAAGAATCGTCCGACAGTCGCCTCAAAAAAACTATCCAGAGTTCCGGTTACCCAAAAGATCGAACCCAAAGAAAGGAATAATCCAACGATGAGAAAAAACGAGTATGTTCCGCCCGGACCGAATACCTTCTCAGCAAAAGCAAAAGATCCGGTGAAGTTCTTAATGCGCTCGCGATATATCATAATCGCAAGTCCGAGGCAGAAGAGAAAAAGGAAAGTAACGATTCTCATAGAAAAATAATTATTGCTGAGTTTCACCGTGACTGTCGGAATACTCCTCCGAAAGTTCGGCGGGCTCCAAGGCACATCCGGAAACACACAGCACTGCGAGAAGAACAAACAGGGAAAGAGCGTATTTCATGAGTGGGGAGATTACAAAAAAGCACATCTACGCTGAGATGATACCGCAGAGGACTTCAGTATTCAAAGACTACCGAACAAGCGTAGCCCTTCGATAAGCTCCGGGGCGACAGACTGCATTAAAACTACTTACTTTTATTGAGATTGCTGATGATCACGTACACAAACAAGGACGTAGACACGAGGAAAACAAAAAATCCAGTTATTACAATGGTTGGGGTGAATGGGCGGAGCCATTCAAGGGCATTGGTAACAGGCTCAACCACCGTTACTCCTGTCAGGACAGCAATGAGTAGAGCAATGCTGACCACGAGTAATTTTTTATGCTTCATAAAATAATGTAAAAAAACTGTGGCCAGCCATGAACTATCAAGAACTATGGTTTACCATGAACCTTACGAGCGAGCTATGAAGGACAAGCCTTCATAGCAGAGCGAGTAATAGTTCATGGTGGACCCGTCCAGGCTCGAACTGGAGACCTCAGCAATGTCAATGCTGCGCTCTAACCAACTGAGCTACGGATCCAAAAGATCGTATGTCTCATTGATGCGGGATCAATGCTGCGCTTTTCGCAGAAGCAGGGTCATTATAAACACAATAAGCACAAGATCAACCGCAAGAACCTCCCTACTTCTGCTTCTTCCTGCTCTCCAAAAAAAGCTTAAACCCCTTCGTCTTTGCTTCCGAAGAAACGACGATATTTTTGCAAACAGCCTCCTTGATTTTATTATTGAGACTCGTATCAACAAACGCTAATCCCGAAAGGCTGATCATTTCACCCTCAAACTTAAAAAGAAACTCAGCCGTACGAGGATCCAGAATTTTTACACCATCAAGTAATAACGCAGAAGCTTTGGAATCAGCCAGATATACACCAAGTTCGGGAGTGATTTTATCGAGTCCTCCCATATTTATTTCCTCGCCATCAAATTCCGTCAAAATATCAGCACAGCCGTGTCCCAGATCAAGTAGGCCGCTTAAATCGAGCGATGCAAGCTTTGCATCCACAAGCTTTTTCGCAACATCAGGAATGATGCCGGTCATTTTGTGTACATTCTCAAAATGCCCGTTCATGATCTCGTGCCAGATATCAATATTCTGATGAAGATTAACCATGTTTGCGAGTCGGACGGTACCCTGGAAAGCGGAAAGCTCCTCGGCCGCCGCATAGCTGATTTCATCAACCTTCTCCAAAAAGATTTCCGACCCCTCAAAAGTGGCAAGTTTTTTTGCCGTTTCAACATCGATTTTTTTCACGCCGTTGAGCGCGATAAAATCTTTGGCAACCTTCAGGATATCTTCCGCAATACGCGCATCAATATATGAAAACAGGCTTATCAGTCTCACGTCACCGGTAAGTACCTGCTTCCATATGCCAAGATTTCTATCATGATCGGGGATGGATTTCACGATGCGTATGGTACTCATGCTATCGAGCTCAATAAGCTTATCAACACCATCAGAAACAAAAAGCCTCTTTCGGTGCGCGTTGAGAATGGCAATCACCTGGTCATCAACATCCCTCAGCCCCTGCAAAGAAATAATATTCGAATGTTCTTTGAGCACATCAAAAGTATCGTATTGTTTCTGAAGGCTCGGGAACGTTTTTAAGAAATTAAGCACAGATATTTTTTCCTTACCCGAATCAGCAAACTCCCTAAGAGCTTTTACAACAGTTGGATATTCAGATTCCGGGAAAAGGCCAAGAAGCTGTTCAATCGGCATCTTTCTCTCACGGGTTTTGTACTCCTTGAGCGCAAGAAAGGCCCCCATTTTTTTGGCGGTTTTTGGCGAGAGCTTCTGAAAGTCATCAAACGACATGCGTTCATCATCAGAATAAT
The DNA here is from genome assembly GCA_963775025.1 of uncultured bacterium. Taxonomy (GTDB): domain Bacteria; phylum Patescibacteriota; class Gracilibacteria; order JAUYGZ01; family DAOVYC01; genus CAVZHD01. Next base: position 770,924 of record CAVZHD010000001.1, read on the forward strand.
CCTTCAACGCCTCCGCAGTCTTCGGGCCGGTACCCTTAAGCTCAGCTATCGCAACCGTATTGGTTTTCAGGAGTTGCCGTAAGGTTTTCGCATCCACATTGTGTATGCTATCCAGAGAAAGCACGCCCCGGAAATTACCAATAACAGAGGCGGTATTTTCAGAAATTTCCGAAAGTCCGCAGAGAGACAAGGCGTTAAACCGACCCCTGCTCAAATGTCGCATGGCATCTTCACGTACCAATTCCAGGCCGTTAAGCGAAAGCTGTCTGAATTCACCCTCCGACAGGACCTGTGCGGTCTCGGGCGAAAGATCCTTAAGTCCATCCAGGAGCATTATCCCTTTAAATTTCGCGAGTTCTCGAGCGCACTCCGGTGAAAGGCTGGCAACATGAAAAAGCATGATGCTGTGCACGCCGGAATTCACCAGCGCTTCCGCGATCTTAGGTGAGAGTTTCTTCAAAAGATGTGCTCTGTCAAAATTTCCTTCCAGAATCTCTTCCTCGATCGTTGCGCGCCTTACCCTGTCCGTCATGGTAGTCAAAAGAGCCCTCCTTGAGTTTCGGGTAATTCTAATTCTTTCAAATCGCGCGATGTTCTCCTCCGCCTGTGCATCATCCTGAGGCTCTTTCTTCAGGCCGGAGTCATCTCCCTCGATAGGGGATTTCGGCGGAGAGCTGTCATCCTTATCCGGCTCATAAACAATGGTTTCCTCAGGATTGCGTAGAGACATAGGTATATGCGTGAGCGAATTATGGCACTAAAAAAACAAGGCCTGAGTATAAAACACAAAGCCAAACGAACACAATTCCATTTCAGCCAAGCAGAATCTTATTGATTATCCGTTGGCAAGCCAACCTCCTTACGCAGCGCCAATTTTTCCTCTTCAGTTATCACAATCCCCATATCAACATATGCGAGAGCTTCGGCGAGATCAGCCTGCTGTTCAAGATCCAGAGACATATCGGGGATATTGTTTACATCAGTCTGCGACAAAGAAAGTTGGTCGATGGTTTCTCGCACCTTCTCCAAAGGCTGGTTCAAAAGATCGGCAAACGCGCTCAGTAATTTTTCGTAATCCGGATGGGTGGTGATATTTTTTTTACCCAATGTTTTTTTCATGACCACAAGCGTTTTCATGTACCTGTCAATCAGCGCCTTCGTCTTCGTATCTATCTTTTGCCACTCCCTCTTAAATTTTTCAGCGAGTTGCTTTCGCACAGCCTCAGCCTTGGCAAGATCATCCTCCATGGCACTGATCTTTTTTGGGGCAGGATCAAGCTTAGTGCCTTCGTGTTCCTGCTTAGTAACGCCCTGTTCCGACGCACAGCCAACCGTGAAAAGCACAAGCGCCGCAAGGGCAAACAGTCTGCTTCGTACATCGGTGACAATACTTTTCAACGCGGAAATATCAGCATGCGTGCTGACTTTTTCTTCGGTGATTTCAGGCAGAGAATTAAGCTTTTCCATAGAGATACCAATATAATAGGACTGACATTATATAATATATATATATTTTGTCAAGTAATACTTCCGGCACAACAAAAAGCCCCAATCCTGTTAAGATTGAGGCTTAAAATGGCGCGCCGCTTACTTTTTTCGAGATCCTTGACCCTCTCTTCAAGAAGGTCAGAGGCTAGATCTGCCAGATCACTGGTAGCCTTGCGGCCATTTTCCAAAGCCCTTTCCATGCCTTGACTGGCCTTATCAAGTTTCTTGGCCTCGTCTTCGACCCCGCCGATATCCTGGAGAGTTTTAAACATGTCCCCCCAGATTTCGAGCTGTTCAGCCAGGATAAGTCAACTCATCTCTTTAATGACCAAGCTCTTCTTTCCACCCTTTTCAAAGAGACCCCGGACATAGTGGGCCCTGAGGATAAAAAGCTTTCAGATTTTCTCCAGCATAGATAAGCTGGGCCATCCGATCCTTTTTACTGCCCTCGAACTTTTCTTCAGCCGTCTTCAGGTCAGCCTGGAGCTGTTCGTTGGAATACGGCCTAACCAAATCCTTAATCACAGTAGGGGATTCAGTTTTCTTCAGTTGTTCAACAACAGCTTTTTCGGCTCTTTTTTCTTCCCCTGGCTTAACCAGATTCATGATTCCGGCAGGAGATTTCCTGGCCGGAGTTCCAACGAGTAAAGTTGGAACAGAAACAGGGATAGTGACTTCAGTGGGAGCTGGAGCAGAAATCTGCTTGCTCTTCTTTAAAGAGATTTCAAACAAAAGTGCCAGCATAAAAAGCTCCACCAATCAAACCAAGGACCAAAATAATAACAAAAAATTTTTTCATGGTATTTCTCCTCTCTTTTGAGAATATCTATGGCACCATTGCCAACCCTCCGGACAGCATCACTGCCCAGGGGGTTGGCAACGGAGGTAATGTAAGTAAGCAAGGAAAAGCGTAACGGATACGTAAGGAGCCTTTTTTATAAGGCCCTAGCGTCTTCCTGTGCCTTTCCCGCGCCAATGTTTCAAAGAACGTAACATGCATTATATACTAAAAAAACTATTTTGTCAAGTAATTCCCTGATGCCTCAAATAAGCCCGCCAAGACGAGCCATCCGCAGGGATAATTCACAAATTACCCATCTAGGGAAACCGCTATTTATTGTTCATAAACAGTGAAACGAACCCGGAAATAAGTGCGGAAAATACCAGGCTCATGCCCACAAAAGCCCGGGAAAAGGTCACCGCAACGCGATTTCTCGTTTCATACAGTTTATCAAGCTTTACCCTGTCTTCCTTGATCATATCGCGAAGTTCCGCTATTTCCCGGTGCACACTTTCAAACCGGCGATTCACGTCGCTTTTAAAGTCCCGGAGAAATTCGAGAATAAATTCATTGCTGACATTCTGCATATCCATAGATTAGGTAAGCTAAAGTATACAAGAATGCATACTAAAATGACAGATCCCCGTAATTCAAGAATCTATTACCGAAAATTCATCATTGCTTCATGAAAAATAGCTGTAAGCAATAAGCTGGTAAGCCGTAAGCTTCAGAAACTTCAGGGGAGACTCTTTACTTTATGATCGCCGGCAAGACTGTTTTCAGTTCCTTCTTCCACTTTCCGCTCCTCTCCTGCTCCTTCAGAAGCGTAGCTTCCGTTTTCTTATCCCCGGCCTTAAAGAACTTAAAGCTATCAAACTTCTTCTTTCTAAAGATGTTTCCCTGCGGATCTATCGAGCTGTAGAACAGTGTTCCGGAAGGGCCGACACGATACACCACCTCATTTACGCCCTTCGAAATTCCGTAAGTATCAAACGCTTCGCGTCCGATTATCTCAAAAGTAATTCCATTCTCCCGGAGCACTTTTTCCACTTCGTCCTTGTTCCCGGCATGGCGATAATCATAGTCCTCATTCTCCGGAACATCTTTCGGGAGCTCGTATTCCTTGCCACCAAAATCCTCCAGCGCTTCCCGCAAGTAATGCTTCCAGAACTGTGTCTTCGCCACCTTTCTGCCAACAGGCTGGAACATCTTGTTCACAGGATCCTGCTCAAAGAAGCGAATCATTTCGCTTCGCTTTTTCTTGAAGCAATTTCCCTGCGGATCTAAGGAACTGAAGCAGAAAATCTTGTTCGAATTTTGATTTTTTCCTTTTTCCTTTTGAATTATGTAAATATGCTCATTAGTAGCTTTGTCTATTCCCATCGCTTCGTACGACTCTTTTGGAATAATTTCAAACGTAAGACCGGCCTCTTTGATGGTGGTTTCAAACTCCTCCTTATTCTTCTCGTGTCTGATATCATCCTCGGCAACCGCTCCCATAGGGAGCTTCTTTGTGTCCGCCAGCGCCTGCTGTGCGGAGACACTCCAGCGCTGAATTTTGTCTTCAACTACCCGTCTCTCGGACGCATAACGCTCACGGGAAACCTTCATGATTTTCTCAATCTCCTCCGGACCGTTGATGGATGTTGGGGAGGGGAGAGTCATTACCGAGAAAGGCCTGCTTGGCATATTATCAACCAGGAGTCGCAGATAGCCCGGTATACTTCTCGAGCGACAGAATGTCATTGGCCATCTCCTCATCGCCGAATTGCTGCGCGATATATTCAGCGTCCGTAAATCCCACCTGGAACGTAAAGAGCGAACCGACGTTGCCGAATACGGCAGCCTGAACTTCTTCCGGCATCTGCTCGATATACTGATTCGCCATGGTCAGGTTCAGTTTATATTTTCTTGCCTCCGAAAGAATCGTTGCAAACGATTCCGTCGCGAAGTTCTGGAACTCATCAACATACAGATAAAAATCAACGCGCTGACTTTCCGGAACATCCGCTCTGCTCATAGCGTCCAGCTGGAATTTGGTAACCAGCATGGCTCCCAGAAGCGCGGAATTATCCTCGCCAATCTTTCCCTTGGAAAGATTCACGACGATAATCTTCTTCGTATCCATGGCGAAACGAACGTTGAGCGAGCTTTTCGGCTGCCCGAGAATATTGCGTATCAGCGCCGACGAAAGGAACTGTCCGACCTTATTCTGGATAGGGGCGACAGCTTCCGTTCTGAACTTTTCATTCATTCTCGCGAACTCCTCAACCCAGAAAGACTTCACGACAGGATCGGTAACCTTCTCCACAACTTTTTCCCGGTATAAAGGATCGGTAAGCATTCGAAGAATGCCAAGCATTGTAGCGCCCGGATATTCCGTCAGTGCAAGAATAGTGTTTCGCAAAATATGTTCAAGTCGCGGGCCCCAGCTGTCGGCATACATCTTTTTAAAGACACCCAAAAGTCCCGACGCCACCAGATTTCTCTGGTCGGGGTTGGTACATTCCAGCATATTGAAAGATATCGGGAAATCCCTGTCCGAAGGGTTGAAAACAATAACGTCGTTAACTCTGCTCTGAGGAATAATGCGAAGCACGTAGTCCGCAAGGTCTCCATGAGGATCAATCACGGCAACACCTCTTCCGTCATGAATATCGGAATACACCATGTTCTCAAGAAGCGTGGACTTACCCATACCGGTTTTACCGATGATATACAGGTGCCTTCTGCGATCCACGGTCTTCACTCCAAAGAAATGTTCTCCGCCACGGAATTTCGTTTTTCCCATAATGGTTACATCCGCCCCGTATTTTTCCGGGGTCGGTACATCCACCGGCGGTTCAAGTTTTTTCGAAAGCACCCACTGAATATTCGGAGTCTCAAGTGACAGGATCGGCAGGTGGAAAATCGTCGCGAGCTCATCCACGCCAAGAATGCTTTTCATGTAAAAATCGCGTTCTTTAAATCGGCGCAAAAGCTCCTTATCCTGTCCTATTTTCCCTATTCCAAACCCGTTTACATACGGGTACTGGAACTGATTAAACCCGGCAGCCATCTCCTTAATTTTGTTATACGCACCGGCAGTGTCCGCATTGGTTGGCTGATAGAAAAGTCGGATATCAGTCTGAAAACCGATGGTGGTAAGTTTCTTTTTCGGGATTTCCCAGAAAGCAAATCCAACCTCCTGTTTTTCCAACACAGAAACATTTTCAATAGGTTTTACACGCCCTATGCTTCTCCAAAAAAATCTCAGAAAGCGGACAGGGATCCAGATGAGCGCCTGGTAAGTGAGGCTTGGAACGGAATAAAAGCGCGAGAACCAGTCGAGCATCCAGTACGGTGCGTTGAAATACCCCTTAATATAATAATTTGCATAGAGCCTCCAACCAATCTTTTGCCAATGGTGGTCAGCCGGACGAACAACAAACTGGATACTCGCCTTATCAGTTGGATGATTTAAGGTACTTAAGGATGTTGTTAAACTCGAAAGGGGATCGACAATCGTCTTATCCTCTTTGGCAACAAACTCTCTATATGTTTTTACCGGCCAAAGGTATGTGCCAAACATTTTCATTTCGGCAACAACCGAATCGGAAAGCTGCGAAACAGGGGTAAACGAAAGAGAATCCTTGCCACCGGCATCGCCGGCATGAGCAAGAGCTTTGGCATCCCGCCCTGCGGGATCCCATTTTTTGCCTTCAGAAACAGCAGTGGTAGATTCAACGAGATAATCAGGAATTTCTTCGATTTCCACTCCCGGGTATTGAGCATAGAACTGCCCCTCAACAAATCTCTTCAACCGTTTCGGAGCGTGTACATAAAAACTGATTCTTCCCTCCACGTTGGCAATTTCAAAACTCAGCTTATCCTGCGCAAAACCACCCAATGTTCCCCAAAGCGTAGCCCCCCTAAGAACACCATAAAGCGAAGCGAAAATCTGCTCCATCACCAAAGGTCCCTGCTCATTATCACGGGGCACTCTCATGCGGAGAACCGTATAGGCATCTTTGGCGTAAAAACGCGACTGAGCCCTGCGCAGATACCCCTTAAAAAGTCGCGCGATACATCGCAGAATCATAAAAACAACAAACGGGGTCAAAATGATGACCGCTGTCCAAAGCGCTATCATGGCACCGATCGAGTCGGGAAACATATTCGTCATTGATTCAAAAACTAGTGAAAAGGCCTATAACTTGCCTTGTATTATTATAACACAATTTTACTTCTGTTGCGAGGCATTCCATCGCAGTGTACACACATTATAGAGCAACTTTGGGCGCAAGGGTAACACGACAAAATCGCCCGCACGTTCTTACGTGCGGCTGAATATTATGGTGCACCTGGCAGGAATCGAACCTGCGGCCCCCCGGACCGCAACCGGATGCTCTATCCACTGAGCTACAGGTGCACAAAAGGGCACATTGTGCCGCGGGCGGCTCTCCGCCCGCGGCTTCGTTTACAACTATTTCTTTTCAAGTTTACTCTTTGCAACTTTGTCTTTTTCAATCTTAGCAAGTCTCATCTTGCGGTAAGTTTCACCGGCATTAATGAGCCGTCCGATAATCACGTTTTCCTTAAGTCCATCAAGTTTATCTATAGCTCGCGTGGTCGAAGCTTCGACAAGCACACGTATGGTCTCCTGGAATGATGCGGCAGAAAGCCAAGACGGCGTATAGAGGGCAATTCTCGTAAGACCGAGCAAGATTCTTTCGGCAAACGGAGCATTCTTCTTTTTCTTCTCAAGAGCCTCAAGAGTTCTCTCGTACTTAATAATGTCCAAAACCTGTCCCGGCAGCAAGTCGCTGTCGCCGGTATCGATAACTCGTACCTTAGAGAACATCTGCTTCACAATAATCTCAATGTGTTTATCGTTAATGGTCTGGCCCTGAGACGCGTAAATACTCTGTACGTCATTCATAATGTATTTCTGGACATTCTCTACGGATGTCTTCTCCATGAGCTCCCTCAGATCAAAATGTCCTGCGGTCAAAGGATCACCAATATTCACATGATCCTTATTTTCAACGATAACATTATCCTTGCTCGAAACCTTGTACTCTTTTTCCATGATGGAATCATGGCGAACGAGGATGCTGTTTTTCGCCAGACTTACAACTTTTCCGGGGATCTTTGCACGGAGTACCGCCTTATCCACCACGCTGCGGGCGATAATTTGTCGCTCCTTCACCGCATCGCCCCTCTTCACAGTGGGCTTCATGGTGGAGGCAAACATATAGGTATCCTCCATAATCTCATCACCTGTAACCGTGATGAAAGCATGACTCTTTGTTTGTTTAATGCTTATTACCCCCTTAATATCGCTCAAAATGGCAGCATGCTTTGGCGGGCGGGCCTCAAAGAGCTCTTCAACTCGCGGAAGACCCTGGGTGATATCTCCTGATTCAGCAACTCCACCCATGTGGAACGTACGCATGGTAAGCTGCGTACCAGGCTCACCAATACTCTGGGCGGCGATAATACCGACGGCAGTTCCGAGTTCCACAAGCTTATTGGTTCCAAGATCCAATCCGTAGCAAAGCTGACAAATGCCATTCTCCGTTCGGCATTGCATGATGGAACGTACAGGAACACCGTCGAGTCCGGACTTGAGAATGACCTCTATAAGGTCATAGTCGATAATATCATTTCTCTTGGCGATGGTTTTTCCCTTCTGGTCCTTAAGGTCGCGTGCAAGCGTGCGGCCGAATATGCGGTGTTCAAAACTCTCACCAATGGCGATACTGTCTTTTTTTGTAATATCGTAAATGGCCTCAGATCCGCAGTCATAATCACGGATGATGGTGTCGTGCACGGCGTCAACAAGACGTCGTGTAAGATAACCGGCCTCAGCCGTTTTAAGAGCGGTATCGGATTTACCTTTGCGTCCTCCGTGCGTAGCAATGAAGTACTCAAGAATGGTAAACCCTTCCTTCAGGTTGGAACGAATCGGGAGCTCAATAGTTTTTCCGCTAGGATTCGCGACAAGACCCTTCATGCCGCAAAGCTGTGTGATCTGTCCCCAGTTACCACGGGCGCCGGACACAATCTGATAACGGATGTCATTTTCAGGTAACGATTCAAAAGTATCAATCATCACCTTGGTAATATCGTTCTTTGTTTTGCTCCAAACACGAATGTTATGTACGTATCTTTCCTCAGCGGTAATCCATCCTCTCCAATAGTAGTCGTTAATTTTCTTTACCTTTGTTTCCGCTTCTTCCATGATTGCCTCCTTCTGAGGTGGGATGACCATATCATCGGAGCTGATGGTAATACCGGAAAGAGTCGCATATTTAAAGCCGATATCCTTGATGGCATCAGAGAGCTTCGCTGTTGTCTCGACAGACTTTGTATCAAAACACTCAGCGATAAGATTCTTGAGAGCCTTCTTATCAAACTCATAGTTTTTGTAAGAAAGCCCCGCGGGCAACACTGCGTCTTCATTGAAAATAATTCTTCCGGGGCTCGTTTCCATAATCTTGCCTTCGTGTCGAACCTTTATCTTCGCCTGCAGGTGGACGTTGCCGACATTCAAATGCCAGAGCGCATCTTTAAAGTCAGAGAAAATCATGCCTTCACCCTTTTTGCCGGGGTTCATGCACGTAAGGTAAAAACATCCAAGCACCATGTCCTGAGCGGCTGTGGTAATAGGTTCTCCGGCTGACGGCTTGAGAAGATTCACATTGGAAGCCATTATGGTATGAGCTTCACGTTGTGCATCCTTCGAAAGCGGTACATGAACAGCCATCTGGTCTCCATCGAAGTCCGCGTTGAACGCGGTACAGACGAGAGGATGAAGCTGAATAGCTTTACCTTCAATGAGCACAAGCTGGAACGCCTGAATGCTCAAGCGGTGAAGCGTAGGAGCTCGATTAAGGAGAACGTAGTTATCTCTCGTAACCTCCTCTAAGATATCCCACACCTCTCTCTTATTTGACTGGATCACGCGCTCAGCGTTTTTCACATTGTGCGCAAGACCTCTCTGAATAAGCTGACCGATGACAAATGGTTTAAAAAGTTTGAGCGCCATTTCCTTCGGGATACCGCACTGGTGCAATTTAAGTTCAGGACCAACCACAATGACGCTTCGTCCGGAGTAGTCGACACGTTTACCCAAAAGGTTCTGTCGGAAGCGGCCCTGCTTACCCTTAAGCATGTCCGAAAGTGATCGAAGTTTCCTTCGATCGCTCGTGGTAAACACAGCCTTTCCGCTGCGGGCAGAGTTATTCAGCAGTGTATCAACAGCCTCTTGCAGCATGCGTTTCTCGTTGCGGCAGATAACCTCCGGCGCGCCGAGCTTCATCAGTTTCTTTAGGCGGTTGTTTCTGTTAATCACACGGCGATACAGATCATTCAAATCCGATGCCGCAAAGCGTCCGCCATCAAGCTGTACCATCGGTCGGAGATCCGGCGGAAGAACGGGAAGCTTTGTTAAAATCATCCACTCAGGTCGGAGGCCGGCCTTGCGGAGTGAAGCAACAAGCTTAATTCTTTTAATAATCTTTTTCTGGCGCTGATCGGTAGCATGCTGGAGTTCAGCATAGCGGTCATCAAGAAATTTCTTGAGATCGATATTTTCAATAATTTGTCTGATAGCCTCTGCGCCAATGCTTGCTCTGAAAACATGACCGAACTTCATGGAAAGCTCGCGATACTCAAGCTCCGAAATCACCTTATTCTGGACGAGTGATTTAATCTCATCCTTTGCTCGCGTATAGGATTCATTAAGATCATCCAGGTGTCTTGATTCCTCCTCGGCAAGCTTGTCCAAATCCTTCTGGGATTTATTTTCAGCCTTGAGAGTCTGAGACTTTTTCTTGTATTCAACCTTCACTCGTTTCGTATAGGTCTTAAACTCTTCCGTAAGCTGAGTGAGGGCATCTTCTTTCGCTTTCTCATCCACTTCAAGAATGATGTAAGCGGCGAAGTAAACAACCTGCTCGATACTCTTGATAGGAAGATCCAGAAGAAGACCTACGCGGCTTGGAGTGGATCGTAGAAACCATATGTGCGTAACAGGAACCGCAAGATCAATATGACCCATGCGTTCTCTGCGTACGGATGAACGAGTTACCTCGACGCCGCACTTCTCACAAATGACTCCTCGGTAAATAACCTTCTTATATTTACCGCAGGCGCATTCGTAGTTTTTGGTGGGACCAAAAATTCGCTCGCAGAACAGACCGTCGCGTTCAGGCTTCTGTGTGCGGTAGTTGATGGTCTCCGGTTTTGTCACCTCACCGTGCGACCAGCTTAAAATCTGGTCTGGCGACGCGATGGAAATCGCGACGCTGTCGAAATACCGGTGATGTTTATTTGAGTTGAAAGGCATAATGGCAAAAAGTTATGAATGGAATGATGAGTAGGTAAGAATTATGCAGCTTCACGATCTTCATGATCCTCATGCTGCTCTTCAATAGTAGCGAGTTCTTCAACACTTTCTGTCTGAACGCCCTGTATCTCAGATTCCGGCAAAACCTCCTTCAGCTCAGTAATCTCTTCCAAAGCAGTCGGTTCAGCCTCATCATGTTTTTCAATAACCTCTTCAACATTAACATTGTCTCCACTCTTGGTATCAAGAAGTTCAACGGATAAACCAAGCGCCTGCAACTCACGGACAAGAACGTTAAACGATTCAGGCGTGGATGGCGGATGAATGGGTTCACCCTTCACAATAGCTTCGTACGCCTTTGAGCGGCCGAAGATATCGTCGGATTTAATAGTAAGAATTTCCTGAAGAGTATGAGCGGCACCATATGCCTCGAGTGCCCACACTTCCATCTCTCCGAATCTCTGTCCTCCATGCTGTGCCTTACCTCCAAGAGGCTGTTGGGTCACAAGTGAATATGGACCAACGGAACGAGCATGGATTTTATCTTCCACAAGGTGGGAGAGTTTCATCATATACACGATACCAACGGTGGTTCTGTGATCAAACGGCTCACCGGTTCGTCCATCATAGAGTTGGATTTTTCCGTCAGACGGTAAGCCAGCCTCCTTCAGCAAATTCTGGGTGGTGCCAGCCGGAAGACCGCTTAAAGCCGGAGTGGCAACAGTAAGCCCGAGCTTATCAGCCGCCCAACCAATGTGAGTCTCAAGAATCTGTCCGATATTCATACGGGAAGACACACCAAGTGGGTTCAAGATGATATCCACCGGAGTACCGTCAGGTAAGAACGGCATATCCTCCATAGGAACAATTTTGGAAATAACTCCCTTGTTTCCATGGCGTCCTGCCATCTTATCACCAACCTGTACCTTGCGTGTCTGGGCAACGTATACCTTGATCTGCTTGATGACACCCTGCGGGAGTTCATCACCGGCCTGTCGTGTAAATATCTGAATATCAACAACCTTACCGCCCTCTCCACCGGGGAGTCGAAGCGAGGTGTCCTTCACGTCCTTTGCCTTGTCACCGAAGATCGCCTGCAAGAGTCTCTCTTCAGGAGTGAGTTCCGTCTCACCCTTTGGGGTGATCTTTCCGACAAGAATGTCGCCCTCCTTCACACTCGCACCAATACGGACAACTCCGTCGGCATCCAGGTCTTTAAGCCTGTCCTCACCGACGTTCGGGATATCTCGTGTGACAATTTCGGGACCAAGTTTCGTATCGCGGACATCAGTGGTAAACGCTTCAATATGAATGGAATCATAATATCCGTCACGGAAAACCCGATCGGAAATAATGACGGCATCCTCAAAGTTGTATCCCTGCCATGACATATACGCGACCAAAAGGTTCTGTCCCAAAGCAAGCTCACCACCCTGCGTGGATGCTCCATCAATCAGCGGCTGTCCTTTTTTCACCTTGTCTTTCGCTCGCACCAGCGATCGCATATGCAAACATGTTGCCTGATTGGATCGCAAGAAATTAAGAAGGGGATACTTCACTTTCTCACCGTTATTATAAAGTATGCGGACCTCCTTCGCGTCGGAAAATTCCACCACACCATCGGCCTTCGCAACAATCACATGGCCGGAGCTTCGCGCGGCGAGCCCCTCCATACCGGTGCCAACAACCGGTGCGGCCGGTCTAAGAAGCGGAACAGCCTGACGTTGCATGTTCGTACCCATGGAAGCACGGGTATTATCATCATGCTCAAGGAACGGAATAAGAGCGGTTGTCTCCGAAATAATCTGCTTCGGAGAAACGTCAATATTGGTAATATCATTAATATGAGCGAGTAACGGCTCGCTGTTCTGGCGCGCCGGAACGCGCTTTGCTATGAATTCGCCAAGCATATTGATGGGCGAATTCGCCTGGGCAACCACGAGCTTGCTCTCTTCATCGGCATCATAATATTTCACTTCATCGGTAAGGAAGGCTCTCACGGGGACCGGATCAATCTTTTCTTTTTTCAATTTTGCGATGAGGTGCTTATCGATAAGATCTCCCTCTCGTGCAATAACATTTTCCTTTTTATCAAAAATATCGTGTCGGATAAGACGTCCCTCAATGTGCGTGCTATCCAAAGGTAAGCTTTGTCCGACAGTGCGGAAAGGAGTCTCAATGAATCCGTATTTGTTAACTTTAGCGTAACTTGCAAGGTGCACCACAAGACCGATGTTCGGACCTTCCGGAGTGGCAATCGGACAGATACGACCATAGTGTGATGCGTGCACGTCACGGACATCAAAGCTGGCGCGCTCTCTGGACAAACCTCCCGGACCCATAGCACTCAATCTTCTTTTGTGCGCCAGTTCCGAAAGGGGATTCGTCTGATCCATGAACTGTGAAAGCTGTGAACTTGCGAAAAACTCTCTCATCACCGCAGTAATCGGGCGGGAGTTTACAAGCTGTGTCGGTGTAACCGTATCAAGATCCAAAACAGTCATACGGTCCTTCACAATGCGCTCAGTGCGGAGAAGACCGATGCGGAACTTATTCTGCACCAATTCTCCCACGCTTCGCACCCTTCTGTTTGAAAGGTGATCGATATCATCACCCTCTCCCAATCCGTTGTTGAGTTTAATGAGTGCGCGGGCGATCTCGATCAGATCTCCAACTTGGAAAACGCGATGTTTGACATCAAAAGGCGTGTCCAAACCGAATCGCTTGTTCATCTTGTATCTCGCGATTACCGACATGTCATACTTTTTGAAATCAAAGAAAATTCCATCAATAAGCTGCTTCGCATTATCGGCAGTTGCCAAATCTCCAGGTCTGAGTTTCTTGTACATTGCCTGGTATGCCTGATCCACCGTCTTCGCCGGATCCTTTGCAAGCGTATTTAATATGTAGTCCTGGTCTGATCCAACTTCGATAATATCCGAGAAAAGCTTAATGATATCTTTATCTTCCGGATATCCAAAAACGCGGAAAAGGGAAGTGATGGGAACCTTTCTTCGTCTATCGATCTTCACAGAGATTACCCCCTTCTTGTCCGTCTCTATTTCCAGCCACACACCACGCTTAGGAATAATTTTTGCATTGAAATATTTTGTGGAATCAGGGTTCTTTGAAAAGAACACTCCAGGGCTTCGCACAAGCTGGTTAACAACCACTCTCTCAATTCCATTCACCACAAAAGTACCCTTATCGGTCATGAGCGGGATATTTCCAAGGTATACATCCTGCTCCTTGATTTCACCGGATTCTTTATTAATAAGTCTCACATGAACCTTGAGTGCCGACTCGTACGAAATATTTTTCCTCTTAGCCTCATGAGGGCTATATTTTGGCTCCTCAAAAGTGTGAGAAAGGAAGTGGAGCTCCATCTTTTTCCCTGAAAAATCCACTATGGGAGATACCTCCTCAAACAGCTCCTTAATACCTTCATCGAGAAACCACGCATATGAATCAAGCTGTATCTCGATTAAGTTCGGGAACGGAACCTCATCGAGCAACGAAAAATGCGAGCGCCCAAAAATATCCTCGACGCGTTTTTGGTCGAAAGTTACCTTCATGGGACGAACCTCGCGTGCCTTAAGATGACCCTGGCTCACCTTAGGCTTAGCAGCGGTTTTAGGCATACAAATAAAAAATAAGACAAATAAAGTGAAGGTGCGGGCATAAAGCCTTCGCGCGCCTTCCGTCAGAACTCATCCGATAGCACGGAGGGATTATAGACATCCGTGCGGAGATAGCAAGCGAAATCCGTAGGGACGCGATTAATCGCGTCCCTACGGATAATCCCCCTCCGATCCCCAGCCTCCCCCAGCGTATCCCCATTGACATAACGCCATCTCCTTGTTACCATCCCCCTGCTTTTTTTAAGCATTTTGAGTGCTAATTTTTTAATACTTTAATTCCTTACTATGGCTGAAGTCTTCGATCGAAGCAAAGTCCATGTCAACGTAGGTACAATCGGCCACGTAGACCATGGTAAAACAACGCTTACAGCAGCAATCGCGTCAGTGCTCTCCACAAAAGGACTCGCACAGGCAAGAACATTCGATTCCATCGACAACGCACCTGAAGAGAAAGAGAGAGGTATTACCATTAACACCTCTCATATCGAATACTCTTCGGAGAAGAGACACTATGCACACGTAGACTGTCCGGGTCATGCCGACTACATAAAGAACATGATTACCGGTGCCGCCCAAATGGATGGCGCCATTCTCGTGGTCTCTGCTGCCGACGGGCCCATGCCTCAGACAAGAGAGCACATCCTTCTTGCGCATCAGGTGAACGTTCCGTACATCATTGTGTTCCTTAATAAGGTAGACATGGTGGATGATCCGGAACTTTTGGACCTTGTGGAAATGGAGGTTCGTGAGCTTCTCAACAAGTACAAGTTCCCGGGCGACACTACTCCGATCATCCGAGGTTCCGCCATCAAGGCTCTCGAGAACCCAACGGATCCAGAGGCAGCAAAGCCAATTTTGGAGCTTGTGAGCAAACTTGACACGTATATTCCGGATCCCGTTCGTGAGCTCGACAAGCCATTCCTTCTTCCTGTGGAAGATATCTTCTCCATTAAGGGAAGAGGAACCGTGGCCACAGGTCGTATTGAGCAGGGTATTGTTAAAATCAACGACGAAGTCGAACTTGTAGGAATCAGGGACACAAGAAAGGTAGTGGTTACCGGAGTGGAGATGTTCAAGAAGATGCTCGATCAGGGTCAGGCCGGTGATAACGTTGGTATTCTTCTTCGAGGTATTGAAAGAGAAGATATCGAAAGAGGTATGGTGCTTGCAAAGCCGGGTTCAATCACTCCTCATACGGAGTTTGAAGGTGAGGTATACGTTCTTACCAAGGAGGAAGGAGGTCGACACACCCCATTCTTCAAGGGTTACAAGCCTCAATTCTACGTTCGAACAACCGATGTTACTGGTGAGGTAATTCTCCCGGCCGGAGTAGAGATGGTTATGCCGGGCGATAACATCAAGATCAACGTAAAACTTGGAGCTCCTGTGGCTCTCGATGCCGGAACACGATTCGCTATCCGTGAGGGTGGCCGAACCGTTGGTGCCGGAGTTGTTACCAAGATCGCGAAGTAAGTGCTCCTTATCTGAACATTAAAAACCCCCTCCGAAGCCTCGGCCAAGGAGGGGGTTTTTCTGTAGAGGCGTACCGTGGTACGCCTCTTGCCCCGACGGATATCCCGATGCGCACCTTGCTTTTTTTCCAAAAACATTCTAAAATCACCATCTTGCTCACTCGGTATACAAGTGAAACTTTAGACAAAAATCAGTATTCCTTGTAGCATTCTTATTCTCCCATGCTTCATATCAGTCTCTCTTTGACGGAGTCAAAGAAAGATCCGTATGAAGAGAGAAAAATGATCTTTGAAATTGTCGGCAATCAAAAATTTAAAATAAACAAAGTTTTGAAAGGAGTAAGGAAATGAATAGGATCATCTTCCTCACATTAGTTCTCGTTCTCGCCATGGTCGGATGCGATCTGTTCGAAAAAGACGACACACCCACCACCACCCACCCGAATCCCACCGCTGTTATCGGCTTCTCACCAAACAGCCCCACAGTTACCCAGATAGTCACACTGGACGCAACCGGTAGCAAAACAAGCTACGGTGTCATCTGCGTGACAGCCCACCAAACCTCACCTTCCTCTGGACACTCACGGTTCCAACAGGTTCCGCAGCAGCACTGAGTTCTGCAACGGTTGCGAAGCCTACTTTCACACCGGACATTGCCGGAAATTACGAAATAGGGCTCACCGTCACCGATCCGCAAACAGTGAAGACATCCAGTCAGGTAACTCAAACAATCACGGCTACTGCTATTCCTGATCCAACAGCCGTGATCACGGCCTCAAGTACGGGCACTATCGGCACACAAGTTTCCTTAAGCGGCACAGATTCCACTACAAGTTACGACGCCGCTTACATTGCAAGTCCTGCCAATCTCACGTTTGCCTGGGCACTCAGCAGACCCACGAACTCTCTGGCAGTACTCAGTTTAACGACGTCTGCACAGCCAACATTCACACCGGATCTCGGGGGCACATACACCGTCACGCTCGCTGTCACCGATGTAGCCACAAGTAAGGTCTCAAGTCAGGTTCAGCACGTCGTCACTGTCCCCATACCTGATCCCACCGCTGTCATTTCAGCACCAACATCAGGTACGGTTGGCATGCAGGTTTCCTTAAGCGGTACAAGTTCCACTACAAGTTATAGCGCCGCCTATACTGCAAGTCCCGCCAATCTCACGTTTGTCTGGTCACTCTCTGGTCCCACCGGTTCAACAGCACAACTGAGTTCCGCAACGTCCGGACAGCCTACCTTCACACCGGACTTGGAAGGAACTTACACCGTCTCATTGACAGTCACTGATGTATCAACAAGCAAGACAGATCAGGCACCACAGGAACAGATCACGGTCACAATGGCAAAGCTAACAGTATCGTATACTGCAACGCCAGGCCTCCAAGAAGCTGGTTCTAACATCTGGGACGGCACGTGTTCCCCGTTACGCTTTCGGCCAATTCGGTCGAAAATCTCACGGTAACGGGACTGACGGTACGGAGCAATAACGACACGGTGGTCATATCAGGTGATGCTCTATGGCGGCACGAGCTCAACGCTCGTAGACAACCACCACGGTACCGCGTACGCAACTCCGGTATCATCATATTCACCGGCCTCACGATCAGCGTACCCGCCAGCGGGAGACTACTATCTCGGAATACGGGTATCAGTTAAATCAGGAATTGCGGGGCAGTCACTCACTCTTCACCATCGATGCCACTCAAGATATCGTGGTCTCGGAGCCACTTCCAGCACCACTCTGCACAACACAACCAACGCCACAACGGATCAGATCATCGGTCCCGCCGGTGCAGGCGTTACTTCGGACTCCATGTCATGGGAAGAATGGGTGTTTCGTGACAGTCTCATTCAGGCCACTATGCCAAATGAGGCTTCAGGTTCACGTACTGCTCCCAACGGCGCCGTCGAAACCGTCGCCAGGTTCACACTCACTCCATACGGCAATGCTACGCCCTATGTCATTGGGATCTTTCTCAAGGTTACAGGCAAGGCGCAAGCCGGTACTTTCTCCGCCTACCAGGGTGCGAATCTCCTGGGGCAGTCCAGTGTTTACCACGACAGCCGTAAAAGGCTTATGTGGCAAGATGTGCCGGACAATTTCGCCAATGGGAACCGAAACACTTCACTGGATCCCATTTACCAACGGGCTGTCTTCTCACTTCGGCCACGGTGATAGAAATCAAGGCCAACGTTTACACCGTTGGCGGAAGTACCACCAGCTGGAGTCTCACAGTATCTCTCTGTCTCGATAACTTTATCTGGTACGACAACGGGGACCCCGTGGGTAACCCCAACAGCGTGCGGACCGCATATCTTGATGCCACATCGGGGGCCGCACTCTCGCCGTCCGCATCTCTCAGTTTCGCCGGCGGCTCAATCCCCATGACCGATCCCGGTAGAGACAACCATGGTGGGGGCACAGGCCATACTGGTCCAATCGGCGAACTGCAAAAATTATTATCATTTGGAATCGTCCGGTATGGGATACCCAGGGGTATGGGTGGGGGTACTTTAGAATCTGGGAACGCGACACCAAGCTCCACAACCGATATCGGAGAGGTGTTTGCAACGGTTGCAGCGCCAACGGTTATCCCCGGAACTGGGTTACCGTAACGCATAACAATGCCCATGTTATGATACAAACCCAGGTGGATCTGGTAACAAACCCGCCCTCGCCACCAACAGGTATCACAATAGTTGGTGCTGACGGAACGGCCGCCATCGACCATTCTCTTACCAGTGCTATCGTTGATTGCCGACGTTAAGACCTTTTCAGCCCGTAGTTGAAAAGGCACCAAAAACCCTCCGACGCTTTATGCGAAGGAGGGTTTTTTATTTTACGTTATTCTGTTATGTGCCTACTTCCCCTTGTATTCCCGTATCGCTGTCGCCACCCTCGAATCCTCCTTCAGATTCTCAAAGAAAAGCACGTTTGCCTTGGAGAGATACATCATATCTTCCGGCCCATGGAGTTCGTTGCCGAGTTTGATCAGAGAAAGTTCGCCACCGCTCTGAGAGTTTTCCCCCTGCAATGGAGCCGTTCTCTGAAGATAGTAAATATCGCTCAAAACAAGATAGTCGTTATTGTCATCAGTCAGTTTTCCAAAATATACTTGTCCGTTATCCAAAAACACCGCCTGATACTGGCTGGAGGCCACATATTCAGATACATCGGAAGCGGAAGCATTAAGCCACTGAAAGTACGCGAGCGCGCCAAGAAATACGGCAACCACAATCAGCACAACCGCTCGGAGCGTAATGCGTGAAGGACAACATGAAGACGTGTCAGCCATAGGGAGAAAAATAACAAAATGAAAATTGATTTTACCCGCAGTCGAAGATACACTCATACAAAACCAGAACCAGTAATCTCGATGCGTAAAAATCACTCCCAAAAGTATAAAATTTTCTTGTGTTTTGCAACTCTATTCCTTTGTGTGCAGGTGGTTTTTGTTGCTCCGCACGTTTTCGCTCAGTCACAGTTATTACAGCAGGATGCCACATATCAGGAGCACGATGCGTCATCCACAAATTATCAAATCAAAGGAAACATAGGCGATCCCGCTGTCGGAAAATCTTCCAGCACGAACTACACCGTCACGCACGGAAGGTCATGGCCCGAGTTGTATGTTCAGGCGCTTATCAATTGGGCAATACCCGAGACGCGCGTTGGCGGAGCGGGCACTAATGACGATGCCACTTTTTATCTCACCATTCGAACAGCAGTCGATGCAGATTCCACCGTTCTCTGGACACAGCCTGCTCTTCTTCAAACAAACAACGATGGCACGTATTCAATTCCCATTCAGATTCAGGGCATTGCTCCCGGAACATACGATGTAGGGATAAAAACCCAGCAGCATCTCACCAAAAAAATCGACAACATCACGCTCGTCCGCGGGAACAACATATTCGATTTTACTCAGGCGGTAAGCAGTCCGACCTACGGTACCGTGAAAGGTTCAACTCGCCTGCTGTCGGGTGATATCAATGGCGTCGGGACAAATCCTTCAAACCTTGGTGATGATGAAGTGAATTCGGTGGACATCTCCGTTCTCTTAAGCGATCTCAATAAAACAGACGCGACAGGTAACGGGTACAGGGCAAATCTCAATCAGGATACGCAGATAAATTCCGTGGATATAAGCATGCTCTTAGGCAATCTTAACCTGCGGGGCGACACATAATCTATGAAACAGAGGATTCTCCCAATTCTACTCGCAGTAGCCGTTCTCGGAACGGCACTTTCGCCAACCGCGTTGGCTGAAGTGAATCCGTCCTCCGCAGCTCCGACCGGAGTGGATTATTTTCAGTTTTCACTTTCTCCCTACACGGGCAGTGACAACACCGGTGATGGCGGAGGTTCATACCCCGGAAACCCGGCCCACACCACGTTTCTCAATTATTATTATGTAGGCCAACAGTTCACCACCAATTTTCTCATGACCACCGCCGGATCTTCGGCGGCCAACATTGTTATCAACTACACTCCGGCAGATCTTACCGCCAGCAATCTTCAAACAGGGAATGTTTTCGGCACATGGAGCGGGCAGGCGATCAACGCGACGCAAATTCTTTCCACTGGGTTTAACGCGAGCGGAAGCTCATCCAGTGGATCCAATACCAACTTCGGTTCCGTCCGCTGGACGGTGGTGAGACCCACAGAACTTTTCAACAGCTACACAACCACAACAACGGCCGATATCGAAGAAGGGGTGTACTACGGCACTCTCAACTCCAACATTTCACTTGCAGGATTGGACATCATGGACGATGAAGAAGACGGGCATTTTCTTCTCTGGGCGGATGTCACCAAGCCTTATGCTCACCAGCCAAACCCCGCCAACGGAGTGGCGGGTGTTCTCGTGGAATCCAATTACGCTTATCAACTCTGTGACAGTAAAGATGGTGAAGCGGCTGATGCCGGGACCTGTATGTCCACCGGAGTCGGAACCGGCGTAAACACGGCAGCTCCTCCGGGAGTACTTACCTTCAACGATGGTTCGGGAGCGGTGAGCCTTATCGGTTCAAACTCATTCGCGTGTTCCGGTACCTGGAACTACAACCAGTGTAACGGCACGGTAAATCCGGCGAGCCCATTGGGTATCGCCGGGGATTTAAGTAACTGGGATTACAGCAAGACATACACGGTCAATATCAACAGTTTCCAGGACAGGGCTTCAACTGCGCAAAACCAACTCGGCGAAGCGAACGGGCCGAACACCATGAACGCTAAATCGTACACATTCACTACCGAAGCCGATACTTTAGCACCCTTTGTGCAGACCGAAACTCCGCTTCGCGGAAGTCTCAATGTTCCTATCGCGGCCAACATCGTTATAGATGTTGTCGACCGTAAAGGAAACCGCGCCGCTCCGCAAAATATTTCCGGAACCGGCGTAGTGCAGAACAGCTGTCGTTTCAATGTGACATCATTGAATGGCACGCTTACCAATTTGGATCCGGCAATAAGTCCGGAGCTTCTCGTCACGCCGCCGGTCAGCATACCTTACGGTATTCGCTACACCATCGACCCGACATTCAATTTTGCGCAGAACGAAACGGTTTCCGTGAGTGTTCACAGCTGTCAGGACGTCGCGACCAATACCATCACCACCGACAATTACACGTTCGTAACAGTCGATCTTACAGCACCGAATGTTACCGGCCAGAATCCGGTGGACAACGCGATTGTTCCGACAAATCAATCAATTCAGTTCACCATCCAGGATAGCGGAGTGGGCGTTGACCTAAATTCAGTTGTTATCTACCTGGACGGTCAGTACTACACCCGAAACGGAGGAGCGGGGGCAGGTTACCTCCACCGGCACGCAAATATCTTTCCCCAGCAGTTTGTGGTTCGACACCGCTACCAACGGCGTTAACTATGCGGGAGACACAACACAGGTTACCGGTACTGCGGCATCGTATAGTTTCACTATCGACCCGCAGACAAATTTCACCAATGGTGAAATTGTTCCGATTATCATCTACGCCAAAGATCTCTCGAGCAACAACATGCAAAGAGTAGTGTACTCGGTTGCCGCCGGAGTCCAGCTGTGCGGGAATTCGGCGATAGAAGGGTACGAAGTGTGCGATGACGGAAATAATGTCGGCGGAGACGGGTGTAGTGCGGACTGTTCATCCAACGAAACCTGCGGAAACGGAATTACGGAGCTTTTAGAATCCTGCGATGACGGGAATGTAGCGAGCGGAGACGGCTGTAGCGCAACATGCGCTTTTGAAGGAGTCGCGGGCGGTCAGCTCTGCGGCAACTCGGCAGTCGAAGGGTACGAAGTTTGTGATGACGGAAACAATGTCGGCGGAGACGGATGTAGTGCAAATTGCACCTCCGATGAAACCTGCGGAAACGGAATTACCGAACTTTCGGAAGCCTGTGATGATGGAAATGTGGTAAACGGAGACGGCTGTAGCGCAACATGTGCATTCGAAACAACAAGTAGTGGCACAACCACCGGAGGCGGTGGTGGCGCCGGCGGAACAGCTCCCGGTCCAAGTACCGGCGGCACTCATGGTTCAGCCGAAACGGAGGAACCGGGAACAACCACCGGCGGAACCGGCGCCGGAGGCGCTGAGGTTCCGGAAGAAACAGAACTTCATGGCGCAGGGGAAATTCAGATTCCTCTTTCCACCGGAACAGAGGCGCAGGCGGGATTATATTGGTATGAATCTCTCTCCGATGAAAGACTTCGAGCGGGGGACGAAGTGTCCTTCATGATTGATGGGCAGGAGCAGAGCGTGCTCATCCGCGAAATCGGTGAGGGCGAAGTTGTCTTCGAAATCCCGGGAGTCGGAATTGTTACCGTGCCAAAGACCGAAAGTTTCGCAGCCGACCTGAATGGCGACGGTATTGCCGACATAATTTTCGAAGTAAAAAACATCAACTCAAAACTTTCTGAAAGTCTTATTCACTTGGAGCAGGCGCATTTTGTGGAGGAAAAATTGCTCACGCGAACTTTTGAAATGGACGAATTTTTCTCCGGGCAGGTGGCCGTGGGCGATATGATTATCGTTTCCATCGGAACGCAGAAACATGTAATCACCGTGACCGCTCTTTCGGAAAAAACAATCACGTTCACCATTCAAAGTGAACCGAAAGTTGTCGAAGTTTCCGTAGGTGCAATACAAGAGGTAGATATTACAGGTGAAGGGGTAGCCGATCTTGCATTCACATTCAAAGGGCTTACCGGTGAGGCGAAATATGGGAATATCACCATAAGAAAAATAGAACCGGTGAAGCCGCCTGTGCATCTTGCTCCCGGAACGCCTACCGAAGAAGAAGAACTTCCGGGACTACTGCAGAGCATGGGAGCCCTGGTGTACGAAATTTCCAAAATTCAGCCATTGAGTCTGCTCACGGCAATTCTCATCCTGAGCATACTGCTGGGAATCGTCTACATTCGCTGGATGCAACTGCGAAACAAAAAAATTCTCGCGCTTACCGAAGAAGAAAGAGTTTCGGCGATGAAAGGACAAAAAATAATGAAGACCATTTTCTGGATGATCGTCGGCGCTATCGTCGCGCTCGCGGTATTGCAGGGTGTGATGATCGAGAAAAACAGATCACTCGAAGCGGTGGAAAGAAAAGCGGAGGAGGTGAGTCCCAGGCTCATGAATTTCGCCGGAACGCTCATTGATCCCGCCACATTCTCCGGCGTGGGGGACGTGGATATCACCGCCGGCAATGTAACCATCCGGACGGAAAAACACGGTGCTTTTGCTTTCTACGATGTTCCGGGAAAAGCGCGCCTGAATCATCCGGGGCTCCTTCTCGCCATCGAGAAAAAAGTGAGCGAAAACGATCCCGACATCTACTTCAATATCGACATGTTCAACTTGCTCATCCGAACCGTGAATGAAGAAACGGCCAAAGTGGCGAGTGAAACCATGCATGCCGCCGCGGAAAACGAGTCCGTTCTTCGTGCCGATCACCGCGCCGACCAGACACTTCTCGTTGGTACCATTCAGAAAATCGACCAGGGTGTCGATATCGAAGTAATTACTGATACGGAATCAAAAATATATACACTTACGTTCGACGGAGAGAGATGGTATCTTCTCCCATAGCAAAAAAAGTATGAGGAACCACAGACACAACAAGATGCGACAATACATAGAAAGGAGCCTGCCGGCTCTGGTGCTGTTGGCCCTCCTGGTTTTTGTATTTTCCGCTCCGGCGAAAGCCGTTTTCAACTATCAGGGAAGGCTTACAGACGCATCAAATAATCCCATTACCGCCGCGACCACTATCCGTTTCTGCATCGCCAATCATCCCACCAACGGCGACTGCAACACCCCAACGATCGATTCAACGCTTATCTGGGCGGAAACGTATGACGGGTCTTCCGGCTCCTGCCCGCAGATCACCCCGGACGGCCAGGGATTTTTCAACGTAACCATCGGTTCCTGTAGCGCGCTTCCGGCAAACCTCAACTTTAACACACCACTCTATCTTGCAGTAAAAGTGGGGACAGATAGTACCGCGACACCCCGAATCCAACTAAACCCAACACCCATCGCTCTTCAAGTCGGTCCTGCCGTCGGCACGCCTACCGAACTTAAAGTGCTCCCAACGGGAACAGCAACCGCAGGAATTCAAGGATACAATTCCGCGGATTTTGTACTTCAGGGAAGCGGATGGGATCCCGGTACCTCCGCGGCTGTTAATCGTGATTTCACCATAGCAAACGAAGTAGTAAGTTCCGCAAACTATTCGTTTGTTCTGCGAAATAACGATGATGTTCAGACATTCGCCGTAGACCAAAGCGGAGTCGGCACCCTTACGGGTTCCGCGCAGTTCTCTTCCGCTTCGTCCGCCATTGCTCAGTACACGGTTGTAAGGCAGGCGGGGAGCGCCATCCAAGGGAATCCCGCAGGTACAGTCGGCCGTCAATGGCGACACGCCTCTTGGTGTTGTCACCAGCACATTCGTTCAGGCAAAAACTCCGATCGTCGGTGAATACTACGGATCGGTTCTGTACTACGGGCGCCTTGTCTACAACACGGCAGGACAGTCGGTGGGGGATCCGGTATATTTTGATAACACCGGGGCTATCAGTTTCACAGCGCAGAATACGCAGATAGGTACCGTCATAGACGCCAGTGCCACAGGCGCCATCTTCATCGACACTATCACCACGGCGGAAATAGATTATGATCCCACAGTGCTCACGGCGGTCACCGGCGTGGGGAACTTTACCGCCACAGATGTACAGATTATCGGAGAAACGCTCTACGTGCTAACGACCAACGACTTTCAAATTTACGACATTCAGAATCCCGCCGCTCCGTTTCTCATAAGCACCACAGCGCAGGGTGGAAACGCTTTTCAAGTGGCGGGGAAATATATGTTCATAGTCAATGCTGTAGATGCTGTCAACAACATGAACTCCTTGGTGATCTACGACATTGTTAATCCAAACATACCGGTTCTCACGGGCGTGCCAAGTGTTTTCATCGGCCCGCAGGATATTTATGTTTCCGGCGCCTGGGCCTACATTGCCGACGGCTCAAGCTCAAATCTTCTCATTGTTGATATATCCAATCCGGTGGTTCCAATAATACGATCACAATTCACCCATTCAGGAATAGTTGGCCCATACAACGCGTACGGAGTATTTGTTCGCGGGAAATACGCGTACATAGCAGCCGATACACAGGGTCTCATCATCGCGGACGTGTCCAACAAAAATCTCCCGACATTCGTAAGTCAGGTGGCATCCGGGGTATCCGACAATGCTAAAAAAGTATATGTCGAAGGAACCAAAGCATACGTCGCTGATGGAATAAACGGCATGAGAATTGTCGACGTCGCAAATCCGTTCTTCCCGGGTTACACTGTGCCGACAAACCTTGTACCGGGGATCAGTGTCGAAGATGTCTACGTGGCGGGCAAGTACGCCTTTATGGCGGACAGCGTTGGGAACGGGCTTCAGGTTGTTGATGTTTCCGTACCGGGTTCACCCGCGGTGATCTCCAGCTTTACCGCAGTCGTCAATAATCTGAATGCTGTTAAAGTTGCCGGCCGTTACGCGTGGATAGCCGAAGCAGGAGGTCCCGCCGGCATAGGTCTTCGCGCCATCAGCCTTGGCGGTGCCCAAATCGCCTCCGCCGAAATAGCCTCGCTTCAGGCGGGCGAACTCAATGTGATCGGCAACATCACTTCACAGGGCGATCTCTATGTTCGTGACGGAGCCGTCTTCGGCGGCGATGTTTTTGTGGATGACGCGAATATGGCGGTGGAGGGGAGCATGGTCATCAGTGATTCAGGCTCATCAATATCAGCATCCGATCCGTCCGCGATTCTCGGTCTATATTCGACAGCAAAGGGGTTTCTGTTACCAAGAATGACTACCGTGCAAAGAGATGCTATCGCAAGTCCGGCGACCGGACTGCAGATCTTTAATACCACCACCAATTCCGTGGAATTTTATAACGGCACATCATGGGTGAGCTCGGGTACCGGCGCCAAAGTTGTGCAGACCACAACAACGACATACGATGGCAATTTTACTCATGCCGGCACAAGTACCGTCGGTTATCAGGCGGCAAATAATATTTGCAACGATTTTCTTTCGGGGAGTCACCTTTGTCAGACCAGTGAAATTATCACTATAATTGCGAACGAAGACATAAGTGCAACAGGGTTAGATTTTGATAATCTGGCAAATGCATGGGTTATAGAAGGGCCACCGGGGTACACTGCAAATGCAAACGATTGCTTGGGCTATACCACCAACTCTAACACGGCTCTTGGAGCTTGGTGGGATTTTAACGCCAACGGAGGTGGAATGGGATGGCTGGTAAACTGCGAGGAAAAAAGGGCTATAGACTGTTGTAAATAACACTTATGAAAAGAAAGATTATACAACTCAACGTACTGGCTGTGCTGATTGGAATAGCTTTATGCACAATATTGGTAAGTGCTCAGGTTTTTGCTCAACGCTGGGAAAATAACCCGGCAAATTGTCAGGCTGGCTACCCGGAATATTCCGGACAAAACTGTGGCACCACCGAAGCGTGTGGTGTATTAAGTGGCTTTGTACAATGTTACGACACCGATTCTCTCAGTCCTCCATCGTCAAACAGCGCAAATTCCATAGTAGACTATTCCAGCAGTTTCGACGGAGGATATGGAGTCAACTGTACCGCTACCGCCGATTCAGGATCGCCTTACTGCAACAATAATGGAACATACTGGTGTGATCGGAACGAAACATTCTTTAACACACTAAAAAGAAAAACCGTATGCGTGGCAAATAAATGGGCAAGCGATACGGGAGCTACACAAGAAGGCGAGTGTCGCGATTTATACCTCAACTGTGATGGTGGCGGGATAACAAGCTCATGTGAAGTTTTATCTGGCAATACTGTTTTCTCGGGCATCAGTAACGCTAACTATTACGATGATGGCTCAAATGATACTGCCTGTAGTAATGCTCAGTGCACAAGCAATTATTGTTATATGACAGTGGCTCCAGGCACAGGTAATGATACCTGTACTGTTGCCGTAGGAACCGCATGTACCGTAAGCGGGGATGATGGGCAGTATATGAGAACAGGGGCACGAGGGCAGTGTACATGCCAATCATGCGCCGACGTTGGAAAATATGCCTGGGAGGGAGGTTGTTATGATCTCACCGATATCCTTGCGGATCTTGGAGGGCGTCCATGGAAAAAGGTGGTTCAAAGCGAAGATCAATTGGTAGATGGAACCTCGGGTGGTATCAGAGCGGATGGGGAAATAACCATTACAAGTGCATCGGCATTTGCGGTGGATGATACCATCACCGTTACGTACGGAAATAGTGTTACATATACCCTTATCGCAAAAAACGGCTCTCCGGCACGTGCAAGTTGTCAATTCGACATGAGCCTCAGTACCACTTCTGCTATTGCGGAGGATATACTCGACACCATTCAGACGCCAGGATGCACGGACTCAGACTCACCCGCTGCCACACCATTTCTTACATACTCGTTTGTCGAAGGTAGTACCGTCTATCTCATACACGATACGGTTAACGTAAACGGGACACTGAGCACAGACGCCGCAAGCGGCGTGGATCTGACCGATCTGAAAAATGGCAAGAGTGCTTCCATGCTGACAGAAAATGAGGCATGGATCATTGAACAGGAGGACATAAGTAAAACATGGGATGCAAATACGAGTACCTGGGTGAAGTTGGGCGGCGGTATCGATGGCGACGTTTTGCCACCGATTAATGATACGTATTTTATTGGGTCGGGGGAACCACTCGACAATACAGCAGATATTGCGATAGAAGGGATTGCAAGTAGTGGTCTCGGGTGGTCAACCGCCAATGCCGGAGATGTGAACGGGGATGGATACGATGACATTATCATTGGTACCAATGGGAAAGGTGCGTATGTATTTTTTGGTAGCTCACTTATACTGGAGCCATCAATCGAAAATGCAGACGTCTGGTTGGCACCGACAGGTTCAACATTTGGGTTATCGGTTTCCTCTGCTGGTGACGTGAATAACGATGGATACGCCGATGTTATTGTTGGTGAATATGGCTATAGCTCAAACACCGGTCGCGCATATATTTACTATGGCGGCTCATCCATGGACAGTACAGCAGATGTGATTCTTACGGGGCTGAATGCGGGGGACAAGGTTCGGATACTCAGTTGCCAGCGCAGGGAATGTAAATGGTGATCTAGTAAATGGCGATTTATACGACGATGTAATTGTAGGAGCGCCTGCCTACAGTTCCAACGCCGGTAGTGCATATATTTTCTACGGAGGATCACCGATGAGCACCAATGCTGGCGTAACACTCACGGGCGGAGGTGATTGCCGGGCAACTTTTTGGTTATTCAGTGTCTTCTGCCGGTGACACAAACGACGATGGTTATGACGATGTAATCATTGGGGCCTATGGTTGGAATTTAAGCAGAGGTCGTGCATACATTTACAATGGGGGTTCATCAATGAATGCCATTGCTGATGTAACAATGTCAGGAGTAACTGCGGGGGATCAGCTTGGGTATTCGGTTGCCGGCGCCGGTGACACAAACGGCGATGATTATGACGATGTAATTGTTGGGGTTAATGGTAGCG
Organism: uncultured bacterium; assembly: GCA_963775025.1. Lineage (GTDB taxonomy): Bacteria > Patescibacteriota > Gracilibacteria > JAUYGZ01 > DAOVYC01 > CAVZHD01. The sequence goes on from CAVZHD010000001.1 coordinate 799,767, forward strand.
CCTATATTTATCACGGCGGCTCATTAATGGATAATGCCACAGATATAACACTCTCGGGAAGTGCAGCAGCTTATTTTGGAAATTCGGTTTCCGGTGCAGGCGATATAAATAAAGACGGTTATGACGATGTTATTGTGGGAGCCCACAATTATAGTTCCAGCACCGGTCGTGCCTACATTTACCACGGCGGCTCATCAATGGATGCCACCGCAGATGTGACATTTACAGGAGAAAACACAGGAGACATGCTTGGGTCCTCGGTTTCCAGCGCAGATATCAACAGAGACGGGCATGCGGACGCCATAGTCGGTGCGATTGGTTATTTAAGTGGTTCGTCCAGAGGGAAGGTGTATATATACAGCAGCAATATCGAAACAACCTGGAAAAATATCTTGTCGGGCTCCGCAAATTTCAATACTCTGCAGGTTAAAGAAAATGCATATATCAAAAATGCAAAAATAGATGATGTGGCGATAGGCAGAGTAAGCAGTGATCTTTTGCCATCGGAAGATGGGCAGTATTTTATTGGGTCGGGGGAAACGTTGGATAATGTGGCAGACGCAAAAATAACAGGGGATACGAATAACAAGCTTGGTTATTCGGTCGCGGATGCTGGTGACGTAAATGGCGATGGCCATGACGACATTATCGTAGGGACATATAATGAAAAAAAGGCTTACATATTTTTCGGCAACTCGCTTGTAGCCAATCTTTCTATTGAGAATGCGAGCATTACACTAGGGTCGAACGATGAGTATTTCGGCTATTCAGTTTCTTCCGCCGGTGACGTGAATGGCGATGGATATGACGATGTGATAGTTGGCGCCCGCGCATATAATGCATCAACAGGTCGTGCCTACATTTATTATGGTGGGCCGTCAATGGACTCCATTGCGGATGTCACGCTAACTGGCGGAACAAATTTTAATGAATTCGGCTATTCAGTTTCTTCCGCTGGTGACGTGGATGGCGACGGATTAGACGATGTGATAGTTGGCGCCCTTCGTTATAATTCCTACCAAGGTCGCGCCTATGTTTTTTATGGTAGTTCATTCTCGTCGTCAACGATTTCCGCAGGGAGTGCGGATGTCACGCTAACCGGTGAGACAGGGAGCTCCTATTTTGGCAGGTCAGTTTCTTCCGCCGGTGACGTGGATGGCGACGGATTGGACGATGTGATAGTTGGTGCTGATGCATATAATTCGAGTCAAGGTCGCGCCTATGTTTTTTATGGTAGTTCATTCTCGTCGTCAACGATTTCCGCAGGGAGTGCGGATGTCACGCTAACCGGTGAGACAGCTGGCGACGCGTTTGGATATTCAGTTTCCTCCGCTGGCAACGTGAACAACGATCAATATGACGATCTGATTATTGGTGCTGCTGAATACGGCTCAAGAAGGGGTCGCGCCTATGTTTTTTATGGTAGCGCATCCTTGTCGTCAACGATTTCCGCAGGGAGTGCGGATGTAACGCTTGCCGGGGAGACAACCAACAACCAGTTTGGCTGCTCAGTTTCTTCCGCCGATGACGTGAATGGCGATGGATATGACGATGTGATAATTGGCGCAATGCGTTACAATTTCTACCAAGGTCGCGCCTATATCTATTATGGTGGTTCCGCCATGGATGCCACAGGGGATGTAACGTTTACCGGCGAGGCAGTCGGCGACTACTTTGGCTTTTCAGTTTCTTCCGCTGGTGATATCAACAACGATTCATATGCCGACGCAGTGGTTAGCGCGCGTGACTATTCCATAGGCGGTTCTGATCAAGGGCGTGTTTATGTGTTCAGTAGTGGCATCAAAACAACGTGGAGAGACGCCATTTTCAAATCCGCAAGTCTCAATACATTGCAGGTCACGGGAAACGCATATGTCGACAACATGCAGGTAGGTGACGTTACCTTCAGTAAAAGCAAACTTGGGGTGGCAGAAATGGACTCGCTCGAAGACTGGATATTTATTGGGGCGAGTAGCGGTGACAGAGTTGGCTACTCCGTTGCACATGCTGGTGACATTAATGCCGACGGGTATCCAGACGTTATTATAGGGGCGCCCGAGTTCGATAGCGGTGGTTTATCCAACAATGGAGCCATGTATATCCACTTTGGTGGCCCGAGTATGGATAACATGAGTGATCTTACGATCACCGGGTCCACAAACGGTATGAAACTCGGTTACAAAGTAAGCTCCGCGGGAGATTTTAATGGCGATGGGTATGATGATGTTGCTACCGGCGGCCCCGAATATAGCAGCGATACTTATACAAATAATGGGCGTGTAGACGTGTGGAAAGGGCCGTCTGCAACATCTGTGGGTTTTGCGAAGGGTGTTGGCACAAATGAATATTTTGGCAAAAGTATTACGTTCGGCAATTTCGACGGCGATCTTTTTGATGACGTGGCCGCTGGAACCCCAAATTTTAGTTCCAACAGGGGGAAGGTGAATATATACAAAGGGGGGAGCACGCCGGATCTAACCTCCGATGCAAATTTTGGCGGGGTGAACAACAACGATAATTTTGCCATGTCGCTTGCAAGCGCAGACGTAACCGGTGACGGGATAGATGAGCTGATAGTGGGAGCCAGCGGTTTTAATTCCAGCAATGGACGAGTATACATTTATAAATGGATCGCATGGAACTCTTGGTCGGAATATACCGTTTCTCCCCCTCTAACAACCACAGACGAACAATTTGGCTATTCTGTGGCAAATATCGGGGATATCAACGGCGATGGGAAAGAAGATCTTTTGATCGGTGCACCGTTTTACAACGGGGCCGGCGACAACCGAGGAAGGGCGTATATTTATTATGGCACCACGTCGGGTGCCACCTACCAAAGTAATATTATCGGAGCAACTAATGGAGATGAGTTCGGGTATAGCGTTGCTTCCCCCGGTGATGTAAACAACGACGGAGTCACCGATCTCCTAATAGGAGCGAGGGGCAGATCTTGCCAGTGCCGGATGGGCATATCTTTTTTACGGGAATCCAGGCAACGTAGACCTTTCTTCAAGTAGTGCCACGGTCGACAAGATTTTTATCGGCGCAAACGCGTCTGACAATTTGGGCTACTCTGTTTCTCGGCGGGAGACATCAATAATGACGGATTCGACGACATAATGGTTGGTGCTCCACTCGCTGATAGAACATATAACGAGTCTGGTAGTGCTCTTATCTATCACGGTGGCTTGCAAAATGCAGCAGCCTCAATTATTACCGACACACTTGTCATTACAGCCGATGAAGGAGAATTGGGGACGGGTACTGACGCGGCAAGAAAATCAAATCAACTTGTTTTTCAGGCGGTAGGACAACATGAGGCGCTTCAAGCAGCGTCCATGTGGCTGGAAATGCAATAATACAAGTGGCGAAGAATACTTTAACACCGATGCACAAGGGTTTATCATATCTGGATCCTCCTACGATATCGCCGAAACATATCGTATCGAAGATGAATCTATCGAAGCCGGAGATGTGCTTCGCATAAAGAGCGGAGACATGGTGGAAAAAACAGACAAAGCGTTCGATAGCATGGTTCTTGGCGTGGTTTCCACCCAGCCGGGCTTCCTTATGTCCGGCAGCGGCGACCCGAAAAAAACAAGGCCGCTCGTCCTCACCGGTCGAGCTCCCGTTAAAGTTACTTTGGAAAACGGTCCTATCGAAATAGGGGATTATCTCACCCCGTCTTCCACGCCGGGGTATGCCATGAAACTCAAACCCGACCAGCAGGGACCCATAGTCGCCCGCGCGCTCGAGGCCTTCTCGCAGACGGACAGAGGTGATTCTGAGGACGTGAAGAAAAAGATTGAAGAAGAAAAAGCGAAGGTGGAAGAAGCGGTTCAGGAACTCGAGGCTGTTGCGCAGGAATCGACGGCAAAGGCTGAGGCCATTCAGGAAGTGGCAAGTCAGGTAGAGACGGAGGAAGAGATGCAAACGCTCGCGGTTGCCACCGAACAGATTGCGGCAGCACTCGACGTGAGCACTACAGTCGAAGGTGAAGAGTCGAAGACCCTCACTCAGGATGTTGCGGAAAAAGAGGGGACAGAGGCCACCGATGCGATCATAGCGAAGGCGGAAGAAATCAAGGAAGTAGCGGTCGAAATGGAACAGAAAAAAGAAGAGTTGGTTGCGGTTGCGGACGCCATGCTCAATACATCGGTGCCGGCAGCGCGTGGTCAGGGCCGCATCCTCGCGTTTGTAGGCAATATGGCATGGAATTTTGGTAACAGTACCGAAAGTGTTTCCCAGCTCTTCCCTGAAATGCAGGAGATCTGCACGATGGAAATCGTTTACCAGACCGACGAAGAGGGGAATACGGTCATTGATGAAGAGGGGAATCCGGTTCCCAAGCTCAATAACTTCGGCAAACCTCTCACGAAGAAAGTATGTACGGAGCAGGTCTTAAATCCACAAATCGTATTTGGCACGGATCCCATCTCGGGCGCCGTCACAGTAGACAGACTTTCGGTGAAGGTATTGGAGCCTCTCGATTTCCTATCGGTCAAGAAATTTGAAGTAACGGAAGAAGCGGTATTCAAAGGTGCCACTATTTTTGAGGGGCAAATCGTCGCCGGTAAAAACACCGTTGATATTGTTGAGATAGCTCCGGGTCAGGAATTCGTCCACGTGGAGTTCGCAACGCCGTTTGAAGCGAAACCGTTCGTCTTTGTCACCTCACGCGTCGTCCCGACAAAATCCTTCATCGACACCATCAACGTGACTGACCTCGTCTCCGGTGACGTCCCGGATATCGCGGCACTTGATGACACGATTTTGCTTCGTCTCATCCAGAAAAAACTCTTCGAAATAAGCGATATCGAATATCGCGTACAAAACGAAACCAAAACAGGTTTTGACATCATTCTCGAAAAACCGTTCTGCATTCCGGACGAAGCGCTCGATGAACTCGGCAACATCCGCCGTGATCTCATCCCTGAAGGTGCAAACTTAAGCGACCTGCTCACCTGTAACGTGAAGCTTATCTTCACATGGGTAGTGGTTGGCGATGGCGCCCTGCAGGCTGAGAATCAGGCACCGGCCTTAGAAGACGAGGACGTCTTCGCCCTGCTTGTCGAATCCCTCAAGAACAAACTCGGCTCAGGCGAATCAGCATACGGGTATTACGTGCCGGAGCAGTAGCAGTACTCCGCTCTCCCGTTCCCATCCTCATGCAAATGGGGATCCAGAACTAAAAGCACTGGACCCCCGATCGGGTCGGGGGTGGGCTACATTGAGGTGTCATCCTGAATCAGCCCCCCGCAGCCCACCCCGGACGGTCGGGTCTACCGGAACTCTGTGATGCAGAAAACAAAAGAGATCCGGGGTCTTACTGTTACGCTTTTCGCTTGAGCAAGGGCGCGAGATCTCGCGCCCCTACGGAATAACATTTTGCCTTTTTCCTTTTGCCTTTTTCCTTTCTTTCAGTATACTTCCCCCCGCAAGTCCCGCCGGCTGTTTCTAGCCATCGGGCCTCTCTAAATCTCTGAGAGAAAATCCATTCATCGCTTACATCTTGTTTCTGGTAACAAGGCAATGGATTTTCTCATCCACTGCTCCCTTTAGCGGTAAGCAGTAAGCTGGTAAGCAGTAAGCCAAATTCCAATCTTTAATTTCCCCATTATGCCCACCAAGAAAGTTGCCACAAAGAAGCCGGCAGTAAAGAAGGCTCCGGCCAAGAAGGCCGTCGCAAAGAAGACTCCGGCCAAGAAGGCTTCGGCCAAAGTCGCAAAGGTCGAGAAGAAGGTTGTTGCGCCAAAGGCTGAAGTAGTTGTAGTAAAGGAAGTTGCCAAACCCTCCGTAGCTTTAGCGAAGGAGGGAAAGAAGCCGGTAGTAGTTCCGGCAAAAGCCCCGAAGGCCGTGAAGAAAGTTGAAACAAGGGAAGAGAAGGGAGCCAAAGAGACAAAAAAGTCGCTCTCCATGGCAAAGCAGAAAATTCGTGTGATCATCCGTGCATTCGATCATAAGATTGTTGATGAATCCGCTCATATCATTATCGATACCGCGGAAAGAACCGGCGCGCTTGTTGCCGGCCCGATCCCCATGCCTACCAAGATAGAGAAGTTCACCATCAACAAGTCTACGTTCGTCAATAAAGACGCACGCGAACAGTTCGAGATCCGCACGCATAAAAGGCTTATCGATATTCTGGACGCGAACTCAACCACCATCAGCTCGCTCTCCAATCTGAATATCCCTTCAGGCTGCGACGTGGAGATCAAGATGATCGGTAGCTAAATAAGAGAGAATTACTCTTTTTGCAGCTCAAGAATGCGGTGTACCATCTCCGCCATTTGTTCTCGCGTCACAATCGCAGAGAGGCTTTTGCCCAGGTGAAAGTTATTTGCCTGTGCTGAGTTTACGTATTTTGCATACCACTCTCCTTCAACCTCGCTTGTCTCAAAACCAAAGGTTTCCACAAGCATTTTCAAGGCCTCCGCGTGATTAATGGTGCTGGCCGGCTTGAATGATTTGTCCGCGTACCCCTTCACAATGCCAAGCGACTTCGCGTGGCAGACATATGGGGCGAACCAATCGGTGGTTACATCCGAAAAACAGAAGGAGCCCACAGCGGCCTTCGGATATTTTGCCTCCATGAGGATTTTCAAAAACTCCGCGCGGTTAATGGTGTTCTTCGGTCGGAATGTATTGTCCGCATACCCCTTGATTATATACTTCGAAAGAAGCGCTTCGATCGCGGTTGCGTAGGTGCTGTCAGCAACGTCCGAAAGCGCAGTCTGACCGGCGGTTCCAAGATATTTTTTTACCAACTCCTCAAGCTGTTTGCCGGTGGTTTCATCGCTCCCATAGCCGACAACATGATCATCTCCGATGAAAAAAGCGGGCACCCCCCGTACGTCAGCGTTTATCGCCTTCGCGGCCGCAGAAAACTTTAGCTTGTTTTCCGCGTTGTACCAAACTTCATATAATTCAACGGTCAGTTCAGGATATTTCGTCTTAAGAGACTCCACAAAAGGTTTTGCCTCAGTGCAGTGCGGACACCCCTGTCCGTAGAAAAATTTCAGTGTCGCACCGCCCGCATGAGCTTCGCCGGAAAACAATGGTAATGCTGACAATACGAGAAAAGATACCAATAAAGAAGAAAGGAATTTACGCATGTGATCTATAAATATGTATAAACAAAAGCAAAGTATGGAAATTTTTTCGTCCGTGCAAGGAAACTTAAAAAAATTGAGTTGACTCGATACACCCTCACTGATAGACTCACCCCGCTTTGTTTACGTTTTACATACAGGAGACACGGGTCGGAGAATAAGCCAATGGCTTTCCGAAGACCACGAAAGGATCTGTGTCATCCAACCTCTAAGAAAGCATTATGCTTGGAATCGTAGGTCGAAAACTCGGCATGACTCGTGTCATTCAGGAAGACGGACTCGTTGAGCCCGTTACTTTGATTGTCTGTCCTGCCGGAAAAATAGTGCAAATCAAAACGGCGGAGAAGGATGGTTATGGTGCCGTGGTAATAGGTTTCGAACCTTTAAAGAAGCCGACAAAAGCGAAACAATTCAAGAAGCTTAAAGAGTTTAAAGTAGATGATGTTGCAAAATATAAGATCGGGGATGAAATTGGCGTAACCGTCCTGAATGACGTTCAAAAAGTAAAAGTTACCGGTACCAGCAAAGGTCACGGATTTTCCGGCGTTATCAAAAGATGGCATTTTGCGGGAGGCGGCGCGAGTCACGGCTCGCACTTCCACAGAGAGCCGGGTTCCATCGGTCAACGAAAAAAACCGGGAAAAGTTATGAAAGGAAGAAAACTTCCGGGTCATTTCGGAAACGTTACCGTTTCCAAACATGCCGTAAAGGTTGTGAAGGTGGATAAGGAAAAAGGACTTGTTGCTCTTAAGGGGGCAGTTCCCGGCGGCAACAATAATTTCGTTACTATTACTATAGAATAGCCATCACCATGAAATTCGATCTCTATACACAATCCGGAGAGAAGAAGGGGCAGGTAGAAGGAAGCGACAAGATTTTTGCCGTTAAGCCGCACGCTATGCTTATGCATCAGTCTTTGGTGAGGCAGCTTGCTAATGGCCGCAGGGCAACGGCACACACCAAGACCCGCGGTGAAGTGGCAGGATCCGGTATCAAAATATACCGACAGAAGCACACCGGTAATGCCAGACACGGCGACAGGCAGGCCAACGTATTTCGTGGCGGTGGTGTGATTTTCGGTCCGAGAGTACGCAATTACACCAAGCTTATGCCGCAGAAACAGAGGAAGATCGCGCTCTTTTCGGCGCTTTCCTCCCGTGCGACTACCAAGGATATCATTGCACTCGAGTCATTTACCGCTGATGCACCCAAGACAAAGATCGCAGCAGAGATGATCAAGAAGCTCCCGGTTAAAAAGACCACGCTTGTAGTCATCCCCGAAAGAAACGGCACCATGGAAAAATCATTCGCAAATCTTCCAAATGCCAAGGTGATCACCTGCAATCTCTTGAATATCTCAGATGTTCTCAAGTTCAAAACCATTCTGTTCGTGAAAGACGCCATCAAGAAAACGGAAGAACACTTTCTTAGCAAATAAACTCTCGTAGCCTACAATGGACATTTCTCAAATTCTCATATCGCCAGTAGTAACCGAAAAGGCTTTTGCAGCTCAGGAAAAGGGCAAGTACGCCTTCAGGGTCAATAAAGACGCCACCAAAACACAGGTGAAGGAGGCGGTTAAAACTTTTTACGGAATCTCTCCGAAGTCGGTGAATATTGTTCTTACCATTCCAAAATACCGAATTGCCGGCAGAGGAAAAGTGATCCGAAAAAGAGCAGTGGAGAAGAGAGCTATTGTGACCCTACCGAAAGGAAAAACGATGGATGTGACAAAGTTTTCCAAGGCAAAGAAAAAGTAATACCCATAATAAAGAATTAATTTTTATTCACAGCGATGATCAGGAAAATTCGACCAACAACACCGGGACAGAGACAGATGAGTTACGCAGACTTTTCCGTGCTTACCAAGAAAAAGCCGGAGAAGTCCCTTGTCGTCAGACTCAAGAAAAATAGTGGCCGCAACAACAGGGGTATTATTACCTGTAGACATAAGGGCGGAGGAACCACTACGCAGTACCGCATGGTCGATTTTAGACAGGTTGACAAGCTGAACGTACCTGCTAGAGTGACGGCCGTTGAGTATGATCCAAACCGTACCTCGTACATAATCCTCGTGCAGTATAAAGATGGCGATAAGCGCTATCATCTCGCACCGGAAGGGGTAAAGGTGGGTGACGAAATCGTCACAGCTGACAAAACCAAGGTGAAACCAGGTAACAGGATGATGCTCAAAAACATACCTGTTGGTTTTGATATCTTCAATATTCAGATTGATGTAAACAAGGGCGGGCAAGTGGTTCGAACAGCCGGAAGCGCAGCTAAGCTCGTCGCAGTGGAAGAAGAGTGGGCGCAAGTGCAATTGCCTTCAAAAGAGATTCGTTTGTTTCACAAGAACTGTTTTGCAACCATCGGAAGAGTATCGAATGCAGAGCATTCTCTCGTCAAGCTGGGTAAGGCAGGAAGATCACGACACAAGGGTATCAGACCAACGGTTCGCGGAAAGGTTATGAACCCGTGTGATCACCCGCATGGAGGTGGAGAAGGAAAATGTCCGATTGGTTTACCTGGTCCGCAGACACCATGGGGATTCCCGGCACTTGGTTACAAGACACGAAAGAAGAAGAACGCGACAGATCGCTTTATCTACAGAAACAGACACGGAAAACTTCTGACCGTGAAAGAGATAAAACAATAAGATTACGATTTTTTATTTTTATATCAGATGGCAAGATCAGGAAAAAAAGGACCATATGTTGACCCGAGGCTGATAAAGAAAGTTCAGGCTATGCCGCCGGGACAGCGAAAGATTATCAAGACCTGGTTACGAGGGTGCGATATTCCGCCGGAGTTTGTTGGGCACACATTTGGTGTCTACAACGGACAGAAATTCATTCCGGTATTCGTTACAGAAAACATGGTGGGCCATAAACTCGGGGAGTTCTCACCAACACGAACATTCAGGGCTCATGGAGGCCAGATTGCTAAGGCTCAAGAGAAAGCGGCTGCAGCAACTCCCTCGCCCGCAAAGGCATAACTCACCAACTAAAAGTAATTCATGAAGGCAGTACTCAATCAAACCCGCGTTACACAAAAGAAAGCTCAGCTTATTGCTGAATTGGTCCGTGGAAAGTCGGTTACCGAAGCTTTGGCAATTCTGAAGCTGACACCAAAAAAAGCGGCAAAAACACTGTTTAAGGTGATCACTTCGGCAGCCAAGAATGCAGAAAATAATTTTAGCCAGAAGACCGACGACCTCCTCCTGAAGAGCATACATGTTGGGAAAGGGATCGTGTACAAGAGATTTAAGCCGGCCAGCAGAGGAAGGGCAAATCCTATTCTCAAGAGAACATGCAATATTACGGTAGAGGTAATGTCCAAGTCTCCGGCTCCGATGAAAAAAACAGAAGCAGCTGCCGGTGTAACAGTGAAGGAATCGGCAAAAAAGGAAGTAAAGAAAGTTGAAAAGAAAGAAACAAAACCAAAGTCAAAAAAGTAAGTCTAAAACTAATTTTACGTAGAAATGGGTCACAAAGTGCATCCAAAACTCATGAGACTTCAGATCAATAGCCAGTGGGATAGTGCCTGGTTTGCTGACAAGAAGAATTATGCAAAATATCTCCACAGGGATATTGAACTACGAAGCGAATTAAACAAGCGCCTCAGGAATGCTGGTATCGATCGAATCGAAATTCAAAGGTCAAACAAGAAGGTTGTCGTGAACGTATACACCTCAAAGCCGGGAGTGATCATCGGCAAGCAGGGTGAAAGCATCGATAAACTCAAAGAGAAACTTCAGAAGAATTTTCATGACCAGTTCGAAATCAACATTCTCGAGGTGAAGAGACCGGACTTAAGTGCTCACATAGTCGGCCAGAATATCGCACAGCAGATAGAAAAGAGAATCAGCTACCGAAGAGCGGCTAAACAGGCCATTCAGCACTCCATGGATGCCGGAGCAAAAGGAATTAAGATCCAGGTTTCCGGAAGATTGAATGGTGTCGAAATCTCCCGCTCAGAGTTCTATAAAGAAGGGAACATTCCTCTTCATACATTCAGGGCCGACATCGATTATTCAAAGACAAGGGCCGAAACAACGTACGGCACTATCGGAATCAAGGTTTGGATCTACAAAGGAAATGTGTACAAGAAGGTTTCCGAGATGATGAAGGAAGAGATGGGATCAAAATCAAAAACTCACGCTGAAGCATAATTTTTTAGGACATAAACATGCTCGTACCCAAGAAAGTAAAATACAGGAAGCTGCACAGGAATAGGGGATACCTCAAGGGTGTTGCCACCAGCGGGAACCGCATAGCCTTCGGGACTTTCGGACTCAAGGCTATCGGCAGAGGCGAGGTTAACTCTCGCCAGCTCGAGGCCGCCAGACGAGCCATGACACGCTACATCAAAAGAGGAGGCAAGATCTGGATACGAATTTTCCCCCATAAGGCCATCACTCAGAAAGCAGCCGAGGTACCGATGGGTGCCGGAAAAGGTAGCGTTGAGTACTATGTTTCACCCGTAAAGCCAGGAACCATATTGTTTGAGATCGATGGTATCGAGCAGGAGAAAGCGAAAGAAGCCTTGAGAAGAGCTTCTCAAAAACTGCCAATCAAATGCAGATTTAGCATTAAGAACTAGTTTCCCATGCACACGCAGAAAGAAATTCGCGGAATGTCCGAAAAAGAGCTCCATGAGGAACTCTCAACGGTACGGAGATCACTGCTCGAAATGAGAATGGGTCTTTCTCAGAGCCAGCTCAAAAAAACAAGCGACATCAAAGAATCGCGCAGGTACGTGGCAAGAATGCTCACGGAGATGGCAGCGAGACAAAAGAAAACCGCTTAGAAAACATCACTTATACAACAACTGATATGCGTACAAAAACAGGAGTAGTTACATCAGCGAAGCCGCACAAGACCGTGGTGGTTACGGTTCACAGGTACGTACGACATCCGAAGTATCTGAAGCGCTACAGAATTTCGAAGAAATTCTATGCCCACGATGAAGAGAATAAGTGCAAAGAAGGGGATACCGTTGTTATCAAAGAGACAAGACCCATAAGCAAACTCAAGCATTGGGTAGTGGTGGAGATTAAGGAAGAGACTAAAAAGTAATTCAGTAATTTTTTTTCAAGATGATTCAGGAGCAAACAAAAGTGAAGGTTGCAGATAACACCGGTGCCAAGACCGCTAAGTGCATCAAGGTGCTCGGCGGTTCCAAGCGAAGATATGCCGCAATCGGAGATGTTATCGTAATCGCAGTAAAAACCGCTGCCCCAAGAGGCTTGGTGCGAACACACAGCGTTGAAAGGGCCGTTGTTGTAAGGACAAAGAAAGAATTAAAAAGAAAGGATGGTTCCTACATCAGATTTGATGACAACGCAGTAGTGGTGATTAGCAAGGATTTAACTCCAAAGGGAACACGCGTATTCGGTCCGGTCGCCAGGGAACTCCGAGAAAAAGGTTTCCAGAAGATCGTTTCTCTCGCCCCAGAAGTACTTTAATTCACAGCATGAAAATCAAACAAGGTGACAAGGTGGTAGTGATAACCGGAAAAGACAAAGGAAAAATTGGCTCAGTAACCCGTATCTTTAAAAAGGCAAACAAGGTTGTTGTCGAGAAAGTAAATATTGTGACAAAGCACATCAAAAAAAGCGGCAAATCCGCAGGGGACAGGGTAAAAATTGAAAAGGGCATTCATATTTCCAACGTAATGCTCATCTGCCCGCAAAGCGGCAAGAGGACAAGAATTGGTTTTAAGAAGCTCGATTCAGGTAAAAAGGTGCGCGTGAGCAAGGTAAGTGATTATATGCTCGAGCACAAAACAAAAACTAAGGCAAAGAAGTAATTAAACACGTATTGCAATGAAAACCGCAAAGGAAATATTCGACAAAGAGATAGCTCCCAAGCTCATGAAAGATATGGGCATAAAGAATGTTATGGCAGTGCCACGATTATCTCGTGTGCACATCAATGTTGGTATTGGAACACGAATGAAGAATTCCAAGGATTACAGCGATATAGAGAAGAATGTGAGTTTAATCTCCGGCCAGAAGCCGATTGTAACGAAGGCAAGAAAGGCTATTTCCAACTTCAAGCTCAGAGAGGGGATGCCAAACGGTATCATTTGCACCATCAGGGGTCCGAGAATGTACGATTTCATATCCAGATTGGTAAATGTGACGTTGCCTCGTACCCGAGACTTCCGTGGTATTTCTAAAAAGGCGTTCGACGGTCGTGGAAATTATACGGTAGGAATTAAGGACTGCAGCATCTTTGCCGAGGTGAATCCGGACGATCTCACTCATATCCATGGCATCCAGATCAATATTATAACGACAGCAAAGACCAATCAGGATGCGGAAAAGTTACTGAGAGCGCTCAATTTTCCATTTAAGAAATAGTTATTATTACCAATGGCGAAAATATCTCAAGTTATCAAAACGGAAAGGATGAAACGCGCGTATACGCGAGCGGTTCAGGACGGAAGGAAGCCAAAATTCCCGACACGCGTTTATAGCAGATGTACCAGGTGCGGAAGGTCGAGGGGATATATGGGGAGATTCGAAATGTGTCGCATCTGCGTCAGAGAGTTGGCATCAAAAGGTGAAATCATGGGTCTCAAAAAGAGTAGCTGGTAAAAATTTTTCTTAGAAAACCAATTTAATCTCATCGTATGTATTCAGATCCAATAGCAGACATGTTGACCCGCATGAGAAACGCGGCAATGGCACGACACGAGGCCGTGATGATCCCGTTTTCTGTAATCAAGAGGCAGATAGCTTCTGTATTGCAACAAAACAAGTATGTCGAAAAATATGAGGAGGTGGATGAAGATGGGCGAAAAATGCTGAAGCTTACACTCATCCCAGGCAGAAGCATTGAACTCAAAAGAATTTCATCTCCCGGGCAGAGAATTTACAGAAAAGTGAAAGATATGTACCCGACACGCAGAGGGTATGGACTCACTATCCTCACCACTCCGCAGGGGATAATGTCAGGGAGAGACGCCGTAAAGAAAGGGTTGGGAGGAGAGGTCATTTGTGAAGTATTTTAAGCACAGTAATCACTATTTCTCATGTCACGAATTGGAAAATTACCGGTAGCTATTCCAGACAATGTTCAGGTGAGCATTGCAGGTGGCAATGTCACCGTCAAAGGAAGCAAAAGCGAACTGAAAATAACAGTAAAACCGCAAATCCAGGTACGAGTTGAGGGGAGTACGGTATATGTTGAAAGAAAAAGCGAAGATAAAGCTACCAGAGCCATGCATGGTCTTGTAAGAGCGATAATCGCAAACATGATCAAAGGAGTAACGAAGGGATACGAGAAGAAATTGGAGATTCGAGGAGTTGGGTTTCGTATTGCCGTTGCCGGCAAAAAAGTGACCCTGAGCCTCGGCTTTTCACATCCGATAGAGTATCACCTTCCGGATGGTATCGAGATCGAAGTCGACAAGGAAAACAAAACACTGTTTACCGTGCGCGGAGCGGACAAAAGAGTGGTAGGGCAGGTTGCTGCGCAGTTACGCGCATACAGAAAACCGGAGCCTTATAAGGGGAAGGGTATTCGATATCTCAACGAATACGTGAAGATTAAACAGGGAAAGACAGCAGCTAAGGCAGCCTAAATTTTACTATAAGGAAAATTACCATGCTTAAGAAAACACAAAATCGGGAGCGCAGAAGAGTGGCCATACGGGCCAAAGTGAGAGGAACAAGCGAGCGTCCACGTCTCGTCGTGTTCCGAAGTCTCAACAGCATCTACGCACAAATCATAGACGACAGCGTGGGCAAGACACTGTGTGCAGCCAGCGATATGAAGAGCAAAAAGAAAGGAAAGATTGAGAAGGCAAAAGAGGTGGGGCAGAATATTGGAAAGCTCGCTAAAGAAAAGAAGATCGAAAGCATCGTATTTGATCGTGCCGGGTATAAGTATCACGGACGGGTAAAAGCGCTTGCTGAAGCCGTACGAGAAGCGGGACTTATATTCTAAATAACTTTAATAATATTTATGGGAAAGCCAAAGCGAGGACATAAAATGCGGGAGGTAATGGACAAAAAAGAGTTTGAGGAAGAGGTTCTTCAGATTGACCGTGTAACACGTGTGGTAAAAGGAGGTCGTCGCTTAAGATTCAGAGCTACTGTCATCATTGGTGACCGAAAAGGAAAGGTGGCCATGGGCTTAGGAAAGGCGGCTGAAGTTTCTGAAGCTATCAAAAAAGCTGTCACAAAAGCCAAGAAAAATCTCATAAAGGTTCCCATTGTAAATGAAACCGTTCCTTTTGAAGTCAGGCAGAAATTTAAGGCCGCAAGATTGATGATGAGGCCGGCGAGACTGGGAACAGGTATTATTGCCGGCAGTGCCACTCGTCGTATTCTGGAACTCGCAGGGGTCAGAAACGTTGTGGCAAAATCCTACGGATCAACCAACAAGATCAACATGGCGAAAGCGACAATGAAAGCGATCCAGCAATATTTCACCAAAGAGATCCGTTATCCGAAAAAGAAAACAGAACAGCCGGCAGCTCAGCAAAAACCCGTCATAAAGACAGAAAAAAAAGAGGTGCAGAAGAAAGTCGAGGTGGCAAAAGTTCAGCCAAAGCAAAACTAGAGGTACAACATGAAAGCATTACTCATTCTTGCAGCGGAAGGGTATCAGGAGAAAGAATATGGTGATACGAGGAAGAAGCTCGAAGAAGGAGGTGTGGAGATATTTATCGGCAGTAGTGATGCAAAAGAGGCAAGAGGTAAACTCGGGGGTGTCACGAAAGTAGAGAATGTTCTCGATGAAGCTCACGCGCAGGACTACGACGCAATCGTATTCATAGGAGGACCGGGGGCGGTGGAATACCAGGAGAACAAAGAGGCGCACAGGATTGCAAAGGAGGCAGAGAATCAGGGAAAAGTGCTCGCGGCAATCTGCATCGCACCGACAATACTTGCCAGAGCAGGAGTGTTACATGGAAAGCGGGCAACGGTTTGGGACGACGGAGCGGGGACGCAGGCGAAACTTTTGGAGCAGGAAGGAGCGATATACGAGCCAAAAGATGTTGTAAGAGATGGTAACATTATCACAGCAAATGGACCAAGTGCGGCGAACGCATTCGGAGAAACCATAATTCAAGTCTTAAGAAAGTAAACAATGCTTCACAATACATTCGCAAATCCACTGAAGAAGAAAAGAAAGCGAGTCGGTCGCGGCGTTTCCGCCGGACAGGGCAAAACGTGTGGTAGAGGAGGTAAGGGGCAGACAGCCAGAACGGGAAAGAAGCTTCGCATCACCTTCGAGGGAGGACAGACACCGCTTTTCTTAAAGCTTCCGAAATTTCGTGGTTTCAAGAATCCAAATAAGATCGAATTCCAGGTAGTGAATCTCGAAAGTCTGGAAAGACTCAAGGGAGATATGGTGAATACTGAAACTCTCAAAGAGGCAGGGCTCATCAGAAGAAATCTTCCGGTAAAGGTTTTGGGGCAGGGAGACGTTACAAGGAAACTCAAAGTTTTTGTCGATGCCATTTCCGCAAGCGCCAAAGACAAGATAATAAAGGCGGGGGGGTCGGTGGAAATTACGGAGCAGGCAAAACCCGAAGAAGCAAAAAAGTAGTCTCCGTTTTTAGTGAGAAAAGATTTAAGTAATTCACTAACCACTTAAAGGCTATGATTAATCGTATCTTCAGTTCCCTGCTTATTGCTGTGCTGTTTTTTTCGTGTTTCGAAGCCCATGCTGCCATTCCGAAAGCAAAAAGCGTGCTTGTGGAAACCAGCAGAACGGCAGAAACGCTGTATCTTGCATTGCAGGTAGCGTCAAAAGATCCCGTGTCACGGGTACGCATCACTCAGGTGAGTGCTGACGATGCGGCCGATGCGGATGCCATGGTTGCCGCAGGACGGGCGCAAGTCACATACAAGAGGAGAGTAAAACCCATCCGTATGACGGGCCTGAAGCCGGGAGAGGGCTATTGTTTTAAAGGAAACTTTATTACCATCTACGAATACAAAGGGGGGAGATATGCCACGAATGAAAATCAGAACTGGGAAGCGGAGGAAGGAACGGCCTGGTTCTGTACAAGGATGGAGAACGGGGTACCGGAAGCAAACAGTGCTTCCGACACGCCTGAGTCCGTCGTTATTTCAAACGACCTGCTGATTCAAAATGTTGAAACAAGTAAAGTGATTGAAGCACGAATGTTGAATAGCAAAGAGGTGAACGGACATCCGTTTTTTGTCACCATCCACAATGGAGGCATGAATCAGATAGATGCTTCATCAATGCAGATAGATATTTCCTGTATAGAAAAAATGCCCGTAAGTATAGACAACACCGTATCAAAAACTGTAGGAGTAAGCCTTATTTCAGGAGCCTCCGTGCGCGTGCCTTTCTTCATCACCCGCAAAATGACGCAGATATGCAACGGAAATTTTGAGATAAAGCTTCCCAATGACGACATTTCATTGAATAATGTTGCTCGAATCCACCTCGGCAACGATGTCGACGGGAAATATAACATCTACTACCATTAATCATAATTCCTAGCATATGTTCGATTACATCAAGAAAATCTGGTTAACGAAAAGCCTGCGCAACAAGATACTGTTTACGCTTGGTTTTATCATGCTCTACAGATTCATAAGTCACGTTACCGTTCCGGGGATTGATGCCATGGGCTTAAAAGCGGTTTTCGACAAGAACAGTCTTCTTGGTGTCTTCGCGGCATTTACCGGTGGTACCATGGACAATTTTTCAGTCGCGCTCATGGGTCTTTCGCCGTACATCAACGCCTCCATCATTCTGCAGCTTATGACGGTAGTCATCCCAAGGCTTGAGGCTATCAGTAAGGAAGGGGAAATGGGGCGAAAAAAGATCAATCAGTACACTCGTTATCTCACAGTGCCACTCGCCTTTTTGCAGAGTTACGGCATGATACTTCTCCTTAATAACTCTTCGTACTCAGCTACGGGTGCGCCGCTTGTGGCGAATATCTATTCACCGGGAGTTATCCTCCCGATGATGATTTCCGTTACGGCGGGAACAATGCTTTTGGTCTGGATCGGTGATCTTATTACCGAACACGGAATTGGTAACGGTATTTCCATGCTTATCTTTGCCGGTATCATCTCCTCAGTCCCGGGTGTAATCGGACAAACGCTCGGCATAGCGGCATTTGATGAAACGAAATACCTTCCGTTTGTAATTCTCATTGTCATCACATTCCTTCTTACCATTTTTGTCGTTCTTGTAACCGAAGGACAAAGAAATATCCCGATCACATATTCCGGCAGACAGGTTGGAAGGCTAAGTCAGAAATCAAATCTTCCGATCAGGGTAAATCAGGCAGGCATGATCCCGATCATCTTCGCAATATCCATGGTGACGTTCCCAACAATCATTGCGCAGTTCTTCCATGGGAATCCGGTTGCAGACTGGATTATCCAAAATCTTGGCGGGACCGGAAAATTCGGCTGGCTCTACATTACCCTCCTTTTTGTGCTCGTTATGGCGTTCACGTACTTCTACGTGTCCATCACGTTTAACCCGACGCAAATAGCGGAAGAGATTCAGAAACGCGGAGGATTCATCACGGGAATTCGACCCGGGAAACAAACCGCAGACTTTTTGCAGAATGTATCATTTCATTTAAGTCTCTGGGGTGGAGTTTTCATCGGATTTCTCGCAGCCTTCCCATTGGCGCTGCAAAGCGTATTTCAAACCACAGGACTTGGCACCGTTCAGCTGCTTATGTCCGGATCCGGTCTTATCATCGTAGTTGGCGTCATCTCAGAGCTTATGCGACAGATTAACACGCAGCTTGTCATGCACGATTACGACAAGCTTTACTAGAAGCACCATGGATTTCGTTTTTTTCGGAATACAGGGGAGCGGAAAAGGGACGCAAGGCAAAATGCTTGCCGCAAAAAAAGGGTATGAATACTTTGAAGCCGGAGGAGAACTCCGGAAATTGGCCAAGGAAGAATCGGAGCTCGCGAAAAGGGTGAAGAGCATTATGGAACGTGGCGAGCTTGTGCCGGTGGAAGTGATCATGGAAATAGTGGAAAATTTTCTTTCGAAAATTCCGAAGACAAAAGGAGTCGTGTTTGATGGAATCCCGCGCAACGAAAAACAGCGTGAGCTTTTTGAAAAGCTCATGAAAAAAGCAGGGAGAACACCCACGGGGATACTCATAGAAATTCCCGAAGAAGAAGCGCTTCGACGTATCACCAACCGTTGGATGTCCAAGGCAACCGGGAAGATCTACATGTCAAAGGATCAAGCCCTGAAAGAGTGCAGGAATGAGGATCTCTATCAGCGTGCCGATGACAACGAAGAGAGTATCAGGGTAAGGATTAAAGCCTACCAAAAGGAAACGATTCCAATCATTCATTGGTATGAAGCGCAGGGGCGTCTGCGTACAGTGAGTGGGACTCCGCCAATCGAAGAGGTGGCCGTTGCTGTCGAAAAAATAACAAGTACATGAAAAAACCAATTATCAAGACAGACGAAGAGATAGCAACCCTCAAGAAGGCGGGAAAGATGCATCGCGAAATCATCGATCATGTAAAACAGGCTATCCGTGTCGGAGTGACAACGTGGGAGCTTAATGAAATTGCCGAAACCATGTGCGCAAAGATGCATGTGGCGCCGGCGTTTAAAGGGTACGGTGGATTTCCGGCCGCACTGTGTACCTCACTCAACGATGAGGTGGTGCACGGTATTCCTGCAAAACACACGATTCTCAAAGTGGGGGATATTCTCTCAATTGATTTTGGAATCATATATCAGGGTTTATATACCGACGCCGCTTTCACGGTGGGAATTGGTGATATAAGTGACACGGCAAAAAAAATCATTGCCGTCACCAAGGAAGCCTTATCTCGCGGTGTGAAAGTGGTAACCGAAGGTGTAACAACCGGAGATATCGGAGCCGTTATTCAGGGGTACGTCGAATCCGAAGGATTCTCCGTCGTCCGTGATTGTGTCGGACACGGAGTGGGAAGAAAACTTCATGAACCGCCGGAAGTGCCAAATTTTGGAAACAAGCGGGAAGGG
Source organism: uncultured bacterium (assembly GCA_963775025.1). Classification (GTDB taxonomy): domain Bacteria; phylum Patescibacteriota; class Gracilibacteria; order JAUYGZ01; family DAOVYC01; genus CAVZHD01. The sequence goes on from CAVZHD010000001.1 coordinate 819,892, forward strand.
GCAAAGCTTTTAGAAAACATGGTTATTGCCGTTGAACCTATCGTAAATGCCGGAGATTTTCGGGTGAAAACACAAAAGGATCATTGGACCGTCGTTACAGACGACGGTAGCCTTTCGGCCCACTTCGAACATACGGTGGTGGTAAAGAGAGGTAACTGTGAAATAATTATATAAGTTGTCAACACATTTTCCACTTTTTTTCCAACTTGGCTTGTGGTGGAAAAACTTTTTCGATAGACTCATACAGCTTTTTTCAGGACTTAACAATCACGTTTGGCAGCAGGTAAAGAGGAATTTACCGTTCAGGGAAAAGTCCTTGAAGCGCTTCCTGGCTCGCAATTCGTTGTGGAGCTCGAAGGGGAAGGCATGAAGGGACATAAAGTGAGAGCTCATTTGTCGGGGAAGATGAGAATGCATTACATCAGAATACTCCCTGGAGACCAAGTGAGCATTGTTATGACCCCTTACGATCTACAGAAAGGCAGAATTGTCTACAGAGGCAAGGACCCCAATCTTAATCAGCAAGCATGAAGGTAAGAGTATCTGTAAAACCCATTTGCGAACATTGCCAGGTAATTAAAAGAAAGGGTGTTGTTCGTGTAATCTGCCCCAGGAATAAGCGCCATAAACAGCGCCAGGGGTAGTTATTTTTTCTATAAGTAACACGGAGGAAGAATTACGTTTCCCGTGTCGCTTATGAACTTACGCAATTTTTTTTCACAATATGGCTCGTATTGCAGGAGTAAACCTCCCAAGAGAAAAAAGAATAGAAGCCGCCCTTACCGCCATCACGGGTATTGGACGATCAATATCGCACAAGATTCTTAAGGCGGTGAATATTGATATTAACATCAGGGTAAAAGATCTCACTGAAGATCAGGAGAACGTTTTGCGAGCAGAAGTTGCCAAGTACAAGGTAGAAGGCGATCTTCGTCGAGAAATTCAGCTCAACATCAAGCGCTTGCAGGACATTGGGTCATACAGAGGCATGCGACATAAGAAAAGACTTCCTGTTCGCGGCCAGCGAACAAAGACGAATGCCCGAACCAAAAGAGGAAAGAGAGTAACCATGGGAAGCGGAAAGAGAAAGGAGACAAAGACATAAACGTTACATTTATTTTATAGATCCACATGGTAGTCAAAAAAACCAAGAAAATCAGGCGAACGGTGCCCATGGGTAGGGCCTATGTGCATGCAGGTATGAATAATACTATTGTAAGTATCACTGATCCCACCGGACAGATTCTTGCCAGGGCAAGTTCGGGAGCGAGTGGTTTTAAAGGAACAAAGAAATCAACCCCGTATGCAGCACACGTTGCGGCCGAGGGCGTTGTCGAGAAATGCAAGGCGTTTGGCGTAGAGATTGTTGATGTATATGTCCGAGGAATTGGTCCCGGAAGAGAGCAGGCAGTGCGCGGACTTATTGCCGGAGGGATTAATGTCAACACCATAATCGACAAAACTCCTGTTGCGCACAATGGTTGTCGCAAAAGGAAGGCTCGACGTGTGTAATTCTTTTCTTACATTCTAATGGCTAGATACACAGGACCAAAAGGGAAGCAATGCAGACGCGAAGGGGTAAATCTCTTCGGTACGCAGAAGTACGTAAAAATCATGACTCGGAAGGGAAACCCGCCGGGAATTCATGGTGGCAAGGGTGGCAGAAAGCCAACAGAGTATTCAGGCCAGCTCAGGGAAAAGCAGAAGCTTTCCCGCATGTTTGGCATATCAAAGAGACAGCTTACGAATTACTACAAGAAAGCTCTCAAGCTCACGGGTGCTACAAGTGATCACCTCATGAGGCTTATCGAGACACGTCTTGATAACGTGATTTATCGCGCGGGTTTTGCGCTCACGCGTTTTCAGTCGAGACAGTTTGCAACTCACGGGTTGTTTCTCGTAAACGGGAGAAGAGTGAACGTTCCTTCAATCTCTGTTAAAGTCGGGGACAAAATTGAAGCCCGACCGCGCTCAAAAACCTCAAAGGTTTTTGAGTTAATACACAAAGAAAATGCAAAATACCGATCGCCGGGATGGCTTATTGTCGATCCAAAGAGGCTTTACGTCGAAATAAAAGCCATGCCGTCCAAGGATGACTTTGAGCAGACGATCGAACCGCAAAAGGTCGTTGAGTTTTACTCTAAGTAGTAAACACGCAGCAACCGATTTCACTATTAACGTGTTCTTCGCATGCATATCATTCAAGAAGAAATTGGTATTCCCAAGCTGGCCACAAAAGAACTTGGGGAGAATCATATGCTCTTTACCTTCGGGCCACTACCACAGGGTTTCGGAATGACTCTGGGGAACGCTATGCGAAGGGTTCTGGTTTCGTCCATTCCCGGAGCCGCAATTACCGGAGTGAAAATAGGCGGAGTGAAACATGAATACACGACACTCGATGGTGTTCATGAAAGTGTTCTGGATATGATTTTGAACCTCAAGAGAGTTGCATTTAAAATGCATGGTTCAGAGATGGTCATGGTTCGTCTCACTGCTTCCAAGGGTGAGGTTACAGCAAAGCAGATCGAAACCACGGCTGATGTCGAAGTACTCAACAAGGATCGTGTCATCACGTTCATCGACAAGTCTGCAGATAAGCTCGATGTGCAGATCCGCGTAGAAAAGGGCGTAGGCTACAAGCCGATTGCCGCTATGAAAAACGATGATCCCGACATGATCTTAATCGATGCGTCATTCTCCCCTGTGACCAAAGTGCACTTTCAGGTAACGAATACACGTGTTGGCCAAAGAACCAACCTCGACCAGCTCGAGCTTGAAGTGGAGACCAATGGTTCCATCGGACCGAAGGAGGCATTTCTCTTTGCATCAAACATTTTGACTTCATACTTCTCATTCTTCAATGAGAGTCATACCGCTGTTGAAAAAGACTTTATCGTATCCCCGCAGGATATTGTGGCAAAGCAGCACGTTGAAGAAGAAAAAGCAGTAAAAACCGACTACACGCCGATCGAAATTCTCAACTTCTCGCCAAGAACATTGAATGCGCTTATCAATGGTGGAATTGGTTCAATAGAGCAACTTACGCAGTGTGCCGAAAGCAAGTTGGCAAACCTCCGTGGATTTGGTAAGAAAGCAATGGACGAGGTGAAAGAGGCGCTCAAGAAACGCAATCTCAAACTTATCGAAGAATAATTACCTTCTCATGCGACACAAGAAAAAAGTTCTGCGTCTTGGCATATCCAAGGCATATACAAAGTCTGTCATACGAAGCCTCGCAACTGCGTTGCTCGAGCATAAGAAAATCGAGACGACCGAAAAACGGGCGAAGGGACTCAAGAGCTACATCGATAATCTCATGAGTAGTGTTGCGGGCCTCAATGAGACCAATGCGGCACGCCTCATGAATAAGAAGCTTTTTACAGAAACAGCTATAAAGGCGCTGAAGGACATGAAGAAGAACATAAATGCAAAAGGCAGCAATGTACGTATGACAAAAATTCGCAAAAGACCGGGCGATTGCGCAACGGTTGTACTCGTTGAACTCATATAAGACTTTTACCATGAAAACCACATTTAAGACCAAAGAAGAAATAAAGCACGACTGGTATTTGGTCGATGCGAAGGGCAAGGTTCTCGGAGATCTCGCCGCTAAGATTGCGGCCATTCTCCGTGGAAAGAACAAGGTGTATTTTGCGTCTCATACCGATTGTGGTGACAATGTTATTGTTATCAACGTAGACAAGATCAGGGTGACGGGGAACAAAATGAAAGACAAAATCTATTTCACGCACAGCCAAAAACTCGGTGGCTCGAGAATTCAGACTATGGAAGATCTCCTCTCAAAAAAGCCAACAAAGGCACTCGAACTTGCAGTACGCGGGATGCTTCCAAGAAACAAACTTCGAAGCCCGATCATGAGCAAACTGAAGCTCTTTGTGGGTGAGCAACATGACCACGAGGCACAAAAACCGGTTAAAATCGATCTTTAATTCTAAAGTAACCAAAGCATGAGCAGAAAGTATTTTTATGCCACCGGCAAACGAAAGACATCCATTGCTTCTGTCCGTCTCTTCCCGGGAGGAGAAGGAAAAGTCGAAATAAACGGCAAACCGGCAAAGTCTTTCTTTAATATAGGAACGCATTTAGGCATGGTGCTTGAACCACTAAAGGCTACAGATAACCTGAAGAACGTTGATCTTTCCATCAAGGTGCAGGGTGGTGGCAGCACGGGGCAGGCTGAAGCTATTCGGCATGGTATTGCGCGAGCGCTTGCCACATTTGATGTGCTTTTGCGTCCGCAACTTAAAAAGCTGCATTTCCTGACTCGAGACTCAAGAACGGTTGAAAGAAAGAAGCCGGGTCTCAAAAAAGCACGCCGAGCTCCGCAATGGGCTAAACGTTAAAAGAATGCAATGTAACGTTCTCACGCTCTTTCCAGGTATGTTCGCCTCATTCACAGAGGAGAGTATTGTTAAACGTGCGATCAAGAATAGGAAACTTAAAGTCTCGCTGATTGATTTCCGGAAATTTTCCGAAAACAAGCACAAGACGGTCGATGACACACCGTATGGCGGAGGGGCAGGCATGCTGCTTGCATGCCAGCCGATATTCGATGCATTCGCATCGATTAAAACGAAAGGGAAGGGCGTGAATATCTATCTCACGCCACAGGGGAAGAAGCTCACGCAGAGCAGGGTCGAAAAATTGGCAAAGTATGATTATCTCAATATTCTGTGCGGACATTACGAAGGAGTGGATCAGAGGGTATGTGACACTCTGATCGATGAAGAAATCTCCATAGGGGATTATGTCCTGACGGGCGGGGAGCTCCCCGCCATGGTATTGATCGATGCCGTCTGCAGGCTCATTCCCGGCGTGCTTGGCAAAGAAGAATCGCATCGCGCGGACTCGTTTTCAAAGGAACTCAAAAGAAAAAAAGAGTATCCGCACTACACGAAACCTGCAGAGTTTCGTGGCATGAAGGTTCCGGATGTTCTGCTGTCAGGAAATCACGCGGAAATACAAAAGTGGAGAAACGCTCATCTTAAGTAGCTCGTATGCAGGACGTCATTGAGAAAATTATTCAGATAATCCAGGCAAAGGGCCTGGCGTACATCCGTGTAAAAGTGATTCCCAAAAGTCCGGTGACTGAGCTTACAGAAGTGCTCGAGGACGGGACATGGAAAATCCGCCTGAAAGCGGTTCCGGAAAAGGGAAAAGCGAACGGAGAACTCATACGATTTCTCGCAAAAAAAACGGGAGTCCCAAAAAACGGCATCTCGATTGTAAGCGGATCCACAGACCGAACCAAACTCGTAAAAATTATGCGCTGAGCGCATAAAAAAGATCAATCCCCCCAAGAGAGATAACTGTAACGATCAGCCCGGCGATAACAACACCAAGGGAGATAAGCCCCAGTGCTTTAAGGTAGGGAATATTAAAAAGGAATGCAAGGAGCGATCCTGTGTACGCTCCCGTGCCCGGTAAGGGAACGGCCACAAGAATGATGAGAGCGAGTGAGCCATACCGATAAAATTTCTGGCCGTGTTTTTGGCGTGAAGCACGGTAAACCCAGTTAATCAGCCGCTTGATGATATTTTTATCCGGAAAATATTTGTGAACAAAAGCGGTAAAATGCGGTAAAAACCAGAGAAGAAAGAGGGTCGGAAGAATATTGCCGACAATGCAAAGAATCACCGTGTACCACACGGGAAGTTCCGGGCGCGTGGCAAGAAACAAGGGGATAGTAATGCGCAGCTCCGTCACGGGGAGCATGCTCAAGGAAATAATCTGTAATTCTACCGGCATAATGTCAGTTTATGTGGCAGTCTGTTCCTCCTCAAAAACCCGGTCCTTCTTTTCAAGTTCTAAGAACGTAAGTTCCCAGACGGCCTGCGTGAAAACAAGGAAATTTCCATAAATCCAAGATGCGACAATGAGCATGATAAAAGCAAGAATGCCCATAATGATAATCTCGTAACCAATGAGAAACTGAATAAAGAAAACAAGAGCATACGTTATGAGTGCGGGGATAACGAACACCAAAATAATATTGAAAAGGACGCGGAGGGCAATAATAAGAAGGAGGGCAAAAACCACCAAAGTTTCTGCAAAATAACGGACAACAAACCTCGCGCTTGCGCGGATAGCCTCCCCAACGTGCATCTGCCTAAGGACAAGAAAAAAGGTAACGTACACAAAGAGAATGTTCGCCACAATGGCAACGAGAAGCCAGAGAACGCCGGGAATTAAAACGAAGTAAAAAACTTCATTACTAATATATTTCAATGGTGTCGTCGTGTACGTGAAAATGGAAAGCGGGCTGAAAACAAAAGACACAAGGTTGTGAAAAGCGAAAAGCTTGAAGAAATTGAGAATCCCCTCAGATATACCGTGACGTTTTCTCACCTCCAAGCCATCATGCGCCCTCTTAATAAGAACAATAATTCCCCCCTGAAACACCGGCAAAACAAGGAAAAAGAGGAAAATGAAGAAAAGAACTCCAAGGAGAATCCAGTGAATATACGGGGCAAGGCTGACGATAATTTGCTTAGTATAACCAAAAAGTTCGCCAAAATGCCATTCTTTTCCCGTAAGATTCGGAGCATGGGAAAACGAATAGTATTGCCAAACCATCCACAGGGCCTCAGCCGTCAATGTAATAAAGCCCAAAGAAAAACCAAAAAGAAAGAATTTCCCCTTGTTTTCCTGGGTTAATTGCCACGCCCGGACAATGACCGACCTGTGGTCCATAGTTCAAAAAAATACAGAAAAAACGCCAAAACATCAGTATCAAGCACATCCGTCGTTGCAAAACCACTCACACTTGCTATAGTATACCCGATAATTCCTTATGAGCATAGCCATGCGTTTTAAGTGTCCACAGCAAAACTTTCTCCAGGCGCTCGAAGTCGTCAATAGGGTTATTGACACTAATTCGACCTTGCCGGTTCTGAACAACATTCTCGTAAAAGCGGAAGGCAAAAGAGTGTTTATGTCGGCAACAAACCTCGAAATGGTGATCAATTATTCTTTTGAGGCTGATGTGAAAAACGAAGGCGGTATTACCGTCCCGGCAAAACTTCTTACGAGCTACATCTCTCTTCTTAAAGACGAGGATATCGAGGTAAAACTTGAAGAAGGCGTATCAATAGCCGTGATATCGGCATCCTCCAAAACAAAGATTAAATGTATTCCGGCGGAAGAGTTTCCGTTAGTTTCTCAGGTCGACAAAGAGGCATCATTCGTGATCCCCACAAAGGATTTTATGAAGGCCGTTTCAAAAACCGAGTTCGCAGCGGCAGGCAACAATACCCGGCCGGTACTCGCCGGCATTTACATAAATGCCAACAAGAAAGAACTCAAGCTTGTAGCCACCGATAGCTACCGATTAAGCGAAAAGAAAATGAGTCTAAGCGTAGCGATGAAGCAAGAGATCAACGTGATCATTCCCGTAAGAGCGGTTTCGGAAGTGGCCAGAATAGCTTCCAAAGTTGCACCGGACAACATTGAGATAAATATCGGAAAAAATCAGGCGCTGTTCAAGATTGGCGAGGTGGATTTCATCTCACGCCTTATCGAAGGGAAATTCCCGAACTACGAACAGATCATACCAAAGAGCTCGGTAACTTCAGTGGAGGTGAGCAATGAAGAGCTCACGCTTGCGGTTAAAAGGCTCCAGCTTTTTGCCAAAGAGAATAACAACAAGATTGTTCTTCACATGAAGGACAACAAGATCACGCTTACAACACCGGTAACCCAGATTGGTGAAGAGGAGTGCGTTATCGACGCGAAAACAACGGGGGGTGAGAACGTTATTGCGCTCAATTCTGAGTTTATTTTGGACGTCCTGGCAAATATTCCCGAAAAGGTATACATCGGCGTGACCGACAAAGTAACACCGGCTGTTTTCCGCGGGAAAGACGAAGCAGACTATACGCACATTATTATGCCGCTCAAGATTCAGGATATTTAGAGCGAAATAGGTTGAAATAGCGATCCGAAAGCCCTATACTATATATAGATCCGCCCCTAAAAAAGGGGAGCCCTTTTTTCTACAAGGAAGGCTGAAACCTTCATAACTTTACATGACAGCAGGGTGAAAAGTTTTACGAAGAAACTGCACGAGCCTTTGATTGCGCATCTGCATCAAAACAAGAGGCTTACGGTTTCCTGTAGCGGCAATATCTCTTCCAAGGCGTTTTTTGTAGCCGATGTTTTCTTGAAGGCAAATTTTAAGAAAGTGATTTGGGTTACCGAAGATCGTGATATTGCCGAGAGAGCCATGCGTAATATCCGCTATTGGCTCTTGGAAAATCAAACAATGCATGTATCTATGCATGCGGGGTCCGAACAGGGGATTACGAACGCCGTGTGCGCCGAAAGAATCTGCGAGCTCCTGGATGAGAAGCAACGCATAATGGTGATGGACGTCGATGCGTACTTCGAAAAACTTCCCTCAAAAAAAGAATTTGAAAACAAGAGCGTATTGGTAAAGAAAAATGAACCGAGAAACGTTGTCGAATTCATCAATGCGCTCCTGGAGATGGGCTACACCTTCACGCAGGATGTCTTTCTTAAAAAAGGAGAATACTTCAAGCAGGGGAGCATCATTAACCTCTTTTCAAGGAACTACCAATTTCCATTGAAAATCGAAATCGATGACGAAAAAGTTGTAGGGATATATCTCTTCGACCAGAAAGCGAAAAAGATACTGTGCGGGCTCGATGAAGCGCAGATTATTTCAGAAACATTTGACATAAAGGATTCTTCTGCGAGCGCATATCTCAAAGAAAATGCTCTCGTCGTTCACGACGAGCTGGATCTTTCCGAGGAGTATGTAAATGAATATAAAAATCGTGAACGCACGAACGGATTTTCCGTTGTTGATTTCACCGCATTTCCTGAAGATGAAGACCAAAATCATTTCTGCCTGTACTATCTTTCCATGCTGAAATACAGGGATATTTATGATTTCGTAAACGACATAAGAGAGAAAAAAAGACGCGAATGGCAGATGACCATTGCTACAAGAAATATCACAGAACTGAAAAATATCCTGGAAGAAGAAAAGCTGCCGTTCACGGAAGACCGGAGTGTGCAAGAAGAGTGTATTTTCATTCGGGATGCCAGCAAAGATGACTACACGCCGCACTCTTTCCAGAATGCCCATATCAAAATCGGGTTTATTACCGACAGAGAGCTTTTTGACGTCAAGGAGCAGAAAAGAAAAATTCCGGTTGAAACGAAGGTACACATGGACTTTCTTACGAAGCTCAAGCGTAACGACTTTGTTGTGCACGTGGATCACGGAATCGGGAAATTCCTTGGGATCGATCAAAAAGAGATCGATGGCATCAAAAGAGAGTATTTAAAGATCGGATATGCCGAAAATGACAGGCTATTCGTCCCTATCGACCAGGCGGAGAAGGTTAATAAATACATCGGTATCGGAAACACGGAGCCACGCTTAAGCAGGCTCGGCTCGCCCGAATGGGCGACCATAAAGAGACGTGTGAGAAGCGAAACGGAAAAAATAGCAAAGGAGCTTCTCGAGCTGTATGCCAAAAGAGAGACGGCAAAAGGATTCAAGTATTTCGAAGACGATGCGACACAACAGAAATTCGAAAAAACATTCCAGTACGAAGAAACACCCGGACAGATTCGCGCCATCATGGATGTGAAGCGCGACATGGAAGGCGATAAACCTATGGACAGGCTTATCTGCGGAGATGTAGGTTTCGGGAAAACAGAGGTTGCCCTGAGGGCGGCGTTCAAAGCGGTTCGCAGCGGCAAGCAAGTGGCCTTTCTGTCACCGATTACCATTCTTGCCGATCAGCATTACAGGACGTTCATCAAGCGCATGGAAGATTTTAAGATACGTGTAGAAATGCTCTCACGATTCCGAACTCCAAAAGAACAAAAAGAGATTGTAGAAAAAATCGCCAAGGGAAAAATCGATATTGTCATCGGGACCCACCGCCTTTTACAGCCGGATATCGTGTTCAAAGACCTTGGGCTTCTCATTATCGATGAAGAGCAAAGATTTGGCGTAAAGCAAAAGGAAAAACTAAAAAAATTAAGAGCGGAAATCGACATTCTCACCCTCACGGCAACGCCGATTCCGAGGACGCTCAATATGAGCTTAAACAACATCCGTGATATCACCACTATCACTACTCCGCCTCCGGGGAGGCTCCCCATCATCACGGAAGTCCGCCGCTATTCAGAAGTGCTGATTCAGGAGGCTATCGAAAGAGAGATTGATCGTAAGGGGCAGGTGTATTTCCTGCATAACCGAGTGCAGACCATCGACTCCATGGCGGACAAATTGAGGTCCATTTTCCCGAACTACCGCATTGTTGTAGCTCACGGCAAACTCGCTCCTGCGGAGCTCGAAAAGAGAATCATCGCTTTCAAGAATGGTGAGTACGATATCCTCGTTTCTTCCACCATCATCGAGAACGGAATTGACTTACCAAACGCCAATACGCTTATCGTAAACAATACCGAGAACTTCGGACTTGCTCAGCTCTACCAGTTGCGCGGACGCATAGGACGTGGCCGCCAGCAGGCGTACGCGTACTTCCTGTATCACTCCCAGAAGCTCCAGCCGGATGCCAAGAAGCGTCTCCGCGCCATAGTCGAAGCGAGTGAGCTCGGTTCCGGCTTCCAAATTGCCATGCACGACCTCGAAATCCGAGGAGCGGGTGATATTTTGGGAGCTAATCAGCACGGTGCCATCAACGTTGTGGGAGTAAATCACTTTATGAGGATGCTGAGTCAGGCGGTCCAGGAGCTCAAGGCCGGAAGAAAAACCGACAAGATTGAAGAGGTGACCGATATCACCATCGATTTGCCCGTCACGGGTTATATTCCGGATTTCTATGTCGAAGATACGCGGGATAAGATCAACATTTATCAGAAACTCTCTTCCGCCGATAGCTTCGAAGTTCTTGTCGAACTTCGGGACGAAATCGAAACGGAATTCGGGAAAATGCCGGAAGAGGTCAACAGCCTCTTTAAAGTCCTGGAGCTTAAAATTCTCGCCAGACGTGCCGAGATCACCAACCTGCGTGCAATCACGCAGTACGACGGTACAAGGCTCGCGGTGCTTACCATGGGAAAGAATATGCAGCCTTTGCAAATCGTTACCCTTCTGGATTTTAATGATAAGTGGCAGGTATCAGGGCAGACACTCAAAATTCCCATGCAGGATCTTGGGTTTAACTGGATCGAAGCACTGAAAGAAGGTTTGAGTAAACTTGCTGAAGGAAAAATAACCGCGGAACAGTACAGTAAAAAAACGAACAGTTCCGCAAATTCATCCACTACCAAACAAAACAATGCTCCAAAAACTTCTTGAGGAAATTCGTAACCGCGAAATGACACAGGAGGCGCTTACGGAATTGAGACGCATCAATGCAACGCTCCATGAGTCGCTCAAGGCGTCCTGGACCGGCATATTCCGTCTTGATTACGAAAAGGATGCTGCGAGAGTGCTCGTATGTGAAGGTGACGGCGATATGCCTGAGCATCCGTTCAGCGACAGGAACAAAAACAACATAGCCGCAATGGGGGTGGGAGATATCGATGCCGTAATGATTCCCGATCTTAAAAAACCGAGTACCGGCATGAACGCGGAGTGCCAAAAAAACGCAAAATCGGCCATGCTGGTGCCAATAGCAAATATGAACACCGGTGAACGCATAGGGCTTATTTACATTGAGGGAAAAAAGAAAAACGCCTTTCTCCCGACAGAACTTTTCCTGACGCAGGAGATCGCCTTTCACATTGCGCCACTGGTGATGCAGGTAAACGGACACAAAAAGACCTAAAAAGCAGGGTATACAACGCAAGAAACCCAAACTTCCCGCAATGAAAGTGCGGGGTTTTTTGTAACCTTTTGTCATGACAATTGTTATAGTATTCAGGTAATTGCAGAACAAATACCGTCCCATGTCAGATCAAAAAAAAGAGGCCGAAATTATCCAAAAAGCACAGGAAGATATCCGTTATTTTGAAGAACTGTATCAGATGTATTTTCCAAAAATATTCCGGTACGCTTTCAGAAAAACCTCCAGCAACGATCTTGCCGAAGATCTCACGCAGCAAACATTTCTTCAGGCTATTCAGGCCTTTAATTCATATCACAATCAGGGGAAGCCGTTTGGGGCATGGCTCTTTAAAATTGCCCACAATCTTATCGTAAATGAATAGCCAAAGAGAACGGCAGTGCCGCTAGAGGAAGCCGAAAATCACTCTATACATGGTGAAACAGAAATTATTGAAGCGGTGGACACATCCATGAATTTGGAGCATGTAAAAAAATGTCTGAACGAACTTCCGCCCAATTATCAGGAAGTTGTGGAGCTTAAAAAAGAGGGCTTAAAGAATGCGGAGATTGCTGATGTGCTCGAGAAAACAGAGTCAGCGGTAAAGGTGGCATTTTTTCGGGCGGTCAACATGCTAAAAGAATGTTTAGGCGCGTTACTCACCGGTATAAAAGAATAATTCTTAGTATCTTTCAATGCAGGAAACGGAAAAAAATATCGAGAAAATCATGAAAGCGGTCGAACAGATTCTTGCCGGGCGCAAAGTTACCGGCAATCTCGATCCGGCCATGATAACAGCGATAAAACAGTTGCTGAAAACGTCAGATGTGGCGGTAGACTCAAAATTTAAAAAATCTTTGGATAGAGTCATTCGCGATACTCTTTCACAAATCGCGAAACAACGCTCAAAAAAACCTTATTCTTTAAAAGAATCTCTTATGAAATACTTCCTTACCTTCCTTTCGGGCGCATTCGCAACCACCATTATAGCGCTCATTGTGCTCAATCAGCTTGATGTCATAACCTTTCCGTTCCAATCAGTGGAAGACGGAACGGTGATAACACAAACGGATGACAGGGCCACAGGTGAAATGGTCAGTGGAGAGGCAAATGTTGCCACAGAAGTGAGCCATGAAGATTTCGGTGATCTCCCGGCGCTTGCTGAAGGCGGTGCTGTCGCAGATGGCAAGGGTGGGGGTGGTTCAGCCATGGGGATGGGTGGTGGAGGTGGGTATATGCCTCCATATTACGGAGGTGAGCTCTACCCGCCAAAAGTGACGTACACATATTCAAGTGAAGAAAAAATAGAGGTGCCGCAGAGTATGACTATCTACAAAACAGAGAAAACTGAAATCTCCGCCAAGAAACTTGATGGCATGATGAAAGATTTCGGTGTTGTTTTAAGCAAGCTTGTGAAGGAAGGGGTGTTTGCCATGACCTACATGAATTTCTATAACTCCGAAACAAAGAGGAGCTACAACATAGACTTTAGCTCCGGAGTTTTAAGTTTCTACACAAATATAGAATACGACCCAAATCGAAAACAGCCGGCGGAAGAAGATATTCCGCAGGATAGAGTTCTTCTTCGAATTGCCAATAGCTTTCTTCAGGAGCATGGGATCGACCCTTCTACCCTCAATCCTCCGGAGGTAGACAAAAGATGGAAGATTTACTATGACCAGGAGAAAAGAGCGATGCAGGAGAACGGGGGCACATACCAGCTCTACATTCCGACAACCATGTCCGTTGTATATCCAAAGATGCTCGACGGCATAGCTATAGTCGACTTCAGCGGTGGCAAAATCGGTGATGTCAGGGTGGATATCGACATTATCGATAACATCGTGACAGGGGGATCAATAAACCTTTCCTTGAGTCTCGAGAAAACTCAGTATCCGACACAGGCATTCGATCAGATCACAAAGATTCTGAAGGAAACCGGCGGAACCAACGGGTTTAACTATGGCCCGATGCCGCTGCAGATCGGCACGCCGGAGGATAATCTTAAGCCACCGACAATCGATGCGGACTATACCAAAGCAGAACTTGTCTACATCGAAAAATATCAATGGACGAATAACGAAACCAAAATCTACTATGTTCCGGTCGTCATGTTTACCGGAAAGGTGAAACACTCCGACCAGAAAGAACCGTATGATCAGGTGACATTCGTTCCGATCATCAGCGCAGACAGCTTCTAATTCTAAAGCTCAAGAAAAACCACCCTTCGGGGTGGTTTTTTTAAAGAACGCGTGGTGTTGTTTAAACTCTATTTCACCGCTTGTCACACTGCGGGCGATTTGCTACCATGCAACACAATTATGGAAAATCAACAAAACAATCCGGAGCAGAAGGAGGAGCAAAAACCCCTTATGGGATTCGATATAATTCCCTCTGAAGGGAAAACGCACTCAGAGGACTACGCCGAAACCTTAAAAAACGGAATTGTGGTATGCGATGGTGTTGGCACCGGAGTAAATCCGCGCCTCGCTGCCATGACAGTTTGCGAGACGTTTAAAAATCTGGAGCCCTTACTCGAATCGATCAACAGCGAGGGTGATACAGCATACGAAGCAACGATGGATAAAATTCTATCCGATGCGTGTGCCACGCTCGCCGCCATTAAAATGACAAACGAAATAGCCACGACGGCCGATGTCGCGTACCTCGACAGCAAGAGAAGGTTACATATTGCCCACAGGGGTGATGGCGTTGTGATGATAGTAAAAAATAATATCTCAGAAACGCTCATCTTGACTCCGCCGGAGGAAGGGAAGGAGTCTCTTAACGAGCCTATAAAAGGTCACGTGTCACCGCTGGGAACGTATAAAAATTGGGGATTTCAGACATATGCAGAGATGGAAAGTGCCATAAAAAGTTTGTGGGAATATAGCACGGAATCAAGAGAAAAAATGCTACGGGTCATATTGAAGCAATCCGATTTTCCGGAATTGATAAAAGGTAACGGTCGTACATTCGATATTCACGGGATTCTCCAGAATCTTCTGTATCACGAAATGGAAGATGATGGCACGCCCCCGCGCCTATCAGAAAACACAAGGTTCGTGCATCACGACTGCAAACCCGGGGACATAGTTATCGCCATGAGCGATGGGGTGCTTGATAACATGATTTTTGCCATGCAGATGCAGGAGGCGTTACAGCTTGGGATGAAAGAAAATTTGGCATCGAATGTCGTCCTAAACTACTCTTTCGCCCAAAGCGGTGAAGATAGAAACAGAATTATCAAGCGAACGGAAAAAATCTTAAAGATGAATGGGGTACCAAAGGATTTTGACATAAAATTTCGCAGCTGGGCGCTGCGTTTCATGGATATTCATCACTGGTTTAACGCTCTCTGCCCGCTCGTCGTCACTTTCGTCAACCAGTTCAGGGGTCAGAAGACAGGAATGGCAGATCCAAAAAAGCTGGCATTTGAATTTACTCATACATACGCGAACCAGATCAAAAAAGATGATGCCACCACAGCCGTCTGCATCGTCCGCTAGCCATTCCAAAACACAGGGACATCTGCTATAATCCGCCCCGCTCCTTGACAACAGATTCGATTTTTTGAATTTTGAATAGAAAAACTGACGTATGTCAGTTTTCCCAGTAGGGAAATGCTTATCTCAATGAAATTAACTTTGTTTGATGGTTCAACCCTGGCTCCAAAGTAAATTTCATTTCGATACCCTTCGCTACGTATCTTTTTTCCACCGTGTTCCAAAAAGATACTGCGCTCCGGGACGCATTTCTCGCTACTATGTGGGGATGTATTGGTTTCGCTAGAGAGAATCTAAATCTGCTATGTGCGGTGCGGTCGTCGCGCTGTCCGGCCGTCATCAACGCCCAGCGCAAAATAAGTGCTAACGCACGACTTACTGTAGCTCGAGCAATGGAGGCGCTTTCAGTGTCTTCTTTTGCCCCTGTAGCTGCTTAATCGTCTGACAATTTTCGGACGTCGCACATCTTTCTGTAGTCTATCGTGGATTCATGTGCGTATATTCTGATAGTCTAGAAGATTCGGTCGCCACCCGATGAATCGAAATATTTGGCCTAAGCGTTCAGGGTTTTCTGCTCGTCTTCTATCCTGATCGCCCAACAATTCAAGACAAGCTATCACTGTAGATCATACAGATTTACTCTTTACACGCGGGTTCGACTCCCGCCATCTCCACCATGAATTATCACTCGCTTCGCTCGTGAAGTTCATGGTAAACCATAGTTCTTGATAGTTCATGAGCGTGAAGTGTGAACACAAAGTGTTTTCTACTTCACGATCTCGCTTCGCTCGATGAAAAATTCATGGCACGCCCTAGTACCCCTGAAGAAATAATTCATGGCATGAAGTGTGAATGCAAAGCATTCTCTGCTTCATGGGTCTTGTCATGAAGTGTGAATGCAAAGCATTCTCTACTTCATGGTTCGCTCGTGAAATTCATGGCACGCCCTTTTGCCGTGCCTAAGTCGTAAAAACTCTTACAATCACAAACACACAGAACCCCACGAATATCGCGATGCCATACGGCATCGCTTTTTTCTTCGTAAAAAACATCTGCGCAAGCGCCTGGACGGCGCCGGCCATGGCGACCGCGAAAAAGAGCCACAGAAATGAGAACATGGGAAAACTGATCGCGAGCACATACAGGAGTTTGATATCTCCTCCGCCCATCCAGCCGAATGAAAAGAACGGCACCGAAATCGCGATCATCAAAAGAAGCGAATACAGATGTTGAACTGGATCCACATTCGGAAGAAACGCAACGAGGAGAAGCGCGAAGAAAAAAGAGGGGATTACCACCCTATTCGGAATTTTCTTCGTTCGCAGATCGCTCACTGCCGCCCAGAGGGTGAGGAGGAACAGGAAGGCGATCTGACAGGCTGCGACACTGAACATTTTTTAATATCAAGTATTACATCCTACATAAAAAAGAGCTGGCTCATAATAGCCAGCCCTCAGTTTTCATGAAAAAATCATTTCTCCCCGATTATTGCTCTTCAAGCTCATTTTCTGCCGCCTCGTCACAGTATCTTTGTAGCTCCTCTTTGGTCGGATATAGTTCAATTTTTGATTGCATAGCTTCTTCCTGCGTTGCCACAATTGGCAATGGAAGAGCTCCAGGCATGGAGTTTTCTTCATTGAGAATGGCCGCAAGCTGTCTACGGATAGAATCGGTTACAGGAACAGCTTCACCCGTAATGCAGTCAATCACTTCAATGTCCGTAGGATAGACGGCCTCTCTTGTGCCAATCCCGTTCCCATTGGAATCATGTACCTCGACTGGAAGTGAAAGATTTACATACGCAGTCAGTTCTCTTTTACCGTCTGTAAAATTGATTTTATGTTCATTCATGGTGATGTGGTTAAGAAACAAAGGAAAAAATTCTATAACATAAAATCAAAAATGTCAAGTAGTTTTACACAAACGGATTATACGCCCACTGCAACAGTGCCTGGCGCTGTTTTGGCCTGCAGGTGACGTCGCCCTTCATACAGTTCTTTTTCACCTGCGCCGCGTGTCTCCTAAAGGCTCGCCATCTCTTGATCTGCCGCCCATCAAGCGCCGGATCCCTCCTCCCCAAATAGTACCGGCAGTACCACTGAAACCAGCCCCGCACGTCCGGATCCCCCGGAAGTATCCATCCTTTCTGCCGCCAAATTGTGAGAGACTGTCTCGATTTGATCTTAAAGCAGTTGAGTTTCGGATTTGGCTTCTCCGGTGACAGCTTGTCCATCGCGTCTTCATACCACTCCCTCGGGAACTCTCCCGTGCAGTCATTCAGGTACTTTCCTTCAAAAACCCCCAGTTTCAGCATCTTCGCGGGTGTGACTTCCGGCGTGAAATCCGGGTGAAACTTTTTGCCGACAGGAGCATCCAGAACGTAACTGCAGTTCTTCTGCATCTTGTCATGCACACGGATCTTGTCGCCCACTTTGTACTTCTTAATACTTCGAGATTTCTTGAGATCAATCATGTTCGATGTCGTTAAAACATGATAACTGTATCAGAAGAGTTTTTACCCTGCGACGAAAAAACCGGCTTTTAAAAATCTCAAAAACTCCTTAGGGCTCCTTAAGGCTCTCTATAATCCTTAGGGCTCCTTAGAGCGTATTCCCTGGTTCCGCGGCTGGTAAGAAGGATCAGACCACAGACCTCCTCCGCAGATGGTTGCCCCGACGATACTTCCCCAGTATCATAACCGCAAACAACCACTTATCATCCAACATATGGTCGCCCAACAGATTGCTGAAGCTCTCCTCAAAGCCAATGCCGTAAAGGTAAAAACCGACCCGCCGTTCACATGGGCATCGGGAATTATCTCTCCTGTGTACTGTGACAACAGGCTCCTCATCTCCTATCCCGACGCACGAAAACTGATCGTCGAAGGATTCAAGGCGATCATGAAAGAAAAGAATCTTAAGCCCGACGTCATCGCCGGAACGGCGACCGCCGCCATTCCATGGGCGGCTTTCGTCGCGTACGACTTAGGATTACCGATGGCCTACATCAGGCCCGAACCCAAGGGGCATGGGGCAGGTAAACAGATCGAAGGGCTCATTAAAGAAGGTCAGAAGGTACTGATTATCGAGGATCTTATCTCCACTGGCGGAAGCTCCATCAAAGCGGCAACGGCGGTAAAAAATGAGTGCAAAGGAGTGGTCACCGATATTCTCGCCATCGTCACCTGGGAGCTTCCAGCAGCAAACGTCGCTTTCAGTGATGCCGGAATTACGCTCACCACCCTCACGGACTTCACCCACATTATCGGAACCGCAGCAAAAACGGGGGCTATCAAGCCGGAAGAAGAGGCAAAGGTTCTGGAATTCAAAAAGGATCCACCGGGCTGGGGAAAACAGATGGGTTTTGCTTCAAGAAACTAACAGTCTAAATTCGAAATTCGAAGCACGAAATTCGAAACAAATCGGAAATTCCAAATTCAAATACTCTAAACGGTATTGCTGAAGTTCCGTGTTTCTGTCATTCCCCGTTTTTTGTCATCCTGGACTTGATCCAGGATCCACCAGAAATACTAGGATTTTCGCTGGATACCGGATCGGGTCCGGTATGACATTTCTCTCATGTAGCCCACACCCGACCCCCTCATAAACCCACCCTCGACCTGATCGGGGGTCCAGTCCTGAAGCACTCTAGTTCTGGACCCCCGCCTTCGCGGGGGTGGGCATTTATGAACCTCTGCATTACTATTTTGGATTTGTTTTTTTAAATTATTTGATATTCCCTAGGATTTAGAATTTAGTGCTTAGGATTTGAGCCAAAGTATACTTTGGCTCCAGTAGCATCTCGTTTGTATTTCCCGAATTCAGTTATCTGTCTGGCTACTTCCTTATCCAGCACCGGGCCCTTCTTGCATATCGGTATGCCAAGTCCGTCCACGGCGCACTGTCCGCAAATTCCGAATCCGCATTTCATGTATCGCTCCATGGAGATCTGGCAGGGGACTTTGAACTTGTCCGAAAGATCTATCACCGCCTTCATCATGAGTTCCGGTCCGCAGGTGTAGATGTAGTCATAATGTTTTTTGGAAAGTAATTCTTTCAAAACATCCGTCGTGTATCCCTTGGTTCCTTTAGTGCCATCATTCGTGCAGAAAAATGTGTTTATCGAAAGCTTCTTAAAATCTTTCTCATAAGCGATAGAGTCAGCGGTTCTCGCGCCCATGATGAAATCCACAATAATTCCTTTTTTCTTCGCTTCCTCCGCGGCGAACCTTAGAGGCGGAGTACCGGCTCCGCCGGCCACCATGACAACCCTTTTTCCTGTCAGATTAAATGATGTGCCGTAAGGCCCGAAAAAGCCGATCTTGTCGCCTTTTTTCAGCTCCATCATCTTCTTGGTAAATGGTCCTACGGCCATGACCGCGAAATGAAACTCATTTTTTCCAAGATGAGAAACCGCGAACGGTTTTGAATCGAGTCCCGGCATCCACGCCATGATGAACTGTCCGGGTTTCGCTTCCAGCGGATACTCCAAAACAAACGTGCGAAAATCCTTCGCCTCACTGATTATCTTTTTAATCGGAACGACTACTGGCTGTTCATACTTGGATGCGCAATCGCACATAACTGAAGTCTTAAATACTAATTATTCAAAGATTCAAGATTCAAAGATTGAAAATTATTTGCATTTCTGTTTTTCAGCATTACTGAGAGGCTATAATTTTTTGAATCTTCAATCTTCAATTTTTCAATTGATACGATGAGCCTTTCCGATAATCTCTTCCAGTTTCTTCACTCCGTTCTTCTTGAGCCATTCCTGCATCTCATCCGTGATCTTCTTAAAGACTTCGGCGCCGTGATAATACACGGCGGTGCCCACGCCAACGAGTCTCGCGCCAGCCATCATGATCTCTATGGCATCTCTGCCGGTCGTGATGCCGCCAACTCCGAGAATCGGGATCTTGACCGCCCTGTACGCGTCGAAGACCGCCTTCACCGCAATCGGCTTGATAGCAGGTCCGCTCATTCCGCCAACCTTGTTAGAAAGTATCGGCTTCGCTGTTTCAATGTTGATCATCAGTCCGGGTCCGACCGTATTGATGAGCGTAAGCCCATCGGCTCCGGCGTTTTCCACTTCCTTACAAACGTTCACAATGTTCGGAACATTCGGTGAAAGTTTCACGATCACCGGTTTTTTCGTGTTTTTCTTCACCAGCTTCGTCACTTCACCCGGTAATCCTGGGCAGCAAGCGAAAGGCTTGCCAAACTCGTCCTCCACGTTCGGACAGCTGATATTCACCTCCAGGATATCCGCCTTCGAACGATCCGCTTGTTTCGCGATTTGCGCGTACCCGGCGACCGTTGAGGCAAAAATGCTGAGAAGCAAAGGATTCTTACATTCGTCTTTAAACTCTTTCACCGTGAGAATCTCCTCTTCAATGCCCGGATTGGAGAGTCCGACGGCATTCATCATACCGCCTTCGTATGTCACAATAATGGGATTCGGATGCCCTTTTCGGCCCTCTACATTCGTTGATTTTGTCGTTACTCCGCCGGCTCCGCTCCTTACCACGTATCGGAGCGAATCAGCCGTAACTCCCAGAATCCCCGAAGCAAGTACCGTAGGGTTCGGGAATTTGATTCCGCAGAAGTCGATGCCAAGATTCATGTGGAGCAAAAGTTAATGTCAGCAACGGACAGTGTAAAACAGGCCGACCGAAAGAAAAAGAAAAAAGCATTTTTTGTATTTTGCAGGAAAACGAAAAATTCGTTGACAATGGGGAATAAATATTGAGAATGGTTGCGTCATTTTCCCCATTATCTCTATTGTTATTAAAACTAGAGACTTGAGAGATTCCGATCGCAATGTCCCTCCATCGTGTAATGCGATCAAAAGAGTGCAGCAAACATTACGGAACCGTTGAATTGTTGCAAACCAAAAAGTTACCGGGGAAATTGACACCGGGCCCTTCAAGATCTATTCATGAAGGGTCTTTTTTTGTAACAAAATGTACGACAGAGAAAACGGAAATTCAACTGCCGGTTGGCAATAACGAGTTCTCATTCGCGAAGCGAATGAAAAATCCCCATGGAGTAAAGTCGCTCACGGTCGCGAAACTTATAGAAGGGGATTTTACCGACCTGCAAATCGGAGATGATGTTGTGTTTCAGGACTTCACGGAGGATGGGAATTTAAAGACTTGTTTCGGACTCAAGAATTTCGTTCGCACTCAATACAAGAGAGTACCCGTTATTATCTTCGACAATCACAATCACGCCTTTTTCTTCTGGTGCGAAGCAAAAAAGAATGGACTCATCCAGGACGGCGCGACACTCGTCCACTTCGATCAGCATAGTGATATGAAGGATCCGTCAGCATTTCTTTCGGCCTCTGATCTGCAAAACCTTGAAAAGGTTTTTGAGTACACAAATACCGGCTTGAACGTGGGAAACTTTATGGTACCGGCCGTCAAAAGCGGCCTTATCAAGCGTGTAATTCAGGTTCTCGGCCAATCCCAACTGGAAGGCCTCGATCCGCAAGATATAGCTCCGACAAAAAAAACCAACTGTATTCTTGATATCGACATGGATTTCTTTGTTCCCGGCCTTTCCCATATTGATTTTGCTTTTACCAGGAAAAAAATACTGGCCGTGGCTGAAAAATGTTCCCTTATTACCGTCGCCACAAGTCCATTTTTTATAGATCAAAAACTTGCGATTCAACGAGTCCATGAGCTTTTTCTGTAACTTTTTGTCCTCTTCTCTGTTATAACTAACGTATAAATACGTTTTTTTAAGTATCTCTTAATCCATCTCTCCCATGAAGAAAAGAATGCTCATTACCGTATTATTCGTCGCCATTATGGCGACTCTTTTGCCGAACATTGATCAGGTCTCAGCCGCGGCTCAGGTGATCTACTCAAGAAAAGGATCCATCATGCGCCACATTCCTCTCCCCGAAGTACAGGATTGCCGTGTGCTCCAACAGCGGCTTACGAGCGGACAGGGAAATTATCTCTACAAAACCATGGAGATGGATGGCACCTTCACGCGAGCACAGGAAACAGCGGTTCCAGCTCCAGAAAGCAATGCCATGAGTGATGCTGAAGTAGCTGGAGGGTCGGATGATTATTCAACTACCAATATTCAGGTCGAAGGAGTGGATGAAGCGGACATTGTAAAAAATGATGGTGAATATATTTACATCGTAAAGGGCAGAGGAGTCCGAATCGTCAAGGCATATCCGCCTTCCCAAATGGAAGAGGTGGCCACTATTCGTGATGATGATACCGGATTTCAGGCTCAGGAAATGTATGTCGATGGCGACTATCTTGTCATCATCGGAAGAGTGTATAACTACCAGGAGCGAATGATGCCGTACTACTGGAGCGGAAGTGTCTCCAAGGTGTACATATTCGATATCTCCAATATGAGCGATATCAAGGAATTAAGATCCGTCGAATTCGAGGGTGATTATTTCACATCAAGGCGTATTGAAGATCGTGTGTATGTGGTACTTCAGCAGTATGCGAGCTATTACCCATATCCGCTCATGCGCGATTCAGTCAACGCAACCGAAGGAAGTGAAGGATACAGCGAGCTTTCGGCAGAGGGGATTATGCCCTACATGAAGGATTCCTTAAGCGAAGATGCGGAGCCGATTGCAGGATGTAAGGATGTGGCCTTCTTCCCGGGGTATAACCAGCCAAACTTTCTCATCATCGCAAGTATTCCATTAACAAGTGAGAGCACAAAGGTGCAAAGAAAGGTGTATCTCGGTGCAACCGATAATGTGTATGTCTCTCAGGACAATCTCTACATCACCATGAGAACGTATCCCTGGATCGAAACGTTCTCCCGAATGATGCCTCCGATTCCACGGGCAATTTTCGAAAGCACACTTGTATACAAGTTCAATCTGACAGAAGGAAGAATTGAGTACGATGGAGCCGGCGAAGTTCCCGGAACCGTGCTCAACCAATTTTCTATGGATGAGTACGGAGGAAATTTCCGAATCGCGACCACCCGCGGTGATCTTTGGGGCGAAGGAGAATCACTCGCCAGAAATAATGTTTACGTTCTTGATAAGGATATGGAGAGGATAGGAGAAGTTGAAGATATCGCTCCGGGAGAAAGAATCTACTCGGTACGTTTTCTTGGGAAAAGGGCGTACATGGTAACTTTCAAAAACACCGACCCATTCTTTGTAATCGATCTTGGCAATCCCGCAGCGCCAAAAGTTTTAGGTAGCCTCAAGATTCCAGGATACTCAGATTATCTCCATCCCTACGATGAAAACCACATTCTTGGATTCGGAAAAGACGCGATTCCCGATGAAAAAAACCAAAACTTTGCCTGGTATCAGGGCATGAAGATCGCGCTCTTCGACGTCACTGACGTCTCAAACCCGAAACAGAAATTCGTTGAAATCATCGGCGACAGAGGTACCGATTCCGAACTTCTTCGAAATCACAAGGCATTACTTTTCAGCAAAGAAAAGAATCTCCTAGCATTTCCCATAACGGTTGCGGAGATTAACGATGAACTCCAAAACGAAACCACCGTGGAAGACAATTGGTTGTATGGAGATCAGGTATTTCAGGGTATGTACGTTTACAATATCGATCTTATAAACGGGTTTAAACTCAAGGGAACCATCACGCATCTTGACGCGGAGGACATTCTTAAATCCGGGTACATTTTGGGCGATTATAACGATTACATTTCACGTGGTCTGTATATCGATAACTACCTGTACACCATCTCTCCAAATCAGGTGCATGCACACACTTTAAGCACCCTCACTAAAATCAAAGATGTCACACTCGAGGCGGAGCCGGATGAATATTATTATCCATATGGAGGGATAAAACCGATGATAGAACCGGCAATCGTAGAATAAGGATTTGCGTGTAATTCAAGACAAAAGCGGGTATAGTAATACCCGCTTTTTTAATGGCATGCATCTTGCGGTTGTCATACCGGTCTTCAATGAAAAGAAGGTGATTGAGGGTGTCATCAGGAGTCTTCCCGAAAACCTTCCGGGTGTTGAAACAATAAGTACCATCATCGTAGATGATGGGTCTGACGACGGAACCTCAGAACTTTTGCACAAGCTGGAATCTGAAAGCGGAAAGCGGTTTTTTCTTCTCGAACACCTCGTTAACCGCGGCCAGGGGGCTGCGGTGCAGACAGGTATCGAGGCCGCAAAGAAACTGAAAGCAGATACCATCATTACTCTCGACGGGGACGGTCAGCACAGCGCGACCGACATCGTGTCGCTTCTAAAACCTGTTATTCACGGAGAAGCTGACATTGTGAACGGAAGTCGTTTCTTAAAAAAACAATGTATCCCGATCCTCCGAAGGCTGTATAACCTCAATGCGAACCTGATCACCTGGCTGATGTCCGGCATCTGGCTTACCGACAGCCAATCCGGCATGCGCGCGCTTGGGCCGAAAGCTTTGGATGAAATAGAAATTCGTGCCAACGGATACGAATTCTGCACCGAAATGATCCGCGAAGCCTCCTGGTACAAACTCAGGGTCAAGGAGGTTCCCATCACGGTCTCGTACTCGGAATACTCGCTTCATAAGGGCCAAAACTTCGCGACCGGTCTCGGAACCATCGCAAAACTGGTAATCAGATCCCTCATGAAATAACTGGATAACTGTACTACAGCTTACCGCTTACTGCTCCTATGGCCAGCTTTTCCCTCTACCAGCTTCTCGTTCCCTTGTTCGCAGCCCTCATGTTGCTCAAGTCTCTGTCGCAATTCAAAAGAAAACAGAAGACAGTGAGGGAGCTTATGGCGGTCGCGATATTCTGGATCCTCATGAGTTTTGTGGCGCTTTTCCCGCACATTTTCATCGACAGGGTCGCCTTATTTCTCGGAATCAGAAGTGGGATCAACGCCCTGTTTTTCTTCGGTTTCGTCCTTCTGTTTTACGTGGTTTTCCGTCTGCTTATCGTTTCCGAAGAGCAGGAAGAAAAAACAACCAAAGTTATTCGGAACATCGCTCTTAAAGACTTCGAGAATTCTCTTAAAAACAACGAAAGGTCATGAAGCTCTCTATTGTCATTCTTAATTACAACTCGGCCAAGCGTATTGAAGCCTGTCTTCAGAAAGTGTTTGAGCACGCGCCGGCGTGCGAGTTCGAGGTGATCGTTGTCGACAACGCGTCAAAAGAACATTTCGATGATGTCAGAAAGAAATGGTGTGACAAAGAAAACATCACATTTCTTCTGCTTCCGAAAAACGTAGGTTTCGGACAGGGAAACGAGAGGGGGCTTATGGTAGCCCGCGGAGAATACCTCCTTATTCTCAATCCCGATGTAGAGCTGCTCCCGCTGGCAGTCAATAAAATGGTCGCTTTTCTGGATGCTCACAAAAACGTCGGATTGGTCGCGCCGCAACTGCTCTTCGCGGACGGAAAAGTGCAGGATTCCTACAGGCGTTTCCCGACTCCTTCCGAGATTATTATCAAAAGAACCGGACTGCGTCATATCAATATTTTCAAAAAAAAGCTCGCGCGTTCCCTGATGTGGGATAAAAATCCCGAAACCACCGAAGATGTCGACTGGGTTGTCGGAGCGTGTCTGATGCTCAAAAAAGCGGCTATCAAAGATATCGGTACGGTCTTTGATAAGCGCTTCTTCCTCTTCTTCGAGGACACCGATCTCTGCAGGAGGCTGTGGGAAAATAACTGGAGAGTCGTGTACCTTCCCGAAGCAAAGGCCCTGCATCATCACACAAGATTGAGCGAAGGCGGCCTTCTTGAAATATTCAAAAAACCGGTCTTAAGAACGCATATAGCGAGCGGCATAAAGTACTTCCTCAAATATCTGGGCAAGAAAAATCCAAGGCCGTAAAAAATCTTTTCATCATGAAAAAACGCAAGCCCCGCCATTTTGGATAAACACCAGGCGGGTGGTATAGTTGACCCCACAAACGTCCGAACTATGCGTATTCTCTTCATTCTCGAGCATTTCACTCCGTCAGTCGGAGGCGTGGAAAAACTCTTTTCCACCCTTGCCGAAAATCTTTCTGAAAATCATGAAGTAACGGTTCTCACACTCAAACTTCCGGGAACACAAAGCGAAGAACGCACCGGGAATCTCCACATTAAGCGCGTCAGCGCGATCAATCGGTATCTCTTCTCATTCCTCAGTATCCCAAAGGCCATCCGCCTTGCGAAAAACGCGGATGTTATCCACACGACGACGTACAACGGGGCATTGCCGGCGTGGATCGCAGCGAAGATCGCACACAAAAAAGTTGTTATCACTGTCCACGAAGTCCTGGGGCACAAATGGCACCTGCTTCCCGGCATGAGCACCTTCAAATCAACTCTCCACAGGCTGGCCGAAAAACTCATTCTTCTTCTGCCGTTCGACAAATATATCTGTGTTTCGGAAGCAACCAAGAAAGATCTGCAATACTTCACACATATTTCGGAATCAAAAATATCGGTTATCTACAACGGCATCGATTACAACCAGTGGCGCCGTCATCAGAATCTCAGCATCCCCACGCACGGAGGCGTTTCCAAGTTTCTCTACTACGGAAGGCCCGGCTATACCAAAGGCTTGGACTATCTCCTTTACGCATGGAAAGGGGTGATAGAGACAGGTAAAAAAGTCACACTGAAACTCATTCTCGGTGAACAGCCGGAAACACTCCGAAAGCAAACACTCCGGAAAATTTTCACCATGGGTCTTGCCACCACCGTCGAAATCCATAACCCCATGCCGGAAGATGCTCTCATCCAAACCCTCAGCCTTGCGGACTGCATAATCATTCCTTCACTTACCGAGGGGTTCGGTTTCAACGTTGTTGAAAACGCGGCTCTGCACAACAGGGTCATAGCAACCAGTGCGGGATCCATACCGGAAGTTATTTCCGGTGAATATATTCTCTGCGAGCCGATGAGCGTAAAAAGCCTTCAGGAAGCCATTATCAAAGCAACAGAAAACAGGTTTTTAAAAGCTCCCTTAAAACAGTTCGAACTATCAGAGACGGTCGCGCATTACAAAAAACTCTATCAGAATCTCACCGTCACAGGATAAAAGAGTAACAGTGTTTTCCCATGAAAATCTGTATTTTAGCGGATCCAGCGGACCAGCAACTTGCCGGAGTTGCCGGAGCAGCCAGAGGACTCATTCAGGAATTAAAAAAGAGTCATCGTTTTGAATATCACTTCATCCATTCAAAAAAAGATTCCCTGTTCGATGGGACATCTCACACCATAGTTTCGGAACTGCCTTCAGTTCTCCGCTTCTTCCGTAAGCTCTTCATCCTTCCATTTGTTCTTAAGAAACAGAAGCCCGGAGTAGTTCATGAACTCGCGCATATCGGACCGCTCATCATGCCGGGGAAATTTAAAAGAGTGGTTACCATCCACGACATAACTCCCATTCTGTTCCCGAAACTGCACACGTTCTTCAATCGCTTGTCTCATAAGCTCCTTCTGAAAACCGCTCTCAGAAAAGCCGATGCCATTATCGTTCCCTCCGTTTCGACCCGTAAAGATCTCGAAAACTATTTTCCTCAATCACACGAAAAAATTCACGTAATCCCATGGGGAATAAAAGAGATGGCGCCGGTTGCCGATGCTTCTCTTCAGGTAGAAAAAAAGTGGGGGATTCAAGGGCCCTATATTCTCTTTGTCGGAACTTTAGAACCCAGAAAACAGGTAGACATTCTCCTGAAAGCTTTCGAAGCTCTCGCAGCCGAAATACCCGATATCAAACTCGTTCTTGTCGGAAAATACGGGTGGCACTGTAGGGCATTGCAGCGTGACATCGCATCAAGTCTCTATAAAAACAGAATCATCATGCCCGGATATATCCCAGAAAAAGATCTTCCGGTTCTTTTATTCCGGAGCCGCTGTTTTTGTGTACCCTTCGCTCTATGAGGGGTTCGGTTTTCCTCCTCTTGAAGCCATGAAATGCGGCTGTCCGGTTATCGTTTCAGAAAGCTCAAGTTTACCTGAAGTGGTTGGAGATGCCGGCATTATCGTTTCAATTTCAGCTGAAAATCTTTCAGGTGCTATCAGGAAATTTCTCAAAGATCCGGTTTTACAAAACTCTCTGAAAGAAAAAGGCCTGAAAAGGGCCGCGGAATTTTCATGGAAAAAATGCGCGGAAAGTACGGAAAAAGTCTATGGAAGCCTCCTGGAAGCTTGATATTTTGACAAAATTATGTTTATTATGCGCAATGCGCATTATTTCCTATGGGCAAAACAGTTCTCATAACGGGTGGTGCGGGATTCATAGGTGCAAACTATGTCCACTACCACAGAAAAAAGTATGTCGATGATTGCATTATCAATCTCGACAAGCTGACCTATGCGGGGAACCTCGATAACTTAAAAGATCTCTCCGAGGACAAAAAGTACTTTTTTGTTCAGGGCGACATCTGTGATGCCGCGCTTGTAAACGCGCTCTGTGCGGGAACTTTCAAAGAGGGGATTCCAAAGCCCGATCTCATTATCCACTTCGCCGCGGAATCGCATGTCGACCGGTCGATCGAAACTCCGGCAACGTTCGTGCAAACGAACGTGATCGGAACGCAGGTTCTTCTCGACGCCGCGAAACAAAACGGCAATATCCGTTTTCACCACATCTCCACCGATGAAGTGTTCGGAAGTCTTGGCAAAAAAGGCTCATTTAACGAGCACTCAAAATATCGCCCAAGAAGCCCGTACGCGGCCTCCAAGGCCGCCGCGGACCATCTTGTCCGCGCGTATTTTCACACCTACAAACTTCCCGTCACCATCTCCAACTGTTCCAACAACTACGGTCCGTATCACTACCCTGAAAAACTTATTCCGCTCGTTATCACCAACCTTATCCAGGACAAAAAAGTTCCGCTCTACGGCGACGGACTCAATGTCCGCGACTGGCTCCATACCGAAGACCACTGCCGTGCCATCGACTGTATCATCCAGAAAGGAAAAATCGGCCAAACCTATTGCGTTGGCGGCAGATGCGAAGCGACGAACCGTGACATCATCGACACTCTCCTGCGACTTTTAGGTAAGGACGAATCCTGCGTGGAATACGTCGAAGACAGAGCGGGTCACGACAGAAGGTACGCGATCGATCCTAAGAAACTCGAGGAACAATTAGGCTGGAAACCGGAGGTAACCCTCGAAGAGGGTTTGAAAAAAACAGTGGAGTGGTATAAAGAGAACAGATGGTGGTGGGCAAAACTCATTAACAGATATACACCAGGAAACGTAAGTCGAAGTATCAGTACACGAAAATCACCCAACATGTCCGGTCTGCCCAGGATGGAAATCCAGAAAAATAGAGATGCAAATTGAAAATTGTTCTACTGTAAATTACATTCGTAGCTTACCAGCTTATCAGCTTACCGCTTACAGCTTTCCCCATGATTGCCGGTGTCCAAATCAAAAAAGTCGTTCAGTATGCCGATGATAGAGGCTTCTTCGCCGAGATTCTCAAAGAAGGCGAAGAGACGTTTCACGAAGTGAAACAAACAAGCTACACCGAGACGTTTCCCGGTGTGATCAAAGCCTTCCATTGGCACAAAGAGCAGTGGGACGTTTGGTTTTGCTGTAAGGGGAACATTCAGACCGTGCTTTTTGATATGCGTGAAGGATCAAAAACCAAGGGTGAAACGCAGGTGGTATATATGGGTGAGCATAATCCTGTGGTGCTCGCGATTCCGCCCGGAGTCGCGCACGGCTACCGCGCTTTGGGGACGAAGAAAATCGGCCTTTTCTATCACACGTCAAAAAGTTATAATCAGTCCATTCCAGATGAGGAGAGGATTCCGTTCGATGATCCGTCTATCGGGTTCGACTGGAACACTAAAAATCGTTAAAAGCTCATCACATGGACCCTGCGAGTAATATAATGCCTGAAGAGACACAACGGTAT
This sequence comes from uncultured bacterium, assembly GCA_963775025.1. Taxonomy (GTDB): domain Bacteria; phylum Patescibacteriota; class Gracilibacteria; order JAUYGZ01; family DAOVYC01; genus CAVZHD01. The sequence goes on from CAVZHD010000001.1 coordinate 850,063, forward strand.
GCCAAGCTTACCGTCGGTGTCGTTGTTTTTAACAGTGGCAAGTATTTGCCATACTGCCTCAAATCCCTTTCCGAGCAAACCATGTCGGATTTCCGGATAGTTATTCAGGACAACACCGGAGGGAAGAGTGACGATGCGGAATGGATCAGAACGCACTACCCGGATATTCAGGTAATCGAGTCGGAAAACATTGGGTTCGCGAAAGCGCATAACAACATTCTAAGAGAAACCATGGGGTTGTATTATCTTGCGCTCAACCCCGACATGATATTCGAGCCGACGTTTATTGAAAATATGATGAAGGCGTTAGAACAAGATAAGGAAGCCGTTGCGGTTTCCGGAAAAATCTACCGTTGGGATTTCGAAAAAAGAGACGAAAAAGATCAGGGGAAGACAAAGACTATCGACACCACTGGGCTTCGGGCCCTAAAAAACCACCGTTTCGAAGACAGGGGACAGGGTGAAGAGGATAAGGGGCAGTACGACAAAGCGCTCGACATCTTCGGCACATCCGGTGCAGCGGCTTTATACCGCCGCGACGCCCTCGAAGAGGTGGCATTCATTCACAAAGATGGAACACGGGAATACTTCGACGAACTTATGTACATGTACAAGGAGGATATCGATCTCGCGTATCGTCTCCAGTGGGCCGGTCACCGCGCCATCTTCGCTCCCGACGCCATCGCTTACCACGACAGAACCACTCAGTTTGCCGGTGGCGCGAGATCCATGAGAAATATTCTGAAAAGCCGAAAAAAGAGACCCGGCTCATCCGTGAATGGTCGATATCTGAAACCATCAGATTCTTCTAAAAAAACACGTGACTCAGAATTTTTCCAAGCAGACACTACGAAAAATCTGGTGGCACCATGCCCTTATGCACATCTCTATCCTCACCAGAGAGCCATATCTCCTCAAACAGCGAAAGAAGCTGAAACTTCTTAAAACCCCCATCGCCGAAAGAAAAGCGCAGATAAAGAAACATGTTACGGCAAGTGACATAGAAAGAATTATGGAGGAGATGTAAGTTTAGCGGGAGAGCCAACCGGACGTCATGTAATTCCGTATATCCTCTCGCACAGAGGGGAGATTTGCGAACAACGATTTTCGTTTTTTGAGAAACTTCGGAAGTCTCAACCAGAATCCGGCATACGCCTTTATAAGGGAGAAAAGGCGAGTGGAGAAGGCATACCGCAGTACAAGAAGCATCTGAAATCCGATGACAGGAAGCAAAATTCTGATAATCAGCGGCAAAGGGAAACATTTCACCATCATCAGCATATGATTGCGCAGAGTGTGGACCATGATGAAATCATTGAAGTGTCCGCCGGTCGATGCTCCGCCCTTGTGGAAAATGACGATATTTTCATCAAAAACAGGTTTATAACCGAGCAAAAGCGCGCGCAGTCCCAGATCAACATCTTCCATGTAGCAGAAGAAATCTTTATCAAAAATTTCTCCAGTTTTTTTCTTCAGCTCCCTCAAAAGCTTCACCGAGTACAGAGCGCCTCCGGCGCTCGGGGCAAACAGCTTTTCAGAAGTCAGCATTCTGTTGGCGGCAATACCTGACCGATAGAGTTTGGTGCCAAGATTTTCAGGTTTTTCATGATTTTTAAAATCCATCATCCGCGTAGCAATCAGCTGTTGTTCGGGTGAAAAATGCTTTTTGGCGAGGTATTCAAGAGTTGCCAGTGGGATTTCGGTATCGTTATTCAAAAGAAAAACATAATCATTTTCATCAAATATGTGCAGATTTTGCTCAAAGAAAGCGTTATAACCGCCCGAAAACCCAAGATTTTTATCAAAAGAGGTGAAAATTACGGAGGGAAATGTGCGTTTCAGTCTATCGAGCGCACCCCGATCAGATTCGTTATCAATACAGTAATAGCAGAATTCAGACACTGGGTGAGCAAGAAGAGATTTTAGGCAATGTTCCGTATCAGGGTACCGTCGCCAGTTGATAACAACGATGTGAATTTGTTTCACTTTCAAGCGAAAATCATTACAATGTACACACTACCGATTTGATTGTATCGGAATACTTTTGATTAATGAACTTTCATTTTCATGAAGGGAATTATTCTCGCCGGAGGAAGTGGAACAAGACTCCGACCCATAACGAAGGTTACCAGCAAACAGCTCTTGCCGGTATACAACAAGCCAATGATTTATTGGCCATTAGAGACGCTTATCAAAGCCGGGATTAAAGATATTCTCATTATCACAGCACCGGACTACGCAGGGGACTTTTTAAGACTCCTGGGCTCAGGGAAAGAGTTTGGCGTGCGGTTTACCTACGAAATTCAGGATGAACCCGAAGGGATAGCGCAAGCCTTTCTCATTGGTGAAAACTTTATCGGAACGGACAATGTCACCCTCATTTTAGGGGATAATCTTTTCGAAGACGATTTCTCCGATGCGGTAACATCCTTCAAGAGGGGAGCCCGCATATTTGCCAAAGAGATTCCCGATCCGGAGCGCTTCGGTGTTATAGAATTTGATACCAATATGAAAGCGCTTAGCATTGAGGAAAAACCAAAGAATCCAAGAAGCAATTTCGCGGCCACGGGGCTGTATATCTACGACAATTCAGTAATCAAAAGAACAAAAAACTTAAAGGCGTCACCCAGAGGGGAATTGGAAATTACGGATCTCAATATACAATATCTCAAAGAACGCACATTAGATGTGCACATTGTGAAGGGAAGATGGCTGGATACAGGAACATTTGAAAGTCTTTTTGAAGCGACATGTTTTGCCCGTGAAATCGAGCTTAAGAAAATGGGAACGCCACGAAAACTTGATACCGGGAAGAAGGAACTCTCAAAAAAAGCTTCTATTCAGGCGTAATGCCCATGCAATCTCGTACTCACAATTATCGGGAGCTGATCTGGGTTCTCGCAAAGACCGATTTTAAATTGCGATATCACGGCTCATTTCTTGGGTATTTCTGGGCGCTCCTCAAGCCACTCCTTATATTTCTCGTACTCAATTTCGTCTTCGCAAACATCTTCGGCCCGGGCATCCAGAATTACTCCCTCCAGCTCCTCACCGGCATTATAATCTGGAACTTTTTTCAGGAGGGGACAATGACGGGCCTAACATCTCTCATGAGTAAGGCCGGCATCATCACCAAGGCATATATCCCAAAATGGATCATAGTCATTGCTTCCACCCTCAACGTGCTGATGACCTTTATTTTAAGCCTGGTCATACTTGGCTGTTTCTTTGCGTACTATGGGGTCACTCCTGACGTACTCTCAATAGTTCTCTTCCTCGGAACGGTCGCCATGATCTACGGAATTATCGTAATTTTCTCACTCATCACCTCGCCATTATTTCTCCGGCTTCGTGACTTAAACCAAATCTGGGAAGTGCTTCTGGTGGCTGGATTCTACGCCGCGCCCATCATTTACCCACTCAATGTTTTACCGGAAGTCGCACAGAAGCTGGTGTACTTAAACCCCATGACCTTTGCCATTCAGTGGTCTAAGGGGCTACTCATTTCCGGTGAAATACCCCCGCTTTCCAGTTTTGCAATGGCGGCGGGAATCATCTGTATACTGCTCATCATTTCATTACAGTTCTTTAAGCGCGCATCGCGCAGAGCCGCGGAAAATATTTAATATGGAACACGCCATAAAGGTACAAAACGTTTCAAAAAAATTCACCATCTATCACCAGAGGAGGGACTCCGTGCGTGAAAATCTGTTTCACTTTTTCCGGCAGGGGAGCCACGAAACGTTTTACGCGCTGAAAGATATTTCATTCGAAATTCAGAAGGGCGAATTTTTCGGAATTATAGGCCGCAACGGAAGCGGAAAGTCCACGCTTCTTAAAATTCTTTCCAGAGTCTATTTTCCAGATAAGGGAAAGGTTATCGTCCATGGCAAAGTTTCGCCGTTTCTCGAGCTCGGAGTCGGCTTCAATGGCGAGCTTTCGGCTCGCGATAACATTTTTCTCAACGGAGCCATTCTCGGCCTTTCCAAAAAGCAGATCGAGAGATCGGTTTCGTGAAATTATCGATTTTGCGGAACTTGGACGGTTTGTCGATACGAAACTGAAGAACTATTCTTCCGGCATGTACGCTCGTCTTGCCTTCTCACTGGCTATTCGGTCGATGCCGACATTCTCATCATGGACGAGGTGTTGGCGGTTGGAGATGCGAACTTTCAGGAGAAGTGTTACGGGGTTTTCGAGGAATTGAAAAAGGCAGGGGAAGACGATAATTTTGGTCTCTCATGCGTTGGAAAATATAGAGAAGTTTTGCGACAGAGCATTACTCTTGGACAACGGAAAAATGTCTTGTATCGGCCCCGCGAATGAAGTGCTTCAAAAATACAGAGGATCCTTGTGATTTTATAAAAAGAGACATGGAAAACAGGAAAGAGGTAATAGTAAGTGTCGTTTTACCGACATACAACAATGAAGGGTATGTACAAGACGCCATAGAGAGCGTGCTTTATCAAACCTTTCAGGATTTTGAATTTGTTATTGTCGATGACGGATCGGAAGATCGGACCGTAGAAATTATTGAAGGGTATAAAGATCCAAGGATCAGACTGTTCCGAATGGACAGAAATAGGGGCTTTTCCGTCGCGTTTAACCGCGGAATTACTGAATCACGCGGAAGGTACATCGCCATGCTCGCGGCGGACGACATATTTTTACCGGACAAACTCGAGAAGCAGGTTGCCATCCTGGAGTCCCGTAACGATTTGGCAGCCGTTTTTTCCCACGTGCAGGTAGTAAATGACGACAAATCCGATTTTACCGACACAACAAGCTTTTTTCACAAAATTTTCGACCAGCCAAATAGGTCGCGCCATGAGTGGCTAAAATACTTTTTCACCTACGGAAATTGCCTCTGTCATCCAAGTTCGCTTATCCGCCGGAGCGTGTACAAAGAAGTAGGTCTGCACGACCCGCGCCTTACGGCACTCCCTGACCTCGATGTGTGGATAAAGATATGCAGTAAATACGATATCCACGTTATACCGGAGAAGCTCGTAAAATTCAGGATTCGCAAAGGGCAGGCGAATCTCACCGGCGACAGGCCGGAAACAAGGACAAGAGCGTCCTTCGAGCTTTATGAAGTGCTGAAACACTTCATGCGAATTCAGGATATTTCTGAGTTCAACGCCATTTTTCCGGAAGCGAAAATCACAGAAAAGCAATATCCACCGGAACTTATTCCATTTTGTGTGGCAAAATGTGCTTCGCTGCGGATAAACAGTTGTCGCTTGAACACAATCAGCTAGGACTGCGCGCAATTTTTTCATTGCTCTCCGATCCGGAGACAACAAGGCAACTTGAAAAATGGGAAAATTTCACAGCCAAGGATTTCACCAATCTATCAGGGAAATTCGAAGTTTTCTCATCGCAACCAAAAATTATAGAGCTTGAGCAGGAGTTGAATAAACGTACAGAATGGGCCTTAAATCTCGATAAGCAGCTTAATGAGCGTACAGAATGGGCGAAATTACTCGAAAAAGATGTTGAGAAAGAGAGGAAAAACATAGCCGAAAAGACAAGAAAACTTGAAAAACAGAGTGAAAAGATCAACTCTCTCGCAGATTCTCTTCAGAAAAACACAAAATTACTCATACAGGAAAAGAAAATTCTGGAGGAGAAAAAGCTGCATATTGACCACTTAAACCATGCGATACTTGAGCGTAATGAAAGGATTGCCGACAGGGAGAAATATATCGGAGAGCTAAGGGGGTCGTTGAGTTATCGTCTTGGGAGGCTGGTGACATGGCCAATAAGATTTGGCTACGAAGGAGGTAGACTGGTTCTCCTGGTGGCAAAGAAATGGAAAATTATTGTCTTCACTGTCATAAGTGCTGTTTTTCATCCGGTGAAATTCGTTAAGTATTTCAACAGAAACAATGTAAAAAAATTTCTTGGAGCAATTCGGGAAGAAAATGCAGACAGAGCCGCGAATAACATTCGCGGATTCTTTAACGGAAAGCTGGATTCCCAAGAAATTCCTCAGATTTTCAAAAATCTGAACACGAAAAAGAAACTTATGTTTAAGGAGCAGGAAAAACCCTTGGTTTCCATCATTATTCCCGTACACAACCAGTGGAAATACACCTACGCGTGTCTCCACTCAATACTACAGAACACCAGGGATATTTCCTATGAAATTATCGTTGCGGACGACGTTTCAGGCGACGAAACAAAAGATATAAAAAAATATATTAAAGGCATTACTGTTGTTCACAACAAAAAAAATCTGGGGTTTCTCTTAAACTGCAATAATGCCGCAAAGAAGGCTCGGGGCAGGTATATTCATCTTTTAAACAATGATACCGTTGTCCAGAAGAACTGGCTTTCCTCCATTGTTAAACTGATCGAGAGCGATAAGAAAACTGGCCTTGTCGGTTCCAAACTTGTTTACCCCGATGGTCGCCTGCAGGAAGCGGGTGGCATCATTTGGAATGATGCTTCCGGCTGGAATTATGGTCGGCTCGAAGATCCGAGTCAGCCGGAATTCAACTATGTAAAGGAGGTGGATTACTGTTCAGGCGCGAGTGTACTTATCTCCAAAAAACTCTGGGACGAAATCGGAGGATTTGATGAGCGGTACGTTCCGGCATATTACGAAGATACCGATCTGGCCTTTGAAGTAAGAAAAAGGGGCCTGAAGGTTATGTATCAGCCAAAATCAGTGATTATCCATTTTGAAGGAATATCTCACGGGAGGGACGAAAACACGGGTTTAAAAAAACACCAAAAAGAGAATCAGAAGAGATTCTTCAATAAATGGAGAAAGGAGCTTAAGGAGTCGCAATTTGCTAATGGTGAAAATATTTTTCAGGCAAGAGACCGAAGTCAAAACAAAAAGACTATTATCGTTATCGATCATTACGTTCCGCATTTCGATAAAGATGCCGGCAGCCGTATGTGTTTCCAGTACCTCAAGCTCTTTGTTGAAATGGGGTTGAACGTAAAATTTATCGGAGACAACTTTTTCAAACACGAACCATATACGGAAATGCTTCAGGATCTGGGTATCGAAGTGCTCTATGGGCAGTATATGAAGGAAAACTGGAAATATTGGGTAAGGGAAAACACCGACTATCTCGATATCGCATATCTGCAGAGACCACTTGTTGCGGAAAAATATATCGATGTCATCAGGAAATACACAAAGGCAAAAGTCATCTATTTCGGGCACGATCTCCACTATCTTCGGGAGCAGAGGAGATATGAGTTCGAAAAAGATCCCCAAACTCTTGGAGGAATCTAAAAAATTAAAAAAAATAGAAACAACCCTCTTCAAAAAATCAGACATTATTTTCACACTCAGTGAGGTTGAAAAAAGGCTTATCGAAGAGGATGTACCGGGGAAGCGTGTTGAGCTCATCCCCATATTTGTTTACGAAAAATTTCCAAAACCCATCACGAATTTCAGTCAAAGAACCGGAGTTCTTTTTGTGGGTGGGTTTCAGCACACTCCGAATCTTGATGGGATTCAGTGGTTCACAAAACAGGTTTTTCCACAGATCATCAAACAGATTCCGGACATCAAGCTGCACATTGTTGGTTCCAACCCACCATCTGAGGTAAGGAAAATCAAGTCAAAAAATATCAGCGTAAAAGGGCTGGTATCAGACAAGGAACTCGAAAAACTATATCAACAAGTGCGCTTAGTTATCGTTCCGCTCCGGTACGGTGCGGGGGTAAAGGGGAAGGTGATAGAGGCCATGTACCACGGCTTACCGATAGTTTCGACGAGCACAGGGTTAGAGGGGATAGAGGGGATCGAAGGTGCTATCATAGCTGCCAATGATGCCAAAAACTTCTCAGGCGCAATTTGCGAATTGTACGAAGATGAGAAAGAACTCTCGGATACTTCACAAGAAATTCTGAAATTTAAACTTATTCAGGATTATTCGCAAAAGAAACAAGTCTCAAAGGATTTAAGGGCCATTATCGCCTCAGAGTGACAATAGAAAACCACTTATGATCCTCAACGCGAAAACGATTATCCTGATAATCAAACATCAGTTTTTTTTCATTAAGAATTTCCTGCCTTTCCTTCTCCGACGGTGGCCAATACGATACAGCCATGCCATCGCAAATTGAAATAAGGAATTATCATTGTATCGATAATACCAGTTGAAAACGCGGTATACGCATTATCATTCACGCTCCCAACATTATTTCTCATGTTGGATATTGCTTGAGGCCAGCGTTTGTTGAGTATTTCTGCAATTTATCACCCGCGGCATTGTAGGTAAGTAAATTGAGGCTTCCAGAGATATAGCCCACAAGAAAATCATTCTCCCTGGAAAAGAAAGAAAACTTTATCGTTAGCCTTAACGGACGGTTGCATATCCTCAACTATATCTTCCCGGAAAAGCTCGAATTGACCATATGCCGTCCGATAACGCTGGTGCATATCAGAGACATTCGGCATAAATTCAAAAACAATAAGGATGAGAAATAGGGCGAGAGCCGAATAGCGTCTTTGCTTGAGAAGACCACTAAAAAACATGGCCACAGCAACGATGAGAACGAATTTAAAAAATACATGCCACCGGTAAACGGACCGCATGTTTTTAATACCAGCAACGTCGGTATAGAGAGATTGAGTTGGAAGCTCCAACGTGGCCATTTCTGGTTTCATGAGATAATCACTGAAAGAAACAGTGTTCTTGAATGACAGCCTCTCGGGTGTCATTCACCTTTAAAGATGGGCCAAGAGATAAAATGAGCCCCACAAACCCCATAACGATAAGAAGCTTCAAAACGAGATTTTTTTTGCAAAAGAAAAGATACAGAAAAAATGGGAGAAGAAGAGAGTAGCCAAGATAGTTAAAACGAACATTTGTGCCATCACCAAAAAACGCAAAAGCGTTCCACTCGGTGCCAATTCTAAAAAGATCAGAGAAGAACAGGCCGACAGGAGGAAGCACGAATGAGATGATGTCTATGCCCTGCGCGCGGAAAAAATCGAGTGGCATCACGGAATACGAGTCACCACCCGGCACATAAAGATTATACAGATAATTAGTGACTGCATTCGCGGCAAAAAACCCAACCACATAAATGAGTATTTTTTTCCAGTGATGTCTGTTTTCCCAAAGAAACCAGCCAAAGACGGCAAACGAACCCAGGAGTGATATAACGAACGCGTATCCGTTGATAAAAAGGGCCAGGGAACGAACTGCCGTATAAAAAAAGGTGGGAATCACAATCATCGGCAAGGTAGCACCTTTTTGAATACGCTTTGCATACCATAGGTCAGCCAAAAGGAAGAAGGGAATGAGCATTAATCCGTACATCAGCGAACCAAAGCCGGCATGCCCCGGGATTACCGGGAGAGTGAGATACGCAAAACTCATGATCAGGGCGATCCACGAATGTACGCCCAATCTCTTTAGGAGATAGATACAGGATAGGTACGCAATAAGAAGGACTGAAATTCTGGATAGTAAAGCCGCCAGGTAGGGATCCAAGAAAAAGAGTTTTGCAAAAAGGAATCCAAGATAATTAATAGGGAGATCCGAAAGAAACGGCAGACCCAGGGGCTGGCCGGTATTCTGGCAATAACTAAAAAAACTTGCGAAACCGTGGTTTAACAAACATTGCACGCTCGCGGTTTCACCCTGGACAATGAGAAACGAATTTCCGTAAAACCAGGGGATAAAACCGTAACGGAAGAGAAGGGCGATGAAGAAAGCAAGACCCAACAAAATATACAAACACCTTGCGCCACTGTTTTTACAGAAAAATTTTCTCATCACGGACGTTAATGGATAAAGCCGGGCAAACAAGTCGAAGCGGCAACTCGTGTGTTACAATATAATAAATTTTTTTGGATAGCCATATTTACTCAGTGATGCATGAAAGTTCTTATCGACATTAAACATCCGGCACAGGTACATTTTTTCAAAAATCTTATCTGGGAACTCGATAAAAAAGGGCATGAGGTTCTCGTTACATCAAGGGACAAGGAAATGACCAACCATCTGTTGGGAAAATATGGCATTCCCCACAAAAGTCTCAGCAAGATAGGGCGCGGAAAATTAGGACTTCTCAAAGAGCTCATTACAAGGTCACTAAAAATAGTCGGAGTTATCATAAAATTCAAACCTGACATTATTGTGGAAGAGATGGGGATTGTTGCTCCGATCGGGTGGGCTTTTCGGATTCCGACGCTGGTTTTCTACGATTCAGATATCGCCAAACTCACAAATCCATTCGCATATTTTTTCGGTACAAAATTCATTACACCGGCATCGTTTAGAGTGCATTTTGGGGAAAAGCAGATGCGATACTTGGGTTACCAATCACTTACCCACCTGCACCCAAAATATTTTCATCCGGACAAAGGCGTTCTCCGTACGCTCGGACTCGTGCCTGGGGAAACATTTACCATTGTGCGTTTTGTTTCCTGGGGAGCGAGCCACGATTTTGGGCACAAAGGCATGAGTATTGAGCGGAAAAGAGAGGCGATACAAGAGTTTGAAAAATACGGAAAAGTATTTATCACATCAGAAAAAGAACTTCCGGAAGATCTCGAAAAATACAGGTTGAAAATCAATCCGGAAAACTGCGGCCGCGACCGCAACCATCTGCTCGACATGGCAGGCTGGGCGGTTGTCCTGCTCAGCCTGCTCGGTGTGCTGATCCATGGCGGCACGCGTGTTTACATTCACTTCAAGCGCAAGGGATAAGATCATGAACGCACCCGCCCGCATCTATCTTTACAAGCGTTACGAGCGCTTCTGGCATTGGTCTCAGGCCGCGATGGTCATTTTCATGCTGCTGACTGGTTTTGAAATTCACGGTGTTTACAAGAATTTCGGCTTCCAGCGTGCGGTCGAGTTACACACATTGACGGCATGGGCCTTGTTGACGCTATGGGCGTTCACCATCTTCTGGCAGTTCACGACCGGCGAGTGGCGGCAATACATTCCGACCCTGAACAAGGTGGTTGCCATGGTGCGCTACTACGGCTACGGCATCTTCGTCGGCGCGCCGCACCCCTTCCACAAGACCGCCGTGAAGAAGCACAATCCCTTGCAGCGGCTGGCCTACGTGACACTGCTGGCGATGGTTTCGCCGCTCATCTGGGGCTCCGGGCTGATCTACCTGTTCTATGCCTACTGGAAGGATTTTGGCCTCGATCGCTTCTTCGGGCTTGAAGGCGTGGCGCTGGCGCACACGGCGGGTGCCTTCATGATGCTGACTTTCGTCATCGTCCATGTCTATCTGACGACGACCGGGCATACGCCCTTCGCGCACATCAAGACCATGATCACCGGCTGGGAAGATGTCGAGGACGAGGCGCCGGCCGCCGGCACGCACTGATCGGTGAGGCGCCGCGCCGCCGACTACCCGGCGCGTGGTCGGGTCATTTTCCGGAGTTCCGGGCAGCGTCCCTGAGGAAGGCTTCGTACTGAGGCCAGTCATGGACCGGTCCGACATGCGAGAAGATCACCAGGCCATGCTTGTCCAGCACGTAGCTGGTCGGGAAACTGCGGGCGATCTCGCGGTCCGGTAGCGGCGCGTCAGTGGTCAGATGCAGGTTGGCGTCGCTTTCTCCACGACTGCCCGAGTCGGCGAGGGGCAGGTCGAGTTGCTGACTTTGCGCCCAGCGCCGGGCGGTGGCGAACGGCTCACGAACCTGCAGCAGGACGAAAACGATGTCCCGGCGATCGCCCAGACGCTTGTTCAGCCTGGCCAGTTCCGGCATTTCCTTGCGGCATGGCGGGCACCAGCTGCCCCAGAAGTGGAGGACGACGACCTTGCCTTTCAGCGCGCTCAGGCTGGATGATTTTCCCTGGGCGTCGCGAAACCCGATGTCGGCCATGCGCTGCCCGGGTTCGATCCCGCCTGGCGCCTTGGCGGCCATGGTCGCGTTAGCGTAAGGTCCCCACAGGCCGGGCCAGGCGGTGGCATTGAAAATCACCTGCTCGTTGCGCGCGTAGAGCACACATTTCTGGCGCGTACTGGCCCGGCAGGCGCTGATGGCCTGGTCTTCCGCCAGATCCGGTGAGTCCGCGCCGGCATGCCATCCCCAGGCGCCGCCGGGGGCGATGGCGAAGGCGCGCTGCCCCGGCGCCTTCTCATAAGTCCGATAGGCCTCGAGACCGGCCGTCGGGAGAACTGGCGGGAGTTGGGCCAGCGCTGGCGCCGCCGGCAACATCATCAGGGCAGCGGCAAGGAAATGATTTTTCATCGGCGAATCGGTCGGGATGGGTTGGCCGGGATTGATATCCAGCTTCCAGGGGTGTGCATCCGAAAATACTAACACCACCCTGCGCAAGGCATTTTGCTCAAG